>JBGAGZ010000063.1:0-30383 GCA_044226465.1 Burkholderiaceae bacterium | reverse complement strand
GACCAGTTCTGGATCGACGGTCTGCCGCAGCAGAGCAAGATGTTCGGCTTTCCGCCGGCCGAGGCGTTCACGCCCACGCGCTGGCTGGCCGACGGCGACACGGTCACGCTGGGCCACAGCACGCTGGCGGTGCGCCATTGCCCAGGCCACACGCCGGGGCACGTGGTCTTTCACAGCGCCGAGGCCAAGCGCTGCTTCGTCGGCGACGTGCTGTTCGCCGGCTCGATCGGCCGCACCGACTTTCCCGGCGGCGACCACGCCACGCTGATCGCCAGCATCACCCAGCGCCTGTGGCCCATGGGCGACGACACCGTGTTCATCCCCGGCCACGGGCCCGAAAGCACGTTCGGCCGCGAGCGGCGCACCAACCCCTACGTCGGCGGGACCTGAGCCGCAGCGCGGAGAGCGCGCGGCCAGCGCACGGCCGCTGTCGAAGCGGCCGAGCACCCTCTCGGAGGGTGGCGCTGGTACCCCGGCGCCGGGTGCCTCAGTTCCGCGCGTGCTGGATGTCCAGCGTCGTGATGCGGGCGTCGCGCAGCAAGTTGGTCGACAGCTCGGTCAGCGGCAGCACGTCCTTGCGGCCCGAGCCGATCGCGACGAAGCGCCATTCGGTGCGGCCCTCGCCGTGGCGCACCGCGAACGAGCCGGGCGCGATGCTGTAGCCGAGTGCCGCGAGCCGCTCGCCCAGCTCGGCCTGCGGCGGCACCGAGCCCGCCGGGAAGCCCACCACCAGCGCGATGGCGTGGCGCATCGGCAGCCAGCCTTCCAGCCGGCCGGCCCACATCATGCAGCTGGCGGTCAGCCCGGCCAGCAGGAAGGCGGCCGAGTAGAAGCCCAGGCCCACCAGCACGCCGATCGACGAGGCGGCCCAGATCGAAGCCGCGGTCGTCAGGCCGCTGATGTGCAGCCCGTCCTTCAGGATGACCCCGGCGCCGATGAAGCCCACGCCGGTGGCGATGCCCTGGATCACCCGCGTCGGGTCGGGCAGCGGCTGCGTGGCGGACCACTGGCCCACCGCGCCGCCGTACCACTGCAGCGGGTAGCCGGCCACCACGGTGAGCGCGCACGAGGCCATGCAGACCAGGGCGTAGGTGCGCATGCCGGCGGCCCGGCCGCGGTACGAGCGCTCGAAGCCGACCAGCATGCCCAGCAGCAGCGCGCCGGCCAGGTTGAAGAAGATCAGCAGATTGGCCCTAATCTCGTCGGGCGACCAGTAGCGCAGCAGTCCGTCCAACCAGGCAGCGTCCATGCGGCGATTCTGTCCCTGGCGCAACCGGCGATGTGAATTTGTCACAAGCCGTGTCGGTCAAAGTGGCCGCCTGCCAACGCCCCCGCTGCCTAAGCTGTGCCCCAGCGTCGCACCCCTGCGCACACAGCGCCCGGGCGACGCGCCAAGGAGGTCACCATGTTGGAACTGCTTGCATCCCACTCCCGCTCGCTGCACTCGGCCAGCGACACCCGCTCATCGGCCACCGAGCCCATGGCCGCACTTTTGGCCGATGCGCTGGGCTACCGCGGCCCCGAGCGCCGCGGCGGCGCTGCGCTGGTGGCGCGGCTGATGACGCTGCTGCTCGACGAGATCGACTACGGCCTGTTGCTGCTGGCCGAGGGCAGCCAGGTGCTGCACGCCAACCACGCCGCCCGCGCCAGCCTGGACGCGCAGCACCCGCTGCAGCTGCTGGGCCGCGAGCTGCGCGCCCGCCTGGCCAAGGACGTGGCGCCGCTGCACAACGCACTGCACGCCGCGGCCAGCCGCGGCCTGCGCCGATTGCTGACGGTGGGCGAGGGCGAGCAGCGCGCCGGCATCTCGGTCGTGCCGCTGGCGGCGCCGGGCGAGGTCAGCCAGGCCGGCTCGGCCGCCACCTTGCTGGTGCTGGGCCGGCGAGAGGTCTGCGGCAGCCTGGCGGTGCACGGCTTCGCCCGCGAGTACCGGCTGTCGCCCAGCGAAGAGCAGGTGCTGGCCGCACTCTGTGAAGGCCTGAGCCCGAACGAGGTGGCCGAGCGCCATGGCGTGAAGATCGCGACCGTGCGCACGCAGATCGCCAACCTGCGCGCCAAGACCGGGGCCGAGAGCATCCGCGCGCTGGTCAAGCAGGTGGCGGTGCTGCCGCCGCTGGTGGGCACGCTGCGGCGCCAGCTCGACGCCGACGGCCTGCCCCCCGGTGCGCGGGCGCGCTTCGGCGGCACGGCCGAGCTGGGCCCGTTGCTGGCGGGCGACTATGGCCGGGCCTGCACCGTGGCGTGATGCCACGGCGGCGGGGGCGGCGCTAGCATGCGCGCCATGCCGCCCCCCAAGCCGCCCGCGCCACCGCCCCCTGACGGCTCGACCGGGCCGCTGACCCCCGCGCTGGCCGCTCTCGCCGCGCGCGGCGAGGTGCGCCGCTACCGCAAGGACACCCTGCTGATCCAGGAGGGCGACCAGGGCGACACGCTGTACATCATCCTCGAGGGCCAGCTGCGGGCCTTTTCCGAAGGCAGCAACGGCCGCGAGATCACCTACGGCGTCTACGGCCCGGGCGAATACCTGGGCGAGATGAGCCTGGACGGCGGCCCGCGCTCGGCCAGCGTCATCACGCTGAAGCCCACGACCTGCGCGGTGATCACCCGCATGACCTTGTCGCGCCACATTGCCGAGGAGCCGGCCTTCGCCTTCGAGCTGCTGGCCAAGGTGATCCGCCGCGCGCGCGCCGCCACGCTGTCGGCCAAGCAGCTGGCGCTGAACGACGTCTACGGCCGGCTCAAGCTGCTGCTGGAATCGAACGCGGTGCCCCAGCCCGACGGCAGCCTGTGGATCGCCGAGCGGCTGACCCACCAGCAGATCGCGCACCACCTGGGCTGCTCGCGCGAGATGGTCAGCCGCCTGATGAAGGACCTGGCGACCGGCGGCCTGGTCGCGCCCGAGGCGAAAGGCCTGCGCCTCAAAGGCCCGTTGCCCGCACGTTGGTAGCCAGGGCAGGCCCTAGCGTGGCGCGGGCGGCGGCCCGTAGACCTTGGTCGGCTTCGGGGCCGCGGCGTACAGCGGCTGCACCTTGGGCAGCGCGGCCTCGATGTCGCGGATGCGTGTCGGCCCGGTGGGGTGGGTGGAGATGAACTCCGGCGGCGCGCCCTCGGCGGCCTTGATCATCTTCTGCCACAGCGAGATGCCGGCATGCGGGTCGAAGCCGGCACGCGCGGCCAGGTCCAGCCCGACCAGGTCGGCCTCGCTCTCGTCCTCGCGGCTGAACTTCAGCGTCAGCAGCTGGGCGCCGATGTTCAGCGCCGCATCACCCAGGTTGCCCAGGCCGAGCAGGGTGCTCAGCAGGCCGGCGCCGACGCGGGTGGCCGCCGTCTTGCCCATGCGCTCGCGGGCGTGCTCGCGCAGCGCGTGGGCCATTTCGTGGCCCATGATCATGGCCACCTCGTCGTCGGTCAGCTGCAGCCGCGACAGGATGCCGGTGAAGAAGGCGATCTTGCCGCCCGGCATGCAGAAGGCGTTGAGCTCGTTCTTGCCGATCAGCACCACCTCCCAGGGCCACTGCGCGGCGCGGCGGTTCCAGGCCGGGGCGAAGGGGATGATGCGCTGCGAGATGTAGCGCAGGCGCAGGACCTGCGGGTGGTTGTCCGGCGCCAGTGCGTCCTTGGCCGCGGCCTCGCGCTTCATCTGGCCGTATTGCTGCGACGCCGCCTGCTCGACCTGCTCGGCCGAGACGAACTGGGTGAACTTGGACTCGCGGCCCACCTGGCTGCGCACGCCGTCTTGCGCCAGGGCGCCGCCGGGCGCGAGCGCCACCGAGGCCGGCGCCGCCAGCAGCCAGGCGCCGGCACGGCGGCGGGCGTGCAGCGGGCAGCTGCAGCCGCCGCGGTGGGCCAGCGGGGGCAGGTGCAGTTCGGGGTCGCCGTCGAAACGAAAGCTCATGGGGCGTCGGGTGGCGGGGCAGCGTCAGGCCGATTGTGGGGTGTGGTGCGCGGGGCGGCGATTCGCGTCAACCCGCTTCCAGCGCCTGCACGCTGGGCCGCAGCCAGCGCAGCATGGCCAGGGCGGGCAGGGCCATCACGGTGGAGACGACGAAGAACATCGGCCAGCCGATGCTGCCCGCCAGCACGCCGGCCAGCGGGCCCACCCAGACCCGGCCGATCGACGCGAAGGCCGACAGCAGCGCGTACTGCGTGGCCGAGAAGCGCTGGCTGGTCAGGCTCATCAGGAAGGCGACGAAGGCGGCCGTGCCCATGCCGCCGGTCAGGTTCTCGCTGGCGATCACCAGCAGCAGGCCGCCGTCCACCGGCGTGGCCTGGGCCAGCTTGACGAAGCCCAGGTCGAAGGCCGGCATCACGAAGCCCGGCAGCGCGGCCTGGCCGTTCACCGCCAGCCACCAGAAGCCCAGGTTGCTGGCCATCTGCAAGATGCCGAACACCATCAGCGCGCGGTACAGGCCGACACGCAGCATCAGCCCGCCACCCAGCAGCGCACCCAGGATGGACAGCCAGATGCCGAAGATCTTGTTGATCAGCCCGACTTCGGCCTGGCTGAAGGCCATGCCCTGCAGCAAGAAGGGCGTCAGCAGCGCGCCAGCGAAGGCGTCACCCAGCTTGTAGAGCACGACGAAGACCAGAATGGCCTTGGCGCCGGGCTGGGCGAAGTAGTCCGCCAGGCCCGACAGCAGGGTCTCGAAGCGGGCCCGCCGCGCGGCCCAGGCGGCCAGCGGCAGCGTGACGGCGATGCCCGCGAGCAGCAGGCCCAGGTCGAGCCAGCCACGCCAGCCGGGGTGCGCGGCCAGCGCGTCGGCGAACGCGGCGTGGGCGGCGTCGAAGCCGGCGCCGGTCACGCCGTAGCCCACGGCCACCGCGGCCACCACGGCGCCGAAGCCGAGCAGGTCGCGCCGCATGGGCGAGGCCGGCCGATCGGGCATGGGCAGGCGCGGCAGGGCCAGCGCGCTGAACACCGCCGCGCCGGCCATCAGCCCGGCCATGATGCGGTAGACCTGGGGCCAGCTCATGCCGCCGCCCTGCACCGGGTCGGCCCAGATGAAGGCCACGCCGCCGGACAGGATCATCGCCATGCGGTAGCCCAGCGTGTTCAGCGACGAGCCCATGCCGCGCTCGCGCGCGGGCAGCAGGTCGCTGCGGTAGGCGTCGTAGACCGCGTCCTGCGAGGCCGACAGGAAGGCCACCAACACGGCGAGCAGGCCGAACCAGGCCAGCGCACCGCGCGGCGACGCGGTCGACAAGGCCCACAGCGCCCCGGCCAGCGCCAGCTGGGTGAGCACCAGCCAGCCGCGCCGCCGGCCCAGCCAGGGCAGGTCGAAGCGGTCCATCAGCGGCGCCCAGAGGAACTTGAACGTGTAGGGCAGGCCCACCAGGCTCAGGAAGCCGATGGTCTTCAGGTCCAGCCCGTCCAGGCTCAGCCAGGCCTGCATCGCCTGGCCGGTGAGTGCCAGCGGCAGGCCCGAGGCAAAGCCCAGCACGGTGACGACGGCCAGGCGGTGCCAGCGGGCCAGCGAGGGGTGGGCGGACGGGGCGGCGGGGGCAGGGGTCACAGCGGGGCGGCGGGCGCAGGGTGAGGCTGCGCCGATTGTCGCGGTGCGCGGGTGTGGCCCCAGGTCACCTTCTAGGCCGGCGGCGCGGCCTGCACGTAGCGCGCGATGAAGGCGGCGTGGTCCGGCATGCCGGCGACGGTGCCGGCGATGGCCTGGCGCACGCGTTCGAAATGCGTGCGCAGCGCGGCCTCGTCATAGCGGTCGAGCAGCGGGTCCCACGCGGTGGGCACCAGGCCCAGGCCCATCATGATCGACACCCACGAAGGCTCGCGAAAGCCCTCCGGGTCGAGGATGGCGACCCGCCCGCTGCTGCGGAACAACTCGATCTGGTGCGCCAGCGTCTCCGGGATCGGCATGGCCGCGCAGTAGCGCCAGAACGCGGTGTCCGTGCGCTCGGTGAGCTTGTAGTGCAGCACGATGAAGTCGCGGATCGAGGCGTACTGCGCGGCCATGCGTCGGTTGAACTCGGCCGCCAGGGCGGGCTGGCAACGCCGGTCGGGGAAGAGCTCGATCAACCGCCCCACGCCGTCCTGGATGAGCTGGATGCTGGTCGATTCCAGCGGCTCGAGGAAGCCTGAGGACAGGCCCACCGCCACCACGTTCTTCACCCAGCATTGCCGCCGCCGGCCGGTGGTGAAGCGCAGCGTGCGCGGCTCGCCCAGCGCTTCGCCGTCGAGCCCGGCCATCAGCACGCGGGTGGCCTCGTCGTCGCTGGTGAATTGGTCGCAGTAGACGTGGCCGTTGCCGGTGCGGTGCTGCAGCGGAATGCGCCACTGCCAGCCCGCCGCGCGCGCGGTGGAGCGGGTGAAGGGCGTCAGCGGCGCCACCCGGGCGCTGGGCACGGCCTGGGCGCTGTTGCAAGGCAGCAGAGCGCTCCAGTCCTCGTAGCCGGCCTGCATCGCGCCCTCGATCAGCAGGGCGCGGAAGCCCGAGCAGTCGATGAACAAGTCGCCGTCGATGCGCCGGCCGTCGGCCAGCACCAGCGCGGCGACGAAGCCGTCTTCGGGCCGCAGCAGAACGTCGACGATGCGCGCCTCGACGCGCTGCACGCCGCGCTGCATCGCGTAGTCGCGCAGGTAGGCGGCGTACAGGCCGGCGTCGAAATGAAAAGCGTAGGCGTAGGCATTGGCCGCCGAGGCTTGCTCGCCCACCGGCGGCGTGAAGCGGTGCTGCCGCGCCATCACGGTCGGGGTCGACCAGTCTTCGTACGAGGCCATGCCGCCGCCGTGGTGCAGGCGCAGCCAAGCCTGGTGGGCCGGGTGCCCATCGATCGGCGGGCCGAAGTCGCCGAAGCCGTGGAAGAAGCGGTGGCCCAACCGGCCCCAGTCGCAGAACTCGATGCCCAGCTTGAAGCTGGCCTGGGTGCGGCGGATGAAGTCGGCCCCGTCCAGCCCCAGCGACTGGTTGTAGTGGCGGATCGTCGGCAGCGTGGCCTCGCCCACGCCCACGGTGCCGATCTCGGGCGACTCGACCAGCACGATTTCGCAGGGCCGCGAATGCCCCTGGCGCAGGCGCTGCGCCAGCGGCGCCGCGGCCATCCAGCCGGCGGTGCCGCCGCCGACGATGACGATCTTGCGGATGGGTTCGGCGGTCATGGCTTCCACGGGCGCGTTTCGCCTCCAAGGCGGCGCCAGTCTGGGCGTGCGCCACCTGTGCTCCGCTAGGGGTTTACACGCCTTTTATTTCGTTCGCAGTCCGAACTAATATCGGCCGAATTCTGAAAAATAAGCACCCGGAGACTAGCCTTGCCCACCCCCGCCGCGGGCCACCCCAAGCTGCTCACGGCCACCCGGCGGGCGGCCTTGCTGCGCCGTTCGTGCGAATGCCGGTTGGCGCGTGCTGGCCAGTCGTGGGTGGACCGGCCCTCGGCCGTGCGAGCCCGGCCTGAGCCGCAAGAGGCCGCCTGATGTACCTCGGCATCGACCTGGGCACGTCCGAAGTCAAGCTGCTGCTTCTCGACGGTGGCGCCGGCATCGTCGGCCAGGCAGGCTCGCCGTTGTCGGTGTCTCGCCCGCAGCCGCTGTGGGCCGAGCAGTCGCCCGAGGACTGGTGGCAGGCCACCGAGCGCGCCGTGGCGCAGCTGCGGGCGGCTCATCCCGACGCCTTCGCCCGCGTGCGCGCCATCGGCCTGTCCGGCCAGATGCACGGCGCCGTGCTGCTGGGCGAAGGTGACCAGGTGCTGCGCCCTGCCATCCTGTGGAACGACGGCCGCAGCCACGCTGAGTGTGCCGAGCTCACCGCACGGGCACCTATGCTGCACGCCGTGGCCGGCAACCTGGCCATGCCGGGCTTCACCGCGCCCAAGCTGCTGTGGGTGGAGAAGCATGAGCCCGAGATCTTCGCCCGCACCCGCTGTGTGCTGCTGCCCAAGGACTGGCTTCGCCTGCGGCTCAGCGGTGAGAAGGTGTCCGAGCCGTCAGACGCCGCGGGCACGCTGTGGCTGGATGTGGCGGCGCGCGATTGGTCTGACGCCCTGCTCGAAGCCTGCCACCTCAGCCGTGCGCACATGCCGCGCCTGGTCGAGAGCAACCAACCGTCCGGCGTCCTGCGGCCAGAGCTCGCTCGCGCCTGGGGCCTGGGGCCCGAAGTGGTGATCGCGGGTGGCGCGGGCGACAACGCGGCGAGCGCCATCGGCATCGGGGCCACCCGCCCTGGGGACGGCTTCCTGTCGCTGGGCACTTCGGGGGTGCTGTTCGTGGTCAATGACCGCTACCGGCCGAACCCGGCTTCGGCCGTGCATGCCTTCTGCCATGCCTTGCCGCAACGCTGGCACCAGATGAGTGTGATGTTGTCGGCCGCCAGTTGCCTGAAGTGGTTCGTCAGGTTGAGCGGGGCGGTCGACGAGGCGGCGCTGCTGGCGGAGGTGGCCAGCCTGCCGGCCGACGGTTTGACCAACGCGCCGCTGTTCCTGCCTTACCTGGCAGGTGAGCGCACACCCCACAACAACCCGTTTGCGCAGGGCGTGCTTTTCAGCATGACCCATGAGACCACTCGGGCCGCCTGCGGCTACGCGGTTCTCGAGGGCGTGGCGTTCGGGCTGGCCGATGGCCTGGCCGCCCTGCAAGCGTCAGGCACCGAGGTGGGGGGCCTGTCTCTCGTGGGCGGCGGAGCGCGCAGTGGCCTGTGGGCGCAGCTGTTGGCGGACGCGCTGGGCGTCGAGATGCGCGTGCATGCGGGCGGCGAAGCGGGCGGGGCCTTGGGGGCTGCCCGTTTGGCCTGGATGGCAGCCGGTGGCCGGGAGGACGATGTCTGCCCGCCACCGGATCTGGCCGCCAGCTATCGGCCGCGCAGCTTGCACCAGGAGATGTTGCAGCCACGGCTGGAGCGGTTCAGGCAGGTCTACCAGCGGGTTGTCCCAATGTTCGCCGCGCAGGGCAGCGCTTAAGCTTGCAAAGAAGTTAACTTCGTTCAGACTGATTTATCCATAAATCATTGAAATGACCAGCAGCTTCCACCCCATGACGACACGCGACCGCGCGCCGGCGGCCCATCGCCTGGCCCGGCTCGCGCCATGCACGGCCTGCCAGCAGGCTGCTCGGCCGCCGGCAGCGCGGGTCCGCGGCTGATTTCGCCCCAGGCAAGACGCTCTCAATTTGATTTATCCATAAATCTCCATGGCCAGCTACTTCGACCACATCGAACCCATCCGCTACCGGGGCGAGGACAGCACCGACGCGCTGTCCTTTCGCCACTACGACAAGAACCGCATCGTGCTGGGCAAGCGCATGGAGGACCATCTGCGCTTCGCCGTCTGCTACTGGCACAGCTTCTGCTGGACCGGGCTGGACCCGTTCGGCGCCGGCACCTTCCAGCGGCCCTGGTTCGAAGGCGGCTCGCCGATGGAGCTCGCCAAGCTGAAGGCCGAGGCGGCCTTCGAGTTCTTCGCCAAGCTGGGCGCGCCCTACTACTGCTTCCACGACCGCGACGTGGCCCCCGAGGGCGCCACGCCGCGCGAGAGCCACGACAACTTCCTGCGCATGGTCGATGTGCTGGGCGAGCACCAGCAGCGCACCGGCATGAAGCTGCTGTGGGGCACCGCCAACCTGTTCAGCCACCGTCGCTTCATGTCCGGCGCCGCCACCAACCCCGACCCGGCCCTGTTCGCGATGGCCGCGCTGCAGGTGCGCGACGCGATGGATGCGACGCTGAAGCTGGGCGGCGAGAACTACGTGCTGTGGGGCGGCCGCGAGGGCTACGAGACCCTGCTCAACACCCGCATCGGCCAGGAGCTGGACCAGATGGGCCGCTTCCTGAACCTGGTCGTCGAGCACAAGCACAAGATCGGCTTCAGGGGCACGATCCTGATCGAGCCCAAGCCGCGCGAGCCGTCCAAGCACCAGTACGACTTCGACGTCGCCAGCGTCTATGGCTTCCTGGTGCGCTATGGGCTGGAGAAGGAGGTCAAGGTCAACATCGAGGCCAACCACGCCACGCTGTCCGGCCACAGCTTCGAGCACGAGATCGCCACCGCCGCGGCGCTGGGCATCCTGGGCAGCATCGACATGAACCGCGGCGACCCGCAGCTGGGTTGGGACACCGACCAGTTTCCGAACAACCTGCCCGACACCGCGATGGCGCTGTACCACGTGCTGCAGGCAGGCGGCCTGGGCACGGGCGGCCTGAATTTCGACGCCAAGCTGCGCCGCCAGTCCCTCGATGCCGAGGACCTGTTCCACGGCCACATCGGCGGCATGGACGTCTGCGCCCGCGCGCTGCTGGTGGCCGAGAAGATGGTGCGCGACGGCCGGCTGCAGGGCGCGCTCGACGCGCGCTACGCCGGCTGGGAGCAGCGGGCCGGGCAAGACATCCTTGCCGGCCGGGTGTCCATCGAGCAGCTTGCCGATCAGGTGCTCGCCGCCAACGCCGACGTGGCGCCGGTGTCGGGCCGGCAGGAATACCTCGAGAACCTGGTCAACCGGTTCTGCGGCGTGTGAGGGGCGGCCCGATGACACACGAGCGCCCGCCACCCGCCCCGTCCGGATGATTCCCCCGCTGTAGCGGCCCACGCCGCTCGCACCCCGTCCGTCCCCTCGGAGGGACCAGCCCTGAAACATCAAAAGAGAGCAACGACATGAGACAATTTCAGAGGACAGCGTTGTCAATCGCGGCGGCCCAGGCGGCCCTGCTGTGGAGCGGACTGGCTGCGGCGCAATCGGCCGCCGCGCCGGCCGCCGCCGACAAGGTCGAGACCGTGGTCGTGACCGGGCAGCGCGCGGCGCTGCAATCGGCGCAGAAGATCAAGCAGAACTCGGACGAGATCGTCGACTCGATCGCGGCCGACGACATCGGCAAGCTGCCCGACCGCTCGGTCACCGAGGTGCTGCAGCGCATGGTCGGCATCACCATCGACCGCACCCTGGCCAAGAACGACCCCGAGCACTTCTCGATCGAGGGCTCGGGCGTGCAGGTGCGCGGCCTGAACTTCGTGCGCTCCGAGCTGAACGGCCGCGACTCGTTCTCGGCCAACGGTGGCCGGGCGCTGAACTTCGAGGACGTGCCGCCCGAGCTGATGTCCGGGGTGGACGTCTACAAGAACCCTTCGGCCGAGCAGATCGAAGGCGCCATCGGCGGCCTGGTGAACCTGCGCACCTACCTGCCGCTGGACTTCCCCGGCAGCAAGGTGGTGCTCAGCGCCAAGTCGACCTGGTCGCAGCTGCGCGAGAAATGGTCGCCCGACGCGTCGATCATGGCGTCCAACCGCTGGGACACGGAATTCGGCCAGTTCGGTGCGCTGATCGACTTCGCCCACTCGGAGAGCGCGCAGCGCAGCGACACCTACCAGGTCGAGCCCTACTACCGCCAGTCGGTGGACAGCAACACTTGGATCCCCAAGGGCGCGCAGTACCGCCGCGAAGACTACGACCGCACGCGCGAGGGCCTCTACGGCGCCGTGCAGTGGAAGAAGAACGACTTGTCGTCTGCCCTGACTTACTTCAAGTCGGACTACAAGATGACCTGGCACGAGAACGCGCTCTTCGCGCAATCGAACCCCTACAACATCACGGTCGACGAGGGCGCCACCTATGGCCCGAACGGCAACCTGCTGACCGGCACGCTGCGCGACCCGGCCGACGGCGGCATCAACTTCGGCGCCGACACCCGCTTCCAGAACCGCCACTCGACCACCGAGGACATCGGCCTGAACCTCAAGTGGAAGGCCAGCGAGCAGTGGAGCTTCTCCACCGACCTGCAGTACATCAAGGCCAAGACCGACGCTTTCGACTCCACCGTGGCCACCGGGGTGATGCTGCCCAAGGAGAACATCTCCCTGGGTGGTGGCGTACCGCGGCTGAACTTCGACGCCGAGGACATCGCCTACCTGGCCGACCCCAGCCACTACTACTGGGCGTTCACCATGGAGCACATGGACAAGAGCGTCGCCAACGAGAAGGCCTGGCGCGGGGACGCCAAGTACAAGTTCGACGACCCGGTGCTGCTGGACCTGCGCTTCGGCGTGCGGCTGACCGACCGCGACGCCACGACCACCAACTCCAACCCGAGCTACAACTGGGCGGCGATCACCCAGCCCTGGCAGGTCGGCTGGAACATCAACCATCTGGCCTACCTGAGCGACCCGCGCTTCTCGGGTGGCACGCACCTGCAGACCTTCGGCAACTTCTTCAACAACAACGCCGCGGTGCCGTCCCTGGTCTTCCCGGACGTGTCGGTGGCCGCCGGCTACCCCGGCAGCTACGCCAACCTTCATTCCTACAACGACACGCTGTGCGCTGAACTGGCCGCACAGCAGGGCTGGAGCGTCTGCAGCCCGTGGAGCCCCGCCACCTTCGGCACGGACCCGGCCGGCACCAACGAACAACGCGAGCGCACCCAGGCCGCCTATGCCCAGTTGCGCTTCGCCTTCGACGACTGGAAGCTGCCGGTCGACGGCAACGTCGGCCTGCGCCTGGTCCGCACCGAGAACAACGCCAGCGGCTACACCGTGTTCAACAACACGGCGCCGAGCTTCCCGGACGGCGTCGTCGTCAATGGTGTGCCGATCCCGGAGATCGAGAGCTTCTCGGCAGCGCAGAACTTCAAGAACTCTTACACCAACCTGCTGCCCAGCCTGAACCTGCGCATGAAGGCGGGTGAGCAACTGCAGTTCCGCGCCGGCTACGCCGCGGGCATCTCGCGCCCCGACTTCACCGACCTGCAGGCCTACACCACGATGTCGGAGACGGCCGACGTCACCAACAACGCCGATGGGTCCAAGACCGTCAACAGCGTCAGCCTGACCGGCACGGCCTCGGGTAACCCGCTGCTCAAGCCGGTGCGCTCGCAGTCGCTGGACCTGTCCGCCGAGTGGTACTTCGGCAAATCCGACTCGCTGACCTTCGTCGTCTTCCACAAGGACCTGAAGGACATCATCATCAAGCAGACGGCGACGATCCAACTGCAGGACGTGGACGGCGTGGGTCACGATTTCAGCGTCACGGCGCCGATCAACGGCGCCAAGGGCAAGCTCAACGGCTTCGAGCTGGCCTTCCAGCAGTATTTCGACAAGCTGCCGGGCTGGCTGGCCGGTTTCGGCGTGCAGGCCAACTACACCTTCGTCGACAGCAAGCAGACGCTGTACTCGCCGGTGTACGCGGCTTACTGCAACAGCGACGGCGGGGCGACCAATTTCAACCGCAACCTCAACGGCTGCGACACCGACGGCCGCAGCTTCAGCAACCTGCCGATCAAGGACGTCTCGCGCAACGCCTACAACCTGGCGCTGCTGTACGACCGCGGGCCGGTCTCGGCACGCCTGGCCTACAGCTGGCGCTCGAAGTACCTGCAGAACGTCAACGTCAACGGCACCAACGGCAGCGACGGGCTGGATTCCAACCCCGACAGCCCGACCTACGGCCAGCACAACGTGGCCTGGGCCCTGCCGACCTGGCAGGACTCGTTCGGCCAACTCGACGGCAGCGTCAGCTACCGCTTCGACGACAACCTGCAGATCGGCCTGGAGGCGATCAACCTGACCGACGCGACCAACAAGCAGCTGATGCAGCAGCACATCGGCATGATGGGCCGCGCCTGGCACGCGGTGGGCCCGAGCTACGCCGTGCGCCTGAGCTACACGTTCTGAGCGTTGGAGCCATGAACCTGGCGTTCCTTCTCTGCCGCCGCGTCGTCGGCCTGCTGGTCGCGATGGGCGCGGCCGGCCTGCTGGCGAGCCCCGGTGCGGGCGCGGCCGAGCCCGCGGGCCCGCAGCGCCCGCACCTGGTGCAGCGCGACGGCCGCGCGGCCTTGATGGTCGATGGCGCACCCTACCTGGTGCTCGGCGCCCAGGTCCACAACTCCAGCCACTACCCCGAGGCGCTCAAGCAGGTCTGGCCCGCCGTGGCCGACCTGGGCGCCAACACGGTGTCGGTGCCGGTGGCCTGGGAACAGGTCGAGCCGGTGGAAGGACGCTTCGACTTCGGCTTCGTCGACACGCTGCTGGCGCAGGCGCGCCAGCGTGGCGTGCGCCTGGTGCTGCTGTGGTTCGGAACCTGGAAGAACACCAGCCCGCAGTACACGCCTGCCTGGGTCAAGACCGACAACCACCGCTTCCCGCGCATGGTCGACCGCGACGGCAAGGTCAGCTACTGCCTGTCGCCGTTTGGCGAGCAGACGCTGGCGGCCGACCGCCGCGCTTTCGTCGCGCTGATGTCGCACCTGAAGCGGGTGGACGCGCAGCGCCACACGGTGATCATGGTGCAGGTCGAAAACGAGGTCGGCACCTACGGCCTGGTGCGCGACTTCGGCCCGGCCGCGCAAGCCGCCTTCGCGCAAGACGTGCCGGCGGCCGTGCTGGCGCGGCAGAAGGCGCCCGTGCCTGGTGCCGCGTCCGGCCCCTGGCGCGCCGTCTACGGCGACTATGCCGACGAGTACTTTCACGCCTGGGCGATCGCGCGCTACATCGAAGAGATCGCCCAGGCCGGCCGCGCGGTGCACGACCTGCCGATGTACGTGAACAACGCGTTGCGCAACCCGCTGGAGCCGATGGCGCCGTGGAAGGACAACTTCGCCAGCGGTGGGCCGACCTTCGACGTGATCGGCATCTACAAGGCCGCCGCCCCGCATGTCGACCTGGTCGGCCCCGACCTCTACAGCCCCGAGTCGGCGCAGGTCGGCGCCACGCTGGACCGCTTCCAGCGGCCCGACAACGCGCTGTGGGTGCCCGAGATCAGCAACGCCGCGCCCTATGCACGCTATGGCTGGCAGATCCTCGGCCGCGGTGCGCTGGGCATCACGCCCTTCGGCATCGACTATGCCGACTACTCGAACCACCCGCTGGGTGCCAAGGCCACCGATGCGACGATGGTCGCCCCGCTGGCCTCGGTCTACGCCGCCTTCTCGCCGATGCAGCGCCAGTGGGCGCGCTGGGCCTTCGAGGGCCGCACGCATGGTGTTGCCGAGCCCGACGACCACCAGCCGCAGACGATCGCAATGAAGGGCTGGAAGGCGGTCGTGTCCTGGGGCGAGGGCCAGTTTGGCGAGCTGTCGTGGCCGCAGAACGAGAAGGCGCGTGCCGCGGCCGCGGCGGCGGCGCCCGCAGGCGGCGTGGCCATCGCGCAGATCGGCGACGACGAGTTCGTGGTCGTGGGCCAGCGTGCGCGGGTGCGCATCGAGCCGCTCGCGCCGATGGACAACGGCCACGGCCCGGTGCTGCTGCGTGCCGAGGAGGGCCGGTTCGACCCGCACGGCGCGTGGACGATGAAGCGAAACTGGAACGGCGATCAGGTGGACTGGGGCCTGAACTTCACCGAGCGCCCGGTGGTGCTGAAGGTCCGCATGGGCCGCTACTGAACACGGGCCCGACATGCAACCCCCGAACACAACGTGGCGCCGCCGCCGGCTGCTGCAGGCCGCCGGCCTGGGCGCGCTGTGGGGCACGGGCGCGCTGGCGCCGGCCCCGGCCCGTGCGGCCACGGCGCCCCCCACCCTCACTCCCGCCCCCTACACCTGGCGCAGCGTGCCCTTCGGCGGCGGCGGCTTCATCGACGGCTTCCTCTTCCACCCCCGCGAGCGCGGCCTGCTGTATTGCCGCACAGACATCGGCGGTGCCTACCGCTTCGACCCGGCGGCCAAAGCCTGGGTGCCGCTGCTCGACCACCTGTCCAAGGCCGATGCCGACCTGATGGGTGTGCTGAGCCTGGCGGTCGACCCGAACGATGCCAACCGCCTGTATGCCGCCGGCGGCCTGTACCTGGACGAGTGGTCGCGTGCCGGCGCGCTGCTGGCCTCGGCCGACCGTGGCGCCACTTGGCAGGTGCACGAGCTCGGCATCCGCCTGGGCGGCAACTGGCACGGCCGCGGCAGCGGCGAGCGCCTGCAGGTCGACCCGAACCAGGGCGAGCTGCTTTGGCTCGGCAGCTCGCAGGACGGCCTGCTGAAAAGCGGCGACCGCGGCCGGCGCTTCGAGCGTGTCGCCGCCTTCGCGCCGCGCCATGTGTCGCTGGTGCTGTGCGACGCACGCAGCGGCCGGCTCGGCACGGGCACGCCCTCGGTCTATGTCGGCAGCCACGACCAGCCCGGGCTCTACGTGAGCCACGACGGCGGCCAGCGCTTCGCCCGCGAGCCCGGCACGCCGGCGCAGGTGCCGCAGCATGCGGCCTTCGGCCCCGACGGCAGCCTGTACGTCAGCTTCGCCGTCGGCGACGGCCAGCACGCGGTCAACCCCAGCTACGCCAGCGGGGGCAGCGTATGGAAGCGTTCGCCCGCCGGGCGCTGGGCCGACATCTCGCCGGTGCGCCCTGGCCCCGGCGAGCGCGGCTTCGGTTTCGCCGGGCTGGACGTCGACCGCCAGGTGCCCGGGCGCCTCGTCGTGTCGACCATCGAGCGCTGGCAGCCCGGCGACGACGTGTTCGTGTCGAGCGACGACGGCGCCAGCTGGACGCCGCTGGGCGCGCACTCGCGCCACGACGCCAGCCGCTACCCCTGGCTCGTCGGCTACACGCGCGGCGAAGACAGGATGGGGCATTGGATCGCCGACGTGAAGATCGACCCCTTCGATGGCGAGCGTGCGGTCTACGGCACCGGCTACGGCCTGTGGCTGACCGGCGACCTGGGCGCCGCGCAGCGCGGCGGCGTGGTGCACTGGGACTTCGCCGTCGCCAACCTCGAAGAGACCGCCACGCTGGAGATCAGGAGCCCCTCGGGCGGGGCCACGCTGCTCGGCGCGATGGGCGACGTCTCCGGCGCGGCCTGGGACGACCTGGGCAAGACGCCCCAGGCCGGCCTGTTCGCGCCGACGTCCGAGACCAACCGCTCGGTCGATTTCGCCGAGCTGAACCCGGCCGTCATCGCCCGCACGTCCGACTTCGCGGCCCATGGCGGCTACTGGTCGCCCGATGGTTCGGTGAGCTGGCGCCCGTTCGGCCCATCGCCGCACACCGCGCGCACGCCGGCGGGCCAGCACCACCCGCCCACCGGCAGCATCGCCGTTTCGGCCAAGGGCAGCTTCTTCGTCTGGGTGCCCGAGAAGCAGGCCGCCCAGTGCTCGCGCGACCACGGCAAGACCTGGCAGCTCTGCGAGGGCTGGCCGGCCACGCGCGACGTGAGCTTGGTGGCCGTGGCCGACCGCGCGGTCGACGGTGTGTTCTACGTGCACGACCGTGCCAACGGCCAGGTGCTGGTCAGCGTCGACGGCGGCCAGCACTTCCAGCCCAGCCTCACCGGGCTGCCGAAGCTGCAGGCCTGGCAGTCGGCGCAGCTGGTCTGCGCCCCCGGCACGGTGCGCGACCTCTGGCTGGCCTTGCCCGACGCGCTGCTGCACGTGCCCGGGCTGGACACGCCCGCTGAAACCATCCAGCCCGTGGCCGAGCCCTGGATGATCGCGCTGGGCAAGGGCACACCCGGCGGCGCCACCGCCCACAGCCTGTACGTGTGGGGCCGCGTGGCCGTTGGTGGCGCGGCACCGGCCGAAGGCCTGTTCCGCTCGGACGACGGCGGCAAGGCCTTCGTGCGCATCAACGACGACCGCCACCGCTACGGGCGCTTGCTGTCGATGACCGCCGACCCGCTGGAACACGGCACCGTCTTCCTGGCACCGCACGGGCGCGGCATCGTCGTGGGCCGGCCGCGGACGGGCGCATGAAAGACGGTCTTCGACGGCTGGTGGCCGGGCTGCTGTGCGCCGCCACCGGCCTGGCCTGGGCCGGGCCCGGCCTGAACGACGCGCTGCGCGACCGCCCGCTCGACCGTCTGCACTACGACCGGCCCGCACCCGACACGGCCGAGGGCTGGGAGCGCGAGGCCTTGCCGATCGGCAACGGCCGCCTGGGCGCGATGCTGTTCGGCCAGGTGGCGCGCGAGCACCTGCAGTTCAACGAGATCACGCTGTGGACCGGCGACGCGCAGACCATGGGCGCCTACCAGCCCTTCGGCGACGTGTTCGTCGAGCTGGCGGGGCATGAGGGCCTGCTGCCGCGCCACTACCAGCGCGAATTGCGGATCGACAGCGCCCGCCACCGAGTGGACTACACGCTGGGCGGCGTGGCCTACCACCGCGAGGCCTTCGCCAGCCACCCGGCGCAGCTCGTGGTGCTGCACTTCAGCGCCGACCGGCCGGGTCGCTACACCGGCCGCGTGCGCCTGGCGGACGCGCACGGCGCGGCCATCGCCGCCGCGGGCGACCAGATCACCGCCACCGGCTCGCTGGCGCAGGCGCCACAGGCGCCGAACGCCATGCGCTACGCCAGCCGGCTGCAACTGCGGCACCAGGGCGGCACGGTGCGCGCCGACGGCGACACCCTGGTCTTCGAGGGCTGCGACAGCCTGACCCTGGTGCTGGGCGCCGGCACCAGCTATGTGCCCGACGCGGCCCGCGGTTTCCTGAGCGGCGACGACCCGCTGCCGCGCGTGGCGGCCCAGGTGGCTGCGGCGGCCGAACGATCCTACGACGCCCTGGCCGCCGAGCACGAGCGCGACCACCGCGCGCTGTTCGGCCGCATGCAGATCGACCTCGGCGCCACCACGCCCGCGCGCCGTGCGCTGCCCACCGACACCCGCCTGGCCGCCTACACCGCGCGCGGCGGCGACCCCGAGCTGGAGGCGCTCTATGTCCAGTACGGCCGCTACCTGCTGATCGCCAGTTCGCGCGACGCGCTGCCCGCCAACCTGCAGGGCCTGTGGAACGCCAGCCCGACGCCGCCCTGGAATGCGGACTACCACACCAACATCAACCTGCAGATGAACTACTGGCCGGCCGAGCCGGCCAACCTGCCCGAGCTGGCGCGACCGCTGTTCGGCTTCGTGCAAAGCCTGGTGCCGGTCTACCGCCGCGTGGTGGCCGGCATCGCGGCCGACGCCCTGGCCCAGCCCGGCGTCGAGCGCCCTGGCATCACGCCCTGGGGCGAGCACTTCACGACCCGCGAGGAGCGCTTCCTCGGCGCCGATGGCCGGCCCGTGCGGGGCTGGACCGTGCGCACCGAGTCCAACCCCTTCGGCGCCCTGGGCTACCTTTGGAACAAGACCGGCAACGCCTGGTACGCGCTGCACTTCTGGGAGCACTACGCCTTCACTGGCGACAAGGTCTTCCTGCGCGACACGGCCTACCCGCTGATGCAGGAGGTCTGCGCCTTCTGGCAGGACCTGCTGCGCCCGGTGGCCGACGGCCCGCTGAAGGGCCGGCTCGTGGCGCCGATGGGCTGGTCACCGGAACACGGCCCGGTGGAAGACGGTGTCGCCTACGACCAGCAGATCCTGTGGGACCTGTTCAACAACACGGCCGAGGCGGCAGCGGCCCTGGGCGACGAGGCGTCCGCGCGCGAGATGGCCGCCGTGCGCGACCGCCTGGCCGGCCCGCGCATCGGGCGCTGGGGCCAGCTGATGGAGTGGCTGGACGAGAAAACCGGCGACCCGGTGCTGGACACGCCGCGCGACACGCACCGCCATGTGTCGCACCTGTTCGCGTTGTTCCCGGGCCGCCAGATCTCGCCGCGCCGCACGCCGGCGCTGGCCGCCGCCGCGCGCCGCTCGCTCGAGGCGCGCGGCGACGCCGGCACCGGCTGGTCCATGGCCTGGAAGATGGCTTTCTGGGCCCGGCTGCAGGATGGTGACCGTGCCCACCGCATGCTGCGTGGGCTGCTGGCCACGCCCGGCGCGCGCGCGGCGCAGCAGGCCAGGCCAGGCACCGAGGGCAACAACGCTGGCGGCACCTACCCCAACCTCTTCGACGCCCACCCGCCGTTCCAGATCGACGGCAACTTCGGCGCCACCGCCGCCGTCTGCGAGATGCTGCTGCAGTCGCACGACGGCGAGATCCAGCTGCTGCCGGCCCTGCCCGCGGCCTGGCCGCGCGGCGCGGTACGCGGCCTGCGCGCGCGCGGCGGCGTCGAGGTCGACATCGCGTGGGACCGCGGCCGGCTGCGTGGCGCTACCCTGCGGTCCGCCGCCGCGACCGAAGTCGTCGTGCGTGAGGGCACCCGCGCCGTGAAGCTGCTGCTGCGGCCGGGTCAGCCGCGGCGCCTGTCCGCCACCCTTCAGACCACGCCCACATGACACTGCCCACCTCGCTGCTGCGCATCGCCGCTCTGCCCCTGCTGCTGGCCGCCTGCGCCTCGCCGCCCACCGGCCCCGCCGAGCTGCCGCTGTTCATCGGCCAGCCCGCCGCCGGCCTGCGCCTGACCGTGGTCGACATGGAAGGCCAGCAGGCCCTGGTCGGCGACGAGGTCGTCGTGCCCAAGCCGGCCAACCCCAAGGTGCCGGCCAGCGCGGTGCGGGCCCGGCGCAGCGGCAAGGACGCGGCGGCCGACGCCGTCACCCTGCAGTGGCAGGACGCCTGGTTCGCCGTGCTGCGCATCGAGGCCGAGCACCCGCTGGACCTGCGCCCCTACCTGGCCGAGGGCACGCTGGAGTTCGAGGTCCGCACGGCCGACCTGTCGCACGCCGGCCTCAACATCGCCATGTCCTGCGGCCAGGACTGCACGCGCTCGATCAACCACGTGCTGCCCTCGCGCGCGCTGGCCGGCCGCGGCTGGCAGCGGCTGGCGTTCCCGCTGCAGTGCTTCGTGCGCGAGGGGGCCGACTTCTCGGCCGTCACCCAGCCCTTCTCGCTCGAGACCAGCGGCAGCGGCGCGGTCGAGGTGGCCAACGTGCGGTTGCTGCGCCAGGGCCGGCCCAACGCCCCCTGCCCGGACTACCGGACGCAGTCGGTCACGCCGGCGCCGCTGGCCGAGGTCTGGTCGATCGACTGGTGGACGACGCGGCACGAGAGGAAACTCGACGAGATCAAGGCCTTGCGCGCCGCCGGGCAGAACGCCGAGGTCGTCTTCATCGGCGACTCGATCACCCACGGCTGGGAGGAAGCCGGCCGCCCGGTCTGGGAGCGCCACTTCGCGCGCTACCACGCGCTGGACCTGGGCTTCGGGGGCGACCGCACCGAGAACGTGCTGTGGCGCCTGCAGCACGGCGAGCTCGACGGCATTGCGCCCAAGGTCGTCGTGATGATGATCGGCACCAACAACACCGGCCACCGGCAGGAAGACCCGGCGACGACGGCCGCCGGCATCCGCCGCCTGCTCGACGAGATCCAGCAGCGCCAGCCGCAGGCCCGGGTGCTGCTGCTGGCCATCTTCCCGCGTGACCAGCAGCCAGGCACCCGGCTGCGCCGGATCAACGAGCAGGTCAGCCAGCGCATCGCCGCCTATGCCGACGGCCGGCGCGTGCATTTCCTGAACATCAACGACCAGCTGATGAACCCCGACGGCACGCTGTCCACCGAGATCCTGCCCGACCTGCTGCACCTGAGCGAGCAGGGCTACGACCGCTGGGCCCGCGCCATCGAGCCCACGCTGCAGCGCCTGCTGGCAGCGCCATGACCCCCCGCACCCCATGACCAGCGCCTTCACCTATTCCAGCCCCTTCCCCGACGATTTCGTCTTCGGCGTCGCCGCCGCCTCGGCCCAGATCGAAGGCGCCGCCTTTGCCGACGGCAAGGGCGAGTCCATCTGGGACCGCTTCGCCCGCATCCCCGGCAAGGTGGCCGGCGGCGACAACCTCGACGTGGCCTGCGACCACTACCACCGCTTCGACGAGGACTTCGCGCTGATGGCCTCGCTGGGCGTGCGCCACTACCGCCTGTCCATCGCCTGGCCGCGCATCTACCCGCAAGGCGACGGCCCGTTGAACCCCGCCGGGCTGGACTTCTACCGCCGCCTGTTCGCCAGCATGGAAAAGCACGGCATCACACCCTGGGTCACGCTGTTCCACTGGGACCTGCCGCAGGCGCTGGAAGACCGCGGCGGCTGGACCGCGCGCAGCACGGTCGACGCCTTCGCGCGCTATGCCGACACGGTGGTGCAGGAGTTCCGCGGCATCGTGAAGAACTGGATCACGCTCAACGAGATCCGCTGCTTCACGATGCTGGCCTACGGCTACGGCAGCAAGGCCCCGGGCCGCAAGGAGAGCGCGGCAGTGGTCAACCAGACCTACCACCACGCCCTGCTGTGCCACGGCCACGGCGTGCGCGCGGTGCGCCAGTTCGGCGGGCCCGGCGCCCGGGTGGGCCTGACCGACAACTGCGACGTGAGCGTGCCCATCACCGAGACGCCGGTGGACATCGCCGCCGCCAAGGCCTGGTTCCGCGACAAGAACCTGCACATCCTGGGCGCCATCCACGGCAAGGGCTACGACGACGACTACCTGCGCCGCGCGGGCGCCGATGCGCCGCTGGTGCAGCCGGGCGACTTCGACCTGATCAGCCTGCCCACCGACCTGCTGGGCCTGAACATCTACACCGCCACCTACGTGCGCGCCGGCCGCCAGGGCGAGCCCTACGAGGCGCTGAACCTGCCGCCCAACTACCCGCGCGCCGACAGCGCCTGGCTCAACCTCGTGCCCCAGGCCATCTACTGGGCCACGCGCATGTGCCACGAGCTCTATGGCCACCAGTCGATCTACATCACCGAGAACGGCTGCGGCTACAACGACGAGCCGGTGGTCGACCATGGCCGGGGCGGCGAGGTGATCGACCTGCACCGGCGAGACTACCTGCGCAACCACCTGCGCGAGGTGCACCGGGCGATTGCCGACGGCGTGCCGGTCGACGGCTATTTCCTCTGGTCCTTCATCGACAATTTCGAGTGGGAGGATGGCTACCAGCGGCGCTTCGGCATCGTGCACTGCGACTACGCCACCCTCCGCCGCACGCCCAAGCTGTCGGCCCACTACTACGCCGACGTGATGCGCACGCGCACCGTCCTTTGACCGACGAACCCTCGACGCCACCGTGAGCCCACCGCCCGTCGTTCCCCCTCCCCCGCCGCCCAAGCCGCGCCGCGCCCGCCATGCCGCCACGCTGGCCGACGTGGGCCGCGAGGCCGGCGTGTCCGCCATGGCGGCCTCGGCGGTGCTCAACGGCGCCAAGACCTCGTCGCGCATTTCGGACGAAACCCGCGAGCGCATCTTGGCCGCCGCCCAGCACCTGCGCTACCGCGCCAATGCCACCGCGCGGGGGCTGGCCGAACGGCGCATGAACACCATCGGCGTGGCCACCACGCTGTCTCGAAACGAGCTGAACCAGTACTTCCTCGAGGTGTTCAACGGCGTGGTCGAGGCCGCGGCCGAGGCTGGCCAGAACACCACCGTGTTCACGCTGGCGGACTGGAAGGAGGGCGCCCGCCGCATCCCCGCCATCTGCGACGGCCGCATCGATGGGTTGATCCTGCTGGCGCCCTGGCTGGCGGCCGACGCGGCGGACCTGCTGCCCGACCACACGCCGCTGGTGTCGGTGCATGCCAACCATGAGCTGCCCGGCGTGGCCAACCTCGAGTCCGACGAAGAGACTGGCGCCTTCGCGATGGTGCGCCACCTGCTCGCGCTGGGCCACCGCCGCATCCTGCACGTGGCGGGCCCGGCCGACTCGGTGGGCGCGTCCCGCCGGGTGGCCGGCTATCTGCGCGCCCATGCAGAGGCCCGCGTCAAACCCCTGGCCGACCACGTGCTGCACGGCGACTACGCGGTCGAGTCCGGCCGCCGTCTGCTGCAGGACTGGCTGCAGCGCCACCGCGGCGAAGAGCTGCCGCAGGCCATCTTCGGCGGCAGCGACGCGATCGCACTGGGCTGCCTGGACGTGCTGACCGAGCGCGGCTGGCGCGTGCCCGCCGATGTCTCGCTGGCCGGCTTCGACGACACCCTGGCGGCGCGCGTGACCCACCTGGCCACGGTGCGCCAGCCGCTGCGCGAGATGGGCCAGCGCGCGGTGCAGATGCTGGTGGCCCGCATCGAGGCCAAGCACCAGGGCAGCGCCGACCGCACGCCCAGGAACACCGTGCTGCCGACCGAGGTGGTGCCCGGCCGCACGCTGGCGGCGCCCCGCGCCGGTTCGCTGCGCATCCCCTGAAGCCGGCGCTGCGGTCAACCGCCCCGCCTGCCCCTGCCCCCGCCGCACGCTCGCCGTGATTTATCGCCAAATTCATCGCCATTGACCATGACCGCCGCCACCGCGCCCGACCGCGTCCCCATGCCCCAGAAGCTGGGCTACGGCCTGGGCGCGTTCATCGACATGTGGGGCCACTGGCTCTACCCGACGCTGGCCTTCCACGTCTACAACGTGTTCCTGGGCATGGCGCCGGGCCTGATCTCGACCGCGCAGATGTTCAAGATCGTCATCGATGCGGCCTCCGATGCGGTCTTCGGCTGGGTGTCGGACAACACCCGCACGCGCCACGGGCGCCGGCGGCCCTACATCCTGGTCGGCGGCGTGCTGGCCGGCATCGGCCTGCCGCTGATGTTCGCCGTCGGCCGTGGCTGGAGCGACACCGAATACTTCATCTTCATGCTCGTGTCCACGGCGATCTACGTGCCGGTGATGAGCTGCTTCAACATGCCCTGGACCAGCCTGGGCGCCGAGATGACGCCGGACTACCACGAGCGCACCAGCGTGATGTCGATCCGCAACGCGATCCAGAAGGCGCCCGAGCTGGCCATGTTCTTCGCGGCACAGTTCACCACGCTGGCCGTCTTCCGCGACGCCGATGGCAAGCCGGACATCCTGCGCGGCGCGCAGGTCTATTGCACGATCCTCGGCGCCGTCATGGTGGTGGTGGCCATCGCGATCTTCCTGCTGGTTCGCGAGCGCTACTACGAGGCCGTGGTCAACCAGCGGCAGGAGCGCATCCCCTTCTCGGACACGCTGTGGCGCACCCTGCGCTGCCGCCCCTTCCGCCAGGTGCTGACCATGATGCTGGCCTACGGCATCGGCACCGCGATGGTGGCCGCGCTGGGCTACTACAACACCGTCTACTACGTCTGCCACGGCGACGTGGCGCTGGCGACGAAGTGGAACACCGCCATGGGCGTGTCGGGCATGGTCTTCGGCTTCCTCGGCATCCCGTTCTTCACCTGGGTGGCGCGGCGCCACGGCAAGCGCAACGGCCTGGCCACGGTGTTCGCATTGGCCATCTGCGCCTTCATCGGCGACTGGTGGCTCTACGACCCGGCGATGCCGGTGCTGCAGCTGTTCGCCTGCGGCTTCGTGGCCTTCACCGGTGCGGGCTTCTGGATCCTCTATGGCTCCACGCTGGGCGACGTGGTCGACTACGACGAGCTCGAGACCGGCCAGCGCCGCGAGGGCTCGTTCTCGGCCTGCCAGGCCTGGATTTCCAAGCTCGGCATCGCGCTGGGCGTCGGCGCCTCGGGCTGGATCCTGCAGTTCACGGGCTTCGATTCCAAGCTGGCGGTGCAGAGCGACCACGCGATCTTCATGATCCGCATCCTGCTGTCGGGCATCCCCGTGATCGGCCTGGTCTGCGCGCTGGTCGCGATCCTGCGCTTCCAGCTCACCGAGGCGCGCATGCACCAGATCCGCGAAGGCCTGGAAGCCCGGCGCGGCAAGGTCTGAAGCCCGCTCGGCCCCTGACATGAACGCCCGGAAACCCTCGTGCTGAACCGCATCGACATCCCTTCGGCCGGGGGCCGCCGCATCCCGGCACTGCAGGCCGGCGACGGGGCGCGCGCGGCCCTGCTGGTGCACGGCATCACGGCGGAAAAGACCGAGAGCGGGCTGTACCTGCGGCTGGCCGAGCGCCTGCGGGCCCAGGGCGTCGGCGTGCTGAGCATGGACCTGCCGGGCCACGGCGACAGCACCGTCGCCTTCGAGGACGCCTCGGTCACCCAGATGGTCGAGGACCTGGTCCACGCCCACCGCTTCCTCGCCGAGCGGCACGCGGCCGTGAGCCTGGTGTGCATGAGCTTTGCCGCCAGCGTCTACCTGCTGGCCACTGCCGCCGGCCTGCCCCGCTGCGAGGGCGTCGTGCTGCTCAACCCGGTCACCGACTACCGCACGAACTTCGTCGAGGCCGACACCGAGTGGGGCCGCGCGTTCTGCCCGCAGCTCGCGCAGCCCGGCTTCTGGGCCGTGCCCCACCACGGCCTGCCGGGCGACCCTCGGCGCCTCGGCCGGCGGTTGATCTCGGAGCTGGCGCTGCTGAGCCCGCAGGCCGTGCGGCCGCCCGCGTCGCAGCCCTTGCTGGTGCTGCACGGCACGGCCGACCGCGTGATCAGCCTGGCGTCGGCGCGGGCCTTCGTGGCCGGCCGCGCACCCCATGCGCGTTTCGTCGAGGTGCCCGGCGCCGAGCACGGTTTCCACACCGTGCCCGGCCTCGTGGCCGACCAGGTGTGCGGCTTCATCGCGGGCATGGCATGACCAACTTTTCTCGCCGACAAGCCTTGAAGGGCGCCTTGGCCGGTGCCGCGAGTGGCCCGGTGGCGGCCGGCGCGCCACCGCGCTTCGGCCTGGGCGTGGAAGGCCAGCGCCGCGCCGACCTGGGCAACGGCACCTACCGCAACCCCATCGTGCCGGGCGACCACGCCGACCCCACCCTGCTGAAGGACGGGGCCGACTACTACATGACGTTCTCGTCCTTCCAGTCCTACCCGGGCGCCGTGATCTGGCACTCGAGGGACCTGGTGAACTGGGCACCCATCACCGCCGCCCTCACCCAGCCCATCGGCACCGTCTGGGCGATGGACCTGGTCAAGCACGGCGGGCGCTACTACCTCTACATCCCCGTGCTGCAGGACGCCGGCACTGGCATCTACGTCGTCCATGCCGACGACATCCGTGGCCCCTGGAGCGCCCCCATCGACCTGCACCTCCCGGGCTGCATCGACCCCGGCCACGTGGTGGGCGAAGACGGGCGGCGTTACCTCTTCGTCAACGGCGGCCGGCGCGTGCGGCTGGCCGACGACGGCCTCGCGACCGACGGCCCGCTGCAGTCGGCCGCCTGGACGCCCTGGCAGTACCCGGCCGACTGGGTGGTCGAGATGTTCGCGCCCGAAGGCCCGAAGCTGTTCCGGCGCGGCGGCTGGTTCTACCTGCTGTCGGCCGTTGGCGGCACCGCGGGGCCACCCACCAGCCACATGGTCACGCTGGCGCGCTCGCGCTCGGTGCACGGGCCCTGGGAACACTGCCCGCACAACCCCATCGTGCGAACCCGCAGCGCCGACGAGCCCTGGTGGTCGCGTGGACACGCCAGCGTGGTCGAGGGGCCGGCCGGCGATTGGTGGATGGTCTACCACGGCTACGAGAACGGCTTTCGCACGCTGGGCCGGCAGGCGCTGCTGGAGCCGGTCGAGTGGACACGCGATGGCTGGCTGCGCGCCCGCGGCGGCACGCTGGCCACGCCGCTGCCCAAGCCGCGGGGCGGCCAGCCCGGGCCGGCCGGTGTCGCCTTGTCGGACGACTTCGCCAGCGGCCGGCTGGGTGCACAGTGGAGCTTCCACGCCCCGGGCGCGGACGAGGCCTCGCGCCTGCGCCACGAGCCTGGCGGCGGCCTGGCGATCCGCGGCAAGGGCAGCGCGCTGGCGGACTGCTCGCCGCTGACCTGCACCGTGGGCGACCGTCGCTACGAGGTGTCCGTCGAGCTGGAGGTCTCGGGCCAGGGCCATGGCGGCCTGGCCTTGTTCTACAACGAGCGGGGCCATGCCGGCCTGGGCTTCAGCGCCACGCAGATGCTGACCTACGGCTACGGCCAGGAGCAGCGCTGGATGCGCGAGGACCGGCCCGCCGGCCCGGTGCACATCCGCCTGGTCAACCGCGACAACGTGCTGACCTTCTTCCACTCGCCCGACGGCCAGGCCTGGCGCCAGCACCCCTGGCAGATGGAGGTCTCGGGCCTGCACCACAACGTGTTCGGCGGCTTCGTCAGCCTGCGCGTGGCGCTGTTCAGCGCCGGGCCGGGAGAGATCCGCGTGCGCCGTTTCGTCTACCGAGGCCTGCCTTGATGACCCCACCATTCGACATGACCCGCCGCCACCAGTTGCTGGCCGCCGCCGCGCTGGCGCTGGCCACCGGCGCCGCATGGGCCGCACCGGCCCGGCCCGATCGCCGCATCGTGCTCGACCTGGCCCGGGCCCGCGAGCCGCTGGACCGCTTCTTCGACCACTGCGTCGGCTCGGACTACCCCGGCACGCTGTACCGCGACGACAGCCTCGCGCAGCTCAAGACCACGGTGGACGAGCTGGGCTTTCGCTACCTGCGCTTCCACGCGATCTTCCACGACGTGCTGAAGACCGTGCGGCGCGAGAACGGGCGGCTGGTGTTCGACTTCAGCGGCATCGACAAGCTGTACGACGCGCTGCTGGCCCGGCGCATCCGGCCGCTGGTCGAGCTGGGTTTCACGCCGCTGGCGCTGAAGACGTCCGACCTCAAGATCTTCTACTGGGAGGGCAACACCTCTCACCCCGAGCCCCAGGGCTGGGTCGCCCTGGTCGACGCCTTCGTGCGCCACCTGCTGCAGCGCTACGGCGCGGCCGAGGTGAGGCAGTGGTACTTCGAGGTCTGGAACGAGCCCAACCTCGACGGCTTCTGGGAGCGCGCCGACCAGGCCGAATACTTCGCGCTCTACACCCGCACCGCCAAGACCCTCAAGGCCATCGACCCCGCGCTGCGCGTCGGCGGGCCGTCCACGGCGGGCGCCGCTTGGGTGCCGGAGTTCCTGGCCCATGCCAAGGCGACCGACACGCCGGTCGACTTCATCACCACCCATGCCTACGGGGTCGACAGCGGCTTCCTCGACGAGAACGGCAAGGAAGACACCTGGCTCAGCGCCTCGCCCGATGCCATCGTGGGCGACGTGAAGCGCGTGCGCGCGCAGATCGAGGCCTCGCACCTGCCGGGCCTGCCGCTGTTCTTCACCGAGTGGAGCGCCAGCTACAACCCGCGCGACAAGGTGCACGACTCGTACATGAGCGCCGCCTACGTGCTGACCAAGCTGCGCCAGAGCCAAGGCCTGGCTCAATCGATGAGCTACTGGACCTTCAGTGACCTGTTCGAGGAGCCCGGCCCGCCGGACCGGCCCTTCCACGGCGGCTTCGGCCTGCTGACGCGCGAAGGCGTGCGCAAGCCGGTCTGGTTCGCCTACAAGTACCTGGCCGCGCTGCAGGGCCGCGAAGTCCCCAACACCGACCCATCTTGCTGGGCCGCCACCGATGGCACGCGCGCCCAGGCCCTGGTCTGGGACTGGCGCACGCCGGCGCAGAAGGCCAGCAATCGCAGCTTCTTCGGCCGGCCCCAGCCGGCGCAGCCGGCGGGCACGGTCGAGCTGCAATGGCAGCACCTGGCGCCCGGCCGCTACCGCCTGCGGCAGCACCGCACCGGCTACCGCGCCAACGACGCCCACACCGCCTACCTGGAATGGGGCTCGCCCGACGCGCTGGACGCGCGCCAGCTCGCCGAGCTGCAGCGGCTGACGGCCGACGCGCCCGAGATGCAGCGCGAGCTGCGTGTCGGCCCGGGGGGAGGCGCCACGCTGACGCTGGCGCTGCGCAGCCACGACGTCGTGCTGCTGAGCCTGGAACGGGTGGGCGCGTGAGGGCCACCCCCCTGCGGTGCCGGCCGGTGCAGGCGTTGGCGCGCAGCCGGTCCATCATGGCGGCCACGGTGCCGCCCGCGGCGGTGCCAACCACCGCACGAAAGGACCCACCGCGATGAAGCTGCTCCGCATCGGCCCCAAGGGCCACGAACGCCCCGCCCTGCTCGACGCCGACGGCCGCCCGCGCGACCTGGGCGGCGTGCTCGGCGACATCACGGCCGCGACGCTGGCCCCCGAGGGCCTGGCCGCGCTGCGCCGGCTCGACCCCGCCAGCCTGCCGCTAGCCGGCGAGGGCCGCATCGGGCTGCCCTGGTCGGTCTGCCGCAAGTTCGTCTGCGTCGGCCTGAACTACGCCGACCACGCGGCCGAGGCGGGCATGCCGATCCCGGCCGAGCCGGTGCTGTTCACCAAGCCCACCAGCTGCATGGTCGGCTGCAACGACCCGGTGGTGCTGCCACAGGGCTCGGTGAAGACCGACTGGGAGGTGGAGCTGGGCGTGGTGATCGGCCGCACGGCGCGCTACGTGGCCGAGGCCGACGCGCTGTCCCACGTGGCCGGCTACTGCGTGGTCAACGACGTGTCGGAGCGCGAATACCAGCTCGAGCGTGGCGGCACCTGGGACAAGGGCAAGGGCTGCGACACCTTCGGCCCGGTCGGGCCCTGGCTGGTCACCGCCGACGAGGTGCCCGACCCGCAGGCCCTGGCCCTGTGGCTGGACGTCAACGGCCGCCGGTGCCAGAGCGGCAGCACGCGCACCATGGTCTTCGGCGTGGCGCAGCTGGTCAGCTACATCAGCCGCTTCACCACGCTGTACCCGGGCGACCTCATCTCCACCGGCACGCCGCCCGGCGTGGGCATGGGCATGAAGCCCAGCCCGGTCTACCTGAAGCCCGGCGACACCTTGCGCCTGGGCGTGGACGGCCTGGGCGAGCAGCGCCAGGCCGTGCATGCCTGGGACCCGGCGCTGATCGACGGCTGAACGGGCCAGCTGCGGCGCCTGCCGCTAGGGAGACGCGGCCCAGTCAAGGTGGACGACGCGCCAGCCTTCGGCCTTCAGCGCCCGCAGCAGCAGGGGCAG
>JBGAGZ010000062.1:0-30443 GCA_044226465.1 Burkholderiaceae bacterium | reverse complement strand
CATCTACGCGACCGTCAAGGAAGCGGCCTCGCAGACCGGTGCCACCGTCTCCGTCATCTACGTGCCGCCCGCGGGCGCCGCGGCCGCGATCTGGGAAGCCGTCGAAGCCGACCTGGACCTGGCGATCTGCATCACCGAAGGCATTCCCGTGCGCGACATGCTGGAAGTGCGCAACAAGATGAAGGCCAAGGAAGCGGCCGGCGGCAAGAAGACGCTGCTGCTGGGCCCGAACTGCCCCGGCCTGATCACGCCGGAAGAGATCAAGATCGGCATCATGCCGGGCCACATCCACCGCAAGGGCCGCATCGGCGTGGTCTCGCGCTCGGGCACGCTGACCTATGAAGCCGTGGCGCAGCTGACCGAGATCGGCCTGGGCCAGTCGTCGGCCGTGGGCATCGGCGGCGATCCGATCAACGGCCTGAAGCACATCGACGTGATGCGCGCCTTCAACGACGACCCGGACACCGACGCCGTCATCATGATCGGCGAGATCGGCGGCCCGGACGAGGCCGAGGCGGCCCGCTGGTGCAAGGCCAACATGAAGAAGCCGATCGTCGGCTTCATCGCCGGCGTCACCGCCCCCCCGGGCAAGCGCATGGGCCACGCCGGCGCGCTGATCAGCGGCGGCGCCGACACGGCCGATGCCAAGCTGGCGATCATGGAAGAGTGCGGCTTCACGATCACGCGCAACCCGTCCGAGATGGGCAAGCTGCTCAAGGGCCTGCTCTGACAGCTGGCCCAGGCCGTTCGTACTAACACGAACGACCCACCCATCGCGCGCCCCTACACTTCAGCGCGCCACCACCAAGAGGGCCCAGGCCCTCTTTTCGTTTTTCCTCCGACGAGGCCACGATGGATCTCACCTCCGCCGCGTTCTGGGCCGCCCTGGGCTCGATCATCTGGGTCAACATCCTGCTGTCGGGCGACAACGCGGTCGTCATCGCGCTGGCGGCGCGCGCCCTGCCGCCGCACCAGCAGAAGAAGGCCATCTTCTTCGGCAGCGCCGCGGCGATCGTGATGCGGATCGTGCTGACCCTGCTGGCGGTCGAGATGCTCAAGTGGCCCTGGTTGAAGATCGTCGGCGGCGTGCTGCTGGTCTACATCGGCGTGTCGCTGCTGCTGGAGGAAGCCGACGAAGACGAGGGCGGTGGCGAGGCCACCAACACCGGCCTGCTGACCGCCATTCGGACCATCCTGGTGGCCGACCTGGTGATGAGCCTGGACAACGTGCTCGCCGTGGCCGCCGCCGCGAAGGGCGACACGGTGCTGCTGGTGCTGGGCCTGGGCATCAGCATCCCGCTGATCATCTTCGGCTCGACCCTGCTGCTGAAGGTCATGGAGCGCTTCCCGATCATCATCACGGCCGGTGCCGCCCTGCTGGGCTGGCTGGCGGGCGAGATGATCCTGACCGACCCGGCGGTGGTGGCGCGCTTCGGCGAGCTGCCCCACAGCACCGTCTACATCGGGGCTGCCATCGGCGCGGCCCTGGTGGTGGGCATGGGCTTGTTCATCAAGAAGCGCCAGCAGCTGAGCTCGGCGGCCTGAGCGGCGCCCCTTCCGGAACCTTCGGTCACCAACGCGGCGACTCGGTTGCCAGTGCCCGGCGCGGGCCTGTGTTAATGTCGTTTGACCACGCACAAGATGGGGGGACACGCGCCGATGGGTGGCAATGGAGCCAGCTTGTGGCGCCAGGCTTGGCAGCGCCGGCCCTGGCGGTCTGGGCGCGCCGGTCAGGACGAGGCCGGTGGCGAGCGGGTACTGCCTGCCGTCAGCGAAATGCCGGGCCTGACGATCGGCGGCTTCGCGCTGGTGCGCACCTTTGCCCACGGCGCCCTCGGTGAGTTGCACCTGGCCACCGACCCGGCCCATGGCCGCCCCCTGGCCATCAAGACTGTTCGCCTGCACGGTGGCGAGCTGACGCGCGAGCGCTTCTTGCGCGAGTCCCAGGCGGCCGCGCGCCTGCGCCACCCGGCCATCGTGCGTTGCCACGCCACCGGGGTGCAGGGCCACGGCGAGCAGGCCATCGGCTGGATCGCGATGGAATGGGTCGCCGGCAGTGACCTGTCGCGCTACACCCGGCCCCCGCGGCTGCTGCCCGAGCCCCTGGTGCTCGAACTGGTCGCCCAGGCCGCCGAAGGCCTGGCCCATGCCCACCGGCAAGGGGTGGTGCACCGCGACATCAAGCCCGCCAACCTGCTCTACAACCCCGCCAAGGCGAGCCTGAAGGTCACCGATTTCGGTTGTGCTCACTTGAGCGACGCCGAGCGCAGCCGCAGCGGCGTCATCGCCGGCACCCCGGTCTACATGGCGCCCGAGCAGCTGGCCGGAGCGCCTGTCGACGGCCGCTGCGACCTCTACGCGCTGGGTGTCGTGCTGTTCGAGCTGCTGACCGGGCGCCTGCCGTTCGAGGGTGGCTCGATGGGCGAGCTGCTCAACGCCGTGGCCACCGAGTTCCCGCCGCCGCTGGTCGCACTGCGGCCGGACCTGCCGCCGCCGCTGTCGGGGCTGGTCGAGCGCCTGCTGGCCAAGCAACCCGAGTCGCGCCCCGGCGACGGTGACGCGCTGGCGCGTGAACTTCGCGTCATTTCCGCGTCTTTGGCTCCGCCATTGGTTTCCACGGACGCCGATGCGCCGTCGCTCACAGGCACAATGGTCGGCCAAACTTCTCTCAGCAACCCTCAGACGTGAGCATGCAACTCGAATTCTTCAGCGCGCTGGACACCGGCCGCGCGCGAAGCAACAACGAGGACGCGGTGCGCATCGACGAGAACCTGGCCTTGGCGGTGCTCGCTGACGGCATGGGCGGCTACAACGCCGGCGAGGTGGCCAGCGCGATGACCGTGGACTGCGTCCGCGACGACATCGCCCGGTGGCTGGCCGAGCCGCGCGGCCCGCGCGACGAGAACGAGATCCGCCAGGCGCTGATCGCCAGTGCCCAGCATGCCAACGCGGCCGTCTACCAGGCCAGCCAGGGCAAGGCCGAATACGCCGGCATGGGCACGACCCTGGTCACCGCGCTGTTCAACGAAGACCGGCTGTGGATCGGTCACATCGGCGACTCGCGCGCCTACCGCTGGCGCGACGGCCGGCTGGAACAGCTCAGCCGCGACCATTCCCTGTTGCAAGAGCAGATCGACGCCGGTCTGCTCACGGCCGAGGAGGCCGCCTACTCGATGAACCGCAACCTCGTGACCCGCGCCGTGGGGGTCGAGCCCGAGGTCGAGCTCGAGGTGGTCGGGCATGATCTGCGTGCCGGCGACGTGGTGCTGCTGTGCTCGGACGGGCTGTCCGACATGCTGCCAGACGCCGCCATCGCGCAAGTGATGCGCGCAAGCGACAGTTTGGAAATGACGGCTCAGGCACTGGTTGCCGCGGCCAACGCGGCGGGCGGCCGGGATAATATCTCGGTGGTCCTGGTACGCGCCAAGGGGGGTGCCGCCCAAAGCGGGCGGGCGTGGTGGCCGTTCCGCCGCGCCTGAGCCATCGGGGCGCCGCGGCTGCACGAGTCAGGTCGAACACCCGCGTTCAGACTGCGACAACAAGAGGACAGGCATGGGCAAGCTGGTTGTATCGCTAGACAACGTCGTCATCAAGGAAGTGCCGATCACGAAAGATCGCACCACCCTGGGCCGGCGACCGTACAACGACATCGTGATCGACAACCTCGCTGTCAGCGGCGAGCATGCCGTCATGCTGGCCGTGGGCAGCGACGTCTTCATCGAAGACCTCAACAGCACCAACGGCACCTACATCAACGGCAAGGCGATCAAGAAGCAGCTGCTGGTGCACAACGACACTGTCGAGATCGGCAAGTACCGTATCAAGTACCTGATCGACGAGGTGCCGGACTATGAAAAGACCATGGTGCTGCGCCCCGGCGCGCTGAACCCGGCGAACCCGGTGACCATCCCGCCGCCGGTGCACGCCATGATCCCGGCCTCGATCAAGGTGCTCAACGGCGGCGCGGCCGGCCGCGAGGTGCTGCTGACCAAGGCCGTCACCACGGTCGGCAAGCCCGGCGTGCAGGTGGCCTCGATCGCCAAGCGGCCCACGGGCTACGTGTTGTCGCACGTCGAGGGCGTCACCCACCCCAGCGTCAACGGCTCGATCGTCGGTGACGGCGTGGTGTCGCTGAAGAACGGCGACATCATCGACCTCGCCGGCACCCAGATGCAATTCATCCAGGGCTGACCGGCCCCTTCCGCGGGCCGACGCCGCCGGTGCCGCTGAGCCGTCGTGACACTCACCCGCCGCGGCGCCCTCTGGCTGGCCGCCGGTGCGCTCCTCCTTCTGGGCGCCTGGCATGCGGTGATCTCGCCGCTGCCGCCACTGGCACGGCTAGACACCTTGCTGGACGACCTGCAGCAGCGGCAGGCTGCCGCGTCGGCACCGGCCACGCCCCACCCCGACATCGTCGTCGTCGACATTGACGAGGCCAGCCTGGGCGCGGTCGGCCGCTGGCCCTGGCCGCGCGAGCGCCTGGCCGCGCTGGTCGACGAGCTGGCGCAGCGCCAGCGGGTGGCGGCCATTGGTTTCGACCTCGTTTTCGCCGAGCCCGACCCGGGCGTCTGGCCGGCGCTGGCCGCCCTGGCCGAGTCCGAGCCCAGCCTGGCCGCGCCGCTGGCGGCGCATGGGGTCGCGTGGCGCGAGCGGCTGGACCAGGACGTTCGTTTCGCGGCGGCCCTGGCGCGGGCCCCGGTGCCGGTGGTGCTGGGCGCCTACGTGACGGCCGACCGCGGCGGCGCCCGCCACGGCGCGCTGCCGCCGCCCTGGCTGCCTGGCCACGACGCTGAGGGCCGGTCGTATCGGCTGCCACCCTGGTCCGGCTACGGTGCCAACCTGGCGCGCCTGGCCGAGGCCGCCCCGCGCGTCGGTGTCTTCAACGCCTTGCCCGACGACGACGGCGTGCTGCGGCGCGTGCCGGCCTTGGTGCGGCTCGACGACGGGCTGCAGCCCTCGCTGGCGCTGGCGCTCTGGCGTGAGCTGACGGGCCGGCCGGCGGTGCACGCCGAGTCCTCCCCGGTGTCCGGCGGTGCTGAACTGGACGCCCTGGTGTTCGAAGCCGACACAACTCGCGCTGGGCCGGGCCAGCTGCGCCGTCTTCAGCTGGACGACCAAGGCGCGCTGCGGGTGCCGTTCACCAGCGTGGGCCGCTTCCGCCACGTGCCGGTAGCAGCGTTGCTGGCGGGCCAGATCGCGCCGGGCCACCTGGCCGGCCAAGTGGTGCTGGTCGGCAGCTCGGCGCCAGGCCTGGCGGATCTTCGGCCGACACCGATCCACCCCGCGCTGCCCGGCGTCGACGTGCATGCCCACCTGCTGGCCGGCTTGCTGGCCGGCGACATGCCGTACCGCCCGGCCTGGGCGGCGGGCTTCGAGCTGGCGCAGCTGCTGCTGGTGCTGGGCCTGACGGCGTTCGCGGCCAGCCGCCTGGGCCCCGGCTGGGCGCTGGCTGCCGCCGCCGCGCTGGGCCTGGCCCTGCTTGCAGGACACGGCCTGGCCGCCGCCGGCCCCGGCTGGGTGCTGCCCCGCGCCAGCGCCCTGGTGCTGGGCGGTGTGCTCGGCGTGGGCGTGTTGCTGGTGAGCTTCCTGCGTGAGTGGGACGGGCGGCGCTCGCTGTTCCGGCTGTTCAGCCTGTACCTGCCGGCCGACCGGGCCCGCGCGCTGGCCCGCGACGGCGCCGGCCAGGCCATGGCCGCCGACAACCGCGAGCTGACCGTGCTGTTCTGCGACCTGCGCGGCTTCACCAGCCTGTCCGAAGGCCTGGCGCCGGACGCGCTGCGGGAACTGCTGAACCTGTACTTCTCGCGCGCCACCGAGGTCATCCATGCCCATGGCGGCACGCTGGACAAGTTCATCGGCGACGCGGTGATGGCCTTCTGGGGCGCTCCGCAGGCCCAGCCCGACCATGCGCGTCGCGCCGTCGAAGCGGCCCTCGCACTGGCGGCGAGCCTGCCGGCGCTGAACGTCGAGCTGGCGGCGCGCGGGCTGCCAACGCTGAGGCTGGGGGTCGGCCTGGCCACCGGTGTGGCCTGTGTCGGCGACCTGGGCTCGCGGCTGCGGCGCAGCTACACGGCGGTCGGCGACACGGTGAACCTGGCGGCGCGGCTGGAAGCGCTGACGCGCGAACTGGGCGTGGACGTGCTGGTCGCCGACAGCGCCCGCGCCGCCTGCGGCGAGCTGCCGGGTGTACGCTGGGTCGAGCGCGGGCAGCACGCGGTGCGCGGCCGGCGCCGGGCCGTGACGCTGTTCACGCCCGAGCCGGCTTCACCGGCTTGAGCTGCCGCCCGCGCCGGTCAAATGCGCTGTCTATGCGCCATCTGCACCTTGCGCCGCCGAGGCGTGCCAAGCACCATCACAGTCCGTCCCATCCGGCGGGGGGCAAGGCCGCCCCGAGTCCTGCGCCGACGCGCTTTCCAGAATGAACATCCGCATCCTCGGCTGCTCGGGCTCGATCGCCCAGGGCTGCCGCACGACGAGCTTCCTGCTCGACGACGACATCCTGCTCGATGCCGGCACTGGCGTGGGCGACCTGACGCTGGACGAATTGGCTCGCATCGACCACATCCTGCTCAGCCATTCGCACCTGGACCATGTGCTGGGCGTGCCCCTGCTGGCCGACAGCGTGATGCGGCGCCGTGCCGGCAGGCCGCCGATCCAGGTCCACGCCCTGCCCGAAACGCTGCAAGTGCTGCGCCGGCACCTGTTCAATGACCAGCTCTGGCCGGATTTCACCCGCCTGCCCAACCCCGAGCGGCCGGTGCTGCAGCTCGTGCCGCTGGCGGTGGGGCAAGGCCTGGCGCTCGGCCGGGCGTCGCGCGAGGTCGAGGTGCTGCCCGCCGCCCACGCGGTGCCGGCCTGCGGCTATGCGCTGCGCCAACCGGACGGCCGGGTCTTCGTCTACACCGGCGATACCGGGCCCAACCCGGCATTGTGGACGGCGCTGGCCGGGCGCAGCGTGGCCACGCTGGTGATCGAGATCGCCTTCCCCGAGGCCGACCGCGCGGTGGCGACCGACGCCTGCCACCATTGCCCATCGACCCTGGTAGACGAGCTGCGCCATGTCGCGCCGGGCACCGCCGTGTGGCTGACCCACATCAAGCCGGGCGAGCTGGACACGATCCGCGCCGAGTTGGCCCAGCGCCTGCCAGGCGTGGCGCTGCAGGCCCTGGAAGCGGGCCAGGTGCTCGCGCTGGGCTGACAAATTTCGTCACCCCGCCGTCCCTAACGACGGAACTGGGCGGGAAAAGCTGACCAATTGCGTCAACGCACGGACAAAGTTCACGCGGCAAAGCGGGCACCAGGCTGGCACGGCTTTCGCAATTAGGGGGATACGGGCGGTTACTGCCGCTCTGTTTGGTTTCTTCTTCCCCCACCGCTGACCCAGGAGATCTCCCCATGAAGCGCGTTCAACAAGGTTTCACCCTCATCGAACTGATGATCGTCGTTGCGATCATCGGCATCCTGGCAGCGGTTGCGCTGCCGGCGTATCAGGACTACACCGTCCGCTCGAAGGTTGCTGAAGCGATGGTCCAGATGTCGGTCGCCAAGGAGGCGGTCGCCGAAACCGCCGCCTCCCTGGACGGTGGCCTGGCCGCCGTGACCGCTGCGAACTCTGGCTACAACTTCGCTGGTACCAAGTACGTGCTCTCGATCGCCATCGCCGACGGTGGCCAGATCACCGTCACGACGCAAGCCACTGGCGCCGCCGTTGACCCGGTGTTCACGCTGACCCCCACGGCTGGCGCCACCGCCAATGACCCGCTGTCCTGGGTGTGCGCGTTGACCGCCGGCGAGGCCAAGCACGCTCCGGCTTCCTGCCGCTGATCGGTTCATCACCGATGAAAAAGGGCGCCGCAAGGCGCCCTTTTTCTTTGTCGGTCCAACCCGACCGACAATGCGCCCATGGTTTCGACTTCGGCGTCCTATTCGGCGACGAGTGCCGGCGGCCACTCCGGTCTGGCAGGCCCGTTCGCGCTGGCGGTGGCCGCGCCCTCGCTGCTGGCCTACAACCTGGCCCCCTCGGCCACGCTGCTCAACCAGTTGCTGGCACTCGCCGGCTGGGGCGTGGCGCTGCTGGCGGTGCCCAAGCGCGGGCTCGGTGAGCCGGGCGACCTGAACCTGCTGTGGGCCGCCTTGGCCGCCCTGGCGGTGGCCGTGCTCATCTCAGCGCAAATGAGCCTGCCTTCGCCGCTGGCCTGGTCGGCGCTGGCTCTGCTCGCGGCCGCAGCCCTGGTGGCGGCCCATGGCCACGCCGGCGACGCGCGCGGCGCCTCGGCGGCAGCCGAGGGCTTTCACACGGCACTGTTGCTGGCTGGCCTGGCCAGCAGCGTGATCGCGCTGATCCAGGTGTTCGCCCCTGCGCTGGCGGATGGCAACCTCGTCGCCCGCTCCGGCCAACCCGGGATCGCCGTGGGCAACCTGCGCCAGCCCAACCACTTGAGCAGCCTGCTGCTGTGGGGCCTGGTGGGCTGGGTGCCACTGGCGCAGTCGGGGCGGCTGTTGGGCTGGCGGCTGGCGCGGCCCGTCGCGCTGGGGCTGGCCGCGCTGCTGGTCTGGGCCGTGGTGCTAACCGCCTCGCGCACCGGCATCGCCGGGGTCGTGCTGCTGGCGGTCTGGGGCGCCCTGGACCGGCGGCTGCCGCGCTGGCTGCGGGCCGCGTTGCTGGCCGCACCGCTGGCCTACCTGGCATGGGCCCTGGGCATGAGCGCATGGGCGCACTTGACCGGCCACACCTACGGCGGCGAAGTGCGCCTGACCGGTGGCGACGCGTCGCCATCGCGCTGGAAGATCCTGGCCAACGCGCTGGCGATGATCGCGGCCCAGCCCTGGCAGGGCGTCGGCTTCGGCGAGTTCAACTTTGCCTGGACCCTGACCCCGTTCCCGGGCCGGCCCACGGCCTTCTTCGACCACACGCACAACCTGCCGGTGCAGCTGCTGGTCGAGCTCGGCGTTCCGTTCGGCTCGCTGGTGGTGCTGCTGTTGCTGTGGGCGCTGGCCCAGTCCGCCCACCGCGCCTGGGTGGTCGATGGTGAGGCCGGCACCGGCGCCAGGTCCGCCTTCATGGTGGTGCTGATGATCGGCCTGCACAGCCTGTTCGAGTACCCGCTGTGGTACGCCTACTTCCTGCTGCCGGCCGCCTGGGCCTGGGGCTACGCCTTGCGCAGCACCCGGCCCGCCATCGACTGGGGACTCGGCCCCGGCCGTGTCAGCTGGGGCCTGCGTCTGGGCGGTGCGATCCTGGTCGCCGGCGCGGTCTTCGCGCTGTTCGACTACTGGAAAGTCGTGGTCATCTACGCCCCCAGCGACGACGCCGCGCCGCTGGCCGAGCGCATCGAGCACGGCCAGGGCAGCCTGTTCTTCTCGAACCAGGCCGACTACGCCGCGGCCACGACCACCGAGCCGCCGTCGCAGGCGATGGCGGCTTTCGACAGCGCCACCCACGTGCTGCTGGACACCCGGCTGATGATGGACTGGGCGCAGGCGCTGGCCGAGTCCGGCCACCGCGACAAGGCCAGCTACCTGGCGGCAAGGCTGCGCGAGTTCCGCAACCCGGCGTCGGCCGAATTCTTCCAGGTCTGCAGCGCCCCGGTGGTCGCGCCCTCGGCGGCCAGCGCCGCGATGCCCGACCGTCTGCCGCTGCCCCCCTTCCAGTGCGAGCCCCCTCCGGACGCGTTGACCTGGCGCGACTTCCGGCCGCGCGCCACCGAATAGCCGCGCCGTTGAAAATCCTGGCCCGGTGCGGCGCAAAATGCCGCATCCCGCCCCCTGCGACACGGGCCGACCCGGCCCCAACGGCCCTGCGTGGCCCGACGAGGTTCAGACCATGAACGCCCCTGACAAGCTGCCCACCCTGGATCCTTCGGCGCTCGGCCGATTCGTCGGCGAGGCCTGGCGCGAGCGCATCGTGCCGCAGCTCACCGACTACATCGCCGTGCCGGCCAAGAGCCCGCTGTTCGACCCCGAGTGGGAGGCCCACGGCCTGATCGACCGCGTGGTGCGCGATGCCGCAGCCTGGGTCGAAGGCCGCAAGGTGCCGGGGCTGATGCTGGAGGTGATCCGCGTGCCCGGCCGCACGCCGGTGATCTTCTTCGAGGTCGCGTCGACCCGGCCCGGCAGTACGCAGACGGCGCTGATGTACGGCCACCTCGACAAGCAGCCCGAGTTCAACGGCTGGCGCTCCGACCTGGGCCCCTGGACGCCCAAGATCGAGGACGGCAAGCTCTTCGGCCGCGGTGGCGCCGACGACGGCTACGCGGTGTATGCCGCGGTGAGCGCCATCGAGGCGCTCAAGGCCCAAGGCGTGCCCCACCCGCGCATCGTCGGCCTGATCGAAAGCTGCGAGGAATCGGGCTCGTTCGACCTGCCGTTCTACCTCGAGAAGCTCAAGAGCCGGCTGGGCGATGTGAGCCTGGTGGTCTGCCTGGACTCCGGCGCCGGCAACTACGACCAGCTCTGGCTGACCAGCTCGCTGCGCGGCAACATCACCGGCACCTTGAAGGTCGAGATCCTGACCGAGGGCATCCATTCCGGCGACGCGAGCGGGCTGGTGCCGTCGAGCTTCCGCATCCTGCGCCAGGTGCTGGACCGGCTGGAAGACTCGAAGACCGGCAACCTCTTGCCCGGCGTCTTCCATTGCGAGATCCCGGCAGAGCGCATCGCGCAGGCACGGGCCACCGCGGCCACGCTGGGCGACGAGGTCTGGAAGCGCTACCCCTGGGCCTGCGGCGCGGACGGCGGCGTGGCGCTGCCCACCACCACCGACCCGGTCGAGGCGCTGCTGAACCGCACCTGGCGGCCGACGTTGTCGGTCACCGGCGTCGACGGCCTGCCGCCCCTGTCCAACGCCGGCAACGTGCTGCGGCCCTACACCGCGTTCAAGCTGAGCCTGCGCCTGCCGCCGCTGGTGCCCGGCCACGAGGCCGCGGTGGCGCTGAAGACGCTGCTGGAAGACAACGCGCCCTACAACGCCAAGGTCACCTTCCAGCCCGACGGCCGCATGGACGACTGGGGCGCCACCGGCTGGAACGCGCCGGCCACCTCGCCCTGGCTGGAAACGGCGCTCGATGCCGCCTCGCGCACCCACTTCGGCGAGCCGCTCGGCTACATCGGCCAGGGCGGCACGATCCCGCTGATGAACCTTCTGCAGCAGGGCTTTCCCAAGGCCCAGATGATGGTCTGCGGCGTGCTGGGGCCCAAGAGCAATGCCCACGGGCCGAACGAGTTCCTGCACCTGGGCTATGGCGAGCGGCTGACGGCCGCGGTGGCCGAGGTGGTCGCAGCCCACCCCTGAGCCCGGCGCGACTCAGTGCCGGAAGCGGCCCTCGCGGGTGACGATGGCGGTGTCGACGAAGGTCGAGCCGACGTGCTCGTCACCGTGGTAGCGCAGCTTGAAGCCGGCGATGTCGAACGAGACATCGGCCAGGGCTTTCAGCAAGCCCGGGCGTGTCAAGTCGCTGCCGGCACGGCGCAGTGATTCGGCCAGGGCCCGCAGGGTGGCGTAGCCCTCGAGCGAACCGTACGAGAAATCCGGCTCCTTGTAGGCGGCGCGAAAGGCGTCCTGGTAGGCACGGGTGAGGGCGGTCTTGCGCTCCCAGGGGCTGGGCACGACCTGGGTGAAGACCATGCCGTGCGCCAACTCGCCCAGGTGCTTGGCGAGTTGGGCCGAGCCCGAATTCACGCCATACAGCGCCGGACGCAGCCCGGCGCTGCGCACGCGGCGGATCAGGCGCTCGTAGACGCCGGACGAGCCGTGGTTGAACAGCAGCTGGATGTCCGCGTCGCGCAGTTGCTTGACGAAGCCGTCCAGCTGGGCGTCACCGACCTCGCTGCCGATGACCAACGGCACGACTTCGGCCATGCCGAGCGCGCGCGTGGCGAGTTGGACATTGGCCAGATGCAGGCGGCCGACTTCCGAGTCGGACTGCATGAAGGCAGCGCGGCGCATGCCCAGCCCCTGGGCGTGGGCCAGGATGGCGCGAAACTCCTCGCGGTGCTCGGCCCGCACCGGGAAGACCAGCGGCTGGTGCGGGCGGCGAAAAGTGGGCGAGCCCGCCATGGGGCCGAAGAAGGGCACGCCGGTCTCGACAGCGACCTTCATCACCGCATTGGACGGCCCACCCTCGATCGAGCCGAACAGCAGGAACACGCCATCGGCAACCAATTGCCGGGCATTGGCCTCGGCGGTGGCCGGCTTGGCGCCGTCGTCCAGCACCTGGAAAGCCAGCAGCCGGCCATTGATGCCGCCGGCGGCATTGACCTGGCGCATGCCCGCCTCGACCCCCTGGCGAACGGCCACGCCGTAGTCGTTCTTGCCGGCTTCCAGGCTCAAGGTCTGGCCGATCAGGATCTGCTTGGGGGTGACGCCCGGGGCGGCAGCCGGGCCGTTGGCCGGTGCGGATGCGGGCTGCGCGATGGCCGAGGCGCCCAGCCAGGGGGCGATGGCGCCTGCCAGGCAGTCCCGCCGGGTCCAGCCACGTGTCGATCGATCGGTCATCTTGCCTCCCGGCCCGCCGTTGGGCCAGCCGGGAGATTAGATGTGATCGATTCCGTGAACCTGACAGGAACAGACAGGCCGTGTCGCTCGTCGTGACAAGCGACCGGGTTCAGCGGCCTCAGCGTTGGGCGTAGGTGCTCGGCACGGCCTGGCGCTTGCCGTCCGAGGCCACCTGGTCGGTGGTTTCGGTGTCGAAGGGGTTCAGCTCGCCATTGGCGCGGGCCGCCAGGAACTCGGCGCGCACTTGCTCGCGCGTCAGGCCGGTCGAGGACGCCACCGGCGGCAGGGCCGGGCGCTCGCCACGCTGGAACATCGCGACGATTGCGCTGCCGGCACCGGCGTTCTGTGCCTTCTGGTAGCTCTCGGGGTTGAAGCTGGAGATGCCGTTCTTGTCGCGCTGGGCGAGGTACTCGGCTTGCACCTGGGCGCGGGTCAGGCCGCTGGCCGAGGTGGCGGCGGGCAGGGCCAGGCCGGCCTCGGTGTCGAACACGTTGCGCTCGGATTGGGCGAAGGCGCTGCCGGCGGCGATCAGGCTGAGGGCGGCAACGGCGACGTAGCTGTACTTGGCAAACATGGTGAATTCCTTTCGATGTCGGGTGAGAGCGAGGCCTGACTGTGCGGGGGCACCGGCGGTGCGTCTTTTCAGCGCGGTATCGGCCTGTATCGTTTCTTGGTCAGTGGCAGTGCAGGCGCTTACTTGCCGGCCTTGGCCACCACGGTCTGCTGCTCGGCGGCCGGGGCGCGGTCACGCAGGGCGATCTCGGTGTCGAAGCTGCTGACGTCGCCACGGTTGCGGGCGGCGATGAACTCGGCGCGCACCTGGGCGCGGGTCAGACCCTGGGCCGACTGGGCGGCGGGCAGTTGCAGCGCGGCTTCGGTGTCGAACGAGGGCTGGCGTTCCGCAGCAAACGCGCCGGCGGAGGCGGCGAGGGCGAGGGCGGCAACGGCGAATTGGGCTTGCTTGGCGAACATGGTGCGATCCTTTGAGTGAAACGGTCTTGAACTTTCCGGGCATGGCGGTGAGCGCTTACTGTTTTGCTCCGTCTTGTCCAGCCTCGGTGAGTCGTTGTACGGTTGCGGCTCATCGATGGATGCAACTGTAGAGATTCATGCCTATGCAATAAACCGCCGCAGCGTGTATTGCGTATTCACGAATCGCAAACAATACAAGTCTGGCCCGGCCCATTGCGCGGGCCTGGGGAATGCCGGGGGGGGAGTGGGCGGTCAGCCCACGGGCGTCAGACCGTGCCCAGTCCGCGTGCCAGCGCAACGGCCAGCAGCGGGATCAGCAGCATCGCGTGGGCAGCGCGCATGACGTGGCGGCGCATGGCGTCGATCTCGCCAGTGCGGGGCAGGGGCTCGCCGCGCGCCGCGGCCGCCACCCAACGGGCATAGGCCCGCCCAGGCGCCCAGGCCAGGGCCAGCAGGCCCAGCCACAGCGCCAGCTTGGCCCACAGCAGGGGTTGGCCCAGGTACCAGGCCCAGCCTTTGACACCCCACAGCAGCCGCAGCGCGCCGGTGGCCGGCATGGCCCACAGGCTGGCCAGGTACAGGCGCTGCACCCGCTGCAGGCGCACCGCCACCGCGGCGTTGAACCAGTCCGGCCGCAGCAGGGCTGTCTGGCTGGTGGCGAACACCGCCACGCCCAGCATGGCCCCCAGGTGCAGGAAAGCGAGACCGGCTTCGAGCCACATGGCTTGCTCCTCGGTTCTTGGTGGCGGGTCAGGCGGCTCTGGCCCAATAGCCCGGGTCGCCATAGCTGTGCTTGAGAAAGTCGATCCACAGCCGCACCCGCAGCGGCAGGTGGCGGGCGCTGGGGAAGACTGCAAAGATGCCGTTCGGCGGGGCGGCGAAGTCATCCAGCACGCTGAGCAGGCGACCGGCGGCGATATCCGCCTGCACCTCCCAGGTGCTGCGCCAGGCGATGCCGAGCCCCTCGCGGCACCACTCGTGCAGGACCTGGCCATCGCTGCAGTCCAGCCGGCCGGCCGGGCGCAGGTGGGACACTGCCCCGTCGACCAAGAAGGCCCAGCCGCGCGACTGGCTCGCCTCGGAGCTGAGCGTCAGGCACTGGTGGCGCGTCAGCTCGCCAGGGTGGGCCGGCGTGCCGGCGCGCTGCAGGTAGGCGGGTGCGGCCACGCACAGGCGCCGGTTGTCGGCCAGGCGCACGCTGACCAGGCTGGAGTCGGGCAGGTCGCCCACGCGCACCGCGCAGTCGAAGCCTTCGTTGACCAGGTCCACCAGCCGGTCCGACAGGTTCAGCGACAGGCTCACGTCCGGGTGGCGGGCCAGGAAGCCCGGCACCAGCGGCGCGAGGTGGCGGCGGCCGAAGCCCGCGGGGCCGGTGATGCGCAGGTGGCCGCTGGCCTTGACGCCGCCAGCCGAGACGCTGGCCTCGGCGTTGTTGAAGTCGACCAGCAGGCGCTGGCAGTTCTCGAGGAAGGCGCTGCCCTCGTGCGTCAGGCTGATGCGCCGCGTGGTGCGCTGCAGCAGCTTGACACCCAGGCGCGCTTCGAGCGCGTCCATTCGGCGGCCGATCACCGCGGGGGCCACGCCCTCGGCCAGCGCCGCGGCGGTCAGGCTGCCCTTGGCCGCCACCGCGACGAAGGTCTCGATCTGCTTCAAACGGTCCACGCCCGGCATGGTACGTCGGGCGACCTGTGCGTCAAAGTCACAAATCCAACATCTTTGTCGCTGGTAATAACCGCTGCGGTATCGAATAAATTCTGGCCATGGACAAGCCGCCCGCCCCGACACCCCCGCCGCGCGCGGTGCTGTTCGACGCCTACGGCACCTTGTTCGACGTGTACAGCGTCTCGCTGGCCGCCGAGCAGCTGTTTCCCGGCGCCGGCGAGCGGCTGGCCCAGGCCTGGCGCGACAAGCAGATCGAATACACCCGCCTGTGCTCGATGAGCGGCCGCTACCAACCCTTCTGGGACTTGACCCGCGCCGCGCTGCAGTTCTGCGCCGACCGGCTCGCCCTGGCGCTGACGGCTGAGGCCGAGCAGCGCCTGCTCAACGAATACCGCCACCTCTCGGCCTTCCCCGAAAACCACGCCGTGCTGGCGGCGCTGAAGCAGCGCGGCATCCGCGCCGGTATCCTGTCCAACGGCGACCCCGAGATGCTGGCCAGCGCAGTCAAGAGCGCCGGCATGGCCGATCTGCTGGACCCGGTGCTGAGCGTGCACGAAACCCGGCGCTTCAAGACCGACCCTGCCGCCTACGCCGTCGGCCCGGCCGCTCTCGGCCTGCCGGCGCGCGAGATCCTGTTCGTGTCCAGCAACGGCTGGGACGCGATCGGGGCCACCTGGTTCGGCTTCACCACGTTGTGGGTCAACCGCGCCGGCGCCCCGCTGGAGCGCCTGGGCACCCACCCCACCCGCACCGGCAGCAGCCTGCGCGACGTGCTCGATTTCTTCCCTTCCTGAATTCCCTTCGACAAACCAAGACGAGGCATCCGCGATGACCGAACGCACCACCGTCCACGGCCTGCAAGTGGCCACCGAGCTGAAGACCTTCATCGACCAACAGGTGCTGCCGGGCACCGGCATCGAGCCGTCGGACTTCTGGGCCGGCTTCGACCGCATCGTGCACGAGCTGGCGCCGAAGAACGCCGCCTTGCTGGCCGAGCGCGACCGCATCCAGCGGGCGATGGACGACTGGCACCGCGCCAACCCCGGCCCGCTGGACAAGAAGGCCAAGATGAAGGCCTACCGCAAGCACCTGGAGAAGATCGGCTACCTCGTGGCCGACCCGGGCGACGTGAAGGTCAAGACCAAGAATGTCGACGCCGAGCTGGCCACGCAGGCCGGCCCGCAGCTGGTGGTGCCGATCACCAACGCCCGCTACGCGCTCAATGCGGCCAACGCGCGTTGGGGCTCGCTGTACGACGCGCTCTATGGCACCGATGCGCTGCCCGAAACCGACGGCGCCGAGAAGGGCCGCGGCTACAACCCGGTGCGCGGCGCCCAGGTCATCGATTACGCGCGTCATGTGCTGGACCGCACCGCGCCGCTGGCCAGGGGCTCTCACGTCGGCTCCACCGGTTACCGCGTGGAGGGCGGGGCGCTCGTCATCACGCTGCAGGACGGCACGACCACCGGCTTGAAGAAGGCCAGGCAGTTCATTGGCCACCAGGGCAACGCGGCGTCGCCATCGTCGGTGCTGCTGCAGCACCACGGCCTGCACCTGGACATCCGCATCGACCGCGGCACGGCCATCGGCGACGCCGACCCGGCCGGCGTGGCCGACCTGGTCATCGAGTCCGCGCTGTCGACCATCCTCGACCTGGAGGACTCGGTGGCCGTGGTCGACGCCGCCGACAAGGTGCAGGCCTATGGCAACTGGCTGGGCATCCTCAAGGGCACGCTGACGGAGACCTTCGTCAAGGGCGGCCACGAGATGACGCGCGGCCTGAACGCCGACCGCGTCTACACCGGCCCCAAGGGCGAGGCGGTGACGCTGCACGGTCGCTCGCTGCTGTTCGTGCGCAACGTCGGCCACCTGATGACCAACCCGGCCATCCTGTGGGGCGCCGATGGGCGCGAGATCCCCGAAGGCATCATGGACGCGGTGGTGACCACCACGATCGCGCTGCACGACCTGCAGGGGCATGGCGCCAATGGCGTGCGCAACTCGCGCACCGGCAGTGTCTACATCGTCAAGCCCAAGATGCACGGCCCGGCCGAGGTGGGCTTCGCGGACGAGCTGTTCGGCCGTGTCGAGAAGCTGCTGGGCCTGCCCAAGCACACGGTGAAGCTCGGCATCATGGACGAGGAGCGCCGCACCTCGGTCAACCTCAAGGCCTGCATCGCGGCGGCGAAGAACCGCGTCGCCTTCATCAACACCGGCTTCCTCGACCGCACCGGCGACGAGATGCACACCGCCATGCAGGCCGGCCCCATGCTGCGCAAGGGCGACATGAAGACCAGCGCCTGGATCCAGGCCTACGAGCGCAGCAACGTGCTGGTGGGCCTGCAGTGCGGCCTGCGCGGAAAGGCGCAGATCGGCAAGGGCATGTGGGCCATGCCGGACCTGATGGCCGCCATGCTGCAGCAGAAGATCGGCCACCCGAAGGCGGGCGCCAACACCGCCTGGGTGCCCAGCCCGACGGCCGCGACGCTGCATGCCCTGCACTACCACCAGGTCGACGTGTTCGACGTGCAGAAGGCGATCGAGAAGAGCGACAAGAAATCCCGCCGCGCCGAAGCGCGGGAAGAGATCCTGCAGGGCCTGCTCAGCATCCCCGTGGTCGCCAACCCGGCCTGGAGCGACGCCGAGAAGCAGCAGGAGCTGGACAACAACGCCCAGGGCATCCTCGGCTACGTGGTGCGCTGGGTCGACCAGGGCGTGGGCTGCTCCAAGGTGCCCGACATCCACGACGTGGGCCTGATGGAAGACCGCGCCACGCTGCGCATCTCCAGCCAGCACATGGCCAACTGGCTGTTGCACGGCGTCGTCGGCAAGGCCCAGGTGCGCAACACCCTGAAGCGCATGGCCAAGGTGGTCGACCAGCAGAACGCCGGCGACCCTGCCTACCAGCCCATGGCCGGCCGCTTCGATGAAAGCAAGGCCTTCCAGGCCGCGTGCGACCTGGTGTTCAAGGGCGTGGAGCAGCCCAGCGGCTACACCGAGCCGCTGCTCCATGCCTGGCGGCTGCGGGTGAAGGCAGCCGCCTGAGCGCTGCGCTCAGCGCGCGGCGCACGCGCCGTTGACGACACCCTCGTTGTCGCCGCCCTTGAGCTGCACGAGGGTGATCGGGGCGGTGGCGGCGACGAGGGTCACTGTGTGCATGATGCTGTCGTTCGGCAGGAAGATCGCGTCCTGCAACCCGCCGCCCGCGTCGAAGGCCTCGACCTGGACGCCGATACCGGCGAACGCCCCGGCCCGCAGCTCGACGCTGAGCGATGCGCCGGGCGGCGCGATGCGCAGGCCGCGCGGGTCGAACTGCATGCCATGCACCGGCTCGCCGATCAGGTCGGTGAAGACGTTGACGAATGGCGCCCAGCCGCCGGTGCGGTCCTGGAACTTGAACTTCGCGAGCTTGAACTTCTCGGGCAGCGGCGTGTTGTCCGGGAGGGCCAGGAAATCGACGCAGCGCAAGGCCTCGCCTTCGATGGCGTGGGCCGACGGCGCGGTGGCCAGGGTGAAGGCAGCGGCCGCGGCGGCGACCAGGAAGGACCAGGTGGTTTTCATGACGGCGAATCTCCTCGTTGGGTTTGGATGGGGCCGTGCCGCCTGTGGCACGACCCGCTCCCCCGAAGAGACGGACTCGCCAGCCCCGATCCGGACACGGGGCGCGAAGAAATTTCGGCTCAGGCCCAGAGCACCGGCTTGCGCGTGTCCACCCAACGCTCGTAGTGCACCGCGTAGAGCTCCTCGATGCGGTTGCGCTTGACCTTGAAGGTGGGCGTGATGACGCCGTTGTCCACTGTCCAGGGCTCGGTGACCACGACCACGCAGTCGAGCTGCTCGTGCGGGTCCAGCGTGGCGTTGATGGCCTTCAGGTGCTCGGCCAGCGAGCCTTCGAGCGCGCTGCGCGCCGCGGCCTCGCGCACCGCCTTGGCCGCGTCCGGGTTGAGCATCACGATGCCCAGCGGCTGGCCCAGGTTGGCACCGGTGACACAGCAGGCCTCGACCGAGGCGTGCATCACCAGCCGGTCCTCGATCGGCGCCGGCGCCACGTACTTGCCCTTGCTCGTCTTGAACAGGTCCTTCACTCGGCCGGTGATGCGCAGGTTGCCTTCGGCGTCGAGCTGGCCCTTGTCGCCGGTGTGCAGCCAGCCGTCGGCGGTGAAGCTCTGCCGGCTCAGCTCGGGCTCCTTGTAGTAGCCCAGCATCAGGCCGGGGCTCTTGACCTGGATCTCGCCGTTGGCCGGGTCGATGCGGCTTTGCACGCCCTGGTAGGGCACGCCCACGGTGCCGGGGCGCTGCACGCCGGGCAGGGTGGCGTGGCTGACGCCGCAGTTCTCGGTCATGCCGTAGACCTCGATGATGGGCAGGCCCAGGCGCTCGTACCAGCGCAGCAGGTCCGGCGGCATCGGCGCCGCGCCGCCGGCTGCGAAGCGGCACTGGTCCAGCCCCAGCGCACCCAGCACCTTCTTGCGCACGATGCCGCCGAGGATGGGGATCTTCAGCAGCCGCGCCAGCTTGGCCGGCGGCATCTTGGCGTGCACGCCCTGCTGGAACTTGACCCACAGCCTCGGCACCGAGAAGAACACCGTCGGCCGCGCGCGCTGCAGGTCGGCGGTGAAGGTGTCCAGGCTTTCGGCGAAGAACACGTGCATGCCGGTGGCGAGCTGCCCGTGCTCGATCAGCGTGCGCTCGGCCACGTGCGACAGCGGCAGGTAGCTCAGCATGCGCGCGTCCTGGTCGATCGCGTTGAGCCGGTCCAGGCCCGAGCGCACCGACCAGGCGAAGGTGCCGAAGGTGTGCATCACGCCCTTGGGCATGCCGGTGGTGCCCGAGGTGTACATGATGGTCGACAGCTCGTCGGCGCCCCGCACCGGCTCGCCCTGCAGCGGCGTGGCCTTGGCCAGCACGTCGTCCCACTTCGGGTAGTCGTTGGGCGGCGACAGCGGCGTGGCGATGCAGGGCAGGCCGGCCGGGATGCCGGGCTTCATACCGTCGAAGCCGTCGAGCTTGCCGACGAACAGCAGCCTGGCCTCGCTGTGCTCCAGGATCTGGCGGATGGTCTCGGCCGCCAGCGTGGGGTACAGCGGCACCGACACGTGGCCCGCCATCCAGATCGCCCAGTCGCAGACCAGCCACCATGCCGTGTTCTTGGACAGCAGCGCGATGTTCGAGCCGGGGGGCAGGCCGAGCGACTTCAGGTGGCCCGCCAGGCGGCGCGTCTGGTCCATCACCTCCTTCCAGGTCAGGTCCTTGATCACACCGCCGCCCATGGGCTGGGTGAAGGCGACACGGTCGGGCGTGCTGCGTGCCCAGTGGTACAGGCGTTGCAGCGCCAGGGTGTCGTCGGACACGGGCAGGCCGAAGTTGGGGTCGTTGGCGCTCATGGTTCTGGGCAGAAGTGATGCGGGGCGGATTAGCGTAGCCATCGCTACCCTCGTCACCCATAGGCGCGAACCCTCACCGCGCCATCGACACCCGCGAAGGATGTCGCGCCGAGGCGCCGCTCAGCGCAGGAACGCGTCGTAGCCGGTCTTCAGGATCAGCGCACCGACCACGGCGATGAACACGGCGCGCACGAAGCCGGCGCCATGCTTGAGGGCGAGGCGCGTGCCCATCAGGCTGCCGGCCACATTGGCCACCGCCAGCACCGCCGCGACCTGCCACCAGACATGGCCCTTCCAGCTGAACAGCACCAGGGCCGCCAGGTTGGTGGCCGTGTTCAGCAGCTTGGCCGCCGCCGAGGCGTGCAGGAAGTCGTAGCCCAGCGCCCGCACGAAGAGGAAGACGAAGAAGCTGCCGGTGCCGGGGCCGAAGAAGCCGTCGTAGAAGCCGATGCCTGCGCCGACCAACCCGGCCACCCAGGGCTCGCGCCCGGGGCCGAAGCGCGGGGCATGGTGGCGCCCCAGGTCCTTGCGCGCCAGCGTGTAGGCCAGGATGGCCAGCAGCACCAATGGCAGGGCGCGGCGCAGCGCGCTGGCGTCCACCCCGGTCACGGCCCAGGCGCCGGCGAAGCTGCCCAGCAGCGCGGCCAGCATGGCCGGCGCCATGGTGACCAGGCTGAGCGACACGCGGCGCGTGAACTGCACCGCCGCCCAGGCCGTGCCCCAGATCGCGCCGCCCTTGTTGGTGCCCAGCAGGGTGGCCGGCACCGCGCCCGGGTAGGTGGCGAACAAGGCCGGCAGCAGGATCAGGCCGCCGCCGCCGACGATGGCGTCGATGAAGCCGGCCAACAGGGATGCCAGGGCAACGAAGAGCAGGTCCAAGCGGGGCCCTGAAGAAGTCAGATCCTGAAAAGCAAAAGGCGCCAGCGGGTGGCTGGCGCCTTCGCATTTTCACATGTCGTTCACGCGGCCCGGTTGGGGTAGCGGCACGCGGGGGGCTCTTCGAGAGTTGTGGTTCTAGGCCCGGACTTGTCTCCTCGGACCCCCTCCAGCCATGCACCCGCGCGGGGCGGGGGGCTGAAAGTGAGCGCACTGTAAGTGTGCGCAACAGGCTCGCCCATCCGGGCTTACCCCGGGAGCCGCTCCGCCAACATCCAGGCCGCGGCCTTTTCCGCAATCATCAGGGTCGGGGCGTTGGTGTTGCCGCTGGTGATGGTGGGCATCACGCTGGCATCGGCGATGCGCAGGCCCGCCACGCCGCGCAGCCGCAAGCGGCTGTCGACCACGGCCTCGGGGTCGTCCGCTCGCCCCATCTTGCAGGTGCCCACGGGGTGGAAGATGGTGGTGCCGATGTCGCCGGCCAGACGCGCCAGCTCGTCGTCGCTCTGGTACTCGATGCCCGGCTTGACCTCGCGCGGCCGGTATTTCGCCAGCGCCGGCATCGCGGCAATGCGGCGCGTGAGCCGCAGCGAGTCGGCCGCCACCTGGCGGTCGTCGGGCGTCGACAGGTAGTTGGCGAGGATGGACGGCGCGTCGCCCGGCCGCGGCGAGGTGATGCGCACTCGCCCGCGCGAGCCGGGGTTCAGGTTGCACACGCTGGCGGTGAAGGCGTTGAAGGGGTGCAGTGGTTCGCCGAAGGCGTCCAGCGACAGCGGCTGCACGTGGTACTCGATGTTGGGGTGTGCGCGCGACGGGTCGGACCGCGTGAAGGCGCCCAGCTGCGAGGGCGCCATGCTCATCGGGCCGCTGCGGCGCAGCAGGTATTCCAGCCCGATCGCGGCCTTGCCCCACCAGTGTGCGGCCAGGGTGTTCAGCGTCTTGACGCCGTCGACCGCGAACACGGCACGGATCTGCAAGTGGTCCTGCAGGTTGGCGCCCACGCCGGGCAGCTCGACCAGGGGCGCGATGCCATGCGGCTGCAGCCACTCGCCCGGCCCGATGCCCGACAGCTGAAGCAGCTGCGGCGTGCCGATGGCCCCGGCGGCCAGCACGATCTCGCCGCGGCAGCGCGCCTGCACCGGCGAGCCGCCATCGACCGGCAGCACCTCGATGCCAGTGGCCCGCGGGCGGCCGTCCGGCCCGGGCTCGAGCAGCACCCGGCTCACGGTCGCACCGGTCCACACCTGCAGGTTCTCGCGCCCCACCACGGGGCGCAGGAAGGCCTTGGCCGCGTTCCAGCGCACGCCGCCGCGCTGGTTGACCTCGAAGTAGCCCACACCCTCGTTGCTGCCGCGGTTGAAGTCTTCGGTGGCGGGAATGCCGGCTTGCTGCGCGGCCTGGGCGAAGGCGTCCAGCACGTCCCAGCGCAGGCGCTGGCGCTCGACCCGCCACTCGCCGCCGGTCTGCTGGCCTTTCGGGTCGAAGCCGGGCGCGGCATGCACAGCGTCGGCGCCCTTCCAGTGGTCCTCGTGCTGCTTGAAAAAAGGCAGGCACTGGTCCCAGCGCCAAGCGTCGTCGCCAAGCGCGTCCGCCCAGCCGTCGTAGTCGCGCGCCTGGCCGCGCATGTAGATCATGCCGTTGATGCTGGAACAGCCGCCCAGCACCTTGCCACGCGGGTAGCGCAGCCGGCGGCCGTTCAGCCCGGGGTCGGCGTCGGTCTGGAACAGCCAGTCGGTGCGGGGGTTGCCGATGCAGTAGAGGTAGCCCACGGGGATGTGGATCCACACGTAGTCGTCGTGGCCGCCGGCCTCGATCAGCAGCACGCGGCGCTTCGGGTCCGCCGACAGCCGGTTGGCCAGCAGGCAGCCGGCCGTGCCGGCGCCGACCACGATGTGGTCGTAGGTGGGGGTGTCGGTCATCTCATCGTTCGAGGAGGGTGCGGACAGGCTTCCACGCCCCGCCGACCATGCAGCAGGCGACGAACGACAGTGCACTGAGGTCGGGGTGGCTTGGCGCCTGGGGCCATACAACGAGTATGGCAGCGCAAACCATCCCGGCCCAGGGCCCGGCAACCAGCCCCGGCAGGGACAGGGCGCCCGCCGCCAGCCCGAGGGCGGCCGCCACCTGCGGCAGGGCCTTGCCTAGCACGTAGGTGCCGCAGGCCAGCGCCCCGAGCAGCGCGATGGGAACGACGAAGAACTCGAACACGGCGAGGCTCATTCGGCGGGCCCGCCCGGCGCACCCAGATCGCCGAACAGCCCGTACCAGTCCACCCGGCGGGTCAGCATCATCACCGTGGCCACCAGGGCGAACAGGCCCACTGTGCCGACCACCAGCGCCGTCTGCTCACGGGTCAGCAGCACATAGAGCAAGCCGTAGAGCAGGCCCAGCGAGCCGCCGAAGGCCGCGCCGGCGCGCCAGCCGCCCAGCATGTGGCTGCCGTAGGCGCCCAGCACCAGCGCGCAGGACACGCTCGCGGCGCCATAGGCCCACTCGAAGGCCATGTGCTCGGAAAGCGCCAGCAGCAGCATGAAGAACAGGCTGAGCGCCAGGCCCACCAGTGCGTACTGCACCGGGTGCACGCGGCGCACGCGGCGGCGCGCCAGCACCTCGGTCAGCGCCACGGCCACGAAGGTCAGCATGACGAAGAGCAGGCCGTACTTGATTGCCCTGTCGGACAGGACATAGGGGTTCACGGGGTCGATGAAGGACACGGCCAGGGTGTCCAGGCAGTGGGGGTTGTCGCGCGCGGCCACGGCACCCTCGGCGTATTCACCGGCCAGCGCGGCGCTGACGTCGCCGGCACACAGCGCGGCGCCTTCGCCCGCCTCGCGCGCTGCGCTGCTGGCCAGCTCGGACACGCGCCAGACGGCGTGGAAGCCGCCTTCGCCCACCTCGCGCTCCACCGGCAGGAAGCGGCCGCCGAACGAGGGGTGCGGCCAGTCGGAACGCAGGTCCCAGTCGGTCTGGGCGGCGGCGGGTACCAGGTCCAGCCGGCCGGTGCCGCGCAGGTCGAGGGTCAGTTGAGCCTGCAGGCTCTTGGGCAGTGAATCACCAACGAACTGAGCGTGCAGACCGGCTGTGTACTTTGCGTGCACGGTCCCCGCGAGAAGCGGGCTGGCTTGCCCGTTGAGTTTCATCTCTGCGCGTTGGATGCCACGTGTGTCGGTCAGCGCCAGGGCCACGACGATCGGGTCGCAACTGAGCTGGGAGTCAGCGTGCTCGCGCTTTGGTTCCAGCGCCTCCAGGCTCGCCCATCGCGCATCGATGGTCAGTCGGGCCAGATAGCCGTTGACCTTGAACAATCCGCGGTACCGCTGCTCAGCCTCGGCCTGGCTGTCCAAATGCAGTTGGGTAGGCGTCAACTGCGAGCGCCAGTCGCGGCTCTCCCTTTGCTTGGTCTTGTACTTGCCGGAGCCCACCTCGACCTCCCACGTCTCCGTGCACCGCCGTTGCAGCCACGGCCCCAGCACGGCCTGGGCACCGGCCTGCGACTGCTGCACGCTCTGCACGGCCTCGAGCTGGCGGCCGCGCCGCTCGTCGACCAGGTAGCCGATGCGCGCCAGCACGATGGCCAGCACGCCGACCACGGCGCCAATGGCCAGCACCTTGGCCCACAGCGAACTCCCGGAACTCTTCTTGAACATGACGCCTCCTCACGGCGGTTGCGAAGCCGCGAGCGTCCGGCGCCGTGGTGAAGCGGTGATGGGCCGTGTGAAGCGAAGGTGAAGTCAGGCCGCGAGCGGCAGCCGCAGAGTGACGCGCAGCCCGGGGGCTGCTGGCTCGATCTGCAAGGCGCCGCCATGCAGCGCCGCCACCTGGCGCACGATGGCCAGGCCCAGGCCGCTGCCCTTGCGCGTGCCGCCCGGCCGCGCGGTGGCATAGAAGCGCTCGCCCAGGTGCGGCAGCGCGTAGCCGGGCACGCCCGGGCCTTGGTCGCGCAGCGACCAGCGGGCCTGGCCGCCGTCGGCGCGCAGCGAGAGCGCCAGCGCAGTGCCCCGCGGGGCGAAGTCGATCGCGTTGGCCAACAGGTTGGACAAGGCGAGTGCGAGCTGCGCCGGGTCGCCGTCCACCGCCAGGGCGTCGTCGCGCCCGTCCCACTCGACGGCGAGGCCGCGCTGCTGCAACGCGGCCGCGTGGTCGGCCAGCACGCCGTCGGTCAGCGCGGCCAGGGCCACGCGTTCACGCCGCCGCTCGGGGCCGGCGCTCTCGAGCTTGGACAGCGCCAGCAGCCGGTCGACCAGCTCGCGCAGGCGCTCGGTCTGGTCCTGCACCTGGGCGCTGAAGCGGGCACGGTCGGCGCTGCCCAGCGACGGGTCTTCCAGCAGCTCCGCCGCGCCGCGGATGGCCGCCAGCGGCCCCTTCAGCTCGTGCGTCAGCGCACGCAGGAACTGCTCGCGCTGGGTGCGGCCGTCCAGCCGCTCGCGCATCGCGCCCATGGCGCGCGCCAGCTCACCCAACTCGCCGGGTAAAGCGGGAGGCGCCCGCGGCGCAGGCTCGTCGGCGCCGGCTTGCTGGGCGTAGGCGCGCAGGCGCCGCACCGCCCACACGGCCCACAGCGTGACCGCAACCCCGATGGCCAGCGACAGGCCCAGCAGCCAAGCACCGGCGACCAGGATCTTGCGCTCGGCTCGGTCGACGAAAGGCGCCACGGTGGACTGGGCCTTGGCCACGGTGAGCACGCCCAACAACTCGCCTTTGGCGCCACGCACCGGGGCGGCGACGTACATCACCGAGCTGGCCTCGTCGGTCTGCACCTCGCGGGTGGCGCGGGCGCCGTAGTCGCCGCGCAGGGTGCGGGCGACATCGCGCCAGCGCGAATAGTCGGCGCCCAGCGCCGAGCCGCCGGCGAGGCCCGCGCCTTCGTCCAGCACGACGCGGCCTTGGGCATCGGTGACGTAGATGCGCAGGTCCAGCCGGCGCTTGTGCAGGCCCCAGATCTGGGCGTCCACCGGCCGGCCGGCGTAGGCCTGGACGACGCCGGCGAAGCGCGTGCCGCGCAGGTCGCCGCCGGCGGGCATGGCGGCCAGGTCGGCGGCGGCGTCCTCGGCCAGCAGGTTGGCGGTGTCGACGAGGATGTCCTCCATCACCTCGCGCACGCTGGGCTTGACCTCGGCCACGAAGACCCGCATCACGAAGAACGCGGCCAGCCCCGTGATCACGAGGAAGCCGAAGAACAGTCGCAGGCCGAGGTGCATCGGGCCTCAGCCGCCTGCTGCCGCGGGCAGCACCAGCGCATAGCCCAGGCCGCGGTGGGTGACGATCGGGTCCAGCGCGGGGTCGCGCTCGCGAAGCTTGGCGCGCAGCGTCTTGACGTGGGTGTCCACCGTGCGGTCGTTGGCCTCGCAGTCGGGGCCCCAGACCTCGGCCAGCAGCGCCTCGCGGCTCTTGATGCGGCCGGGCGCGGCGAGCAGGGCGCACAGCAGCTTCCACTCCAGCCGCGTCAGGTCCAGCGCATTGCCGGCCAGCAGCACGCGCTGGCCGGGCTCGTCGACCTCGAACAACGCGACCGGCGCAGCGGGTGCGGGCGCCCAGGCCGCGCGGCGCAGCAGGGCGCGCACGCGCGCCACCAGCTCGCGCGGGCTGAAGGGCTTGGACAGGTAGTCGTCGGCACCGGCTTCCAGGCCGAGGACGCGGTCGATCTCCTCGCCCTGGGCGGTCAGCATCAGCACCGGCAAGGTGCGCAGGCGCTCGTCGGCACCAGCACGCCAGCGGCGGCACAGCGCCAGGCCGCTGCCGTCGGGCAGGCCGACATCGAGCACGGCCAGCGCGGGGGGCGCCGCATCGGCCAGGCGCTCGGCCTCGCGCACCAGCAGCACCTGATCGACCCGCCAGCCCTCGCGCTCGAACGCGAAGGCCACGGTGCCGGCGATGGCCGGGTCGTCTTCCAGCAGCAGGATGCGCGCCGGGGCGGACGGGTGCGTGCTCACGGCGGCAGGTTGATGCCGGCCAGCACCGGGAAGAGCTTGGTCAGGCCATCGGCCAGCAACTCGACCGCCATGGCCGCGAGGATCAGGCCCATCAGCCGGGTCATCACGTTGATGCCGGTCTGACCCAGCACCTTGGCGATGCGGCCCGAGGCAAGGAAGGCCAGGTAGGCCGCCGCCCCGATGACCACACCGTAGCCGACCAGCACGGCGTGTTCCCAGAAGGTCTTGGTCTTCTCGGCGTAGATCACCATGGTCGAGATCGTGGCCGGCCCGGTCAGCAGCGGGATGGTCAGCGGCACGACGGCGATCGAGGCGCCGGCATCGGCCTTCTCCTGGCCCTGGTGCACGTCGTCGGGGCGGCTCTCGGCCTGCTGGGCGTTGAGCATGTGGATCGCCGACATCAGCAGCAGCAGCCCGCCGCCGACCTGGAAGCTGGCGATCGTGATGCCGAAGAACTCGATGATCTTCAGCCCGGCCAGGCCGCTGATCGAGACGACGAGGAAGGCTGCCGTGGCACTGACGCGCATGGTCTGACGCCGCTGCGCGGGGCTGAAGTTCTGCGTGAAGTGCAGGAAGAAAGGCACCACGCCGATTGGGTTGACGATCGCCAGCAAGGCGATCAAGGGCTTCAGCAGGTCCATGCCCCGATTGTGTGGCCAGCGACCGCGGCCGGTTGGTGCACTTCATTCAGGGGGGGTATCGCCGGCAGCCTCCGCCGTCGCCCAAGGGGCGGCGCGGAAATACGACACTTTGGCGTTTGCACACTTTGCCGTTGCCGTGGAAATAGTCTCATAATGGGTTGGGGCAACTTGCCTGGTGACCGGCTTTTGTTGCTTCAGTTTTGCTGTGTATGGACGCGGCACCTTCGCTTGATGGGTTCACGCTGGGTTGAAGCTCCACATGGTTTTTGTGTTCTGAGCGATTGAGGAGCTTTCCCCATGGGAAACAAGCTTTACGTCGGCAACCTCGCCTACAGCGTGCGTGACGACTCCCTGCAACAAGCGTTTGCCGAGTTCGGCACCGTCACGTCCGCCAAGGTCATGATGGATCGCGACACCGGCCGTTCGAAGGGCTTCGGCTTCGTCGAAATGGGCTCGGACGCGGAAGCGCAAGCCGCGATCAACGGCATGAACGGCCAACCCCTCGAGGGCCGGGCCATTGTCGTGAACGAGGCCCGCCCGCGCGAAGAGCGCCCGGGTGGCTTTGGCGGCGGCGGTGGTGGCCGTGGCGGCTACGGTGGTGGCGGTGGCGGCGGTGGCCGCAGCCCCTACGGCGGTGGTGGCGGCGGTGGCTACGGCGGTGGCGGTGGTGGTGGCGGCTACGGTGGTGGTGGTGGCGGCGGTGGCCGCAGCCCCTACGGTGGCGGCGGCAACCGCGGCGGCAACCGTGGCGGTGGCTACGGCGGTGGCGGCAGCAGCGGCTACTGATCGGCCGGGGCTCTGACGGGCCTCGAAACAAGAAGGGCGCAGCGGGTCACCGCGGCGCCCTTTTGCTTTGCGGGCGCCGGGGTGCGACCAGCTCACCGCTCAATCACAGCTCAACAAGGCTCTTGAAGCCGCCGAAGAACATGCGCTTGCCGTCGAACGGCAGCTTCTTCGGGTCCATCAGGTATTCCAGCCGCGGGTCGCTCATCACCGCCTTGTTGATGCGGTCGCGGTCGCGCCGGCTCTTGTAGGTGATGTAGCTGAAGACCACGACCTCGTCGTCCTTCAGCTTCACCGCTTGCGGGAACGAGGTCAGCTTGCCGGGCTTCACGTCGTCGGCCACGCATTCCACGTAGTGCAGCGCGCCGAGCTCCATCCAGATCTTGCCGGCCAGCCGCGCCAGCTTCTTGTACTCGGCCAGGCGTGCCTTCGGCACCGGCACCACGAAACCGTCCACATAGGTCGCCATCGCTCGTCTCCTCGTCGTCAATCAAGGTTGGGCGGCGGGCGCCGCGCCCGCCGCAGGAGCGGGCACGCGCGTGCACGCGCCGCCCAGGAAAGCCGCCACCAGCGCGAACACCGCGCCCAGCACGAAGGCCAGCTGGTAGCCGCCGTTCAACGCGTCCACCGCCGCCATACCGGCCGACTGCAGCGCCTGGCTGCGCGCCGCCGCACCGCTGGCCAGCACCGCCAGGCCCAGCGCGCCGCCCATCATGAAGGCGGTGTTCACCATGCCGGACGCAAGGCCCGCGTCCTCGGGGCCCACGTCGTTCATCGCCGCCAGCAGCAGCGGGTTGAAGGCGATGCCGCCGCCCAGGCCCAGCAGCAGCATGCCGGGCAGCACGTCCACCACGAAGCTGCCGCCCACCGGCGCACGGGCGAACAGCGCCAGCCCCACCGCGGCCATCAACAGCCCCGCCGCCATCGGCCCGCGGATGCCGAAGCGCATGACGATGCGCGCCGACAGGCCCAGCGAGAGCGCCGCCATCACCAGGTTGGCCGGCAGGAAGCCCAGGCCCACCTGCCAGGGCGTGTAGCCAAGCACCAATTGCATGTACAGCGCCGAGAGGAAGAACCAGGCGAAGCAAGCCGCCGCCCACAGCACGCCCACCGTGTTGGCCACCGCCACGTTGCGCAGCCGCACGATGGCCAGAGGCATCAGCGGCGCGGCCACGCGCGCCTCGATGGCGATGAAGGCCACGAACAGCGCCACCGCCACACCCAGCAGCCCCAGCGTCCAGGCCGAGAGCCACCCCGCCGCGTTGGCGCCCACCACCGCGTAGACCGCCAGCATCAGCGACAGCGTCACCGCCGCCGCGCCCGCCCAGTCCAGCGCCACCGGGCCGCTGCGGCCGGGGCTCGCGGCCAGCAGCTTCAGGCACAGCGCGATCACCGCCACGCCGATCGGCAGGTTGACCAGGAACACCCAGTGCCAGCCCAGCGTGGTGGTGAGCAGCCCGCCCAGCAGCACGCCGATGCTGCCGCCGCAGGAGCAGACGAAACCGTAGACGCCCATGGCCTTGGCGCGCTCGGCGGGCTCGGTGAACAGGTTCATGATCAGCGACAACGACACGGCCTGACCTGCCCCCAGAACCCGTACCATTTGTTTTGAGGAATCCGCTGGGTTGTAGGAGATTACTCCTGGGTCTGCAGCGGCGCCGGCACGGCGCCGCTGGTTGCTTGACGATGCTGCGCCGCGAAC
>JBGAGZ010000061.1:0-30601 GCA_044226465.1 Burkholderiaceae bacterium | reverse complement strand
ACGGTGATCCCCATCCTGTTGTGGAACCCGTTGCTGCACATGGTCGAGTTGTCGCGCTGGGCCTTCTTTCCCACCTACCACCCGCTGATGGGCGTCAACGTCGAGTTCCCGCTGATGTGGGGCATGGTGCTGCTGTTCCTCGGGGTGTCGCTGTTCTTCGTCAATCGGCAGCGCCTGATGGTGCGCGAGTGACGGCGCGAGTCAAGCCATGATCGAGCTGCGCAACCTGACCAAGTCGTACCCCACGCCCAAGGGCCGCAAGTACGTCTTCAAGGACCTGACCTTCAAGTTGCCCACCGGTTCGGGCGTTGGCCTGATCGGACGCAACGGGGCGGGCAAGTCGACCTTGCTGGCTCTGCTGGCCGGGCTGGACTACCCGGACCGCGGCGAGGTCATCACCGATCAGCGGATTTCCTGGCCGGTGGGCCTGGGCAGCGGCTTCCAAGGCTCGCTCAGCGCGCGTGACAACGTGCGTTTCGTCTGCCGCGTGTTCGGCGCCACCGGCCCGGAAAAGCGCGAGAAGATCGAATACGTCGAGAGGTTCGCCGAGATCGGCAGCTATTTCGACCTGCCTATGCGCACCTATTCGCCCGGCATGAAGTCGCGCGTGGCCTTCGGCATCAGCATGGCCTTCGACTTCGACTACTACCTGATCGACGAGGTCATGGCGGTGGGCGACCCGATCTTCCGCAAGAAGGCCGGTGCGGTGTTCCGCGAGAAGCTGGCCGGCGCCGGCGTGATCCTCGTGTCGCACAACCACAAAGATATCAAGGACTACTGCAGCACGGTCGTGTTCCTGCACGACGGCCACGCCGCGGTTTACGACGACGTGGACGAGGGTCTCGCGGCGTTCCAAGAACTAGTCAAGGCATCGCAACCATGAAGGCATCCGCATTCACGCCCCGCCGGCTCAAGCTGGCGCTGATCGCTGCACCCATGCTGCTGGGGACGATCTACTACACGCTGATCGCGGCCGACCGCTACACCAGCGAGTCGATGATCGCTGTGCAGTCCGCGCTGGTCAGCCCCACGGGCGGCGGCCCGATCTCGCTGGGCGCCGGCACCGGTCTGATGGGCTGGCAGGACACGCTGTACGTGATGGACTACGCCCACTCGGTGACGCTGGCGCGCGAGTTGGATGCGCAGCTCAAGCTGCGCGAGCACTTCGAGCAGCCGCGGGCCGACCTGTTCTACCGCCTCTGGCCGGGCACCAGCGCCGAGTGGTTTCACAAGTATTTCGAGTCTCGCGTCGAGGTCGAGTTCAGCGACGTCAACGGCCTGCTGACCATTCGCACCCAGGCCTTCGACCCCGAGATGGCCGAGCGCTTCAACCGCGCGATGCTCAGCGCGGCCGAGCGCTTCGTCAACGAGTTCTCGCACCGCATCGCCGCCGAGCAGATGCAGTTCTCGAAGGGCGAGTTCGATACGGCGGCCATCAAGTGGCAGGCGGCCAAGGCCAAGCTGGTCGAGTTCCAGACCGCGAACAAGATCCTCGACCCAATCGCCCAGTCGACCGCCGCTTCGGCCCTGACCGCCGAGTTGCAGGCGACCGTCGCGCGCATGGAGGCCGAGCTGAAGAGCAAGCTGTCCTTCATGCAGGCCGATGCACCGCAGATCGTGACGCTTCGCGACGCCATCAACGCCAACCGCGCCCAGCTGGAAGCCGAGAAGGCGCGCACCACCAACGGCCAGGCGGGTGACCGCCTGGGAACACTGAACACCGAATACCAGGCCTTGCTGCTGAACGCCGCGATCGCCGAGGACCAGTACAAGGCCGCCAGCGCCGCGCTCGAGGCCGCCCGCGTCGAGGCCGCCCGCAAGCTCAAGAGCCTGGTCATCGTCGAGGCCCCCGCCAAGGCCGAGACGGCGGAGTACCCGCGCCGCATCTACAACCTGCTCACCCTGCTCGCGCTGTGCGCCATCGTCTATTCGGTGGTCCGGCTGATCGTCGCCACCATCCAGGAACATCAGGACTGAACGCCATGAACCGCACCACCCCACGCGCCCTGATCGCGGCCCTGACCCTGGGTTTGCTGAGTCTGCTGGCCTCGGCCCAGACGAACACCGGCTACCCTCCCAGCCAGGGGGGCACCGGCACGACGACGATGCCGACGGGCGCCACCGCCACGCCGACACCCAACACCGGCGTGCCGACCGCAGGCACGGCCGCGGCGCCGACCGCCCCGGTGCCGGTGGGTGCGCCCGTGGTTGCGCCGCCGCAGCCGGTCACCCCGCTGCCACCGTCCCCCAGCGCGACCACCGGTGCCAAGCCGATCGTCTTCGGCTCGCAGATGTTCTCCGGCCGCTTCGGCGCGGTCACCTTCAGCGGCTTCAACCCGGACTACCAGCTCGCCGTCGGCGACAACGTGCTGGTCCGCCTGTGGGGCGCGGTGGTCTTCGAGGCTGTCCAGCCCATCGACGCCCAGGGCAACATCTTCATTCCGAACGTCGGCCCGGTGAAGGTCACCGGCGTGCGCAACGGCGACCTGAACCAGCTCGTCGACAACGCGGTCAAGAAGGTTTTCCGCGCCAATGTCGGTGTCTACGCGACCTTGCAAGCTGCGCAGCCGGTCAAGGTCTATGTGACGGGCTTCGTCCGCGCGCCGGGCCTGTACGGCGGCCTGTCGTCGGACTCGGTGCTGTACTACCTGGACCGCGCCGGCGGCATCGACCCCGACCGGGGCAGCTACCTGATCGTCGACGTGATGCGCAACGGCAAGCTGCGCGCCCGGGTCGACCTGTACAAGTTCCTGCTCAAGGGCCAGATCGAGGCGCTGCAACTGCAGGACGGCGACACCATCGTCGTGCCGCCCCGGCAGCACTCGGTGGTCGTGTCTGGCGAAGTGCTCAACCCCTACCAGTTCGAGCTGAGCAAGCCGCAGATCACCGCCGCCGAGCTGATGGCCCTGGCGCAGCCGAACCCGAACGCCACGCACATCAGCATCGTGCGTTCGATCGGCGCCGAGCGGCGCAGCGAATACCACCCGATCGAGAAGGCGGCCGATGTGGTGATCCAGGCCGGCGACATCGTCGGCGTGACGGCCGACAAGTACCCTGCGACGATCCTGGTCCGCATCGACGGCGCTCACTTGGGCGAGCGTTCGTTCGTGATGCCCTACGGTTCGCGTCTGAAGGACGTGGTGGCACGTCTGAAGCCTGCGCCTCAGGCGAACATGGACGCCTTGCAGCTGTACCGGCTGTCGGTGGCCGCCAAACAGAAGGAAAGTCTCGACCAGACCCTGCGCGGGCTCGAGGTGGCGGCGCTGACGGCGCGCTCGTCGACGATGGAAGAAGCGACGCTGCGCAAGACGGAGGCCGACCTGATCCTGCAGTTCATCGAACGTGCCCGCGCCATCGTGCCCAAGGGCCAGGTGGTGCTGGCCAGCAAGGAGCAGGCGGGAGAGACCGTGATGGAAGACGGCGACGTGGTGCGCCTGCCAGAGCGCAGCAACCTGGTGGCCGTCAGCGGCGAGGTCACTTTTGCCAACACCCTCGTCTACACGCCCAATGCCGACATCGACGACTACGTCGACCTCGTGGGTGGCTACACCCAGCGCTCCGACCGCAGCAAGGTCCTGCTGATGCACCCGGACGGCAGCATCGCCGTCAATGGCGGCAAGCCGGGCCCCGGCGACGAGATCATCGTGTTCCCCAAGGTCGAGAGCAAGTGGGTCGAGGTCGCCCGTGGCATCACGTCGATCCTCTACCAGCTGGCCATCTCGGCCAAGGTGTTGACCACCTTCTGACGACCACCGGCCCGCCCTCGGGCGGGCCGGCCGGGCGCCACCGAACGGAGACAGTCTCGTGATCGCGGTTCCCAAGCGGGCTCTCGACGCCCAGGTGATGCTCCAAAGCATCCGCCTGCTGCGTGCGGTCAGCCGGCTTTGGGGCAACCGGCAGGCCTTGCTCGGCTTCGAGATCGAGTTGACGCGCCACCTGGGTCTGTTCGACCGCGACCACTACCTGAGCCAGATCGAGCCCAGCGAGCTGCGCGGCATGTCCCCGCTGCGGCACTACGTGGTGCTGGGCGATGCGGCGAACCTGTCGCCGTCGCCGCTGTTCGACCTGCGGCACTACGACTTGCACAGCGGCCCGCGCCACGGCATCAACCGCCTGCTGCACTATGGCCTGATCACGCGCTTCCGCGGGCTGTCGCCGACCCCCTGGTTTGACGCCGAGTACTACCTGCAGAGCAATCCCGACGTCGCGCAGTCTGGCCGCGATGCGCTGGAGCACTTCCAGCGCTGGGGTTGGCGCGAGGGCCGCAGTCCGCTGCCGGGCGTGGACATGCGGCGGCTGCTGGGCTCGCAGCCAGGGTTGCGGGTGGCCAAGGGCAACCCGCTGTCGCTCTTTTCTTCGGGCCACCTGTCTCATCACCTCAAGGGGCTGGACGGTACGGCCCGCCCCTTGCAACCGTTGCCCGAGGCGACGGTGGCCGAGGTCGACATGCTGGACCCGGCCCGCTGGGCCGCGCTGGCGCCCCGGCCCATCCAGGGCGAGCCCCGGGTCGACGTGATCATCCCGGTTTACGGCGGCGCGCAGGAAACGCTGCGCTGCCTGTGGTCAGTGCTGACGGCACCGGTGCAGACGCCGCACGAACTGATCGTGATCAACGACGCCGGCCCCCTGCCCGAGCTGAATGCGATGCTGCGCAGCCTGGCCGGACGCGGCCTCTTCACGCTCGAACAGCACCGCATCAATCAGGGCTTCGTCAAGACGGTGAACCAGGGGCTGCGACTGCACCGCGAGCGCGACGTGGTGATCCTCAACAGCGACACCGAGGTCTACAACGACTGGCTCGACCGCCTGCTGCGCCATGCCGCAGAGCACCCGCGCCTGGCGACGATCACGCCCTTGTCCAACAACGCCACCATCTGCAGCTACCCCGAGACCCTGAGCGACAACCGCCTGCCGTTGGAGGTGGCGCCGGCCGAGGTCGACCGCCTGGCTGGCGAGGTCAACGCCGGCAAGCATGTGACCACGCCGACCGGCGTGGGTTTTTGCATGTACATGCGGCGCGATGCGATCCGCGACGTCGGCCTGCTGGACGAGCGTCAGTTCGGCCGCGGCTACGGTGAGGAGAACGACTTCTGCCAGCGTGCCATCCGCCGCGGCTGGTCCAATGCGCTCGCCTGCGACCTCTACGTGCGTCACGTCGGCTCAGTCAGCTTCAAGGGCGAGGCCGCCGAGCGCACGGCCAAGGCCATCCGCACCCTGGCCAAGCTGCACCCGGACTACGAAGTCGACGTGGCCCGCCACATCGCCGACGACCCAGCTTGGGTGTACCGCGCGCGCATCGACCTGGGCCGCCTCAAGCGGCTGAAGACCGCACGTAACGTGCTGCTGGTGTGCCACAACCGCGGCGGCGGCACCGAGCGCCACCTGCTCGAGCAATCGCAGCAACTGCTGGCCCAGGGCGCGGCGGCCTTCGAGTTGCGGCCTTCGCACGAGGCGGGCTGCGTCGCGTTGCTGCACCCCGGTCTGTACGGCCTGCAGAACCTGGCCGCGCTGCCGCTGCATGTCGACGGCCTGCTGGAAGAGGCCTTGCGCGAGCTCTCGATCGGCGAGATCCACCTGCACCACCTGATCGACTTTCCACCCGCCACGGCGCAGCACCTGCTGGCGCTGGCCAAGCGCCTGGGCCTGGCGATCCGGCTGGCCGTGCACGACTACTACGCGGTGTGCCCCCGGGTGAACCTGGTCACGCCCGATGGCAAGCACTGCGGCGAGCCCACGACAGCCGACTGCAACCGTTGCCTGGCGCAGGACGGATTGGTTGCGCAGACGGGCTCGATCGAAGCCTGGCGTGCCGAATCGCTGCAGTTGCTGCAATCGGCCCAGCAGGTGGTGGTGCCGTCGGCCGACGTGGCGCGCCGCCTGGCGCAGATGGCGCCGCAGCTGAAGGTCAGTGTCGAGCCTCACGAGGACGACCCGCCCTCTCGCATCGGCGAGCCGCTGTGGCTGGCGCCGGGCGAGCCCCTGCGCGTGCTGGTGGTCGGCGCGATCAGCCGCATCAAGGGCTACGACGTGCTGCTGGGCCTGGCGCAGACGGTGCGCGAGCGCAGCCTGCCGATCAAGCTCGCGCTGCTCGGCTACTCGATGGACGATCCGCGCCTGGCCGAGCGGGGCGTGGCCTTGCTGGGCCGCTATTTCGACAACGAACTGCTCGAAAAGATCAGCGCCGCCGACCCGCACATCGTGCTGATCCCGTCGATCTGGCCCGAGACCTATTGCTACGTGCTGTCGGGTGCCTTGCACAGCGGCCGCCGCATCGCTGTCTTTGACCTGGGCGCCCAGGCCGAGCGCGCACGCCTGCATGATCCGCAGCACCTGCTGCTGCCCCTGGCCCTGGCCGATCACCCGGCCGAGTTGGCCGACCGGCTGCTGGCCGCCACCGAACCGCCGCAGGAGCAGGCCGCGCTGCGGGTGGCAGCGTGAGCGCGCCACCGGGTCCCGGGGCCCCGCGGTACGCGATCGACCGGGTCGGCTGCCTGGGCATCGAAGGTTGGGCGCTGGGCGACGACGGTCGGGTGGTTGACGTCGCGCTGCGCCAGGGCGACGAGACCGTGCCTTGCCAAGTGGCGCGGCTGCCACGGCCGGATGTGCTTCAGCACCTAGGCTTGTCGACGACCAGCGCTGTGCTGGGCTGTGGCTTCCTGCTGCGGCCCGATGGCGATGCCTGGCATCGGCGGTTCGGCCAGCGCGATGTGAGTTGCACGCTCGTGCTCGATGGTCAGCCCGTGGCCGAGGTCGTGCTGGGATTGGCCGAGGCCGAGCTGTGCGCCTGGCTGGACACGCTGGCGCTGCGGCCGTTCGACGACGCCGAACGCAGCGCCGAGTGGCGCCGCTTGCGCCCCTTCGTCGACGCTGGCGGGGCTGAGCTGGTGGCCTGGATGCAGGTGCGGTCGGCCGAGGCGCCGGTCGCTGGCGCCGTGCACGGCGCCGTCGACCGGGTCGATGGCCTGCACGTGGCCGGCTGGGCCTGGGCGCCAGGGGGCGAGGGCGAACATTTCACGCTGCGCTGCGGGCGACAGGCCTGGCCCGTGGCCGTGCGCCGGGTCGAGCGCCTGGACGTGGGCCAGGCCTTCGTGGGTGCCAGCGCGCTCGCTGGCTTCGAGCTGGAGCTGCCACCGGCCATCTGGCGCGCCACGGGCCCAGCGGGCGACGCCTGGGTCCAGGTCTGCGTGAATGGGCAACCACTGTGGTCGCGGCCGTGTCGTGTCGAACGTCAGGCGCCGCTGCAGGCACTGGTTCGTGCCGCCACGCAGGGGCCGGTCTCGGCCGGTGCCCGCGAGTGGGCGATGGGGCCGTGGCCCTTGCTGGACCATGTCTTGGCCGCGGGCCTTTGGGCCCAGGCGCCGGCCTCGGTACATGCATGGCTGCGCGAAGGCTTGGGCGAAGGCGACAAGGCGCTCCTGCCGACCTCTGGTCAGGTCAGGATCGCGGGCCACCCGCTGCCTGACGCCGACACCACGGCGGTGTGGCTGCTTCAGCAGGCCTTCAACCAGGCCCTCGCAAATGAACGCGATCTTGTCTTGGCCTTGGACCAGGTGCTGGCCCATCGCCTTTCGGTGTCGCCGCGCGCCCGCCAGACCTTTCTCGCCAGCCTCATCCCCGGGTTCTGTGTCGCTGGTGCGTTGCCGGCGCTGCGTGAGCGGCTGGGTCCGCAGTTGCCCGACGACGTGGCACCTGGCGACGACCGATGGGCGCAGTCGCTGCGCCTGCCGCTGTGGGTCGACGCCGAGCTGCCTCAAGGCCGGCTGACCGGTGCCGTGGCCGCGGCGGCGCGCCTGGGCCGCGCTGGGGCGGGCGGTTGGCTCAACACCGCGTCGCTACGGGTCTTGCTGGCCAAGCTGCGCCAGGCATTGGCTGGAGGCCTCGTTGTGGACGACGAGGAGTTGCACCGTTTCGTCCAGCACCTGCTGGCTTTGTGGGCCGACCTGGGCGCCGACCCTGGCTGGTCGCGTTTGGCGGACCAGTCCTTGGTCGAGGCGAAGGTGGAATTGCTGGGCCTGCTGCCGTTCCTGGGCGAAACGCAGGCGGCGCTGGTGGTCGACACGGCGCTGCGCCTGTACGCCCTGACGCCAGCCTTCTGGCAGGCACTGGAGGTCGGTTGGCCGGCTGACCAGTGGCCCGCCCAGGTGTCCGCAATGGCCGCGTCCGTGCGGCCGGTGCTGGCCGCCGTGGCCGCCGGGGACTCACAGGCCTTGAACAGTGAAGCCGCCCTGGCCATGTTCGATGGCTTGCGCCGCCAGGGTTGCGTGGATGCGCCCGCATGGCAGCGTCACGCGCTCGCTGCCGCGCGCCAAGAGCCTGGCGTGGCCGCCGCGCTGGCCGAGGGCCTGGCGTCCGCCGATGGCTGGCGCGTGGGCCTGCCGGCGCTTGATGCCCAGCAGGCCTGGCAGGCCATCGACCCCGTGCCGGTGCCCGAACATGCGGCGCGCCAGGCTGCGGCCTGGCGCGCCTGGCGCTCGCGTCCCAGCACCGTGCCGGCGGACTGGCTGGCGGTGGCTGGCGAGCGCGCCGGCTTCCTTGGCCTGGCCCTGCTGGCAGGCTGGGCAGCGGACGATCCCGGCAGGGCCGGTGCGTTGCACGACTTGGTCGACACGACCCTGGCCGCCTGCGAGCGCCGGCTCTCCCAACACCCGGTGCCGCCGGCAGCGCTGTGCCTGGCTCTGGCCAGCGTGTCGACGCCTGATCTAGAGCCTCGGCGAGCCCGGGCCGAAGCCCTGTGGGGCACGCCGGCGCTTGACCTGGGGCTCCGGCGCCCGGCATCACCACGGCACCGTGCCCGGCTGGCGGGCGCTGGCGTGCTGGTGCTGCGCCGCACCGAGCCCGGCCCCCCGCCGCCCTGGGCGATGTGCCTGCGAGACGAGCATGCCCCGTGGTTCGACCTCGCGCATTGGTGCCCCGCGGCCTCGCCGGGGGCGAACGACGAATCATCGCCCGTGTTCGACGCGCCAGGCCTCTGGCCCTTGCTGCGCCAATTGCTGGCCAACACCGACCATGGCAGCTTCGTGATCCTGCCCGGCGACGCCGAACTGGCCGTCGAGGCCTGGCTGGCCCGTACGGCGCTGCTCGGCAGCCACTACGCCGGCCCGGCGTCGAGCACCCCGTTTGCCAGGCTGCGTGCCGCAGCCGAGCGGGGCGCGATGCCGCGGGTCGACGCCTCGCCCGCCGCCACCCGCTTTGCTGCGGCGGATGGCGGGCTGGTCCTGTCGCGCGCCGCCGCTGCCTGGGCCCTGGCGCGGCTGGACGCGGGCGACGCCCCGCCCTGGGCACAGGCTGCGCTCGACGACGACAAGCGCCTGGCTGACGTGTTGCTGTCGATGGGCATGGCGCTGGACGAGCGTGGCCAACTGGTCCAGCACGCCCGGCGTCCGACGGCGTCCTGGCCCATGGTGGCCTTCGCCGACGCACCCGACCCCGGCCCGGGTTCGCCCACCGTGATGCGGCTGGGCCCGCCCTTGCCGACGCCGCTGCCCCATGCGCCGGGGGCGCACCGCCTCTGGCCGAGCGACCGCGCGCCCTCCCTGGCCGGTGCGCAGGGGTCGCAACAACTGGTTCGGCTGTCGGCACCCTTCGAAGGCCAGGCAGCCGCCAAGGGCGAGGTCGGCGTCTTCGCGGTGGCCCGCAACGAGCGGGTGCTGATGCCGCACTTCCTGGCCCACTACCGTGCGCTCGGCGTGCGCCGCTTCGTCATCGCCGACAACCTGTCGACCGACGGCACGCGCGAGTACCTGCTGGGCCAGCCCGACGTGTTGCTGTACAGCGTCGACACGCCCTACAAGCTGTCGCACTATGGTGTGGCCTGGCAGCAAGCCATGCTGGCCGAGCATGCGCAGGGGCGCTGGGCCCTGGTCGTGGACATCGACGAACTGCTGGTCTGGCCCGGCTGCGAGACCGAGACCCTGGCCGCGCGCTGCGCCCGGCTGGCCGCAGCCGGGCACGACGCCGCGCTGGCGCTGATGGTCGACATGTACCCCGAGGGCCCGCTGGACTCGGCGGACTTCGAGCGCGGCACGCCGTTCGCCGAGGCGCCGTGCTTCGACGCGACGCCGGCCTTGCCCTGGCGGCTGGGTTCGGGCAGCTACTCCAACAGCCCCAGCTTCGTCAGCAGCGCCCGCCATCGCCTGCTGCCCGGCTCGCCGCCCAACCATTACACGGCGCAGAAGGTGCCGCTGGTGCGCTACACGCCCGCGTTGCGCTGGTCCGAAGGCCTGCACTACGCGGCCGGGGTGCAGCGAGCGCCCGAGCCGCTGTTCCTGGCCCACTTCAAGTACCACCGCGGCTTTCGAGCCAAGGTCGAGGAAGAGGTGGCCCGCCGCCAGCACTACAACGATGCGGAGGAATACCGCAAATACCGCGCCCTGTGGGCCGAGGCACGCGGCATCATGTTCGACCCGGCGGTGTCGCGCCGCTGGGTGGATTCGCATTCCTTCGCCGACATCTCATGGACCTGATGAGCCTGGACGACTTCGCCACCCGACGCCGCATCGCCCGCCACGGTGCTGAGTTGCAGCCCCAGCGCGTGGACGCCGCGGCCATCGCGCGGGCCTGGTGCATCGTGGTGGTCTGCGTGCGCAACGAGCGGCCCCGGCTGCCGCGATTCCTGGGGCACTACCGGCACCTTGGTGCGGCGCATTTCCTGTTCGTCGACAACGCGTCGACCGACGACACCGCCGCCTACCTGCAGGCCCAACCGGACTGCTCGGTCTGGCGCGCCGAAGGCAGCTACAAGGCTTCGAACTTCGGCATGGACTGGTGCAACCACCTGCTGGCCGCGCACGGCGTGGGCAAGTGGTGCGTGACGGTGGACCCGGACGAGTTCCTGCTGTTTCCGTATTGCGAGCAGCGCGGCCTGAAGAGCCTGACGCGCTACATGGACGCAGCCAACCAGCCCAGCCTGTTCGCGCCGCTGATCGACGTCTACGGCCCCGACCGCCTGAGCCAGACCCGGCTCACCGAGGACACCGACCCCTTCGAGCTGTGCCCCTACTTCGACCGCTTCAACCTGACCCAGCGCTGGGACGAGGGCAACGGCAACTTCTGGGTCCAGGGCGGCGTGCGCATGCGACGCTTCTTCGCCGACAACCCGATGAAGGCGCCGGCGCTGAACAAGGTACCCCTGATCAGGTGGGAGCCGGGCCTTTACTACGTCTCGTCCATGCACCACACCAACCGGCGCGCGCTGAACTGCACCGTGCGCGGCGACCGGCAGGCGGTGTCGGGCGTGCTGTTCCATTTCAAGTACGTCAACCTGCTCAGCCAGAAGGCCCAGGAGGAGATGACCCGCGGCGAGCACTACGACGGCAGCGGCGAATACAAGGCCTACCTCGACGCAGGAGACCCAGTGCTGTTCGACCCCGAGGTCTCGGTGCGCTTTGGCGGCACGCGCCAGCTGCAGGAACTGGGCTTCATGCAGGCCGGCGGCTGGTTCTGAGGGCCTGAGCGTGCAGGTGACGGCAGCGGCGTCGATCGACGATTTCATTGCCCGCAGCGGCCAGGGGCTCGCGGTGTCGCTGCGCCTGGGCGGGCACCAGATCGACCACCTGCCAGGCTCGACCGTGCTGGTCGTGAGCTTCGAGCCCGCGGCGACGGGCAAGAACGAGCCCGACCTGGACCGGCCCGTCTGGGGCCAGGCCCTGCTGCTCAAGCGCGGGGTCTCGGTGCTGGGCGTCAAGCGCGTGGCCACCGACTGGTACCGCAATCCCGAGTTACACCAGGCTTTCCGCGCATTGCAGGCCGCGGGCTGGTTCAGCCGCTACGCCCAGGTGTTGTTCTACGGCTCGTCGATGGGCGGCTATGCCGCGCTGGCCTTCGCGGCCTGCGCACCGGGCAGCACGGTGCTCGCCTTCAGCCCGCAGTCCACGCTGGCGCCCGAGCGCTGCTGGTTCGACCAGCGCTTCGCCGGCGCGCGGGCCAAGCGCTGGCGAGGCGACTTGGTCGACGGCGTCGACGGCGCCGAGGTGGCCAGCCGCGTCTATATCTGCTACGACCCCTACCAGGTCAAGGACCGCCTCCACGCGCAGCGCCTGCCGGCGCACAACCGGGTCGACCTGCGCCTGCCCTTCGTCGGCCACACGACGGTGCAGGCCTTGGCCTCCATGCGCCAGCTGCGGCCGGTGTTCGACCAGGCGTTGGCGGGCACGCTGGACGCCGCCGGCTTCCGCCGGATCGCGCGCGGCCGCAGCGGCCTGGCCGACTACCACGCGCTGCTTGCCGAGGCCGGTGTCCACGAGCCGCGGCGCCTGCGCTGCCTCGAGCGGGCGCTGGCCATCGACCCCCACCACGAGGCCGCCTTGCGCTTGCTGCGCGCGCTGCAGCCGCCCGTGGAAGAGCCGCCTGTCGAAGCAGCGCGCGCAGAGGTGCCCTCTGACGCGCCCGCAGCGGTTCCGGCCACGGCCACCGCCGAGTCCATCGCGGCGTCCGAAGCCGTCGCCAGCCCGGTCGAGGGCGAAGCTGCGTTGACGCCCGGCGGGCCCGGCGAGGGCGCGCCGGGTTCCGAGGTGGCGGAGCCCGCACCGGCCCGGCCTCGCGCCAAGGCGCGCTGGCCGATGGGCGTCGTCACCGCCGCGCGGGTGCCTTTGGTCTACCTGAACCTGCCCAAGTCCGGCAGCACCACGATACAGAACCACCTGCTGTTCATGGCGCAAGGCCACTATGCCGAGCGGCCCGAGGCGATCCACCAACATGAGGGGTTGCGCCGAAGCCGCGAGGACGACGACGCCACCCACGCCCTGATCGGCCGCCAGCTGGCGACCGGGGCTGTGGTCTTCACCTTCGTGCGCGACCCGGGCCGGCGGCTCTACGCCTGCTTCAACGAGAAGATCGTGCAGACCGGCCGCCACAGCTTCGTGGCGATTCGACACGAGCTGGAACGCGACTGGGGCCTGTGCTTCCCGCCCGCCGGCGAGGCCATGTCGCTGGCACAGTGGCGCGAGAACTTCGCCCGCTTCGTCACCTTCGTCGAGGCCAATGTCGCGGGGGACACGAGCATCCGCCGCGACCCCCACTGGTGCCCGCAGTCCACCATGCTGGCGCAGTACAAGAAGCAGTTCAAGATCGACGTGGTCGGCCGGGTCGAGAGCTTTGCCGCCGACATGGCGCAGATCCTGCATCGTGCGGGTGTGCGCCGCATCCCCGATCTGCAGTTCCGCCCTTGGCGCCACCCGGCGGCACCGTTCGGCTTCGAAGAGACCGTCACGCCCGAGGTGCAGGCCCGGCTCGACTGGCTCTACGACGGCGACTACACCCACTTCGGCTACCGCAAGCCGCCCTGATCCCTCCACGCCGTCGTCACTGATGAGCATTGTTGGCGCTTGTCGCCCCGGCACGCGACCCACCCTGCGCTACATTGCGCGACCATCGAAACCGCCCGCCAGCGCCCGGCCCAGAGGACAGCCGATTTGAAAATCGCGATCAAGACCCCCCAGAACAAGGCCCCCGTGTTCGGCCGCAAGGCCTTCCTGTTGGTCGGCATGATGCGCAGCGGCTCGAACTTCCTGGAGCGCCAGCTCAACCTGCTGCCCGACGTGCGCTGCCATGGCGAGCTGTTCAACCCGGCCTTCATCGGCTTCTCGCACGAAACGGCCGGTCGCCCCGCGGGCTACGTCCGCGACAACCCGAACGCCCGCAATGCCGATGAAGACGGTTTCATCGCCAAGGTCGACCAGGCCTGCGACCGTCAGTTCATCGGCCTGCGCCTGTTCCTGGACCACAGCCCAGCCATGACCTCGCGCCTGCTGCACGACAAGAACGTGGCCAAGGTCGTGCTGTCGCGCAACCTGCTCGAAGCCTACATCTCGCTCGAAACAGCGCGCGAGACCGGCGTCTGGCTGACCACCGAGGCCGCCAAGGCGCCGCCCAAGCCGGTCAGGGTCGACATCAACAAGCTGGTCACCTTCTCGTTGCGGCAGAGCCTGTACTACAACGATGTGCAGACCGTGCTGCACCAGACCGGCCAGTCCTACCTGCAGATCGACTACAACGAGATCAAGCAGCTGAGCAAGCTCAACGAGATCGCCCGCTTCATCGGCTCGAAGCACCAACTCAAGAGCGTGACCGAGCCGATCCAGAAGCAAAACCCGGGCAGCCTGGAAGAGCGCATCGCCGACTTCCCCAAGCTGCTCGAAGAGCTCAAGCGCCGTCAACTGGCGCGCTGGTTCAAATGAACAACCCGCCGGCCGCAGCCAGCACCGCGCCGCGGTTGGCGGTGCTGATGCTGTGTCACGAGTCGCCGGCCACGGTGGCCGCACGGCTGGCCTCGCCGTTCTTCCAGCACCCTGACGTCGCGGTCTACCTGCACTATGACGGCGCCCGCAGTGCGGCCCAGCGCCGCGAATTGCGCGAGCGGCTGCCTGCCGGGTTGCGTGTGCGATTCGTCGAGCCGAGCGTCGCCTGCCGCTGGGGCGAGCACTCGCTGGTCCAGGCCACCCGGCTGATGATGGACCTGGCTTTGGCCGACCAGGGCTTCGGCGCCACCCACCTGGCGCTGCTGAGCACGTCTTGTGTCCCCACCCGCCCGCCGGCCAGCCTGCTGGCTTTTCTGCGCGAGCGCGCGGGCATCGAGTTCATCCAGGCGCATGACATCCGTCAAGGCCGATGGATTCGCGACGGCCTGGAGAGCGAGCGCCACGAGTACTACTTCCCGTTCAACTACCGCAGCCAGAAGAAGCGCTTCGAGTGGCTGACCGAGCGGCAGCGCGAGTTCCGCGTGCGCCGCCGGGTGCCCGACGACATGGCCGTGCACTTCGGCTCGCAGTGGTTCTGCCTGACCCGCGCCACCGCGGCCGAGGTGGCGGCCCGCCTGGCGCGGCCGGACATCGCGCGCTGGATGCGCTGGAGCTGGATCCCCGACGAATTCGCGATCCAGACCCTGGTCGCCCACCTGTGCTCGCGCGCGCGCATTGCCGGCCATGGCCTGACCTACTATGAGTTCGACCACCACGGCCACCCTGTCGTGCTCGAGAACGACCACCTCGACCACCTGCTCGCCCAGCCGTTCTTCTTTGCCCGCAAGCTGGCACCCGAAGCCACGCGCCTTGCCCAGGCCCTGGACGAGCATGTGCGCCAGCCCGAGGCCGACCTGGGCTACTTCGCCCGGGTGGGCACGCCCACGGCACACCACGCGCGCCGACTGGCCGAAGTGGCCACCGGCGCGGCGGCTCGGGCCCATGTGGGCACGGTCGAAGACCTGTCGCGCGGGCCCATGGGCAGCAACCGGCGCCGCTACTACGTGCTGAGGGCCAGTTCCCGCACCTGGCTGTTGGCGCTGTGCCGTGTGGCCCGGGGCGACGGCCGGCTGCCACTGTTCGACCTGCCGTTCGACCCCGACGTCACACGGCTCGCCGGCGACGGTGGCCACCTGGGCTTCCAGCCGACCGACCGCCACCGCCGCGACCACGACCCCGCAGGCTACCTGCTCGAGCTGGTGCAGGCCGACGCCTCGCAGCCCGCTGCCTTCGGGCTCGACCTGCGCCACCCCGGCTGGGCCCGCGGCATGGTGCGCGGCGACAGCCGGGCCACGCTGATCGATTGCGACCCGCCGCTGTCGCGCGAGCAGCGCGCCGCCACGGCCCTGGCCGAGCTCGACAGGGCGGCCGACGCGCCCGTCATCCTTCAGGTGCTCGAAGCCATGCGCGATGGCGGCCTGCTGCCCGACGAGCGCTTTCTTGCCCAGGGCGACGGCCCGCCCGCGTGCCAGGCCGCCGCCCTGCGCGAGCTCGGCCCCGAGCTCGGCGATGCCACTTTGCTGGCCCTGCGCAACGCTTATCATGCGCTCGACCCGGCGCCGTACCACATCGCGCCCGGCGCCGCCTGGCGCCAGTTCTGGAAATGAAGCCGGCACCACCGTCGGCGGCCCGTGCCCCCAGCCCCTCGCCCCACACCCCCACCAGCATGAACCGACCGGTCGCCACCCCTCCGAAGGCCAAGCCCGCGCAAACGAACCAGGCCGCTGCGGTCTCCGCGGCAGGACAGCCAGCGGCGACCAAGGCCGGTCCCGGCAAGGCTGGCAACGCGGGCGGCGATGCCATGCAGTCGGCGCCGTTCTTCATGCTCGGTTGCGTGCGCTCGGGCACCACGATGCTGCGCGACGCGCTGCGCATGCACCCGAACCTCGCCAGCCCCGAGGAGACGCACTTCTTCCGCTGGGGCGAGCCGTATGGCACCGAGGCCATGTCGCGCGCCTTGTCGAACAACGCCGTGCTGAAGAAGCACCGCGAGCTCGACGGCATCACCGAGTCGGAGTTTGCGGACCTGCTGCGCCAGTGCACCTCGCGCGCGGAGCTCTACACCCGTTACATGGCGCTGTACATGCAGCGCAAGAAGCCCGGCGCCAAGCGCTGGTTCGACAAGACGCCGCAGAACGTCTATGGCGCCTTGCTGGCGGCCAGCAGCATGCCGCGGTCCCGCTTCGTGCATATCGTGCGCGAGCCGGTCAACGTCGTCTCCAGCCTGCGCATCGGCCGCATCGTCAAGGTCGAGAACCTGACCGGCGCCTGCAACTACTGGAACGAGGCGATCCAGATCGTCGCCGGTCTGAAGCGCGCCTACCCGGCGCGGGTGTACGAGTTGCGCTATGAAGACTTCGTCGCAGAGCCGATGACGCAGATGAAACTGCTGCTGGACTTCGTCGGCGAGCCTTTCGAGGCCAAGTGGTTCGCGTCGCTGAACACGCGCAAGGTCGATCACCGGGACGAGGGTGTGTTGAGCCCGGCCGAGCAGGACGTGGTGCGACACCTGTGCAGCGCCGGCCGCAGGCGATATGGTTACGAGATGCAAGCCCAGGAGCCGGCTGCCGGGGGCGTCATTTCAAACAAAGTTCCAGGGGCCCGCAAGGCCGCCAATGCGTCACAGACGCCGCGCTAACATTTCATGAATGCTCCGGGGCCCGGCCAATGGCCGCCTCCCGGACAGCACCGGCCGCGGGTCGGCCCGACATTTGCTGTTGAACTCCCCATGCCCAACCCGATCGATGCGCGCCGCCACGAACAGGTGCACCGCCTGACACTGGAACTGCAGGCCCTGCGGGGCCGCCTCAACCAGACCATCGACCAGCTGTGCGAACTGGTGGCGGGCCAGGAGCTGAGCGCCGAGCCGATCGGCCTCACGCCCCTGGCCGGCCGCGAGCAGGGAGCGCTGGAGCGCAGCCTGACCCCGGCCTGGCTGCGCTTGCCTTCGGTCCATGCGTCGGCGACCAACCCGCCTTCGGGCCACCGCCTGGGCGCCGACACGGCGCTGTTCAGCGACTACCGCAACGCCTACCTGCAGGTCATCCAGGTTGGCCAGCCACGCGGTGGCGACGAGCCGTACGCGCTGGTGGTCAACCATGCGGACTTCGACGGCAGCTTCCTGTCCATCGTGCTCGACGCCCGGGCGCTGCTGGCGGACATGCCGTCCGGCCCCGCACGCATCTCGTTGGCCGTGGACGTGCGTGGCACGCCCGCACCGGGGCTGCACGCCAAGTGCGCCTGGAAGGTCGGCGAGCACTGGAGCGAGCGCGTGCTGCGCCTGCAGCCGGGCCAGTTGTCGGTCGACAGCTTCGTGGTCGACATGCTCGACCCATCACAGATCAATGCCCTCGATTTCCACCTGTTCTTCAACCCGGTCGGGCGCGGCAGCTTCGACGTTCGCAGGTTGAGCGCAGGGCTCGTCGTGACCCCGGCCCCCGAGGCGCCGGTCAGTTCCAGCGTCTTCGAGACGGCCCCTTGAAGGGCTCACCATGAATCCCTCCGACGACAAGGATCTCTCCGCGATCGGCCCGGTGCCGCTGGCCCAGGCCCGCATCGACTGGGGCCGTGGCCGCATCATCGGCTACTCGGTGCCCGCCGACGACACGCTGGCATTCGACGTGGTGCAGCTCTGGCTGGGCGACCGCTGCGTGGCCTCGACCGTGGCCAACCTCTCGGTCTTCGAATTCGCGCGCGACCTCGCCGGCATGCACCTGCCGTCGCGCGAGCAAGCCGCCTTCGAACTGCGTATCCCACAGGCGGCCCTGCTGCCCGGCCAGGTCGGCACCGGGCGGGTGACGCTCGCCGTGCGCACCGCGCGTGGCGCGCCGGTGCTGGACACCTCGGTCAACGGCCTGCACGAGTTGCTGCGCCTGACCGACGGCGCCCCGGTGGATCTGCTCTACCAGGTGCGCTTCCACGGCATGGCGTCGGGCGCCTTGCAGGGCAGCGTGGTCAACCTGCACCGTGTCAGCCAGCGGCCGGCGCTGCTGGCGCGGCTGAACGACCAGAGCGCCGAGCCCCTGGCCTTCTACGAGTCCGCCGCCGATGGCAGCGTGCACCATTTCTCGATCCCCGTGCGGGCGGACCGCCTGGTCGACGGCGAAAACCTCATCCACGTGGTCGGCCCGGATGGGCAACCCCTGGGCAGCTACCCGATCCAGGTCGGCGTGACGGCGCTGGGCGATGCCGAGCGCAAGCTGGCTGCCCTGGAGGCGGAGGTCGCCTTCCTCAAGCGCCTGGTGCTGACGCAGAACCCCGAGGCCCTGCCGGCGCGGCTGGCCTTGCTCAAGAGCGAGATCGTCAACATCTGCTCCGAGATGCTGACCCTGCAGCGGACCAACTTCGAACGCGAATGGCTGGCGCGCCCCGCCGCGTCAGCGGCGCTGCCTGCCCAGGGTGCCTCGGCCGCGGCCCCCGCGGCGGCCAAGGCGCCCGCGCCCTCGCGCGGCGGCTTGCCCGCCTCGGCCAGCAAGGCCTGACGCCCACCGAGCCACCACCGCCGTGCTGACCGTTGCCGACCCGGGGCCGCGTGCGCTCCCCACCCACGGGCGCGTGGCACGCCGCCGCCTGTACCTGTTTTCGCCGCTGCCGCCACAGCGCAACGGCCTGGCCGACTACATCGTCGAATACCTGCCGATGCTGGCCACCGACTTCTCGCTGAGCCTGGTCGCCGAAAGCGGGCGGCGGGTGGCGGCCGCGGCGCAGTTCGCCGACGCGCCGTTCGAGGTGATCGACGAGGCCGTTTTCCTCGCTCGGCAACCCGAGCCGGGGGCGCAGATCCTCTACAACGTCGGCAACAACGGCGACTGCGCCTACATGCTCGATCACCTGCACCGGTTCCCGGGCACGGTGATCGTGCACGACGTGTCGCTTTTCTACCTGCACCAGGTGGCGCTGCAACTGGAGCGGTCCAACGGCATGTTCCACCACTGGGTGCGCGACACCGGCTACGAGGTGCCGGCGGACTTCGTCGCCCGCGACGGCTCGCTCGGGCGAACGCCCGGCCTGCTGTACCAGGAATGCCTGATGGTGCGCCAGATCGCCCAGTCCGCCCAGGGGCTGATGCTGCACAGCCGCTACGCGGAGGCGCGCTTTCGCGGCGGCGCCTACGACGTGCCGCTGGGGGCCGACGCTGGCCGACCGCTGGCGCGCATCCCGCACTTCGTGCTTCCGCCCGCGCCGCCCGCCAACGACGCCGAAGAGGTGCTGCAGCGTTTCGGCGTCGAGGCCGACGACATCCTGCTGCTGGTGCCGGGTTTTCTGACCGGCAACAAGATGCTCTACGAGGTGCTGGTTGCCTTCGCTCGGGCCAGCTTGGGCCAACCGCGGCTGAAGCTGTTGTTCGCCGGCGAAGAGCGGGCCAGCGAGTACGCCATCAGCGAGCGCATCGCGCAACTGTGGCCGGACGGCGACGGCCCGCGCGTGACCGGGTACCTGGATGCGCGCGAACTCGACATCCTGCTCGCTCGCGCCGACCTGTCTTTCGTGCTGCGCTACCCCACGTACGGCGAGACTTCGGGCATCCTGCCGCGCGCCGTGATGGGTGGCGGGCGCGTGGTCACGGTCGACATCGGCTCTTACCCCGAATTCGAATCGCCCCTGATCGACCATGTGGCCATCGGGCCGGGACTGGTCGACGGGCTGCAGCGGTGCATCGTCGCGGCCTGCGCCAACTTGCCGGACGCTGCTGAGCGCGCCAGCAGACGGGCCACCGAGGCCCAGCGTGCCGACGGCTTCAGCCCGCGCGCGCTGTACCCCCGCGTGCGGGCCCTGCTCGATGCGGCGTGGGGAGTGCCGCGATGAGCCTGACAGACACTCTGGCCCCGCTGCCAGCGGCCGACGACAAGGCGGCGTTGATCGTCGACGTCTGGGTCGACTTGTTCGCCGCCAGCCTGGCCCAGGCCGGCGCGCTCGGGCCCGGGCTGCCCGTGGTCCTGACCGACACTTTGCGCGTGCTGCCGCTGCTCGAAAGCCAGGGCGCGGTGGGCTGGGTCCACACCGCGCCCTGTCTCTACCGGGACCACGTGCTGGTGGCCCAGGGACAACCGGCCTTTCGTTCCCGGGTGGACGCGGCGCAGGACCCGGCCACTGCCAGCCAGGTGCTCAAACGGGCCTCGATCTGCCTGGCGGCCGTGCCGGCCGAGCGGGGCAACGCACCGGCCATGGCCGCCTTGGCGGCCAAGGCCTTGCAGGCGAAGGCGCCGCTGCTGCTTTTTGGAGTCGCCAATGCCGCTGGCTGGCCGGCCTTCGAAGGCCTGGTTCGCCAAGGTGGCCTGCAGCCGGTCGAGGCGGGCGGCGCCCGCGTTCTGGTCAGCGCAGGGCTGGCCGGGCGGCTGGGCGAAGCCGGCCTGCACGACGTGGAGCGCGCCGTGGCGCTCGCGGCCCGGTTGACGCGTGCGCGCCAGGCCGACCTGCGGGTCGAGCCCCTGAGCCAGGGGCACCTGCGCCTGCGCCTGCGCATCGACCCCGTGTTGCTGGTTGCCGCTGGCGCCGAAACCCTGGCCCACCATATCGTCCACGAGGGGCGGGCGTTGTTCAACAGCCGCGGGCTGGGCGCGATCCTGCTGCCCTGGGGGGCGCCTTGCCATGCCCGCCTGCTGCTGCGCAACGTGCGGGCCCGCATCGACGGCAGCGAAATCGCACTCGGCCGGCACGCGCTGGCGCCGACCGCCGTCGACTACACCGAGCACGGCGCCTTCCTTCGGTTGGACCTGCCCGCCGTGGGGCCCGGCCGCGACGCGCTGCTGCACCTGTCGCTGCCGCGCGAGGCTGTGCCGGGGGATGGCTTCTGCGACATTGGGGCGGCCGAGTTCTCGCTGGAAACCGCATGACCGACCTGCCCGACACCACGACGGCTGCGGTGTTCGCGCCCAGCGGCCTGGCGGCCCCGCGCTGCCTTGTCGTCACCTTCAACCGGCTGATGCCAGCCGACCAGGGCAATGCTCGGCGCATCATGCAGATGGTGCGGCTGTACAAGGCCCAGGGTTTCGAGGTTGACCTGCTGTACCACAACGAGGAAGGCTTCGACCCCGCGCTGTCGCACGCGCTGGCGGGTGAGTTCGGCCGGGTCAACGTGGTGCGCTCGCGGGCCCCCAAGCACATCCAGCCCGGCCACGTCTGCCGCATCGTCGACTGGTACGACCGCGGCCTGGAGGCGGCGGCCCGCGACATGCACCGCTTGCGCGGCTACAGCCTGGTGCACGTCAACTACGTCTGGTACGCCCCGCTGCTCGACCAGTTCGGCTCCGACGTGGTCAAGGTGCTGGACACTCATGACGTGTTCGGCGAACGGCGTGCCAAGTACACCGCGGCGGGCATGAAGCCGCAGTGGTTCAGCACCACCTATGCCGACGAGGACAGCGCCCTGCGCAAGGCGGACGCGGCGCTGGCGATCCAGAAGGAAGAGGCGGCCGAACTGGCCGCGCGCGGGCACCGCAACATCCTGTACCTGCCCTACGTCGAGCCGGCCCTTCGGCCGTTCGAGCCGCGAGGCGGCGGTCGGCCGCTGACCTTCGGCTACCTGGGCAGCGGCAACGACTGGAACATCCTCAGCATGGCCGAGTTCTTGTCCAGGCTGCAGGCGCGTGGCGTGCCGTTCCCGCACCCGATCGTGGTCGCCGGAGGCGTCTGCCGCCATGTGCGCGAGGGCACGGGCGTCATCAAGCTCGGCTTCGTGCAGGAGTTGCACACCTTCTACGACGCCATCGACATCGCGCTCAACCCCATGGTGGGCGGCACGGGGCTGAAGATCAAGACCGTCGAGCCCCTGTGCTACGGCAAGCCGGTGCTGACCACCTTGCCGGGCGCCCAGGGGCTGACCCACCTGTGGCAGATGCCGCTGTTCGAGGACAACGGCGCGCTGACCGACTACCTGTTCGAGACCTTCGGCCGCGGCGCCGCGCCGGCCCAGCAAGCCCTGCAGGAGCTGAGCGGCCAGGCGGCCGTCACGCGGCAGGCGCTGGACGCCGAGTACGACGGCCAGGTGGACCGGCTGGCGCGCTGGCTCGCGTCGCGGCTTTGACTGTGCTGGAATGCCGCCTGTGCCGGTTTCCATCCCCCGAACCTAGGGTAGGCTGGACGTTCTTCGGCTGGTAATCTGCCAAGTTCAGACTGATGTCCCCCTATTCCAAGAGCAGACAGGCCCGAACATGAGCGACGAAGACAAGGCAGTACGGTTGAAGGCGCTCGCGCGCGAGATCCGCGACGAACTTGGCGAGCACAACGTGCTCGACGCCCTGGCCCGCGAGTTGGCCGTCGGCCGGCTGGCGGTGGCGGAACTCACCCAGCAACTGGCCGCGCTGCGCGGCGAGCTCGATACCATCAAGCTGGTGCAGCGTACGCGAGACATCTTGCTGCCCCAGGCCCGCAACCAGTATGTCGGCCGTCGCAAGGCCCTGGTCGAGGCCGGTATGCCGATGCCTCCGGAGCGGGGCTTCTACGCGCTGGAGCGCGACGGCGTCGGCAACCCCTTCCGCTGGACGGGCCCCGGCCCGGCCTTCCATTTCGACTTCCACCTCGACCGATCCGTGCCGCTGCGCTTCGTGCTGCAGATGCCGCTGTGGGGCGCCGAGCATGCGCAAGGCTTGCGCGCCTTCAGCGACGACATCGGCCTGCCGTTGAACCGCCGCACCGGCAACCGCATGCTGGACTTCGAAGGCGTGCTGCTGCCGCGCGAAGCGATGGGCGTGACCCGGCTGACCTTCGTGGCCGAAAGCGTGCGCACCGTGGCGTCCGACACCGAGGAAAGTGCCACCCGACAACTGGGTGTGCCCTTCCTGCGGTTGAGCATCACCGAGCTGAGCGAGCAGGAGTTCGCCGATTGGCTCAAGACGATCGAGCCCGGCGAGGCCGAGCCGGCACCGGTCAAACCCGCCAAGGCGGCTGTGGTCAACGGCACCGCCAGCGCCGCCTCATGAGCCGGCGCGCCGAGGCCCTGCCGGCGCGCGGGGCAACCGCCGGGCCTCAGATGGTGGCCACCGGGCCCGCAGGCGCCGATCCGATGGCGGCAGTGCATGCCGAGTTGTTGGCGCGCCTGAACGAGCCCGAGGTCAGCCTGCTGGGTGCGGACATCCTGGTGCTGTCGCCCACGCCTACAGCGCCCACCGACCAGGGCAACCGCAAACGCATCTATGCGGTCTGTCGCGAGCTGCAGCGCCGCGGTGCCCGTATCCATTTCGTCTTCTACCCGCAAGAGTGGTGGTTCGACTACCTGCCGGACGACCTGGTACGCGAGATGGGCAGGCAGTGGGACAGCTTCCACCTGCTGCCTGCCACCCGCCACACCTACACCCGCCCGGAGGGTGCCGACTACAAGATCGACGAGTGGTGGGACGACTCCATCCGCGACTACCTTCAGTGGCTGTTCAAGCGCAACCGCTTCGATGCGTTCATCGTCAACTACGCCTACATGAGCAAGGCGTTCGAGTACGCGCCGGCGAACACGCTGAAGATCCTGGACACGCACGACAAGTTCACCGGCCGCCGCAAGCTGCTCGATGACAACGGCATCGCGCCCGAGTTCTTCTACACCACCGAGGACCAGGAAGCGATCGCGATGAACCGCGCGCAACTGGTCTGGGCCATCAAGGACGAGGAGCGCGACTTCTACCGCAGCATCAGCAGCACGCCGTGCATCACGATGCCGCACATCGAGCCCGAGAACCGCGTGGCGCGTGTGCGCCGGCCGGAAGACAAGGGCCGCCTGGTGATCGGCATGCTCGGCTCGGGCAACGCGATCAACGTCAACAACGCGCGCGCCTTCGTCGAGGTGGCGCTGCCCATCATCGCCAGGCGCGAGGCGCCGCTGGTGATTCGCTTCGTTGGTGCGATGTGCAGCAAGCTGCCCGACCTCGAAGGCGTGCCCGGCGTCGAGCTGATGGGCCCGGTCGATTCCACCGACGAGTTCTACCGCGATGTCGACCTCGTCATCGTGCCGCTGGCCTTCTCGACTGGACTGAAGATCAAGGCGGTCGAGGCCTTCGCTACCGGCATGCCCCTGGTGGCCATGGGCCATGCGCTGGAGGGCATCCCCACGCGCCACCCCTGGCACCAGTGCGAGACCATGGAAGAGGTGGCCGAGGTCTGCTGCGATGTCGCCTTCGACCGCAACCTGCTCAAGAGCCTGACGGAAAGCACCACCCGTACCTACGCCCTGGTGCGGGCCCAGGCCAAGATCGCCTTCGATGACACGCTGCGCCGCATCACCGGCCACCCGACGGTGGTGATGACTGTGGACCGCAGCTTCTTCGAGCTGGACTCGCCCTACCGCGAGCACATCTTCCAGACCGTCAACCTGATGCGTCACCTGGCCCAGGTGGTGCTTTATTTTGACCAGCCCCTGCCGACCAGCCAGAACGCCTTGTTCGAGGCCTTCCACGGCATGGCCACGCATTGCAAGCTGGCCGTCGCACCCGGCCTGGAGCCCGAGCCTGGCCGCTCCTTGGGCCTGCCCAGCGCCCAAGCCACGCTGCAGGATGTGCTCAACGCCTATTCGCGAGTCACCCTGTGGGTCACTCGCGTTTGCCCGGAGATGCTGTCCTTGGGCAAGCAGCCGGCGCGGCTGCCGATGTTCGTACGCCTGGACGTGGTTCGCATGTTCCAGCCCTCGATGCTGGGCAGCGCGATGAGCCAGCTGACCGCGCAGTTCACCGAGGTCACCCTGATCGACAGCCATCCGCTGTCGCCACCCGTGCCCGTGGCTGAGCATGTGCGCTCGGTGACGGTACCGTTCTGGCGCTGGCGGCCTTGGCTGCTCAGCAACGACAGCGGGCCAGCGCGCGTGCTGGTGCTGGCGCGTGCTGACCAAGTCGAGCTGGCCGAGGTGCTGGCCGATGCGATGGACCGCTGGCATCCCGACTGGGCACCCTCGCTGGTGGTGGTGGGCGACCCCGCGCTGGCCGTGCCGCTGGCGGTGGACGGCCCGCAGCGCGAGCGCCGCAACAGCGGCACCATGCTGGGGCGTTTCCGCCTGCTGCGCCCTCTGCCGCGCGCTGTGGTGGACTTGAGCGGCGATGCGCCTGAGTTCGAGATCTTCCGGGAAACCTACCGTCGTGCCGAAGTGCCGGTGATCCAGCCCGGCTGGACTGCCGGTGACACCGACGAGGTCAGCCTGTGGCAGGTGACCGATCTGGTCACCAACCTGGGCCGGAATCTTGCTCGGCTCTCGACCGATGCCAAGCGCGATGAAAAAGTCCGCTATGGCAGTGATGCCGGATGGAACCACATCTGGAAATCGATCTCCGTGAAAAACGTGCTGTGGTAGCACTTGTACACTCGGCGTCCACCAGGCGGCCAGGAGCCGCCAGCCGACATAGACCCGCGATTTGGAGCGCACCCGCATGAAGCAGAAAGACCGTCCGGCCCAAGACCCGATTCGCGAGGAGGACCTGGGCCGCATCGTGTTCTTCATGGGCGGCGTGCGCTCCGGCACCACGGTGTTCCGTCGCATGCTGGCCTCGCACCCGCGCGTGCGCGACCGCGGCGAGATCTTCAATTCGAACAACCCGCAAGGCTTCTTCAAGTACTTCCGCGAGCAGGTCGAGGCCAACCCCGACATGATCTTCCCGGAGCACCACGGCAAGATCTTCCTGAACTACGTCGCCTCGCTGGTGCCCAAGGACAAGGACGGCATCGCCTTGCTCGATATCAAGTACGAGCACCTGAACCACGTGTCCGACGCCTGGCAACTGCCCTTCACCAACCCGCCGATGCTGCGTCTGATCAAGCGCAGCCGGCTCAAGGTGGTCCACCTGCGCCGCCAGCATTTCTACTCGGTGCTGTCGAACCTGGTGGCGGTGCAGACAGGCCGCTATCACAAGCCGGCTGGCGATGCGTCTGCCCTGCCCGAGAAGCGGCCGGTGACCGTCGAGCGGGCCCTGGTCCTGTCTTCGATGAAAAAGCGCAAGCGCGCCGCCGACGTGGTCGACCAAGCGTTCGAGGACACTCAGCGCCTGTCGTTGGACTACGAGGGCGTGTTCGACGAGAACGGCGATTTCCAGCCCGCGGTGTGCGAGCGGCTGGCCGAATTCCTCGGTGTCGACAACCGCTTCGAGCGGCAACCGGCGCTGAAGAAGGTGATCGACGAACCGCTGTCGTCCATCATCACCAACTACGAAGAGATCCGCGATCTCGAGACGATCGCCCTGTGATCGTGCCCCGGCGCTTTGGGCGCCGGTATCTGCCGGGCTTCGCGGCTGAGTCGGAGCCGACGGGCCCGAGCCCCTGGACACTTTGCTTGCGGCATGCAACGCGTGCCTGCGCTGCACCATGAAACCTCCGCTGATCGTCGTCTGCACCCACCACAAGACCGGTTCGGTCTGGATGGCCAACATCTTCCGTGCCATTAAGCGTCACGAGAAACTGCAATTGCATTCCAAGGCGCAAGCCGAGTTGCCGCCTGCGACCGACATCTTCCTGCAGGACCACAGCAAGGTCGATCTGGCGGCCCTGCAGGCGAGGTTTCCGAAGCGGGGCGTGCGCGCTGTCCACGTGATCCGCGACCCGCGTGACGTGGTCATCTCGGGCGCCTTCTACCACGTCAAGACGACCGAGAAGTGGGCCAACAACCCGAAGAAGGAATACGGCGGCAAGTCCTACAAGCAGGCCATCAGTGCCCAGCCCACCGACCACGACAAGCTGGTCTTCGAGATGGAACACACCGGTGGTCGCACGATCCGCGAGATGTTGGCCTGGGACTACCAGAGCCCGTTTTGCTTCGAGGCACGCTACGAGGACCTGATCGTCGACCGCGACCTCAAGCTCTTCAAGCCGTTGATGGAATCGCTGGGCTACGAGGGCGAGCGCCTGGAGATGGCGCTGGGCTTCGTGCGAGAACTGTCGCTGTTCGGTGGCGCTGCAGGGTCGGACCCTGCAGACCACATCCGCTCGGGCGAAGGGCGGCAGTGGGTCAATGTCTTCACGCCCGAGCTGAAGGCAGCCTTCAACGAGCGGTTTCCGGACGCCTTGCAGCGCCTGGGCTACGAAAAATCTGCGCAGTGGTGAGCTGACACTTCCGGCGGCCCGTGCCGCCTGTGGCCCCGGGCTCACTCCGCGACGGTGTAGCCCAGCAATTCGAAGTCCCGCGCAAAACGCTCGCGCACAGTCGCCAGCGCCAGCGGCGTGAGCGCGTGGGAGGATTTCTGCTCGGTGCTGGAATTGCGCACCTCGAGCGGCACGGCGACTTCCAGCTTCTCGCAGATGCGGGCGAAGTCCGCCGCGATCGACTCGACCTTGCCCACGAAGTCCACGATCAAATGGCCCTGGGCGTCACACACGCTCTGCCATTGCGGCTGCGCGCCGGCGTCGGCCCAGGTCAGCGGGTGCAGGGCAAAGTCGCTGAAAGAGTTGGATTCGAGCGCGGCCGCCACGGCCTTGTAGCGATAGGGCGGCCGGTCGGGCCAACGCCCGGTGGCCTCCAGTGCTCGCCGCTCGTCGTCGCTCAACCCGCCGTCCTGGGCGAGCTTCAGCGCGTACGAGTAGAGCGAGTGCAGCCGGTCGACCGGGTGCCGCACGAAAGCGAACTTGAAGAACTTGCCAAACAGGGCATCGCCGAGAAAGCCGCGGGCTTCGAGGGCGGTGCTGTGCTTGTTCAGTCCGATCGCCCGCTTGAAGAACTCCTGGTACTTCTCGCCGCTCTTGGTCGAGCCCAGAACAATGTCGTTGTGCCGCAGCGCCTTGGCCAGGGCCACCTCGATGCTGGTGCCTGCGCATTTGTGGATGTGAACAAAGACATAGCGCTTGTTCAGGGAAATGATCATCGATGTTTCTTTCGCACGGTTCTTGCGGCGACGCTCTCGTTATTATCCGTGACTGCACATTGGAGCCCAGACCTGTGATCGTCAACCATACCCACAAATTCATCTTCGTTCACGTTCCCAAGTCTGCAGGCACCTCGGTCACCGAACTCTTCAGTCAATACAGCAGTTTCCGCGACCTTGAGGTCGGTGGAACAGCCCTGGGCGAAGCGCTTCAGAACGAGTTCAAGAAGCGCTTTGGCTTGACCAAGCACGCCACCGCGAGCGAGATTCGTACCATCGCCGGTCCCGAGATGTGGTCGGCGTACTTTTCGTTCGGCATCGTGCGAAACCCCTATGCCAGGGCGCAGAGCACCTTCCATTTCATGAAGCGCTGGCGCGGCAACAAGGAGATGGACAAACTCAAGTTCATTGAGAACATGCCGGATTTCCGCACCTTCGCGTTGTCGCCCAAGCTCAAGCGCAAGCAGTACCACCGCCTGCTGTGGTCGCAGACGCAATGGCTGTGCGACGAGCAGGGCAAGTTGCTGGTCGACCAGGTCGGTCATCTCGAGTCGCTCAATGCCGACCTGGCGCAGATACAGGCTGCTATTCCGGGCTTGCCTCAGCGCACCCAAGCGGAAAAGACACTGGCTGCGCCAAAGCGCAACAAGAGCGATGCCGACGACGAGGCGCTCCAGCAACTCCTGCGCGACGAGCCGGAGGTCGAACAGGCGCTGTACGAGGCCTATCGGGACGATTTCGAGACCTTCGGCTACCCCCGTTTCCAGACATGAACATGCAGTGTGTCCCCCACGTCCGAAGGGTGCCCAACGGTAACTCTGGGGCAGACCGGGCGGGCTGGACTTCTAAAATCGCACTGCAATCATGAGCACTCTTCTGAAACGCCTGTCTGGCAAGGCGCCAACCGATCCCGCGGACCGATTCGACCTTGACCAGATACGTCAATGGTGCGAGCAGAGCAAGCCGATCTTCATCGTGGGGCTTGCTCGCTCGGGCACGTCCATGCTGCAGGTCGCGCTGGCCCAGCATCCGACGATGTTCGACATCGCCAACTGCCGCGAGACTTTCATCTTCCTGCGGCCACGGCAACCGTATACCGACCCCATCCACTTTCCGACGCGGGCCTACCTGAAGGGGCGACCCAACCTGATGGCCCTGCGCGAGTGGATCGAGCCCCATGAGGAGGAGGTTGGCCGGCTCACGGAGGCTGACTCGATTCGCGCCTTTTTCTACTTCGCCGGCAACAAGGTGTACCCCGGCCGGCACCCGCTGGAAAAAACCCCGGGCCACTTGCGCAAGCTCGACCTGATCTTCGAGATATTTCCCCAGGCCAGGATCCTGGTCTGCAGCCGGGATCCAGTCGATGTGGTGGCTTCTTATCGCAAGCGCTTGGCCAAGGCCAGGGACGAAGGTGAACCGCCAGAGAAGAGCGGCTGGTTGGACAAGGGCGTCGACGAGATGATTGGCGTGTTCGACCGGTTCACTCGTTTGGTGAATGTCGCCATCCCGGCATATGGCAAGCACATGTACATGGCGCCCTACGACTGGCTGATCGATTCGCCGGAAGAGTCGATCCGTGCGATTTGTGCATGGGCAGGCATGGAATTCGTGCCAACGATGATCTCGTCCGAGGCCACGGGCAGCAAAGCCGAGGGAAAGTCGGAAAAGGCGCATGCGATCCAGAAGCGGGCGTCCGATGCCCACAAGGTACTGTCGCCGGAGGAGATCGCCAAGATCCAGACTGCCTGCGGGCCTTGGCTCGATCTGTGGAGCAAACCCGGACCGCTCGGTACAGCCTCGGTCGCGCGGCGCGCGCCCACCTCGCCCTGACCCCCGCCAACGGAGCACCACGTGGCCGTCTATTCAGAACAGCACAAGTACATCTTCTTCGCCAACCCGCAAACGGCCAGCAAGGCGATTGCCCTGACCTTGCGCAAGAAGCTTGGCGGCGTGTCGATGCCAGATCGCGAGATCTCGCGCAATGGCAAGACGATCGCGCGCATGCACCACACGACCTACAGCCAGATTCTGGCCGCTGGGCTGTTGAGCGAAGAACAACTGGGCAAGTTGTTCAAGTTCACCTGTGTGCGCAACCCCTTCGACCAGTTGGTCAGCAAATACATCAAGCACTGCGACCGGTTGGCGAACGACCCGGCGAAGTACCCCTGGCTGGAAGGTGTGGCCGCCGCATCGGCCGACAACAGCTTTCCGCAGTGGTTGAACTACCTCAGTAAGCGCTACGACGAAACGGACAAGCTCGCCAACGGCCCGCTCGAATTCCTGAACCATGCGGACCTGGTGATCCGTTTCGAGGCGCTGCAGGAAGGCTTCGATGAGTTCCTGCGCCGCATCGGCGTGTCCGAGCCGATGTCGGTGACCGAGTACAACATCACCAAGGGGCGGGCGGAAGGTGGCGCTGAAGCGCCGGACGCCGGCAAGGTCAAGAAGAAAAAGAAGAACTACACCGAGTACTACGACACGGCATGTGTCGGCGTGGTCGAGAAGCTGTACGAGCCCATTCTGAAGCGCTTCAACTATCGCTTCGGCGACTGAGCTCATCGAACACGACCGCCTCTAAGGCGCGCCTCAAGCGAAACGGCCACTTCCCAG
>JBGAGZ010000060.1:0-30602 GCA_044226465.1 Burkholderiaceae bacterium | reverse complement strand
GGCCGCAACGGCCTGAGCAGCCTGCCATGACCGACCGCAAGACCCGCCCCTACCTCTTCTACGACACCACGCAGAGCGTGTGCACCACCTGTCTGCGCCAGGTGGAGGCCAAGATCGTCTTCAAGGACGAGCGGGTCTACATGGACAAGTGGTGCCCCGTGCACGGCACCGAGCGCGTGCTGATGAGCGACGACGTGGGCTACTACCGGCTCTGCCGCGAGGTCTTCGTCAAGCCGCACGAGATACCGCAGCGCTTCGGCACCGCGATGCGACACGGTTGCCCTTACGACTGCGGCCTGTGCCCGGACCACATGCAGCACAGCTGCCTGTCCATCGTCGAGATCACCGACCACTGCAATCTGCGCTGCCCCACCTGCTATGCCGCGTCCGGCCCCGAGCGGCTGACGCACCGTTCGTTCGACGAAGTGCTGGCCATGCTGGACGCGGTGGTGGCGAGCGAAGGCCAGGCCGACGTGGTGCAGATCAGCGGCGGCGAGCCCACGCTGCACCCGCGGTTCTTCGACGTGCTGGACGCGGCCAAGGCCCGGCCGATCCGCCACCTGATGCTCAACACCAACGGCATCCGCATCGCGCAGGAGCCGGGTTTCGCCGAGCGGCTGGCCACCTACGCACCGGGCTTCGAGGTCTACCTGCAGTTCGACTCGCTGCGCCGCGAGCCGCTGCTGGACCTGCGCGGCGCCGACCTGCGCCGCATCCGGCAAGACGCGCTGGACAAGCTCAACGCGCTGAACCTGTCGACCACGCTGGTGATGACCGTCAAGCGCGGCGTCAACGATGACGAGATCGGCGAGGTGATCCGCTTCGCCGCGCTGCAGCCTTGCGTGCGCGGCGTGACCCTGCAGCCGGTGCAGGACGCAGGCCGCAACGAGGCCTACGACGCCGCGAAGCACCGTTTGACCGTGAGCGAAGTGCGCCGCCGCATCGTCGAGCAGAGCGGCCTGTTCACAACCGAAGACGTGGTGCCCGTGCCCTGCAACCCGGACACGCTGGCGATGGCCTACGCGGTGCGCACCGGCGAGGCGGGGTCATTGCAACCGCTGACCCGCTACCTCGACCCGCGCAGCCTGGTCGAAGCCGCGGGCAACACGATCGTCTTCGAGCGCGACGAGTCGCTCAAAGAGATGGTCAAGGGCCAGGTCTTCAAGCTCTTTTCCACCAACCACTCGCCCGAATCGCAGGCCAACTGCCTCAGCGAGCTGATGTGCTGCCTGCCCCAGATCGCGGCACCCCAGGGGCTGGACTACTCATCCGTCTTCCGCGTGCTGATCGTCCAGTTCATGGACGCCCGCGGCCTGGACATCCGCGCACTGAAGAAGAGCTGCATCCACTTCGCCCAGCCCGATGGCCGCATGGTGCCGTTCGAGAGCCACAACCTGTTCTACCGGGACGAGCGGGCGATGACGTTGGTGGCGTTGCGAGCAGAGCTGGATGCGTTCCACGAGGGGCGCAACGCCATCCCCAGCACCCGGGACCGCTGAGGGTTCGCGGCGCCGACCTCGCAGCGCATGCCGGCAAGGCCCGGCACCTACGCCTGCACGGCCTGCCGAACCAGCTTGAGGAACTTCACGCGCTCGGCATCGTTCAGCGCCAGCAGGATCTCCTTCTGCAGATCCTTGACGATGGGAACCAGGGCCGCAAAGACCCGCTTGCCCTCCGGCGTCAGCGAGAGCTGGCGCGCGCGGCGGTCGCGTTCGCTCACCACGCGACGGACCCAGCCCTTCTGCTCCAGGCGCTCGATGACGCCGCCGATGGTGGCCCTGTCGTATGCGATCGCCTCGGCCACGCTGGCCTGGTCCGTGGCCGGGTGGGCCTGGATGGCGTCCAACGCTGCGAACTGGACCGGCGTCAGGTCATAGCCCTCGGCCTGGGTTCGCTGCACGAACACCTGGGTGGACAGCTGGTGCAAGCGGCGGATCAGGTGCCCCGCCATGTCGAGTGACTCCATCGCTGCGTTGCCTCTGGGTGCGCCGGTGGTGGATGTTTTGATAAGTATACATACCGTATTGACGTAGATAGTAAGTACAAATATTATTCATTGAGCCGTCACCACAACCGAGCCCGCGGCTTTCGAGACCCAACCCCCAGGAGACAGGCGATGCAGTTCTACAAAGACGGCTTCAGGGGCGGCAACCCGGACCTGAAGCAGGCCGCGCCCAACCGCCGCAACCGCGGCACGAACGAACCGCTGCCGGAGAAGGTCGACGTGCTGATCGCCGGCACCGGCCCGGCCGGCCTGTGCCTGGCGGCACAGCTGGCGCCCTTCCCCGAGATCGAGACGATGATCGTCGAGCGGATGCCGGCCAACATCATCAAGGGCAAGGCCGACGGCATCAACACGCGGACGATGGAGATGTTCCAGGCCTTCGGCTTCGCCGACAAGGTCAAGCGCGAAACCTACTGGGTGAACCAGACCGCCTTCTGGATGCCGGACCCGGCGAAGCCCGAACACATCCGGCGCGTCGGCCGGGTGCAGGACGTGGCCGACGACAGCTCGGAGATGCCGCACATCCTGATCAACCAGGCGCGGCTGCACGAGCTGTTCCTGGAGGTGATGCGCAATGCGCCTTCCCGCCTGGAGCCCGACTACGGCTGGGAGGTGGTGGGCCTGACGGTGGATCCGACCACCGACGACCACCCGGTGACCGTGACGCTGAAGGACGCCAGCGGCATCAACTGGTGGGCCACCCGCACCGTGCGCGCGAACTACGTGGTCGGCTGCGACGGCGCCCATTCGGCGGTGCGCAAGGCCATCGGCGGCGTGCTGCACGGCGACGCCGCGAACCAGGCCTGGGGCGTGATGGACATCCTGGCCAACACCGACTTCCCCGACGTGCGGCAGAAGTGCCTGATCTCGTCGGCCAGCGAAGGCAACGTGCTGATCCTGCCGCGCGAGGGGGGCTATGTCTTCCGCATGTACGTGGAGCTCGACAAGCTGAAGCCAGACGAGAGGGCGGCCAGCCGCAAGCTCACGCAGGAGGACATGATCGCGGCGGCCAACCGCATCATCCGGCCCTATTCGATCGACGTGAAGGAGGTCGTCTGGTGGTCGATCTACGACATCGGCCACAGCATCACCGACAAGTTCGACGACGTGCCCGAGGGCGCGGACCGCAACCCCCGCGTCTTCACCGCCGGCGACGCCTGCCACACGCACTCGCCCAAGGCGGGACAGGGCATGAACGTGTCCATGCAGGACACCTTCAACCTGGGCTGGAAGCTGGTTCACGTGCTCCAGGGGCGGGCGGGCGCCGAGCTGCTGCGCAGCTACTCGAAGGAACGGCTGACCGAGGCCAGGCGCCTGGTGGAGACGGACCACGAGTGGGCACGCATCATGTCCGCCCCCACCACACAGGCCGAGCGCGACGGCACCGACGAGCCACGCATCATTCGCCAGTTCAAGAAGAACCTCGAGTTCACGGGCGGGACGGCGGTCAAGTACGACACCTCGGCGCTGTTCGCCGCCAGCCGGCACCAGGCGCTGGCGAAAGGCGAGGAAATCGGCCGCCGCTTCCACTCCGCGCCCGTGGTGCGGCTGTCCGACGCCAGGCAGATGCAACTCGGCCACGTGGCCGAGGCCGACGCGCGCTGGCGTCTCTACGCCTTCGCCGGGAAGGCCGACAGCTCGGCCCCGGGCTCGGCGATCCACCGCTTGGCCGACTGGCTGGAGCGCAACCCGAGGTCGCCGGTGCTCAGGCATCGGCGCGAAGGCGATGACATCGATGCGGTGATCGACTTCCGTGCCGTGTTCCAGCAGACCTTTGATCAGCTCGCCTACGAGGACATGCCATCACTGCTCAAGCCGAAGACCGGCAAGCTGGGCCTGCAGGACCACGAGAAGGTGTTCTGCGTTGACCACAAGGGCCTCGGCGACATCTTCGACATGCGCCGCATCGACCGCGATCGCGGCTGCATCGTGGTGGTGCGCCCGGACCAGTACACCGCGCACGTGCTGCCGCTGAACGCCTACGACGACCTGGCGGGTTTTTTCGCTGGCTTCATGCGTTGAGACGGCGCCCGGGGCGCCATGGGAAGGGCTGGCGTGCGCTCAACGGCCTCGCAGCACCGCCGCCACCTCGCTCACCAGCTTGCCCACCGTCTCCACGTCGCCACCCGCCCGGTAGCTGACGCCCAGGCGCACCACCACCAGGTCCAGGCTGGGCACGATGACGATGAACTGGCCGAGGTAGCCACGGGCGAAGAAGGCTTCCTCCGGCGCGTCGCACAGGCCCCAGCGGCCGGGCAGCGGGTGGCGGTCGTGGCGGTGGTTGAGCCAGAAGCCGCGGCCGTAGCCGGCGTCCAGCGTCGGGGTGCGCGCTTCTTTCACCCAGCCCTCGGGCAGGATGCGGCGGCCATTCACCACGCCGTCGTTCAGGTAGAGCAGGCCGAAGCGGGCCCAGTCGCGCGCGCTGGCGTGGAAGAGGTTGGCGCCCATCGGCGTGTCGGTCGCGTCCAGCGTCAGCACGGTGTGGCGCATGCCCAGCGGGCCGAGCAGCTCGCGCTCGGCGAAGGCGTTGAAGCCCTCGGCGGTGCCGCCGTTCAGATCGCGCACGACGCGCGAGAGCACCGTCCAGCCGGCGTTGCTGTAGGCGAAGTGGGTGCCGGGCGCGGTCTCGGCCGGCACGCGCATCGCAAAGGCCGCGGGGTCGGGCTCGACGTGCCACATGCGGGTGGCGCCGTCCCAGCCACGGTCGGCCTCGTCCCAGGGCAGGCCGCTGGCGTTGGCCAGCAACAGGTTGGGCGTGATGGCGGCGCGCAGGTCGCCGGGGGCGGACCAGGCCGGCAGCGCCAGCGGGGCGTTCGGGTCCAGCCGGCCCTGGGCGGCCAGGATGCCGACCAGCGCGTGGGTGACCGACTTGCTGATCGAGTGGCCGGCCAGCGGCGTGTCGGGTGGGATGTCGGCCGCATAGCGCTCGGCCAGGATGCGGCCGTGCTGCACCACCAGCACGGCCTGGGTGCGGCGCGGCGTGGCGCCTGCTTCTTCGGCAAAGGCAGCGTCGACGGCGGCGGCGATGCGCGGGTCAGTGGCCACCACCGAGGCGGGCACGTCCAGGCCAGGGAAAGGGTCGGGCGTGTCCAGGCGCGGCGGCAGCGGGTGCGGCACCGGCAGGTCGCCGTCGCCATGCATCACGGTGCAGCCACCGCCCTCGCGCCAGGCGGCCCGGCCCAGCGCGCCGCCCGCAAAGGTGGTGCGCACTTCGGCGCGCGCCGTGTCGACCTCGCTCTTCAAGCCCCAGGCGATCAGGCCCATGCCGCCGGCCGGGCGCACCTCGTCTTCATAGGCGCGCTGCGGGTCGATGTGCTGCACGAAGGCGGCGCTGCACATGACCTCGCTGGTGCTGGCGGTGGCGATGCGCACGGCGCGGCTGGGCGGAAAGTCCGCGCAGGCCGCCAGAAGCGAGGCGGTGGCCAGCAGGGGAAGAAGGCGTGAGGTGGACATGGACCGGCTCCGTAGCGGGAGCGATGGCCCCCGTTCGCGGCGCATGGTCGGCACTGACCGCCGCCATGTCTGGCCGAAAGCTGGTGGTGCCTGGCCGATTGCAGGAATCGGCGCGAGATTTCAGGTTTCGGCCAGCGCCGCGAGTGCCTGCTGGCGGTATTCGGTGGGCGTCCGGCCGGTGGCGGCCTTGAAGGCGCGGTTGAACGGGCCGATGGACTGGAAGCCCGCATCCAGCGCGATGGTGAGCACAGGCACGGCCCGGCGTGCCGGGTCGGCCAGCGCGGCGCGGGCCTCGGCCAGGCGGTGGCCGTTGAGGTAAGCGTTGAAGTGGCGGTGGCCCAGGCGCTGGTTGATCACGCGGCGCAGCCGGTATTCGGGCACGGCCAGGCGCTGGGCCAGCGCGGCCAGGGTCAGGCCCTCCTCGCGGTAGACGCGCTGCTCGGCCATCAGCCGGGCCAGGGCATCCGCCAGGGTCAGGTCGGCGGCCTCGTGGGGGTCGGCCGGGGAGGTGGACGCCACGGGCTCGTTGGCCGCGCCGGATGCAGCCTCGACCGGCGGCACCGTGTCCGCAGGCACCGGCAGATCGTCGTGCGCCGCGGTCGGCTGCCCGGAAGGGGCCCCGGCCGGGAACAGCTCGCTGCTGCGCACCCGCAGCAGGCTCCCGGCCAGGGTGGCGGCCAGCACCAGCTGCACCGCCACGTCCGCGCTGGCCCAGCCGGGCGTGAGCTGGCCGTGCGGCGAGTGCCAGCGCAGCCACAGCGTGACCAGCATGTCGGCGCTGCCGCCCACGGCCACGAACCAGCGCAGCCAGCGGCGGCGCTCGACCAGGTCACCCCGCCAATCGGCCAGCGCCTCGCCAACGACCCAGGCCGCGCAGGCCACCGGCACCCAGCCCAGGGCCTCGTTGACCAGGCTGGTGGCGAGCGGCCACGGCCACGGCGCGGCCGTCGCCGCCAGCGGCCAGCCGCCGGCGCAGCGCGCGGCCGCCAGCCCGGTCACCGCCAGCCAGGCGGCCGCGTGCCAGGGCCGCCAGCGCGCCTCGTCGTCGAACAAGGCGCGGGCAAACAGCGCGAACAGCACCGCGTTGCCATTGGCCAGGCCTTGCCAGGGCGCCAGGCCCATCGGCCCCAGCAGCGTGCGAAAGGCCGGCGCGGTGCCCAGCGTGGCGAGAGACAGGCCCAGCGCCAGCAGGCTGCCGGCCTGGGCCACGGTGGCGCGCGGCCGGTCGCGCCACCAGCGCGCGGCCAGCAAGCCGAGCACGGCGACCAGCGCGCCGCGGAGCAGCCCGTCCAGCGCGGTCAACAGGCCGGCGTCGTCCATGCGCGGGGCCCTCAGGTGCTGGCGCCGCGCCAGCGCCGCCACTGGCGCTGCAGGCGCAGGCGCAGGGCACGCGCCGCGCGCCAAGCGGCCGAGGCACGCACCCACGCCAGCAGCGCCTGCTTCCACGCCGACCAACGGGCGTAGAAGCGGGCAAACCAGGCCAGGCGCATCAGGGCCGGCTGGGTGAGCGTGAACAGCCGCGCGACGATGGCCGTGCCGACGATCTTGGTGACGATGATGACGACGGCGCCCAGCACGGCGCGGCCCTGGCCGATGAGCCACAGCGCCAGCAGCTTGATGGGCAGCAGGGCCAGCGCCGGCAACGCGAACAGGGCCAGCGCGGCATAGGGCGGCAGGCGCCGCACCCAGCCCTCGATGTGGCGCAGGCCGGGCAGGCGGCCGATGCGCGCGAGCAGGCGCTGCAGCGGCTCCCAGCCCCATTCCTCGAACAGGATGACGAGGGCCAGCAGCCACTTCAGCGGCCAGGCCAGGGCCTTGAGCAATTTGCGCATGCGCGCGAACGCTACCAGAGCTGGGTGATGCGCCGTTGCGTCACACCCCGCGCGCCCGGTCAGCGGCGAAGCGCAGGCGGAACTCGCCGAAGCGCCCGGCGTCCAGTGCGTCGCGCACTTCCTGCATCAGGTTCAGGTAGTAGTGCAGGTTGTGGATCGTCGCCAGCATGGGCGCCAGCATCTCGCCGCAGCGTTCCAGGTGGTGCAGGTAGGCGCGGCTGAAGCCGCCGCCCCCTTGGCCGTCGCCCGCGCAGGCGTAGCAGGTGCAGCTTTCGTCGATGGGCCGCTCGTCGGCCTTGTGGCGAGCGTTGCGGATCTTCAGGTCGCCAAAGCGGGTGAAGAGATGGCCGTTACGCGCGTTGCGGGTGGGCATGACGCAGTCGAACATGTCGACGCCGCAGGCCACGCCCTCGACCAGGTCCTCCGGCGTGCCCACGCCCATCAGGTAGCGCGGCTTGTGGGCCGGCAGCCGGTGCGGCGTGTGGCCCATGATGTGCAGCATCTGCTCCTTGGGCTCGCCGACCGAGACGCCGCCCACCGCGTAGCCCGGCAGGTCCAGCTCGACCAGCGCGTCCAGCGACTCTTGCCGCAGGTGCTCGAACATGCCGCCCTGCACGATGCCGAACAGTGCGTTCGGGTTCTGCAGCCGGGTGAACTCGGCCTGCGAGCGGCGCGCCCAGCGCAGGCTGAGCTCCATCGACGCGCGGGCCTCGGCCTCGGTGGTGAGGTGGCCCTTGGTTTCGTAGGGCGTGCACTCGTCGAACTGCATCACGATGTCCGAGTTCAGCACGGTCTGGATCTGCATGCTGGTCTCGGGCGTGAGGAAGAGCTTGTCGCCGTTGACCGGCGAGGCGAACTTGACGCCCTCCTCGCTGATCTTGCGCATCTCGCCAAGGCTCCAGACCTGGAAGCCGCCCGAGTCGGTGAGGATGGGCTTGGCCCAGTTCTCGAATTGGTGCAGGCCGCCGAACTGGCGCATCACGTCCAGCCCCGGGCGCATCCACAGGTGGAAGGTGTTGCCCAGGATGATCTGCGCGCCCATGTCGTGCAGCGAGCGCGGCAGCACGCCCTTGACGGTGCCGTAGGTGCCCACCGGCATGAAGATGGGCGTCTGCACGACGCCGTGGTTCAGCGTCAGCCGGCCACGGCGCGCATGGCCCTCGGTGGCCAGGAGTTCGAACTGGAGCATGGGCGGATTGTCGCCGCCCAGGTCTCGTGACAGAGCGCGCGGCCAGCGCCGGGCCGCCCCAAGCGGCCGCGCACCCTCTCGGAGGGTGGCTGCGGTACCCCGCAGCCGGGTGTACTTACTTGCCGGGGCCGAGGGCGAGGATCCACTTGACCAGCTGGCGCGCGTCGGGCTCGCTGATCGCCACCTGGTTGGGCGGCATGGCCAAGCCGCTGACCTTGCCCTTCCAGTGGCTGGCGTAGGGGTTCGAGCCGCCGAGCACGGTCAGGGTCAGGCTGTCTTCGGCGCCGCGCTGGCCGGTGTACTTGTTGGACACGTCGCGCCAGGCGGGGCCGATGGGCGGCAGGCCATCCGGGCCCTTGCCGCCGGTCTCGATCTGGTGGCAGGCAAAGCAGCCGCTGCGGGCGGCCAGGGTGCGCATGGCTTCGTCGTTGTTGCCGGCGGCAACGGCCGCGGTGCCGGCCGACAGGCAGGCGACGGTCAAGGCGGTGCGGAACAAGGGGGTCATGAAGGCTCCTTCCAGGTCTCGAATCGATGGCTCTTGACCGATACCTTAGGAAGCACCGCGATGGCTCGCTTGCGCCAGATCAAGCGCCCAAGCGCTTTTGCCAGGATGGAGCAGGGCTGTGCCAGCGCGGCACAGCGCAGGGCGCTCAGAACAGCGTGAACAGTTGCGCCCAGGGCACGCGCACCCGCAGCAGCGAGGGCGACACGGCCGCCACCACGGCGTGGCCGGGCTGGCTGGTGTCTCGCCGCGCGGGCGTGGCGCGGGCCTGGCCATCGGCGTTCTGCAGCGCGATCGCCACCGGGGCGTTGGCGGCCGCGCCGCGGCGCACCACCAGGGCCAGCTCCAGCGAGGCCAGGCGCACGATGGTGCCCGGCGGGTACAGGCCGAACTCCTTGGCCAGCGCGAGCGCGGTCGGGTCTTTCTGGTACTGCTGGTACAGGCGCCGCACGGCTGCGTCGGCCAGCAGCGGCGGGCGCTTGGCGCGGCTGCCGAAGCAGGCGCAGTAGACGTCGATCAGGTGCAGCCGGCGGGCCTCGGGCATGGGCTCGGCCAGCTGGGCGGGGTAGCCGGTGCCGCCGGGCTCTTCGTGGTGCTGCTCGACCATGGCCAGCCACAGCGGGTCCGCCACGCCGGCGGCGCGCAGCATCGCGGCGCTCTGCCTCGGGTGCTGCTGGATCTGCTCGCGCTGCGGGCCCTTGAGCGGGCCGTCCTGGTGGGTCAGCCGGTCCTGCAGCGACAGCATGGACAGGTTCATCGTCAGCGCGGCAGCCAGCGGCACGGTCAGCGACGCGGGGGTGGCCGCTTCCTGCCGCAGCGCGATCAGGGCCCAGGTGGCCGCCGCGTGCGCGGAGTGCGCCACGCTGTAGGGGTACTGCTCGCACAGCTCGGGGTGCACCAGCACGGCCTGGGCCATGTCCGGGTCGGCCTGCACCAGCGAAGCCAGCTCGGTGGCGACGCCGCGCACGCTGGTTTCCAGGCCCTTGGCGCCCGGCTCCTGCAGCGTCACGCTCAGCCGCGTCATCAGGCCGCGCCAGAGGTTGAAGCGGCGCTCGCCCGAGGGCAGGCTGCTGTCGCGCTGGCTGGCCTTGACCTCGTCGGCGTCGACGAAGGCGCCGCGCTCGAGCAGGGTCTGGCGCATCGCGTCGCCGCTGATCAGGTTGCCGCGGGCCAACAGCAGGCCGCCCTGGGCGTCGCGCACGCTGAAAGGCAAGGGCGAGCCGCTCTTGAGCTGGCCGGCCACCTGGCCCAGCGGCATCAGCTTCATGCCGGGGTGCGCGCGCGGTCGAGCAGCATCGCGTCGCCGTAGCTGAAAAAGCGGTAGCGCGCCTCGATCGCATGGCGGTACAGCGCCATCACGTGCTCGTGGCCGGCCAGCGCGCTGACCAGCATCATCAGCGTGCTCTTGGGCAGGTGGAAGTTGGTGATCAACCGGTCGACGACCTGGAAGCGGAAGCCGGGCGTGATGAAGATGTCGGTCTCGCCGCGCTGGGCCGCGGTCAGCCCGCCGGGGCTGCGCAAGGCGGCGGACTCGAGCGCGCGCAAGGTGGTGGTGCCGGCGGCCACCACGCGGCGGCCGGCGGCATGGGCTGCCGCGATGGCCTGCACCGTGGCCTCGGGCACCTCGAACCATTCGCTGTGCATGCGGTGCTCGGCCAGGTTTTCGCTGCGCACCGGCTGGAAGGTGCCGGCACCCACGTGCAGCGTGACCCGCGCGCTGCCCACCCCGCGCGCCGCCAGCGCGGCCAGCACGGCCTCGTCGAAGTGCAACGACGCGGTGGGCGCGGCCACGGCGCCAGGCCGGGCGGCGAACACGGTCTGGTAGCGCTGCTCGTCGTCGGCCTCGTCGGCGTGGGTGATGTAGGGCGGCAGCGGCACGTGGCCGTGGGCCTGCAGCAGGGCAAAGGGGTCGGACGGAAAGCCGAGGCGGAACAGCGAGTCGTCGGGGCCGGCGCGGCCCAGCACCTCGGCGTCGAAGCCGGTGGACAGGTCGCCCGGGCGCAGGCCGAAACGCACGCGGCTGCCGGGCCGGGGCGACTTGCTTGCGCGCAGGTGGGCGAGCACCTGGTGCGGTGGCTCGCCAGGAGCGATGTCCTGGTTGGGCAGCACGCGCTCGACCAGCGCCTCGACCGCGCCGCCGGTGGGCTTCTCGCCCAGCAGCCGGGCCTTGATGACACGGGTGTCGTTGAAGACCAGCAGGTCGCCGGCATCGAGCAGGCCGGGCAGTTCGCGAAAGACCCGGTCCACCGGCCGGTCGCCACGGCCATCCAGCAGGCGCGACGCGCTGCGCTCTGGGCTGGGGTGCTGCGCGATCAGCTCGGGCGGCAGCACGAAGTCGAAATCGGCGAGGGTGTAGGTGCGCGGGTTCTGGTCGGGCATGGGCTTGCAGGCTTCACCGGCCTTCAAACACGGAGCCTGGATTGTTCCACGCCGCCTCTCGCGGCGGTGGCGGCCCCGTCAAAGAACATGCGGGGCTCGCCGAGCCTCAGCGCTGCGGCGGGGCTGGTTCGGCCGCGGCCTGGGCGCGGTTGTCCGAGCGGTCCCAGGCCCAGGCGAAGGCGATGCCCAGGCCGAGCACGGTGGTGAAGACGACGATCAGGCGAAGGGCAAAGCGCATGGGTGGGGCAGGAAGGGAGCGAAAGCGCGCGCGGATTGTCCCGCCAATTCGGGCCCGTTGGGCTCAGGGTTGGTGAGCAGTCGCAAGCGCTCGTCACCGGCGGTGCGCCGCACGCGGCAAGGTGGCCGGCGGCGAGAATCACCGGATGCCCGCTTCGCCCGATGCCGCTGCCGCGCCCCCGCCTGCCCCCAGTGGCGCGACGCGCAGCGGCCCGGCCAAGGCGCTGGACAAGCTGGGCTTGACCACCCCGATTGCGCTGGCCCTGCACCTGCCGCTGCGCTACGAGGACGAGACCCAGCTCACGCCGCTGGCCGACGCGCGGCCGGGCGACACCGTGCAGGTGCAGGCCCAGGTGCAGGAAGCGCGGGTCGAGTTCCGCCCGCGGCGCCAGCTGGTGGTGCGCCTGCAGGACGAGGCCGGCGACAGCCTGGTGCTGCGCTTCGTGCACTTCTACCCCTCGCACCAGAAAGCCCTGCCACCCGGGGCGACGGTGCGGGCGCGCGGCGAGCTGCGCGGCGGCTTCTTCGGCCTGGAGATGGTGCACCCACAGTTCCGCGCGGTGCAGCCGGATGCGCCGCTGGCCGCCGCGCTGACGCCGGTCTACCCGACCACGGCCGCCCTGCCCCAGGCTTACCTGCGCAAGGCGGTCGCCTCGGCGCTGCAGCGGGCGCCGTTGGGCGAGGTGCTGCCGCCGGGCGTGGTGCCGGCCGGCCTGCCGGCGCTGAAGGACGCGCTGCTGTTCCTGCACCACCCGCCGCCGGACGCCGCACTGGCCACGCTGCAGGACCACAGCCACCCGGCCTGGCAGCGGCTGAAGTTCGAGGAGCTGCTGGCCCAGCAGCTGGCCCAGGCCCAGGCCCGACGCGAGCGAAGCCGGCTGGCCGCCCCGGCAATGGCACCGCGGCCCGGCGGCCTGCACGAGCGCCTGCTGGCCACCCTGCCCTTTGCGCTGACCGGCGCGCAGCAGCGGGTGGCGCAGGAGATTGCCGCGGACCTGGCCCTGGGTCGCCCGATGCACCGGCTGCTGCAAGGCGACGTGGGTTCAGGCAAGACCGTGGTCGCCGCGCTGGCGGCGGCGGTGGCCATCGACGCCGGCTGGCAATGCGCGCTGATGGCGCCGACCGAGATCCTGGCCGAGCAGCACGTGGCCAAGCTCGTGCAGTGGCTGACACCGCTGGGCGTGCAGGTGGCCTGGCTGGCCGGCGGGCGCCGCGGCAAGGCGCGCGATCGCGAGCTGGCGCGCGTGGCCAGCGGCGAAGCGGCGCTGGTGGTGGGCACGCACGCGGTGATCCAGCACGACGTGCGCTTCGCCCGCCTCGGCCTGGCCGTGGTGGACGAGCAGCACCGCTTCGGCGTGGCCCAGCGCCTGGCGCTGCGCGGCAAGCTGCACGAGGCGGCACACGACGGCGCCGGCCTCGAACCGCACCTGCTGATGATGAGCGCCACGCCCATCCCGCGCACGCTGGCGATGACCTACTTCGCCGACCTCGAGGTCTCGACCATCGACGAGTTGCCGCCCGGCCGCACGCCCATCGTCACCAAGCTGATCGCCGACCACCGGCGGCCCGAGCTGATCGCCCGCATCGCCGACGCGGTGGCCGCTGGCCAGCAGGTCTACTGGGTCTGCCCGCTGATCGAGCCCGGCGAAGAGGGCGATGCGGACCTGGGCCGCACCCCGGCGCGCGGCAAGCCGCTGGCCGAGCTGCGCAACGCCACCGAGACGCATGCGCAGCTGCAGGCCGCGCTGCCCGGCGCCGAGGTCGGCCTGGTGCACGGGCGGCTCAAGCCCGCCGAGAAGGCCGCGGTGATGGCGCGCTTCAAGGCCGGCGAGGTCGCGGTGCTGGTGGCCACCACGGTGATCGAGGTCGGGGTCGATGTGCCCAACGCCAGCCTGATGGTGATCGAGCATGCCGAGCGCTTCGGCCTGGCCCAGCTGCACCAGCTGCGTGGCCGGGTGGGCCGCGGCAGCGTGGCCAGCGCCTGCGTGCTGATGTATTCGTCGCCCTTGTCCGACAGCGGCAAGCAGCGCTTGCGCGCGATGGCCGAGACCACCGACGGCTTCGAGATCGCGCGGCGCGACCTGGAGATCCGTGGCCCGGGCGAGTTCATGGGCGCACGCCAGTCCGGCGACGCGCTGCTGCGCTTCGCCGACCTGGCCGAGGATGCACCGCTGCTGGCCCGCGCTCGGCGCGTGGCCGCCACGCTGCTGGACGAGCACCCCGGCGCGGCGCGAGCGCAGGTCGCGCGCTGGCTGGGCCACCAGCTGGATTACCTCAAGGCCTGACCCCAAGAGTCGGCGGCAAATGTTCAACAAACATCATGCCGACTGGCCCGATGCCCGGGTATGGCTTAACAGCAACTGAAGAGTGCGTCGTGCCCCCCTGTTCTCGGGATGGGCGGCCGGGTGGCCGCCGCCGACAGTGGGGAACGCACCGGCCCGGTTACAGCCGCCGCCCCGGTAACAGGTGCCGTCGCCAATCCGGCCGTGGCCCCAGGCGAATCACTTCCATTCTTCATCCATCTGTGTTCATTCCAGGAGACCCTGCATGACCCGATTCACTCCGATCCAGTGCGCCGTCGTGGCCGCGCTGACCTCGTTCGTCGCCGTGGCCGCCCAAGCCGCCGCCCCTGCCGCTGATCACCCGGCGGTGCAGCGCGCCCTGGCCCACCTGAAAGGTGCCGCCGCCAATGCCGCCCAGGTCTCTGCCAGCGACAGCTTCAAGGTCAAGGATCTGGTCGTCGACGCCGACGGCAGCCAGCATGTGCGCTTCGACCGCCTGTTCAAGGGCCTGCGTGTGATCGGCGGCGACTTCGTCGTCCACCTGGGCGCCGACGGCCAGTACCGCGACGTGTCGCTCTCGCTGGCCCAGCGCCTCGACCTGGACGCGAAGGCCCCGCTGGGCTCGCGCGAAGCCGCCGCCAAGGCCTTTGCCGCCTTCCCGCACCGCGACGGCAAGGTCGACACGCAGAGCCTGGTCGTCTACGCGCGCGACGGCCGGCCGCAATTGGCCTGGGACGTGGTCGTCAAGGGCGTTCAGGCCGACAGCACGCCCAGCGTGTTGCACGTGCTGGTCGGCGCGCAGGGCCGCGTGCTCGACCGCTGGGACGACATCAAGACCGCCGACGATGTCGGCCAGGGCAAGACGCTGTACGCGGGCAACGTGCCGCTGCACGACAACGTCAACGCCGCGGGCACCAAGTTCACGCTGAAGGACAAGACCCGCGGCAAGCACTACGTGGTGGACATGAGGCACACCACCGGCGTCGAGACCTTGTACAAGGACACCAACAACGTCTGGGGCAACAACGCCGAGTCCGACGGCCAGACCGTGGCCGCCGACGCCGCCTACGGCCAGAACATGACCTGGGACTACTACAAGAACGTGCACGGCCGCAACGGCATTGCCGACGACGGCCGCGGCTACTACTCGCGCGTGCACTACTCGAACAACTACGACAACGCGTTCTGGGACGGCAGCCGGATGACCTACGGCGACGGCAACTTCTTCAACCCGCTGGTCTCGCTGGACGTTGCCGGTCACGAGATGAGCCACGGCGTGACCGAGCACACCGCGGGCCTGATCTATTCCGGTGAATCCGGCGGCCTGAACGAAGGCACCTCGGACATCTTTGGCTCCATGGTCGAGTTCTACGCGGCCAACGCCAACGACCCGGGCGACTACCTGATCGGCGAGAAGCTGTCGGGCACGCCGCTGCGCAACATGATCAACCCCAGCACCGACGGCGCCTCGGCCGACTGCTGGTACAGCACGGTGGGTAACCTCGACGTGCACTACTCGTCGGGCGTGGCCAACCACTTCTTCTACCTGCTGGCCGAGGGCACGACCAATGGCTCGCCGTCCAAGACCTGCGTGGCCGGCAACACCCGCGTGGCCACCGGCACCGGTACGGTCGCGGGCATCGGCCGCGCCAAGGCGGAGCAGATCTGGTACAAGGCCCTGTCCACCTACATGACGGCCAGCGAGTCCTTCGCCAAGGCCCGCACGGATACCGTCAAGGCCGCGACCGACCTGTACGGCGCCGGCTCGGCCGAAGTGGCTGCCGTCAACGCCGCCTGGACGGCCGTCAACCGCCCGTAAGCACCAACACAGCCCAGGCTGACAAGCCGCCCGCGCCGACAAGGCCGGGCGGCTTTCTGCTTTTTGGGCGGCTCGTCGAACTTGCGCACAATGCCGGCATGACCTTGACCGAGCTGCGCTACATCGTCGCCGTGGCCCGCGAGCGCCACTTCGGACGCGCGGCCGAGGCCTGCTTCGTCTCGCAGCCGACCCTGTCGGTGGCGATCAAGAAGCTCGAAGAAGAGCTCGACATGAAGATCTTCGAGCGCGGCAGCAACGAGGTCACGATGACGCCGCTGGGCGAAGCCGTGGTGCGCCAGGCCCAGCAGGTGATCGAGCAGGCGCAGGGCATCCGCGAGATTGCCAAGCGCGGCAAGGACCCGCTGGCCGGCCCGCTGCGCCTGGGCATCATCTACACGATCGGCCCCTACCTGCTGCCCGAGCTCGTGAAGAACACGATCGAGCACGTGCCGCAAATGCCGCTGATCCTGCAGGAGAACTTCACCGTCAAGCTGCTGGACATGCTGCGCACCGGCGAGCTCGACTGCGCGATCATGGCCGAGCCCTTCCCCGATACCGGCCTGGCGATCGCGCCGCTGTACGACGAGCCCTTCATGGCGGCGGTGCCCAAGACCCATGCGTTGGCCAAGCGCCAGCAGATCACGTCCGAAGAACTCAAGCGCGAGACCATGCTGCTGCTGGGCACCGGCCACTGCTTTCGCGACCACGTGCTCGAGGTCTGCCCCGAGTTCGCGCGGTTTTCGAGCGACGCCGAGGGCATCAAGAAGAGTTTCGAGGGCTCGTCGCTGGAGACCATCAAGCACATGGTGGCCTCGGGCATGGGCGTGACCGTGGTGCCGGCCCTGTCGGTGCCGCGCGAGCCGCAGGCCCATCTGGCCTTCATCCCCTTCGCCGAGCCGGTGCCCACGCGGCGCGTGGTGCTGGCCTGGCGCAAGACCTTCACCCGCTACGAGGCGATCGCCACATTGCGCAACGCGGTCTATGCCTGCGAGCTGCCCGGGGTCAAGCGCCTGTCCTGAGAATGGGCCGCGCCACCAGCGGTGGCTATCGCACCGCTAGGCATTCTCAATTGGTTTTAGATTGGCCATAGAAATAGACTAAGGCCATTCAACCCCCACGGAGAACCGCCATGTCCGACGCTGCAGGCTGCCCCTTTCCCCACGGCGGCAAGCCGGCCGGGGCCCCAACCAATGCCAGCTGGTGGCCGAACCAGCTGAACCTGAAGGTGCTGGCCCAGCATTCCGCGCTGTCCAACCCGATGGAGCCGGCGTTCAACTACCCCGAGGCCTTCCAGCGGCTGGACCTGGACGCCGTGGTCCGCGACCTGCACGCGCTGATGACCGACTCGCAGGACTGGTGGCCCGCCGACTTCGGCCACTACGGTCCGCTGTTCATCCGCATGGCCTGGCACAGCGCCGGCACCTACCGCATCGCCGACGGCCGCGGCGGCGCCGGCAACGGCACCCAGCGCTTCGCGCCGCTGAACAGCTGGCCCGATAACGGCAACCTCGACAAGGCGCGCCGCCTGCTGTGGCCGATCAAGCAGAAGTACGGCCGCAGCATCTCCTGGGCCGACCTGATGATCCTGGCCGGCAACGTGGCGCTGGAGTCGATGGGCTTCAAGACCTTCGGCTTCGCCGGCGGCCGGGAGGACGTCTGGGAGCCGGGCGAGGACATCTACTGGGGCCGCGAAGGCCAATGGCTGGCCGACGAGCGCTACAGCGGCGACCGCCAGCTGGAGAACCCGCTGGCCGCCGTGCAGATGGGCCTGATCTACGTGAACCCGGAAGGCCCGAACGGGAACCCTGACCCGCTGGCCGCGGCGCGCGACATCCGCGAGACCTTCGCCCGCATGGCGATGGACGACGAGGAGACCGTGGCGCTGATCGCCGGGGGCCACACTTTCGGCAAGACCCACGGCGCCGGTGACGCGGCCCTGGTCGGCCCCGAGCCCGAGGCCGCCGGCATCGAGGACCAGGGCTTCGGCTGGGTCAGCCGGCATGGCAGCGGCAAGGGCGCCGACGCGATCACCAGCGGCCTGGAGGTGACCTGGACCACGACCCCGACCCGCTGGAGCAACAACTTCCTCGAGAACCTCTTCGGCTACGAATGGGTGCTGACCAAGAGCCCCGCCGGCGCGCACCAGTGGGTGGCCAAGGACGGCGCGGGCGCGGGCACGATCCCCGACGCGCACGACCCTGCCAAGCGCCGTGCGCCGACGATGCTGACGACCGACCTGTCGCTGCGCTTCGACCCGGCCTACGAGGCGATCGCGCGCCGCTTCCTGGCCCACCCGGACCAGTTCGCCGACGCCTTCGCCCGCGCCTGGTTCAAGCTCACCCACCGCGACATGGGCCCGCGCGCCCGCTACCTGGGCCCGCTGGTGCCCCAGGAAGCGCTGATCTGGCAGGACCCGGTCCCGGCGGTCGACCACCCGCTGGTCGATGCGCAGGACATCGCCGCGCTCAAGGGCCGGCTGCTCGCGTCCGGCCTGAGCGTGGCGCAGCTGGTCGGCACGGCCTGGGCCTCGGCGTCCACCTTCCGCGGCGGCGACAAGCGCGGCGGCGCCAACGGCGCGCGCATCCGCCTGGCGCCGCAGAAGGACTGGGCCGTCAACCAGCCGGCCGAGCTGGCCAAGGTGCTGGCCGAGCTGGAAACGATCCAGCGCGACTTCAACGCCGCCCAGGCCGCCGGCAAGAAGGTTTCGCTGGCCGACCTGATCGTGCTGGGCGGCTGCGCCGCGGTCGAGGCCGCCGCGCAGCAGGCGGGCCACGCGGTCAGCGTGCCCTTCTCGCCCGGCCGCACGGACGCCTCGCAAGCACAGACCGACGTGGCCTCGTTCGCCGTGATGGAGCCCGCGGCCGACGGTTTTCGCAACCATGTCCGCCCGGGGCTGGAGCCGATGGCCGCCGAGCTGCTGGTCGACAAGGCCCAGTTGCTGACGCTGAGCGCGCCGGAGATGACCGTGCTGGTCGGTGGCCTGCGGGTGCTGGGTGCGAACGCTGGCCAGGCCCCGCACGGCGTGTTCACGCACCGGCCCGGCGTGCTGAGCAACGACTTCTTCGTGAACCTGCTCGACATGCGGACCCGCTGGCAGAAGTCCGCCACCCAGCCCGGCGTGCTGGAGGGCCGCGACCGCGCCACCGGCGAGCCGCGCTGGACCGGCACCGTGGCCGACCTGGTCTTCGGCTCGAACTCCCAGCTGCGCGCGCTGGCCGAGGTCTATGCCAGCAGCGACGCACAGCCCCAGTTCGTGCGCGACTTCGTCGCCGCCTGGGCCAAGGTGATGGACCTGGACCGCTACGATCTGCAGCGTCCCCGTTGAATCCAACCAGGAGAACCTCGATGGCCAAGAACACCACCAAGCCCGGCAAGGCCCGGGCTGCATCGGCCGGCGTGTCGATCAACATCGGCATCAGCGAGAAGGACCGCGCCGCCATCGCCGGCGGCCTGGCCAAGCTGCTGGCCGACACCTACACGCTGTACCTGACCACCCACAACTTCCACTGGAACGTGACCGGGCCGATGTTCAACACGCTGCATGCGATGTTCATGGCCCAGTACACCGAGCTGTGGGCCGCGGTCGACCCGATCGCCGAGCGCATCCGCTCGCTGGGCCACCCGGCGCCGGGCAGCTACGGCCAGTTCGGCAAGCTCAGCTCGCTGCCCGACGCGCCGGCCACGCCACCCAAGGCGCTGGACATGGTGCGCGTGCTGGTCGAAGGCCACGAGGCGGTGGCCCGCACCGCGCGCGGCATCTTCCCGCTGGCCGACAAGGCCGGCGACGAGCCCACGGCCGACCTGCTCACCCAGCGCCTGACCGTGCACGAGCAGACGGCCTGGATGCTGCGCAGCCTGCTCGAGGATTGAGGCTGCTGTCGGTCAGTCGCGCCAGGCCGGGAAGGCCGGCAGGCTGCGGAAGTGGGCGAAGTCGTGGTGCGGCCACAGTTCGGCCCCTTCCGACGCGGCCAGCCGCTTGAGCTTGCGGATGCTGGCCAGCGCCAGGGCCTCGTTGTCCTGCCAACAGTAGCCGGGCGCCACCTCGTCGGCCAGGTTCTCCACCAGGTCGGCGGCGTCGCCGCACAGCAGCACTGGCGGGCCCTGGGGCAGCTCGACGAACAGCGACATGTGGCCCGCCGTGTGGCCCGGCGTCATGACCGCCCGCACGCCCGGCGCGACGTCGTACTCGCCGGCCTGCTGGTGCCAGGCGTCGGCGCCGGCGATCTCGTCGCCGAAGACGCCGTCGTCCTGCCCGGTGCGTGCAGCCGCCAGCTCTTCGCGGTGCACGTGCACCTCGCAGCCGGGCAGGTCGCACAGGCCGCCGGCGTGGTCGAAGTGCAAATGGCCGAGGAAGACCACGTCGATGTCGCGCGGCCCCAGGCCCAGGCGCTTCAGGTAGCTGGGGATGCGTTGGTCGTCGCGCATCTCGGGTGGCTCGAACTGCGGCCGCATCGGCTCGAAGAAGCGCTGGCGCAGCGGAGCCGAAGCAATCTTGCGGTGGTCGCAGCCCACGTCGTACAGCACGCGGCCGTTCGGCGTCTCGACCAAGAAGGCGAGGATGGGCGCGTCGATGAACTGGCCCTGGCCGCGGCCACGGGTGGACACCGTCTTCTCGTAGCGGTGGGTGCCGGTGAGCAGGGGCCAGAGGCGGGTGGCGCGGGTCATGTTCGGGCGACTCTAGCCCAGTGCCTGGTGAGACACTCGGGGGCGTGACATCACCCTGCCGCCGCCCCGCCTTCGTGGCCGCCGCCCTGGCGTTGGCTGTGGGCTGCGCAAGCGCCCAGGCCCCGGGCGACACCGCCCCGCCCGTGGCGCTGGACTACGGCGCCGCCTGGCAGCAGGCCCTGCTGCGCTCCGAGCGCCTGGCCGCCGCGCATGCGGCCACCGCCGGCAAGGCCCGGCAGGCGGAAGGGCTGAAGCGCTTCGGCGGGCCCACGGTGAGCCTGACCGGCGCCTACGCGGTCTACCACGCGGCCTTGACGGTGGACCTTTCGGGCCTGAACGACAAGCTCAACGAGCTCGACCAGCACCTGCCCGTGCCGCTGGAGAACCTGCCGCTGCCCTTGCCCGTGCCGCAGCTGCCGCCGCGCTACACCTACTCGCGCGACGACCACATCGGCAGCGCGTCGATCAGTGCGGTGGCGCCGCTGTACCTGGGCGGCGCGGCCGACGCGGTGCGCGGCTTCGCCGACGCCCAGCAGGCCGAGGCCCGCGCCGACGAACGCCAGACCGAGCACCAGCTCGCCACGCTGCTGGCGCAGCGCTACTTCGGCGCCCAGCTGGCCCGCCGCGCCGCCGGCTTGCGCGCCCAGGCGCTGGCCACGGTCGAGCAGCACGACCACGCCGCCGACAAGCTGCTGGCCAACGGCGCAATCGCCCGCGTCGAACGGCTGCAGGCCAGCGCCGCGCTGGAGGACGCGCGCCGCAACGCCCGCAAGGCCGCCAGCGACGCCGAGCTGGCCGAGCGCGCGCTGGCCAGCCTGCTGGGCAGCGTGCAGCCGGTGGCGCCCAGCTCGCCGCTGTTCCTGCAGTCCGCGCCGCTGCCGCCCTTGAACGGCTTCATCGACCAGGCCCTGGCCGCCCACCCGGGCCTGGCCAAGGTCGAGGCCAAGAAAGCGCAGGCCGAAGCGCTGCACGAGGCCGGCGAAGGCCTGCGCAAGCCGCAGGTCTTCGCCTTCGCCCAGCGCGAGCTGCGCAACGACGACCAGGCCAACTGGATCGCCGGCATCGGCGCGCGCTGGACGCTGTTCACCTCGCTGGACCGCGGCGCGCTCGACGCGGCCTCGGCCGCGCAGGTCGAGCAGGCGCGCCACTCCGACGCCCAGGCACGCGCCGACATCGCGCTGCTGGTCGAGCGGCAGTGGCGCGCGGTCGAGCAGGCCCGCCAGGCCTGGCTGGCGATGGACGCCAGCGTCGCGCTGGCCGAAGAGATCGTGCACCTGCGCAGCGTGGGCCTGCGCGAGGGCACCAGCACGCCGATCGAGCGAATCGAGGCCGACACCAACCTTGCCAAGGTGCAGACCGAACGCGCCCAGGTGGCCTACGACTACGTCACCGCCCTGGCCGGCCTGTACGAGGCCTGCGGCCAGCCCGAGCAGTTGCTACAGGCGCTGGCGCGGGCCGACATCCGCATCGCCCCGTGATGCCCTCGATGAATCTCCCCTGGAGTCCGCCGTCGCCATGAAACGCATCCTCCTCGGCATCGCAGCGTTGGCCGCCGTGGCCGTGGTCGGCTGGGGCCTGTGGCTGGGCAGCCGCCCCGAGCCCGAGCTGCTGCAGGGCATGCTCGAGGCCCGCGAGACCGACGTGGCGCCCAAGATCACCGGCCGCATCGCCGAGGTCGCGGTGCAGGAGGGGCAGACCATCGCCGTCGGCACCCTGCTGGTGAAGGTGGACAGCCCGGAGGTGGCGGCCAAGCTGGCCCAGGCCAGCGGCGCGCACGACGCGGCCGAGGCCGTGTCCAGCAAGGCCCAGCATGGCGCCCGCGGCGAAGAGCTGCGCATGGCCCGCGCGCAGTGGGAGCGCGCGGTGGTGGCGCAGGACCTGGCGGCCAAGGGCTTCCAGCGCGCCGACAACCTGTTCAAGGAAGGCGTGCTCGCTGCCCAGCGCCGCGACGAGGCCGAGGCCAACTGGCGCGCGGCCGAGGGCCAGACCCGCGCCGCCAAGGCCCAGCTCGACATGGCCGAGGCCGGCGCGCGCAGCGAGGACAAGGCCGCCGCCGCGGCCCAGTCGCGCCAGGTGGCCGGCGTGGTGCAGGAGGTGGAGGCCGCGCGCGCCGAAACCGAGCTGCGCAGCCCGGTGGCCGGCCAGGTGGCCAAGGTGCTGGCCAAGGTCGGCGAGTTGTCGCCGGCCGGCGTGCCGGTGGTCACGGTGGTCGACCTGAATGACCACTGGGCCTTGTTCAACGTGCGCGAGGACCGGCTCGCCGCCTTCGCGGTCGGTGCCGAGTTCGACGCGGTGGTGCCGGCGCTGTCGAAGCAGGTCGTGCGCTTCAAGGTCACCGGCTCGTCGCCGCTGCCGGACTTCGCCACCTGGCGCGCCACCCGCTCGGGCGCCGGCTACGACATGCGCAGTTTCGAGGTGAAGGCGCGGCCGCTGCAGCCGCTGGCCGGCATGCGGCCAGGGATGAGCGTGCTGGTCACGCTGCCGCCGGTGCGGTGAGATGAACGCTGTCGAGGTGGGCGGCCCGGGGGTTGTCTGCAGCGGTCGTGCCTGGCGGAAGGCTGGGGGCACGTTCTCCGGCCCTGCTCGCGGGGAGCCGGGTTGCGCTGGCCGTGGTCTCTCGGTCGGCACCGCATGCGCGGGCATCGATGGGGCTGCCCTGGGCGCGGCACAACAGTGGCCCGCGAGCGGGCCGAAGAACGAGGGCGCCGCCGTCGCCCTGCCGCCACCACCTCAGCAAGCTGCGCAGCTTCGACGTCCTCCATCGGAGCATCGTCGATGACCACCTGGTCCCCAGGCTTCACCCGCGCCTGGCAACGCGAGCAACGCCTGTGGGCGCGGCGGCCGGCGGACTGGCTGATGTTCAGTGTGGTGCCGCTGCTGGCCGCGCTGCTGACCTGGAGCCTGTTCTGGGCCGGCACGCCGCGCGGCCTGGCGATCGGCGTGCTCGACGCCGACCACAGCGCCGTGACGCGCCAGGTGACGCGCTGGCTCGCGGCCGCGCCGGGCCTGCGCGTGGCGGCGCGCTTCGACGACGAGGCCGCAATGCGCAGCGCGCTGCGGCGCGGCGAGGTGATGGCCGTGGTCTGGCTGCCCGAGGGCTTCACCCGCGCGCTCAAGACCGGCCGCGGTGCCCACGCGGCCCTGCTGCACAACGCCCAGTTCGCCACCCACTCGGGCCTGATCCAGCGCGACGTGCGCTCGGTGCTGGGCACGCTGTCGGCCGGTGTCGAGGTGGTCACGCGCGAGAAGCGCGGCGAGTCGCCGCTGGCGGCCCAGGCCTCGTTCGAGCCGATGCGCACGGCCCTGGTCGCGCAATACAACACCGGGCTGGACTACGAGCCCTTCCTCGCCACCACCCTGGTGCCGGCGCTGCTGCACATCTTCGCGATGGTGGCGGGTGCCTGGGGCGTGGGGCGCGAGCTGCGCGACCGCAGCGTGGGCGCCTGGGTCAGCGCCGGTGGCATGGGCGCAGCAGCGCTGGCGGCGAAATGGCTGGCGCCCTGGGCGGCGCTGGTGGCGGTGCAGCTCGTCTTCATCGCCGGCCTGGCCGGTGGCCGCGGCTGGCACCCGGCGGGGCCGCTGTGGCCGGTGCTGGGCCTGCATGCGCTGATGCTGGCGCTGTACCTGGTGCTGGGCAGCCTGGCGGCACTGGCCACGCGCTCGCTGCGCACGGCCTTGTCGGCGGCGGGTTTCGTCACCGCACCGGCCTTCGCCTTCGCCGGTGTCGGCTTCCCGCTGATCGCCATGCCGGCCGGTGCCAAGGCCTGGGCGCTGGCCCTGCCGCTGACCCATGTGCTGGCGGCGCAGACGGCCGTCTGGCAAGTCGGCGCGCCCGCTGCGCAGGCCGCGCCGGTGGCCGCGGGCCTGCTGCTGGCCACCGCCGTGTCGGCCTGGGCCTGCACGGCGCTGCTGCCGCGCGTGGCGGCCGATGCGCGCGCCTGGGGTCGGCGGTGATGGCAGCGGTGATGGCGGCGATCAAGGCCTGGCTCGCCACGCTGGCGGCGATGCTGCGCGACCCGGGCGTGCTGCTGCTGGCCCTGGTCGCGCCGGTGCTGTACTCGTTCTTCTACCCCTGGCCCTACCTGAACCAGGTGCCCACGCGCGTGCCCGTGGCCCTGGTGGACGCCGACCACAGCGGCCTGACGCGCCAGATCGCCCGCTATGCCGACGCCAGCCCCAAGCTGGCGCTGCGCTTGGTGACCGGCGACGAGCGCGAGGCCCAGGCCGCGATGCAGCGGCGCGAGATCGAAGGCTACGCGGTGCTGCCGCCGGAGCTGAAGCGCCATGTGCTGCGCGGCGACGCGGTGGTGGTGCCGGTGGTCGGCGACGGCGCCTACTTCCTGCTCAACAAGGTGGTGCTGGCCGGGCTGGCCGAGAGCGTGGGCACGGTGTCGGCGGGGGTCGAGATCCGCAAGCTGCGCGCGCGTGGCCAGGGCGCGGCGCAGGCCGGCGCGAGCCGTGCGCCTATCCAGCTGCAGCTCGTGCCGCTGTACAACCCGAGCGAAGGCTATGGCAGCTACGTGGTGCCGGCGGTGGCGGTGCTGATCGTGCACCAGACGTTGCTGATCGCGGTCGCGCTGTGGGTGGGCACCTGGTTCGAGGCGCGGCCCGCGGGCCGCCTGCGCGCCTGGTGGCCACGGCTGGCGGCCGGTGCCACGCTGGGGTTGGCGAGCGGCGCCTGGTTCTTCCAGGCCGCGTTCCGGGTCTTCGACTACGGCCAGGCGGCGCACCCGCTGGCGCAGGGGCTGCTGTTGGGCTTGCTGGCCTGGGCAGCAGCAGCGCTGGGCACCGCGCTCGGCGCGCTGTTCGCCGACCGCGAGCGCGCGATGCAGGTGCTGCTGTTCAGCTCGATCCCGATGGTGTTCCTCTCGGGCTTTTCATGGCCGGCCGAGGCGCTGGCGCCGCCGCTGTGCGTGCTGGCCGCGCTGCTGCCCACCACGCCGGCGATCCAGGGCCTGCTGCGGGTCAACCAGATGGACGCGAGCCTGGCCGACGTGCGGCCACAGCTGGCGCACCTGGCGGTGCTGGCGCTGGCGGCCACGGCGCTGGCCTTCCTGGCATTGGCCAGACGGCGCGGTGCGGCCGTCAAGCGACCGGGTTAGGCCCTTCGCGGCGCTTGCGCGTGGCGCGCAGCACCTGCAGCAGCAGGATGGCGCTCAGGCCCCCGGCCACCGCGCGCTGGCTGCTGACCAGCTCGGCCACCTGGCGAAAGACATCGGGCGCCGCCTGCTGCAGGTAGGTCGACAGCTCCAGCACCTGGTCGGCGGTGATGCGGGCCGCGTCGTCGATCGACACATGCAGGCGCGCCCAGCCGTGGCGCTGGCGCACGGCCGCGAACACGCCGCCGGCCACGGCGACCAGGCCCAGCGCCCCCATCGGACGCATCAGGGTCTCGATCAGTTGCGCGCGGAACGTGGCCGGGGCCTCGCGGAAAACGCCGGACACGTACAGCGGCACCAGCACCGCCGGGGTCGTCGGTTGGTCAGGTTCACCCATGTGTTTTCTCCAGCATCATTTGGTGGGGGATGCTGCGAGCCCCAGGTTGGCCGGGCATGAAGCGCAGGTAAAGCTCGGTGACAACTCGTCAACCGCCCACGGGCTGTCAGTCGTCGAGCGTCTTGGGCCAGCTCGCCTTCAGCAGGCGCGACAGCGCGCGGTCGGCCAGCAGCTTGCCGCCGGTCTGGCAGCGCACGCAGTAGTTGGTCTCGTTGCTGGCGTAGACGATGCGTTGCACCGGCGCGCCGCAAACCGGGCAGGGCTGGCCGAAGCGGCCGTGCACCGCGAAGTCGGGCCGGAAGGCGGTGACCTCCTTGGGCCAGCCGCCCGTCTTGGCGGCTTCGGCGCGCAGGCGCCCGGTGAACTCTTCGAACACCGCCCGCGTGGCCTCGTACAGGCGCGCCAGTTCGTCGGGCGACAGCGACGTGCTCATGGCGACCGGCGACAGCTTGGCCCGGTGCAGGATCTCGTCCGAGTAGGTGTTGCCGATGCCGCTGAAGGCCTGCGGGTCGGTCAGTGCACGCTTGAGGGTATGGCGCTCGCGCTGCAGCCGCGCGGCGAACTCGGCCGCGCTGCATTGCAGCGGCTCGATGCCGCCGGGGTCCATCGCCGCCAGGGCCTCGCGGCCGACCACCAGGTGCAGCGAAGCGCGGCGCTGGGTGCCGGCCTCGGTGAACACCAGCGTGCCGGCGTCGAACTCGAACACCGCCAGGGTGGCCTTGCCGCCCGGCGGCTTGGCACCGGCGGCGAGCCAGCGCAGGCGGCCGGCGATCATCAGGTGCAGCACCAGGAACCAGGGCGGGTCTGCCGCAACGGCAGCATCGAGCACGATGACCACGCGCTTGCCCAGGCGCTCGACGCCGCGGACCACACGGCCCTCGGCCTCGGCGATCGGCGGCACCGCGGTGCGCAGCAGGAAGGGGTTGAGCAGGCGGATGCGCCGCAGCGGGCTGCCCGCCACCTTGGCGGCCAGGCTCTCGGCGTAGACGGTGATGTCCGGCAGTTCGGGCATGGCGAGGGTCTCGGCTCCTTGGGGATGGCGCGGGCGCCCGGCGCTGGCATGATCGCAGCCTTTTGTCGGCCGGAGGTGGCTCAAGGTGATGCGGGTGAATCGAATCGGCAGGGTGGGCGGTGCGGCCGCCGCGGTGGCGCTGGCCCTGGCGGGCTGCGGCCAGAGCAAGACCGACCTGGGCGACGGCGGCGCCATCGTCACCGGCTCGGCCGGCCCGGCCGGCGCCCACCATGCGGCGCGCGAGCTCGAACGCTGCGACGCGCCCGTGGCCACGCTGGCCCTGGTCGAGAACCCGAATGGCTACGTCTACGCCAGCAGCTACCAGCTGCCGCCCACGCCGCTGCCGCTGGTGCGGTTGCTCGCGCAGCAGAGCAACTGCTTCCGCGTCGTCGACCGCGCGGCGGGCCTGCGCGGCACCATCCAGGAGCAGGAGCTGAAGGAAGCGGGTGTGCTGCGCAAGCAGGGCAACACGGTCGAGAAGGGCAAGGGCTACGAGGCGCAGTACACGCTGACGCCCAGCCTGACCTTTTCCGAGAAAGACGCCGGCCGCGAGATCGGTGGCCTGATGGGCATGATCCCGGTGCTGAACAAGTTCGTCGGCGTGGCCGAGCAGGTCAAGCTGAAGGACGCCCAGGTCGCCCTGCTGCTGACCGACAACGAGACCACCGAGCAGGTGGCCGCGTCGACCGGCTCGGTGCGCGTGACCGACCTCGGCATGGGTGGCCTGGTGCTGGGCAAACTGGGCGGCGCGGCCGGCGCCGGCTGGAGCAACAGCAACGAAGGCAAGGTGATCGCCGCCGCCTTCCTGGACGCGCACAACCAGCTCGTGGCCCAGGTACGCGCGCTGCAGGCCAAGGACCTGCCGCCGCCGGTCAAGACGAAGTAGGCCTGCGGGCGGCCGGGGCCAGGGCTTCAGGGCCCTTCGCCCACAGCCGTGATGGCCGGCTGATCGACGAAGCGGCGGACCGCGTCGGGGCTGAAGCGCTCGGCAGGGATGGGGTTGCCGTCGCTGAAGTCGACCAGCTGGTGGTTCATGTAGGCCGAGCTCAGGCCCATCAGCTGGTTCATCACGTCGCTGGGCAGGCCGCCGGCGCTTTTGAGCACCACCGTCTCGCTGTGGCCCTTGACGACATAGGCCGGCTGGCGCTCGTAGAGGCAGAAGTCGATCGTCGGACCGTCCTTCTGGTGGCCCGGGGCCTGGACACCGACGCTCTGCAGCGACTTGGCGATGATGTCGCTCTCCCACACGCAGCGCACGCCCAGGCCGGCGTCCTCGGCCGCCAGGCCCGCGGTGTCGTAGCGAGTGGCCCGCCCGGCGCAGCCGGCCAGCGACGCCGCCCGCGTGCCGGTCTCCACCAGCGGTGGCGCAGGCTGGCTCATGTCGACCAGCGCGCCGAGCAGCGTCGTGCCGCCCCAGAAACCCAGCCCGCATTCCTGGCCCGCCCAGGCGTGCCGCTCGTGGAAGACCCTCAGCTCGCAGCTGCCGCTGCGCGGGTCCGCCCAGACCAGGCGCGAGGTGTTGAACACAGCATGGTTCGGGCCGTCGAAGTACTCGTCGGTTTCGGCGATCGCCAGCCGGGCCAGCGTCGCGTCCGACGGCAGCTGCACCGGCCCGCCGGCGGGCAGCTGCTTGACGACCCGGCAGGCCTCGACGCTCATCAGGATGCCCTTCTTCAGCCCCTCCATGTCGCCCGTGCCCACCCGGTGCAGGTGGATGGGGTTGCGGCTTTCCGGCGCGTCCGGGGCCGGCATGGCCGTGGTGGGGGACAGCACGGCCGCCAACACCGCTGCAACGCCGCGGAGGCCACCGAGAGGCTGGAGAGGGCGGGGGGAGGCGAGCGGCTTGGTCATGGGCTCCCAACGCTCGGGGCCTGCGGCCGGCCGACACCCGCGCCCCTTCAAGTCAGGGGGCCCAGAAGCCCTGGGCGCGGGCGCCGATAATTCGGCCGATGCCCTCCGATCTCACCCCCCAAGTACGCCGCCGGCGCACCTTCGCCATCATCAGCCACCCCGACGCGGGCAAAACCACGCTGACCGAGAAGCTGCTGCTGTTCTCCGGCGCGATCCAGATCGCCGGCTCGGTGAAGGCGCGCAAGGCCAGCCGGCATGCGACCTCGGACTGGATGGAGATCGAGAAGCAGCGTGGCATCTCGGTGGCCTCGTCGGTCATGCAGATGGAATACCGCGATTGCACGATCAACCTGCTGGACACCCCCGGCCACCAGGACTTCTCGGAAGACACCTACCGCGTGCTGACCGCGGTGGACGCGGCACTGATGGTGATCGACGCGGCCAACGGCGTCGAGCCGCAGACGCGCCGCCTGCTGCAGGTCTGCCGCGCGCGCAACACGCCCATCCTCACCTTCGTCAACAAGATGGACCGCGAGGTGCAGGAGCCGCTGGCGCTGATGGACGAGATCGAGCGCGAGCTGGGCATGACGGTCGTGCCCTTCACCTGGCCCGTGGGCATGGCCAAGTTCTTTGGTGGCGTGCTGGACCTGCGCAAGGACCAGATGCGCGTGTTCTCGCCCGGCGAGGACCGCGTGGCCGGCACCGAAGAGGTGATCCAGGGCATCCGCAACCCGGCGCTGAACGAGCGCTTCGGCGGCGCCTACGAGCAGGCCGCGGGCGAGATCGAGCTGGTGCAGGAAGCGGCGCCCTCCTTCGACGAGGCGGCCTTCCTGGCGGGCAGGCAGACGCCGATGTTCTTCGGCTCGGCGGTCAACAACTTCGGCGTGCAGGAGGTGCTGGACGCGCTGGTCGACCTGGCCCCGCCGCCGAGCAGCCGCACGGCCATCCAACGCACGGTCGAGCCCGACGAGGGCAAGTTCAGCGGCGTGGTCTTCAAGATCCAGGCCAACATGGACCCGGCCCACCGCGACCGCATCGCCTTCGTGCGCGTGGCCTCGGGCAAGTTCGAGCGCGGCATGCGCATGAAGGTGGTGCGCTCGGGCAAGGAGCTGCGGCCCAACACCGTCGTGACCTTCATGAGCCAGAAGCGCGAGCTGCTGGACGAGGCCTTCGCCGGCGACATCATCGGCATCCCCAACCACGGCGTGCTGCAGCTGGGCGACACGCTGACCGAGGGCGAAGCGCTGCAATTCACCGGGCTGCCCTTCTTCGCGCCCGAGCTCTTCCGCTCGGTCGAGGTGGCGGACCCGCTGAAGACCAAGCAGCTGCGTGCCGGCCTGACGCAGCTGGGCGAGGAAGGCGCGATCCAGGTCTTCCGCCCCATCCTCGGCACGGTGCTGCTGCTGGGAGCGGTCGGCCAGCTGCAGTTCGAGGTGGTGGCGCACCGGCTGGAGCACGAGTACGGCGTCAAGGCCCGCGTGACGCCGGCCCGCTACAACGTGGCGCGCTGGGTGACCTGCGACCCGGCGGACGGCGGCGACGCCGAGCTCAAGCGCTTCATCGACGGCAACAGCCACCGCATCGCCTACGACGCGGTCGACGCGCCGACGCTGCTGCTCGAATACGCCGCCGAGCTGCGCGCGATCGAGGGCAACTGGCCGAAGATCCGCTTCCACGCGCTGCGCGAGCACGCGGGCCTGGTGTTCCAGCAGCGGCTGGAAGGCTGAAGCCAAGCCGGCGCAGGCCGACGGGGCTCAGCGCAGGATGTCGAACAGGTTGTTGTAGCTGTCGGTCCACAGGCGCAGGCCCGGCAAGGGCTGGATCGGCACCGCGCGCTGGCGCACCGCCGGGTCGTTCACGAACGCCTGGTCGTCGGTGAC
>JBGAGZ010000059.1:0-30622 GCA_044226465.1 Burkholderiaceae bacterium | reverse complement strand
CCGCCCAGGCGGGCGAAGATCGAGATCAGCGACGAGCCGAAGGCCAGGCCCAGCAGGGGCTTGAGCGACTCGGGCGTCACGTTGGTGCCGCCGGTGATGATCCAGAAGAAGGCGCCGACGCCCAGCAGGCCCAGGCCCACGACCAGCATGCCGGTGATGGCGCCGCCCTTGAAGGCGACGTTCAGCGCCGGGCCGATGCCTTGCGTGGCAGCCTGTGCCGTGCGCACATTGGCCCGCACCGACACGTTCATGCCGATGAAGCCGCAGGCGCCGGACAGCACCGCGCCGACGACGAAGCCGGCCGCGGTCATCTTGCCGAGGAAGAAGAAGATCAGCACCGCGAGGATCACGCCGACCATCGCAATGGTCTTGTACTGGCGCGCCAGGTAGGCCGCAGCCCCCTGCTGGATCGCGCCGGCGATCTCCTGCATGCGGGCATTGCCCGCGTCCTGGCTCAGGATCCAGCTTCTCTGGATGAAGCCGTAAAGCACGGCCGCAAGGCCGCACGCCAGCGCCACATACAGCGCCATGGTGGTCGAAATCAAAGGAATCTCCTTCCGCTCTCAGACACAAACCTTGTGATCGTCGTTCGCCGGGCATGGGCTCGCTTCGGGCCACCCGGCGCCGCGCAGGGCATGCTACGGGATGGCCTCGCGGGTCGGGATGGTGTTTTCCTGCGGTGCATCAAAGCCGCGGCGGACAGGGCTGTGTCAGGGCGTGGCAAGGGCACTTCGTAGAATCGGGGTTTTCCCGCTCCACGCAACCACCGAGAACACCATGAGCCTGCACAACGTCACCCCTGGCGCCAAGGCGCCCGACGAGTTCAACGTCATCATCGAGATCCCGATGAACGCCGACCCGATCAAGTACGAGGTCGACGAGGACAGCGGGGCCCTGTTCGTGGACCGCTTCATGGCCACGTCCATGCACTACCCGTGCAACTACGGCTACATCCCCCAGACCCTGGCCGATGACGGCGACCCGGTCGACGTGCTGGTGATCACGCCGGTGCCGCTGATCCCCGGCGTGGTCGTGACCTGCCGCCCGTTGGGCATGCTGCGCATGGACGACGAGGCCGGCGGCGACAACAAGCTGATCGCCGTGCCCATCGACAAGATCCTGTCGATCTACAGCCAGTGGAAGAAGCCGGAAGACCTGAACCCGCTGCGGCTGAAGACCATCCAGCACTTCTTCGAGCACTACAAGGACCTGGAGGCCGGCAAGTGGGTCAAGGTGCTGGGCTGGGAAGGCCCCGATGCCGCGCGCGAAGAAGTGCGCACCGGCCAGGCCGCTTGGAAGGCGAAACAAGCCTGAAACATTCGCCGCTTGGCATGAGGTATCGTCCACGCCGATGAGCCGCCGACCTGGCGGCCGCGACGTGGCGCCACGATGCAACGCCGCCTGAGGGCGGCGTTTGCTTTGGTGCCCTGAGACTTTCTTCGATCAGGAGTCGAACCCATGCGCAAGCCCCCCGCGGGTTGGTTGATTCTGGGCGGCACGCTGCTGGCCCTGGCCGTGCAAGCCGCCCCGGCCCGCCCGGCGCCGAAGAAGGCGCCGCCCCGTGGCAAGCCTGCGGTGACCGCGCCTGCACCGGCTGGCACGCTGCAGCCGGTGCGCAGCGTCGAGGGCATCGTCGAATACCGCCTGCCCAACGGCCTGCAGGTGCTGCTGGCGCCGGACGACGCCAAGCCCACGACCACGGTCAACCTGACCTACCGGGTCGGCTCGCGGCAAGAGAACTACGGCGAGACGGGCATGGCCCACCTGCTGGAGCACTTGCTGTTCAAGGGCACGCCCAAGAACCCCAAGGCCTGGGCCGAGTTCACCCGCCGCGGCCTGCGCGCCAACGGCAGCACCTGGCTGGACCGCACGAACTACTTCGCCAGCTTCACCGCCAACGAGGACAACTTGCGCTGGTACCTGGGCTGGCAAGCCGACGCGATGATCAACAGCTTCATCGCACGGCGCGACCTGGACACCGAGATGACGGTGGTGCGCAACGAGATGGAGATGGGCGAGAACAACCCCTCTCGCATCCTGTTCGAGAAGACGCTGGCCACCATGTACGAGTGGCACAACTACGGCCACGACACCATCGGCGCCCGCGCCGACGTGGAGAACGTCGACATCGGCCGGCTGCAGGCCTTCTACCGCCAGTACTACCAGCCGGACAACGCGACGCTGATCGTCAGCGGCAAGTTCGACCCGGCCAAGGTGACGGGCTGGGTGCAGGCTGAGTTCGGCAAGATTCCCGCGCCCAAGCGCGCGCTGCCAAAGCTGTACACGATCGACCCGGTGCAGGACGGCGAGCGTGCCGTCACGCTGCGCCGCAATGGCGGCGTGCCGCTGCTGTTCGCCAGCTACCACGTGCCCCCCGGGGCGCACCCGGACACGGCCGCGGTCGAATTGCTTGGCCTGGTGATGAGCGACGTGCCCGCCGGCCGCCTGCACAAGAAGCTGGTCGAGGCCCAGTTGGCCGCCAGCGTGTTCTCGTGGAACGCCGACCTGCACGACCCCGGCTTCGCGCTCTTCGGCGCGCAGTTGGCGCCGGGGCTGGACACAGACAAGGCACGCGAGGCGCTGCTGGCCACGCTGGAAAACGTGGCCGCGCAACCGATCACCGACGAGGAGGTCAACCGTGCCCGCGCCAAGTGGCTGAAGGACTGGGAATTGCGCTTCTCGGACCCCGAGACTGTGGGCGTCGCCCTGTCCGAAACGGTGGCCCAGGGCGACTGGCGGCTGTTCTTCCTGCTGCGCGACCGGGTCAAGGCGGTCACCGCAGCCGACCTGAACCGCGTGGCCGCCGAGCGCCTGCTGCGCGACAACCGCACGCTGGCCACCTACCTCCCCACCGACAAGCCGACCCGGGCGCCCAAGCCTGAGAACGTCGACGTGGCCGAGCAGATGAAGGCGTTCAGGCCGGTGGAAACGCTGGCCAAGGTCGAGGCCTTCGACGCTTCACCCGCCAACATCGAGGCCCGTACGCAGCGTTTCGAGATCGCGCCGGGCCTGAAGGTGGCGCTTCTGCCCAAGGCCAGCCGCGGCGACGTGGTGAACGCGCAACTGACCCTGCGCCTGGGCGACGAGGCCAGCCTCAAGGGCCAGTCCATGGCCGGCGAACTGCTGGGCTCGATGCTGGACAAGGGCACGACGCAGCTGAACCGTCAGCAACTGCAGGACCGCATGACGGCACTCAAGGCCGAGATCCAGATCGGTAGTTCGCCGGAGAGCCTGGCGGTCAGCCTGCTGACCACGCGCGAGAACCTGCCGGCGACGATCGAGCTGGTGGGCCAGATGCTGCGCCAGCCGAGCTTCCCGCCCGATGCGCTGGAAGAGGTGCGCCGCCAGGCTGTCTCGGGCATCGAGCAAAGCCGCAAGGAGCCCGAGGTGATCGTCGACGACGCGCTTGACCGGCACGGCAACCCATACCCGGCCGGCGACGTGCGCTACGCGCGCAGCTTCGACGAGGCGCTGGCCGAGGTGCAGAAGGCCACGGTGGCGGACATCAAGGCCTTCCACCAGCGCTTCGTCGGCGCCGGGCGCGCCCAGTTCGCCGCGGTCGGCGCCATGGACGTGCCGGCGGTGCGCGCGGCGCTGGAGAAGGCCTTCGGCGGCTGGGGCTCGGCCACCGCGTTCAACCGCGTGCCGCGCCCCTTGGTGGGCGTGACGCCGACTCGTCTGTCGTTCGAGACGCCGGACAAGCAGAACGCCACGATGGTGGTGCGCCTGTCGCTGCCGCTGAAGGAGCTGGACCCGGACCAGGCGGCGCTGCAGGTCGCCAACTTCGCCTTCGGCAGCGGCGGCAACTCGCGGCTGTGGAAGCGCATCCGCGAGGGCGAGGGCCTGAGCTACGACGTGCGCAGCGGCCTGAGCTGGAGCGCGCTCGACGCCAACACCGGCTGGCAGGCCAGCGCGATCTTCGCGCCGCAGAACCGGGCCAAGGTCGAGGCTGCCTTCAAGGAAGAGGCCGAGCGCGCGCTGAAGACCGGCTTCACGGCGGATGAGATCAACCAGGCCAAGGCCGGCCTGCTGAACTACCGCCGCCTGTCGCGTGCACAGGATGGTGGCCTGGCCGCGACGTTGGCCAACAACACCTACCTGGGTCGGCCGTTCACCACGTCGCAGCAACTGGACGACGCGATCGCTGCGGTCACGCCCGAGCAGGCCACGGCGGCCTGGCGCAAATACATCGACCCGCAGCGCTTCGTCAGCGCCGTGGCGGGTGACTTCAAAGGGAAGTGATCAGGCCTCGGCGGCCTTGAATGGGTTGCGCTCGCGCAGTTCGTCCAGGTACTCAGCCACCCCTTGGCCCTCGCGGGCCAGGAAGTCCTCCACCGCCCGGGCAAACTGCGGGTGGGCCAGCCAGTGCGCCGAACGGGTGGGCGTGGGCGTGAGCCCGCGCGCCATCTTGTGCTCGCCCTGGGCGCCGCCCTCGAAGCAGTGGAAGCCCTGCTCGATGCACCATTGCAGCGGCTGGTAGTAGCAGGCCTCGAAGTGCATGCAGGGCACCTGCTCGGTCGCGCCCCAGTAGCGGCCCCAGGCCCAGCCGCGCGTCCGGTCGATGCCCACCAGCGAGGCGGCGATCGATGCCCCGTCGCGCCGGGCGATGAACATCAGCCAATGCGTCGGCAACTCGGCCGCCACGCGCTGGAAAAAGGCCAAGTTCAGGTAGGGCGACGAGCCGTGGGCGCGGTAGGTCAGGGTGTAGCAGCGGTGGAAGAAGCGCCAGTCGGCGTCGGTGATCTCGGCGCCCTCGCGCACCTCGAACACCACGCCGGCCTCGGCCACCTTGCGCCGTTCCTGCTGGATCTTCTTGCGCTTTTCACGCTGCAGCGCGGTCAGGAAGTCGGCGAAGTCGGCATAGGGCCGCTCGGCGCGGTTGCGCCAGTGGAACTGAACGCCGTGGCGGATCAGCCAGCCCTCGGCGTCGGCGGCGGCCAGGTCGTCGTCGCTGCCGAACAGCAGGTGAGCGGACGACAGCTCGCTTTGCACGGCGAGGCTGCGCATCGCGCGCAGCAGCAAGCGGCGGTCGTCCTGCCGTCGCGCCAGCAGGCGGAGGCCGGGCACCGGCGTGAACGGGATCGCACCGAGCAGCTTGGGGTAGTAGGCCAGCCCGTGGCGGCGGTAGGCGTCTGCCCAGGCCCAGTCGAAGACGTATTCGCCGTAGGAGTGCGACTTCAGGTAGGTGGCCACCGCGCCGTCCATCCGGTTCCCGCGCCACAGCGTGACGAACGCCGATGCCCAGCCTTCGTCGGGCGCGGCGCAGCCCGTCTGGTGCAACGCGAGCAGGAACTCGTGCCGCAGAAAGGGCAGCGGCTCGCCCTGCTCGGCCAGCAGTGCGTTCCACTCGGCAGCAGGGACGTCGGCCGGGTCGCCATGGACCCGGATGACATAATCGATCGCTCCGCTTTCTGATTCGCTCATGCGCAGCCCGGACACCGCGTCAGGCACCGTTGTGGTGGCCCTGGCCCAGATCAACGCGACGGTGGGCGACCTGGTGGGCAATGCACGCCAGATGGCCGAAGCCGCGCGCCAGGCCCATGCGCAAGGGGCCCGTCTGGTGCTGGCGCCCGAGCTGGCGCTGACCGGCTACCCCCCCGAGGACCTGTTGCTGCGCCCGGCCTTCATGCAGGCCTGCGAGGCCCAGCTGGCGGCGTTGGCGGCCGAGCTGGCCGATTGCGAAGGGCTGCATCTGGTGGTGGGGCATCCGCTGACCTGGGGCGATGCGGCCGATCTTAGGTCGAAGTCCTATTCCCTGCCGCGGCGCTTCAATGCGGCCTCAGTGCTGGCCGGCGGCCGCGTGCTGGCCACCTACTGCAAGCGCGAGCTGCCCAACTACCAGGTCTTCGACGAACGGCGCTATTTCGCGTCCGGCCGCGACGCTGGCCGAGAGGCGGTGGTGTTCGAGGTGCAGGGCAAGCGCTTCGGGCTGCTGATCTGCGAAGACGCCTGGTTCGACGAGCCGGCCGAGGCCGCGAAGGCCGCGGGCGCCGAAGTGCTGTGCGTGCTCAACGCGTCGCCGTTCCACGTCGACAAGCATGACGAGCGCGAGGCGCGCATGGCCGCGCGCGCCCGGGCCTGCGGGCTGCCGCTGCTGTATTCGCACCTGGTGGGTGGGCAGGACGAGGTGGTCTTCGACGGCGCGTCGTTCGCGGTCGACGCCCAGGGCGCGGTGCGGGCGCGGGCGCCGATGTTCGAGCCGGCCACGTTGATGATCGAGCTGGCGGCGGGCGGTGCCGTTCGTGGCGAGATCGCCCCAGTGCCCGAGGTGGAGGCGCAGGCGTGGGGCGCCTTGGTGACCGGCGTGCGCGACTATGTCGCCAAGAACGGCTTCCCTGGCGCGATCATCGGCCTGTCCGGCGGCATCGACTCGGCGCTGGTGCTGGCGATCGCCGTGGATGCGCTGGGCGCCGACAAGGTGCGCTGCGTGATGATGCCGTCGCCCTACACCGCGGACATCTCTTGGCTCGACTCGCGCGACATGGTGGCGCGCCTGGGCGTGCGCTACGACGAGATCGGCATCACCCCGATGTTCGAGGCCTTTCGCGCGGCGCTGGCCGGGCAGTTCGCCGGCCTGGCCGAAGACGCGACCGAAGAGAACATCCAGGCCCGGGTGCGCGGCACGCTGCTGATGGCGCTGTCGAACAAGAGCGGGTCCATCGTGCTGACCACCGGCAACAAGAGCGAGATGGCCACCGGCTACTGCACGCTGTACGGCGACATGGCGGGCGGCTTCGCGGTGATCAAGGACGTGGCCAAGACCCTGGTCTACCGGCTCGCGGCCTGGAAGAACGAGCAGCCGAACCGGCGCGCCGACGGCAGCAACGGCCCGGTGATCCCCGAGCGCATCATCACCCGCCCGCCCTCGGCCGAGCTGCGGCCCGACCAGACCGACCAGGACAGCCTGCCGCCCTACGAGGTGCTGGACGCGATCCTCGCCCGCTACATGGAAGAGGACCAGGGCATCGAGGAGATCGTGGCCGCCGGCTATCCGCGCGCCGACGTGGAACGCGTGACCCGGCTCATCAAGGTCAACGAATACAAGCGCCGCCAGGCGCCGGTGGGCATCCGTATCACCCACCGGGCCTTCGGCCGCGACTGGCGGTACCCGATCACGTCGAGGTTCCGTGCTTAAATCCGTTCGAACCGACCTTTCTCACTGGACTTTTCGCTGGAGCCCGCCATGAAGCAGATTACCGCCATCATCAAGCCGTTCAAGCTGGAAGAAGTGCGCGAGGCCCTGGCCGAGGTCGGCGTGTCCGGCTTGACGGTCACCGAGGTCAAGGGTTTCGGGCGCCAGAAGGGCCACACCGAGCTCTACCGCGGTGCGGAGTACGTGGTCGACTTCCTGCCCAAGGTGAAGGTCGAGGTGGTGGTGCGCGATGCGGACGTGGACCGTTCGATCGAGGCCATCGTCAAGGCCGCCAAGACCGGCAAGATCGGCGACGGCAAGATCTTCGTCACGCCCGTCGAGCAGGTGGTGCGCATCCGCACCGGCGAGACTGACGAAGCCGCCGTCTGAGGCACCGCCCGCAGTGCGGGCCTTCAGGTCTGGCTGAAGTCTTCGGGCCGCGTCGAGCGGCCCGCTTCATTGGCGAGCCGGTCCAGCAACGGGCCCGGGTCGGTGTCCACCGTCAGCATCGCCTGCTGGTGAGTGTCGACGAAGCCCGCCTGTTGGGTGTGGGCCATGAAGGCCAGCAGCGGATCGTAGAAGCCCTCGACATTGAGCAGGCCGATCGGCTGGTCGTGGTAGCCCAGGTGGCGCCAGGTCCAGACCTCGAACAATTCCTCGAAGGTGCCGATGCCGCCGGGCAGGGCCACGAACACAGTCGCCAGCTCGGCCATCAGCCGCTTGCGCTCGTGCATGGTGGTCACCACGTGCAGCTCGGTGAGCTGGCGGTGGCCGACCTCGAACTGCAGCAGCCGCTCGGGGATCACGCCGACCACCTCGGCGCCCGCGGCCATGGCGGCGTCGGCGGTGGCACCCATCAGGCCCACGTTGCCACCGCCATAGACCATGCGCCAGCCGCGTTCGCCGATCAGCCGCCCCAGCGACTGGGCGGCCGCGAGGTAGGCTGGCGAGCCGCCGAACTTCGAGCCGCAATAGACGCAGACGCTGAGCTTGCTCATGCCGCGAAGCGCGCCCACAGCGCACCGCCCCAGACCATGGCGCACAGCGCCAGTGACATCCACACCGCCGCGCTGGCCACGTCCTTGGCCCGGCCCGACAGCGCGTGGCGCTCGGGGCCGATGCGGTCGATGGCGGCCTCAATGGCCGAATTCAGCAGCTCGACGACCATCACCAGCCAGACGCAGCCGGCCAGCAGGGCCACCTCGACCCAGCCGCGGCCCAGCCAGAAGGCGGCGGGCACCATCACCACGGCCAGCGCCACCTCCTGGCGAAAGGCGCGCTCACCGTCGTAGGCCAGGCGCAGGCCGCGCATGGAGTTGACCCAAGCCTGGCGCACGCGGCTGAGGCCGCCGGCGGTCTTGGGTGGGGTGGTGGTCGGGACTGAGCTCATCGAGCCCGGATTCTGACAGGCGCCACCGAGGGCGCCGGGCGAGGGCTCAGGCCGCGGGTGCCTTGGCTGGGCGTGCGTCGACCAGGCGCGTGCCGCAGACCACGTCGTGCCAGAACTGCCGCTGCGGGTTCAGGAAGGCCAGCGCCGCGTAAGCGCCGACACCGCCTGCCACGATGCCGAACAGGCTGGCTCCGCTGCGCAGGCCCGAGGCGTGGGCGGCCATCAGGGCGGGCGCAAACCACAGCCAGGCCAACACGTAGCGCACCGCCGCCCGCAGCGGGGGGACCGGGTTGCCATCGGCCATGACCAGGCGGATGTGCCATGCCTTCATCGCCACTGTCTGGCCACCATGCGACCAGAACCACGTGAAGTAGACGCCGGTGACCAGGGCCAGCGTGGCAATCAACCCCGAGCGGCCCTGAAGCTCGTTGCGCATCTGGGTGAGGCCGGTGTAGATGAAGCCGGTGACCATCCAGACGCCGAACAGCAGTACGCCTTCGTAGAAGAAGGCCGCCAGGCGACGGCGCAGTGATGGCGTCGGCGCGGGCTGGGGAGGGCGAGCGGGGAGTTCGTCGCTGGCCGGTGGGGCGCCGTTCACGGCGCCGAGGCTGCCGTGGGGGCGGGCACGGCGACGGACGCCGCGCCTTGTGGCGACAGGCCCGCGGTCTTCACCGGCGGCCGCGCACCGGCGGCCTGCGGCCCGGCCTTGGGCAGCAGGGTGGCGCGGTCCACCAGCTTGGGGCTGGCAGCGATCTTGGGCTGACCGGGCTGCTGATGCGCCGGTGGCGTTGGCGTGCGGCTCACCAAAGTGGTGGTTGCGCCGGCGCCACCCTGGACCACCGTGGGGCCGATCGGCCTGGGGGCGGCCGCGGCGGGCGCCACCAGGTTGGACTTGGGCGCCTGGGCGCTGAGCGGCGCCTGGCGCAGCGACCGCGCCGGCCCCTGCGTCGCCACCGGGGCCGGTTTGGCGCGCTCGGCCAACTCGGCACGGCGCTCGGGCGGCAGGGCTTGGTAGGCCTCCCAGCGTGCCTGGCGATCGGTCGGAGAGACCTGCTTGGATCGCTGGAAATTCACGCGGGCTTCGCCGCGCTGCTCAGGCGACAGCTTGGCCCAGTTGCTCATGCGCTCGCGCACGCGGGCCTGCTGCTCGGGCGGCATGCTGCCGAAGCGCGAAGCCACTTCCAGCCACTTCTGTTTGCGGTCGCGGTCGATGCGCGGCCATTCGCTTTGCAGCGGCGCCAGCGCCGTTCGTTGGGAGGGGGTCAACTCGTTCCAGGCGGGCCCCGTGGCGGTCTGTGCCAGGGCCGGCCATGCGCAGGCGGTGGCCAGCGCCACACCTGCCAGCCAGCGCAAAGTCGTCGTGAGGGTGTGGTGGCGCAGGCTCACGTCACTCCTGGCCGGGCTGCTTCAGGAATTCGACAAAGCCGGCGTCGCCATAGGCGTCGGGCGGCAGGTCGTCCGACAGGAGGGCGGCGTCGACGTCGGCGGCGGCCTCGATCTGGGCGCGGTCGTGCAGGTCATCGATCAGGATCAGGCCGCCGATCAACATCACCAGCGGCACGACCGAGGCAAAACGGAACCACCAACCCGGCTGGCGGCCCAGCACGGCGGAGCGGCCGGGGCCAGCGCCGAGTGCGACGTCGCCGCCTGCCGTGGCCCGACGCGCGCTGCGCGCGCGCGAGACCGCCTGCTCGCGGGCGATGCGCAATCGCTCGCTCACGTCGTGCGGCGTCTGCTGGGCCCGCTGGTTCAGCAGGGCACCGACGCGCAGGCCGAAGCGGGCCTCGATGCGGTCGGCATCGGTCACGGGGGAGGCGGCGGTGCGGTTCATGGCGTGATTCCCTTGGCTCTGAGCGCTTTCGCCAGGGCATGGACCGCCCGCGAGCAATGCGTCTTCACGCTGCCCTCGGAGCAACCCATCACCGTGGCTGTCTCTGCAACATCCAGTTCCTCCCAGTAACGAAGCAAGAAGGCTTCTCGTTGACGGCCGGGAAGGAGGGCGATCTCCTTTTCGATCAAAAGCAATATCTGTTCCCTGCCGACGGTGTCCGCGGCGCTCTCGGCACCCAGGCTGCCCTCCATGGTGGACAGCAGCTCCAGCAGGTCGAAATCGCCGTCTTCGTCGCCCCCGTCGAAGTCCGACAGGTTCTGCATGACGGCGTTGCGCACCTTCTGGCGCCGGAACCAGTCCATCGTGGCGTTGGACAGGATGCGCTGGAACACCAGCGGCAACTCCGCGGCGGGGCGGTCGGCGTACTTCTCGGCCAGGCGAATCATCGAATCCTGGACGATGTCCAGCGCGGCGTCGTCGTCGCGCACGGCATAGACCGTGCGCTTGAACGCGCGCTTCTCGACGCTCTTGAGGAAGTCGGTGAGTTCTTTGTCGGTGGCCAAGGCAGGCGAGAGGCCTTTGCGGGCCCTCTGAAATCGGCGGCGATTATGTCATTCGCTTCGGGAAAGCCCGTGCCTGTCGTCGCATTGGTGCAATAATGCTGCTTCGCACAATTTGCGAACTCGTCGCGAACTCGTCATTTTTCTGCCGACCCGACCGCGGGCAACGGCGAAGTTGAAACGCGCAGGTTCCAAGTCCGCCTCACAAGGGCGCGAGGAGGTTCACCGATGGTTTTTCGTCAGAGAAATTCACAAAGGTTCGAAATGGACATGTCTGCCGCGGAAGTCAAGCGTGCCGCTTCGGCACAACCGCTTTCCTCCCCTTCCTCCCCCCTTCCTTCGTCGGCTCACGAGCCGAACGGTTCGGAAATCCTCGTCCGCTGTCTTCAGGCCGAAGGCGTGAAGTACCTCTGGGGCTACCCCGGCGGCGCGGTGCTCTACATCTACGACGCCCTGTACAAGCAGGACAGCATCCAGCACGTGCTGGTGCGCCATGAACAGGCGGCGATCCACGCGGCGGACGGCTATGCCCGTGCCACGGGCGACGTCGGCGTGGCCCTGGTCACCTCGGGCCCGGGCGTGACGAATGCCGTGACCGGCATCGCCACCGCCTACATGGACTCGATCCCGATGGTGATCATCACCGGCCAGGTGCCCACCCCGGCGATCGGGCTGGACGCCTTCCAGGAGTGCGACACCGTCGGCATCACACGGCCGATCGTCAAGCACAACTTCCTCGTCAAGGACGTGCGCGACCTGGCGTCGACGATGAAGAAGGCCTTCCACATCGCCCGCACCGGCCGGCCGGGCCCGGTGGTGGTGGACGTGCCCAAGGACGTGTCGCTCAAGACCGCACCCTTCGCCTACCCCGAGCGCGTCGAGATGCGCTCGTACAACCCGGTGAAGAAGGGCCACGGCGGGCAGATCCGCAAGGCGGCGCAGTTGCTGCTCACCGCCAAGCGCCCCTACATCTACACCGGCGGCGGCGTCATCCTCGGCAATGCCTCGGCCGAACTGCGCGAGCTGGCCGAGTTGCTGGGCTACCCCTGCACCAACACGCTGATGGGCCTGGGCGCGATCTCGTCGAGCGACCCCAAGTTCCTCGGCATGCTGGGCATGCACGGCACCTACGAGGCCAACATGACGATGCAGCACTGCGACGTGCTGCTGGCCGTGGGCGCTAGGTTCGACGACCGCGTGATCGGCAACCCGAAGCACTTCGCCTCGGTCGAACGCAAGATCGTCCACATCGACATCGACCCCTCGTCGATTTCCAAGCGGGTGAAGGTCGACATCCCCATCGTCGGCGACGTGAAGGACGTGCTGCAGGAGCTGATCGCCCACCTGAAGGAGTCCGCCACCAAGCCCGACAAGGACGCGGTGAACGCCTGGTGGAGCCAGATCAACGAGTGGCGCAAGAAGGAATGCCTGGCCTACCGCAAGAGCGACGAGGTCATCAAGCCCCAGCATGTGATCGAGACGCTCTGGCAGTTGACGCGCGGCCGTGACACCTACGTCACGTCCGACGTGGGCCAGCACCAGATGTGGGCGGCGCAGTACTTCGGCTTTGCCGAGCCGCGTCGCTGGATCAACTCCGGCGGCCTGGGCACCATGGGGGTGGGACTGCCGTACGCGATGGGCATCAAGCTGGCCAAGCCCGACTCGGATGTGTTCTGCATCACCGGCGAGGGCTCGATCCAGATGTGCATCCAGGAGCTCTCGACCTGCCAGCAGTACAAGACGCCGGTCAAGATCATCTCGCTGAACAACCGCTACCTGGGCATGGTGCGGCAGTGGCAGGAACTGGACTACCAGGGCCGCTACTCGCACAGCTATATGGACGCGCTGCCGGACTTCGTCAAGCTCGCCGAGGCCTATGGCCACGTCGGCATCAAGATCGAGAAACCGTCCGAGGTGGAGCCGGCGCTGAAAGAGCTGATCCGCCTGAATGACCGAACCGTCTTCCTCGACGTGCGCACCGACCCGACCGAGAACGTCTGGCCGATGGTCAAGGCGGGCAAGGGCATCTCCGAGATGCTGCTGGGGTCCGAGGACCTGTGACGGCGTGAAGGCCGGCATTCGCCCTGCGGTTGCCGCTGCAGGGCGGGCGCCGGCCGGAGCGCTCGATCAACCCCGGGCCATTTGTTCCAACCGTTCCTGATGGCGTGGCCAAGCGCCGGCGGTTACCGCCGCCGGCCGTGAAGAGCGCGCCGGGAGAACCAGAAATGAAACACATCATCGCCGTGCTGCTCGAAAACGAGCCCGGCGCCCTGTCGCGCGTGGTGGCGCTGTTTTCCGCCCGCGGCTACAACATCGAAAGCCTGACGGTCGCGCCGACGGAAGACCCGTCGCTGTCGCGCATGACCATCGTCACGACGGGTTCCGACGAGGTCATCGAGCAGATCACGAAGCACCTGAACCGGCTGGTCGACGTGGTCAAGGTCGTCGACCTGACCGAAGGCCAGTTCACCGAGCGCGAGCTCATGCTGATCAAGGTCCGCGCCGTCGGCAAGGAGCGCGAGGAGATGAAGCGCATGGCCGACATCTTCCGCGGCCGCATCGTCGACGTGACCGAGAAGAGCTACACCATCGAGCTGACCGGCGACGCGGGCAAGCTCGACGCCTTCATCGAGGGCATCGACCGCGCCGCCATCCTCGAAACCGTGCGCACCGGCACCAGCGGCATCGGCCGCGGCGAGCGCATCCTGAGAGTCTGACCGCCTGCGGTCGCCACCCATCCCGAATCCACCCTTTTCCCGCCAGCAAGAGAGAACCACCATGAAGGTCTACTACGACAAGGACGCCGATCTGAGCCTCATCAAGGGCAAGAACGTCACCATCATCGGCTACGGCTCACAAGGCCATGCGCATGCCCAGAACCTGAATGAGAGCGGCGTCAAGGTCACCGTGGGCCTGCGCCGCGGTGGCGCGTCGTGGGCCAAGGTCGAGAAGGCTGGCCTGAAGGTCGCCGAGGTGGCCGAGGCCGTGAAGGGCGCGGACGTGGTCATGATCCTGCTGCCCGATGAGCAAATCGCCGAGGTCTACAAGAAGGACGTGGAGCCGAACATCCGCGAAGGCGCATCGCTCGCCTTCGCCCATGGCTTCAACGTCCACTACGGCCAGGTGCAGCCGCGCGAGGACCTGGACGTGTGGATGGTGGCACCCAAGGCCCCCGGCCACACGGTGCGCAACACCTACACCCAGGGCGGCGGCGTGCCGCACCTGATTGCCGTGCACGCCGACAAGAGCGGCAAGGCGCGCGACCTGGCGCTGAGCTACGCCGCGTCCAACGGCGGCGGCAAGGCCGGCATCATCGAGACCAGCTTCCGCGAAGAGACCGAGACCGACCTGTTCGGTGAGCAGGCCGTGCTGTGCGGCGGCACCGTCGAGCTGATCAAGGCCGGCTTCGACACCCTGGTGGACGCCGGCTATGCACCCGAGATGGCCTATTTCGAGTGCCTGCACGAACTGAAGCTGATCGTCGACCTGATCTATGAAGGCGGCATCGCCAACATGAACTACTCGATCTCGAACAACGCCGAGTACGGCGAGTACGTGACCGGGCCGCGCGTGGTGACCGACGAGACCCGCAAGGCGATGAAGCAGTGCCTGAAGGACATCCAGACCGGTGAATACGCGAAGAGCTTCATCCTCGAGAACCGCGCCGGCGCGCCGACGCTGATCTCGCGCCGCCGCCTGACCGCCGAGCACCCGATCGAGGTGGTGGGCGAAAAGCTGCGCGCGATGATGCCGTGGATCAAGGCCAACAAGCTGGTCGACAAGAGCCGCAACTGAGCGAGGTCGCCTCGTTGCAGCCAGAAGGGGTCGCCACCGGCGGCCCCTTTTACTTTTGCCGGCCCGCCTGCGTTATCCTCCCCGCCCATGCCTGAACCGGACCTCACGCCCCGCGACGCCGCCGTGCTGCCCCCCGACGACGACGTGGAGTTCCACGAGCCGCGGCGCCCACGCCGGCGCGGTATCTACATCCTGCCCAACCTGTTCACGCTGGCGGCGCTGTTCGGTGGTTTCTATGCCATCGTGATGGCGATGAACGGCCGCTTCGAGCAGGCGGCCTATGGCGTCTTCACTGCCGCGCTTCTGGACAGCCTGGACGGCCGCGTCGCGCGCCTGACCAACACCCAGAGCGCCTTCGGCGAGCAGATGGACAGCCTGTCGGACATGGTGAGTTTCGGCGCCGCCCCGGCGCTGATCATGTACGAATGGGTGCTGCACAGCCTGGGCAAGGCCGGCTGGATCGCGGCCTTCGTCTACTGCTCGTGCGCCGCGTTGCGCCTGGCGCGCTTCAACACCAACATCGCGATCGTCGACAAGCGCTTCTTCCAGGGGCTGCCCAGCCCGGCGGCGGCGGCGTTGGTGATCGGCTTCATCTGGGTCATGGACGACGCCGGCTACCAGGGCGCCAGCCAGTACATGGGCCTGCCCTGGGGGGCTTTCTTCCTCACGCTGTATGCCGGGTTGACGATGGTGACCAACGCGCCGTTCTACAGCTTCAAGGACGTCAGCTTCAAGCGAACCGTGCCGTTCATCGTGATCGTTGCCATTGCGCTGGGCATCGCGCTGATCACCATCCACCCGCCCATCGTGCTCTTCGCGCTGTTCTGCGCTTATGGCGTGTCAGGCTACGGCGTGTATGTGTACCGCAAGGTCAAGGGCAAGCCCGTCAGCGTGATCGCCACCTCGACCGACGAGCCGGACGAGCGCGGCCTGCATTGACGCGTCAGTTGCGCTGCAGCATTCGCGTGTTATATTGAATCCACCATGAACCGGCCGTCGATCGCCATTGCCCAACTGCTACTGCTAGGAGTGTCCTGGGCACGCTGATCGACCTCGTCCGTCTTCCTTGTAGATTTCCTCCCCGATCAACGGCCCGCCAGCGCAAGCAGCGGGCCGTTTTTGTTTTGTCCACCACCTTTCGAGACCGCCATGGCCGACAAGCTCATCATCTTCGACACCACCTTGCGCGACGGCGAGCAATCGCCCGGCGCATCGATGACCAAGGACGAGAAACTGCGCATCGCCCGCCAGCTGGAGCGGCTGCGTGTGGACGTGATCGAGGCCGGCTTCGCCGCTTCGTCCAATGGCGACTTCGAGGCCGTGAAGACCATCGCGGCGCACATCAAGGACTCGACAGTCTGCTCGCTGGCACGGGCCAACGACCGCGACATCGCCCGCTCGGCCGAGGCCCTGGCCGGCGCCGCGCGTGGGCGCATCCACACCTTCATCGCGACCAGCCCGCTGCACATGGAAAAGAAGCTGCGCATGTCGCCGGACCAGGTGTTCGAGCAGGCGAAGCTGGCGGTGCGCTTTGCGCGCAACCTGTGCGGCGACATCGAGTTTTCGCCGGAGGACGGCTACCGCTCGGACCCTGACTTCCTGTGTCGCGTGCTCGAAGCCGTGATCGCCGAAGGCGCGACCACGATCAACATCCCGGACACGGTGGGCTACGCCATCCCGGAGTTGTACGGCAACTTCATCAAGAATCTGCGCGAGCGCATTCCCAACTCGGACAAGGCGATCTGGTCGGTGCACTGCCACAACGACCTGGGCATGGCCGTGGCGAACTCGCTGGCCGGCGTCAAGATCGGCGGCGCGCGCCAGATCGAATGCACCATCAACGGCCTGGGCGAGCGGGCCGGCAACTGCTCGCTCGAAGAGGTGGTGATGGCGGTGCGCACGCGGCGCGACTACTTCGGGCTCGACGTGGGCGTCGACACGACGCAGATTGTGCCCGCCTCGCGCATGGTCAGCCAGACCACCGGCTTCGTCGTGCAACCGAACAAGGCGGTGGTCGGTGCCAACGCCTTCGCCCATGCCAGCGGCATCCACCAGGACGGCGTGCTGAAAGCGCGCGACACCTACGAGATCATGCGGGCCGAAGACGTGGGCTGGGCGGCCAACAAGATCGTGCTCGGCAAGCTGTCCGGCCGCAACGCCTTCAAGCAGCGCTTGCAGGAACTTGGCGTCGAGATGGAGTCCGAGGCCGACATCAACGCCGCCTTCGCCCGCTTCAAGGACCTGGCTGACCGCAAGAGCGAGATCTTCGACGAGGACATCATCGCGCTGGTGGGCGACGAAAGCCTGGGCAGCGCCGCCGAGCACTTCCGCTTCGTGGCCTTGTCGCAGCGCTCCGAAACGGGCGAGCGGCCGCACGCCAGGGTGGCGTTCGGCATCGGCAGCCAGGAGCATGTCGCCGAGAGCGACGGCAACGGGCCGGTCGATGCCAGCCTAAAAGCCATCGAGTCGAAAGCCCAATCTGGCGCCGAGATGCTGCTGTATTCCGTGAATGCCATCACGTCCGGCAGCACAGAATCGCAGGGCGAGGTCACCATTCGGCTGCAGCATGGCGGGCGGGTGGTCAACGGCGTGGGCAACGATCCGGACATCGTCGTTGCTTCCGCCAAGGCCTACCTCGCGGCGCTGAACAAGCTGCACGCCAAGGGCGAGCGGGTCGCGGCTCAAGGCTAGACTCTCTCGTCGCCGGGTCGAGTGCGCCTTTCGGCGCACTTGAGGAAAGACATGCAAGTTTTTGATCTTGCGTGTCTTTTTTGTTTCAAATAGACTCGGCGCACCACGATGGTGGCAAAGGCTCATTGAGAATGCTCAAGTTCAGGATTTCACGGCTTTGGCTGGGCGCGTTGGGGTTGGCGGTTGGCATGGCCACCGCCAACATGGCCGAGGCCGCCAAGGCCTCGGGCAAGACGTCCGGCAAGGCCGCCACCAGCAGCAGCGCCAAGAAGACGGTGCAGGCGCGCAGCAGCGTGCGCGCCAAGGCCAGCGTGGCCCCCTCGACCCGCACGACGCGCGCCGTGGCGCCGCGGCGATCGGTGGTGCGCGTGGCCGAGCCGCAGCGGCAGTCCTTCGGCCAGATGTACGGCCTGCACGAGACGGTGGACCCGCTGGACCTGAAGTCCAGCGTCGCCTTCGTGCTGGACCAGGACACCAACGAAGTCCTGCTGAACAAGAATTCCAAGGCCGTGCTGCCGATCGCGTCGATCACCAAGCTGATGACCGGCCTGCTGATCAGCGAGGCCAACCTGCCGCTGGATGAGACGCTGACCATCACGCAAGACGACGTCGACACCGAGAAGGGCAGTTCCTCGCGCCTGCGCCCGGGCACCCAACTCACCCGCGGCGAAATGCTGCACCTGGCGCTGATGTCTTCGGAAAACCGCGCCGCCAACGCTCTGGGCCGCAACTACCCGGGCGGCCTGAGTGCCTTCGTCGCGGCCATGAACGCCAAGGCCAAGCTGCTGGGCATGAACGACACGCGCTATGTCGAGCCCACCGGCTTGTCCAGCCAGAACCAGTCCAGCGCTCGTGACTTGGCCTTGCTGGTGAAGACGGCGCACCAGGTGCCGCTGCTGCGTGAGCTGTCCACGTCACCGGAATACCAGGTGGCCGTGGGCAACCGCCAACTGCAATACCACACCACCAACCGCCTGGTGCTGAACCCCAGCTGGGACATCGGTCTGCAGAAGACTGGCTACATCAACGAAGCTGGCCAGTGCCTGGTGATGCAGGCTCAACTGGCGGGCCGCAAGCTGATCATGGTGCTGCTGGATTCGGCCGGCAAATACTCGCGCATCGGCGACGCCGAGCGCATCCGCAAGTGGCTGATGACCAGCCCTTCGCTGCCCGCGGCCACCCCTGCGCCGGCCGCTGCCACACCCGCCACCACGGCCGTGCACGAGGTATCGGCCGGCTGACCCGGCTTGCGGGGCCTCAGGCCCGGTGGCCCAGCGCGGTGGAGATCTGCGCTGCGGTCGCCTTGACCCGTTCCAGCCACGATTCCTCCAGCCGGTCGGCCGGGGCCGAGATCGACAGGCCCGCCACCAGCTTGCCCTGGTCGTCGAAGATGCCGGCGGCCATGCAGCGCACGCCCAGCTCCAGCTCCTCGTCGTCGCGCGCCAGCGCGTGCCGGCGCACGGCAGCCAGTTCTCGCTCCAGCGAGGGCAGGTCGGTCAGGCTGTTGCGGGTGTGGCCGGCCAGGCCGGTGCGTGTGGCGTAAGCGCGCACGCGCTGGGGGTCGTCGTAGGCCAGGAACAGCTTGCCCACCGAGGTGAGGTGCAGCGGTGCCCGGCCGCCCACCGCGCGGACCACCTGCATGCCCGAGCGCTCGCTGTAGGTGCGCTCGATGTAGACGATCTCGTCGCCCTGGCGCACCGACAGGTTCACCGGCTGGTGGGTCAGCTTGTGCAGTTCGCGCATGGGGCCGAGTGCCGCATCACGCACGTCCAGCCGTGCCTTGACCAAGTTGCCCAGTTCCAGCAAGCGCATGCCGAGGCGGTAGCTGCCCGCTTCGGGCCGGTCGACGAAACGGCCGGCCGCCAGGTCGTTCAGGATGCGGTGGGCGGTGGACGGGTGGAGCCCGGTCGTCTCGCTCAGCTCCTTGAGCGAGACCGGGTCCTGGTGCGACGCCAGCACGTCGAGCAGGCCGAAGGCCCGTGCGAGCACCTGGATGCTGGGGGTCGAGCTGTCTTTTCGGGTCATCGTGGGCGGTCCTGCATTTGGCGCAATTTTGCATGGCGAAAATAGACGCGTCCATCCGAAAACAAAGGAAAAGCCGCGCGCGCTGTAGCGCCCAGGCTTCAACCGGTGTGTCCGGCGGCTTGGTCAGGCTGGTGACAGCCCTGAAGCCGCTGCCAGGCCGGACCGCACGGCGCCTTCCAGCGTCGCCGGGTAGGGCCCCTCGACATGGTCGCCCGCCACGCTGACGCGCGCATACGGCCGCGCTGGCGAGCGCTTCAGCGCGGGCGTGCAGGCGAAGGTGGCGCGTTTCTCGGTGCGGCTGGTCAGCCACTGCGCCGGCCCGTGCTGCGACGGGGGGAACGCGTCGCGCCATTGGTCCAGCAGGGCTGCGCGGGTGGCATCAGCGCCCGCCTCGACCCAGGCCGCCGCACCGCTGACGACCAGGGCGTAAGTCGACGGCGGGCCGCCCAGTGCGCCGAGGTCGAAGCCGAACTGCGCCGGTCGCAGGCCGTCTGCGCGCAGGGCCATCATCGGTTGCGGCCAGCGCGCGGCCGGGGCGGTGAGCCAGGCCGTGACGATGGGCTGGTAGGCAAAAGCCGAGGCATCGCGGCTCCAGTCCGGGGCCAGGTCGGCGAGCAGGCGGGCGGCCTCGCCGGGTGGGGTGGCGAGCACCACATGGTCGAACGCCTCGTCGTCGACGCGCGCGCCTTGATCGTCGGCATGCAGCGTCATTGCGCGGCGGCCGAGCCTGACCTGCGCGCTTTGTTCGTGCAGCCATCTGCCCGCCGCCTGCGGCAGCAGGGCGTCCAGCGGGGCGCGGGGCAGCAGCAGGTCTGCTGCACCCGGCGCGCCGAAGAGCGCGTCGCGCAGCACCGTGAGCAGCACCTGCGCGCTGGCCTGTTCGGCAGGCGTGTTCAAGGCGGCCACGCACAAGGGCTCGATCAGCTCGCGGTAGGCCTGGGGCGGGCAGCGGCGGGCGAGCTCGGCCACCGTCGTGCCCGGCGGGCAGCGAAACCCCTGCAGGCGCCAGCGGGCGGCCAGGGCGAGCAGGCCCAGGCGGTCGCGCCAGGGCAGGGTGCGCCAGGCCCATACGCCGCGGGCGAAAGCGGGCACGGCCGGCCCGGGCGGCAGGCGCAGGCCGCTGCCATCGGGGTAGCGCAGCGTCAGCGGCTGGCGGTGCAGGACGGCGTTGGGGTCCACGCCCACCTGGCGCATCAGTGCCAGCGTGTCGCGGTAAGCGCCGATCAGGATGTGCTGGCCGTTGTCCAGCACCAGCCCGTCGTGCTTGACCGAGCGTGCCCGTCCGCCCAATTGCGGCGCCATTTCGTACAGCGTGACGCGGTGGCCCAGCGTCGTGGCGCGCACGGCGGCCGCCAGGCCGGCCCAGCCTCCCCCGACCACCGCGACGCGCAGTTGAGCGGTCACCGCGGATCTGGCAGGTCAGCGGCCGAGCACATGGGTGCGCGCTGCGATCCAGAGCTTGCGCAGTGGCGTCAGCGAGGTGCGCTGGTGCAGGACCTGGAACTGGCTGGCCTCGATCTCGCGCAACAGCGAGCGGTAGATGTTGGCCATCATCAGCCCGGGCTTCTGCGCCACCCGGTCACCCGCTGGCAGCAGGGCCAGAGCCTCGTCGTACAGCCGGTGGGCGCGCTCGGCCTGGAAGCGCATCAAGGCCTGGAAGCGGTCGCTGTAGCCCCAGGGGGCTTCGCGGCGCAGCAACTCGTGGGCCTTGACGTCGAACTGCTGCAGTTCGTTGATCGGCAGGTAGATGCGGCCGCGGCGGGCGTCTTCGCCGACGTCCCGGATGATGTTGGTCAGCTGCATGGCCAGCCCCAGGCGATGGGCGTACTGGACCGTGGCATCGCTCTGCCGGCCGAAGATGTTGCAGGCCACCTCGCCGACCACGCCGGCAACCAGGTGGCAGTAGTCCTGGAGCGCCGCGAAATCGAGGAAGCGGTTCTGCGCCAGGTCGACCTCGCAGCCCTGGATCACGGCGTTCAGATGCCGTGCCTCGATTGCATAGTCCACGGCATGGGGCATCAGCGCCTGCATCACGGGGTGGTTGGGCTGGCCGCCGAAGGCCTGGGCGACCTCGTTGCGCCACCAGGCCAGCTTGGTGCGCGCCACCTGTGGGTCATGCACTTCATCGACCACGTCATCGACCTCGCGGCAGAAGGCGTAGAAGGCGGTGATGGCCGCGCGCCGGGGCGGCGGCAGGAACATGAAGGCGTAGTAGAACGACGAGCCGCTGCCGGCGGCCTTGTCCTGCACGTACTGCGCGGGCGTGCTGGCGACGGGGATGCTCAAGCGGGGACTCCCGGCGTGCGCCACAGCGCACGCCACAGCAGGCGAGCGGCGTCCAGGCGCGTGAGCGTGGGGCGCTGCGACAAGGTGTCGTGGTCCATCGCGACGATTTTCTCAAGAATGCGCAACCCGCCGTGCACGACCAGGCGAAGTTCCCACCCGGCGCGCCCGGGCACCTGCCGTGCCAGCGGGGCGCCCTCGAGCATCAGGCCTCGGGCCCAGTCGCACAAGTCTTTGATCAACGCGCGCTCGGCCACGCTGGCCGGGCCGGCCCGCAGGCGCTCGGCCTCCAGGCCGTGGCGCGCCGCATCGGCCTGCGGCACGTAGCAGCGGCCGCGGGGCAGGTCGACGCTCGGGTCCTGCCAGAAGTTGATCAGTTGCAGGGCGCTGCACACTGCGTCGCTGCGTTTCAGCGCCGTCGGGTCGTCGATGCCGTACAGGTGCAAGAGCAATCGCCCGATCGGGTTGGCCGAACGCCGGCAGTAGTCGAGCAGGGCGGCGCGGTCCGGGTAAATCGGGTTGCCGGTGTCCTGCAGGAAGGCGTCCAGCAAGTCGTCCAGCAGCGGCACCGGCAGCCGTTGCGCGCGAATGGCCTCGCCCAGCGGCTGGAACACGCGCGACCAGCGCGGCGACACCGCCTCGCCCGCCGCGGCGCGCTTCAGCTCGCCGCGGTAGACGATGAGCTCGGCCTGGCGCTGGGCCGGCGTGGCGCGGCCTTCGTCGGCGATGTCGTCGGCCACGCGGGCGAACCAGTAGATCGCCTGGATGGGTGGCCGCAAGGCCGGCGGGCACAGCCAGGAGGCCACCGGGAAGTTCTCGTAGTGCTCGACGCTCATCGCTGACGGTGATTGGGCAGGCGGGGGCTTTCAGGCCGCGGATTGTGCCCGCGCACTGGAGCGGCCAGCCCAAGCCGAAAAGTCATTGACGCAGATCAGTGCAGACCCTACATTACTGACCGGTCAGTCAGTAACAAGTCGTCCGACTCGATTCTTGGGCCGCCCGGACGCCGGCCCGACAGCTGAAAACGCCTCTGCCATGAACAAGCCTCTGTTCGTTGTCGTTGCCATCGCCGGCCTGTCGGCCATGGGCCTGGCGGGTTGCGCCAAGAAGGAAGCCGCACCCGAGCCGGTGCGCGCCGTGCGCACCACGGTCGTCAGCAACGGCGAGACCACCGCCACCCACGAATACGCGGCCGAGATCCGTGCGCGCACCGAGTCGCGCCTGGGCTTCCGGGTGGCGGGCAAGATCCAGAGCCGCGCGGTGAACCTGGGCGACGCGGTGCGCCCCGGCCAGGTGCTGGCCCAGTTGGACGGGCAGGACCTGCGCCTTGGCCAGGAAGCGGCCCGCGCCGCCCTGGCTGCCGCGCAAACCAACCTCGACCAGGTCAATGCCGACTACAAGCGCTTCAAGGAGCTGCGAGACCAGGGTTTCATCGGCGCTGCGGAGCTGGAGCGCCGCGACACGGCGGTGAAGACGGCACGTGCGCAGCTCGACCAGGCCAAGGCGCAGGCCTCGGTTCAGGGCAACCAGGCAGGCTATGCCAGCCTGGTGGCCGATGCCGGCGGCGTGGTCACCGCCGTCGAAGCCGAGCCCGGCCAGGTGGTGGCCGCTGGCACGCCCGTGGTCCGCGTGGCCCACGACGGCCCGCGCGACGCTGTGTTCTCGGTGCCGGAGGACCGCGTGGGTGCCCTGCGCCAGCTGATGGGCAGGGAGGGGGGGGTGACCATCGTGCCCTGGGGCGATGACAAGCCGGTGCCGGCCACGGTGCGCGAAGTGGCCGCCGCGGCCGACCCGGTCACACGCACCTTCCTCGTCAAGGCCGACCTTGGCAAGGCGGCACTGCGGCTGGGCCAGACCGCCTCGGTGCGGGTGGCCGGGCCGGCGGTGGCCGGCGTGATCCGCCTGCCGCTGACAGCGGTGGCCGAGACCCAGGGCAAGACCGTGGTCTGGCTGCTCGACCGGGCTTCGATGACCGTGCGGGTGCAGCCCGTGGCGGTGGCCGGCGCCGACGGCAACACGGTGGTGATCGGCGGCGGCGTCAAGCCGGGCGATGAGGTGGTGGTGGCCGGTGCGCACGTGCTGACGCCGGGCCAGAAGGTCAAGCCATTCACCGAGGTGGCGGCCGCCGCGCAGGCCGGTGTCATCCCCGCATCGGCGTCGGCCCCGGCCTCGCTGGCATCGCGCTGAACGAGGCTAAGGCGAGACACCCATCATGAGCGACGCCAAGCAATCTCGTTCCCGTTTCAACATCTCACGCTGGGCGCTGGAGCACGCGCCGCTGACGCGCTACCTGATGGTGGTGCTGATGGTGCTGGGCCTGGTGGCCTACTTCCAGCTCGGGCAGGACGAGGATCCGCCCTTCACCTTCCGCGCGATGGTGGTGCAGGTCTTCTGGCCCGGCGCATCGGCCCAGCAGATGGCCGAGCAGGTCACCGACAAGATCGAGCGCACCCTGCAGGAGGTGCCGCACTCGGACATCATCCGCAGCTACACCAAGCCGGGAGAGTCGCTGACCATCCTGCAGCTGAAGGACTCGTCGCCGCCCAAGGAGGTGAGCGACGTCTGGTACCAGGTGCGCAAGAAGGTGGGCGACATGCGCGGCACGCTGCCGTCCGGCGTTGTCGGGCCCTTCTTCAACGACGAGTTCGGCGACGTCTACGGCTCGATCTACGCTCTCTCGGCCGATGGTTTTTCCACCGAAGAGCTGCGGCGCTACGCCGAAGACGTGCGCTCGCAGTTGCTGCGCGTGCCCAACGTGGCCAAGGTCGAGCTCTTTGGCGTGCAGGCTGAGAAGCTCTTCGTCGAGATCTCGCAGAAGCGCTTGGCCCAGCTGGGCCTGGATTTCAACCAGGTCATCGCCCAGCTGAACGCGCAGAACGCGGTCGAAGGCGCAGGCACCCTGAATGCCGCCAGCCAGAACCTGCAGGTGCGGGTGGCCGGAGCCTTCACAACGGTGGAAGACCTGCGCCAGCTGCCGATCCGCGCCGTGAACCCGACGACCGGCGTGGCCAGCTCGCTGCGGCTGGGTGACATCGCCGACATCCGCCGCGAATACGTCGACCCGCCATCGGTGATGGTGCGTCACCAGGGCCAGCAGGTGGTCGCCATGGGCGTGTCCATGGCCAAGGGCGGCGACATCATCGACCTGGGCAAGGCACTGCAGGCCAAGACGGCCGAGATCAAGGGCAAGCTGCCGATCGGCGTGGAACTGCACCAGATCCAGGACCAGCCAAAGGCCGTGGCACGCTCGGTGAACGAGTTCATCGGCGTGCTGATCGAGGCCGTGGTCATCGTGCTGGCGGTCAGCTTCCTGAGCCTGGGCCTGCATTTCAAGCCGCTGCGCGTGGACATCTGGCCAGGCATGGTGGTAGGCATCACGATCCCGCTGGTGCTGGCCATCACCTTCGTCACCATGTTCTATTGGGGCGTGGGCCTGCACAAGATCTCGCTCGGCTCGCTGATCATCGCGCTGGGCCTGCTGGTCGACGACGCGATCATCGCGGTCGAGATGATGGTACGAAAGCTCGAAGAGGGCGAAGACCGGGTGACCGCGGCCACGCACGCCTACGACGTCACGTCGATGCCGATGTTGACCGGCACCCTGATCACCGCCGCCGGCTTCCTGCCCATCGGCCTGGCCAAGTCGGTGACCGGCGAGTACACCTTCGCGATCTTTGCCGTCACCTCGGCGGCCCTGGTCATCTCGTGGGTGGTGTCGGTCTACTTCGTGCCTTACCTGGGTGCCTGGCTGCTGAAGACCAAGAAGGCCCACGAGGGCGAGGCCCACGAGCTGTTCGACACGCCGTTCTACAGCCGGTTCCGCCGGGTGGTGGACTGGTGCGTCGATAACCGCTGGAAGACCATCGGGGCCACGCTGGCGATCTTCGTGCTGGGCATCGTCGGCATGGGCAAGGTGCAGCAGCAGTTCTTCCCGGACTCGAGCCGTCCCGAAATCCTGGTCGACCTGTGGCTGCCCGAGGGCTCCACCATCCAGGCCAGCGACGTGGTGGCCAAACGCTTCGAAAAGCGCATGGCGGCTGAGCCGGGCGTGGACACCGTCACCTCGTGGGTCGGCAGCGGCGTGCCACGCTTCTACCTGCCGCTGGACCAGATCTTTCCGCAGGCCAACGTCAGCCAGTTCATCGTGCAGCCCAACAGCCTGAAGGAGCGTGAAACCATCCGCCAGAAGCTGCCCGAGATCCTGGCCAACGAGTTCCCCGAGGTGCGCGGCCGCATCAAGCTGCTGCCCAACGGCCCGCCGGTGCCGTACCCGGTGCAGTTCCGTGTCGTCGGGCCGGACATGGAGGCGGTGCGCCATTGGGCCGAAGAGGCCAAGGCGGTGCTGCGCGCCAACCCCAGCATGCGCGGCGTGAACGACAACTGGAACGAGCGCATCAAATCGCTGCAACTGCAGGTCGACCAGGACAAGGCGCGTGCGCTGGGCGTGACCAGCCAGTCGATCGCCCAGGCCTCGCGGGTGATGCTGTCGGGCAGCACCATCGGCCAGTTCCGCGAGGGCGACCGCCTGATCGACATCGTGCTTCGCCAGCCGGCCGACGAGCGCAACGCGATCACCGACATCGGCAACGCCTACATCCCGACGACGAGCGGCCGCAGCATCCCGCTGACCCAGATCGCGAAGATCGGCTTTGGCTGGGAGCCGGGCGTGCTGTGGCGCGAAGGGCGCAAATACGCCGCGACGGTGCAGGGCGACGTTGTCGACGGCGTGCAGGGCGCCACCGTGACCAAGGAGGTCTGGCCCGAGATGCAGAAGCTGCGTGACCGCATGCCCGAGGGCATGGACATCGAGATCGCCGGCGCCGTGGCCGAAAGCTCGAAGGGGCAGGCCTCCATCGTGGCCGGCGTGCCGCTCATGGGCTTCGTCATGTTCACGCTGCTGATGCTGCAACTGCGCAGCTTCTGGCGTTCCGTCCTGGTCGTCCTGACAGCGCCGCTGGGCATTGCGGGTGTCTCGGGTGCCCTGCTGCTGCTCAACCGGCCGTTCGGCTTCGTCGCTTTGCTGGGCTTCATCGCGCTCGCCGGCATGATCATGCGCAATTCGGTGATCCTGATCGACCAGATCGAGCAGGACCGCGAGCGGGGCGTGCCGACCTGGGACGCGATCGTCGAGTCGGCGGTCCGCCGGTTCCGCCCCATCGTGCTGACGGCAGCGGCTGCGGTGCTGGCGATGATCCCGCTGTCGCGCAGCCTGTTCTGGGGACCGATGGCGGTGGCCATCATGGGCGGCCTCGTGGTCGCCACCGTGCTGACCTTGCTGGCGCTGCCGGCCATGTATGCGGCCATGTTCCAGGTCCGCCGCGCGGCCCAGTAGAATACGCGGTTTACCGGTTCGCTTGGGCGGGGCCGATTCGTTCGGCCCCGTTGCTTTTCCCCGCGCGGGTGGCGAAATTGGTAGACGCACCAGGTTTAGGTCCTGACGCCTTCACGGGCGTGCCGGTTCGAGTCCGGCCCCGCGCACCAGCAGACACGCAACGCAACTAAGAGTTCGCACCATGGCAGTCAACGTTGAAACCCTCGAAAAGCTCGAACGCCGCATCACGCTGACGCTGGCGGCCACCGAGATCAACTCGGAAGTCGAGACCCGGCTCAAGAAGCTGGCCCGCACCGTCAAGGCCGACGGTTTCCGCCCCGGCAAGGTGCCGATGTCGGTCGTCGCCCAACGCTATGGCTACTCGGTGCAATACGAGGTCATGAACGACAAGCTCGGCCAGGCCTTCAACCAGGCGGCCAATGAAGCCCAGTTGCGCGTGGCCGGCGTGCCCAACATCACCCAGAAGGACCAGGCGCCCGAGGGCGTGATGACCTTCGATGCCACCTTCGAGGTCTACCCCGAGGTGAAGCTGGGCGATCTGGCCGCCGCCGAGGTCGAGCGCGTGTCTGCCGAAGTGGACGAGCCGGCGATCGACAAGACGGTCGAGATCCTGCGCAAGCAGCGCCGCACCTTCGCCCAGCGCCCCGCCGCCGAGGGCGCGGAAGCCGGTGACCGGGTGACGATCGACTTCGAAGGCAAGATCGACGGCGAGCCCTTCGCCGGCGGCAAGGCCGAGGCCTTCCAGTTCCTGATCGGCGAAGGCCAGATGCTGGAGCAGTTCGACCAGGCCGTGCGTGGCATGAAGGTCGGCGAGTCCAAGACCTTCCCGCTGCAGTTCCCGGCCGACTACCACGGCCAGGACGTGGCCGGGAAGGAAGCCGACTTCATGGTCACCATGAAGAAGATCGAGGCCCAGCACCTGCCCACGGTCGACGAAGCCTTTGCCAAGTCGCTGGGCATCGCTGGCGGCACGGTCGAGGCACTTCGCGCCGACGTGAAGAAGAACCTGGAACGCGAGGTCAAGTTCCGCGTGCTGGCCCGCAACAAGGCGGCCGTGATGGACGCCCTGGTCAACGGCGCCGAACTCGACCTGCCCAAGGCCCTGGTCGAAGCCGAGGTCGGCCGCCTGACCGAAGGCGCCCGCGCCGACCTGAAGCAGCGTGGCGTGAAGGACGCCGACACCGCGCCGATCCCGGCCGAGATCTTCACCCCTCAGGCCGAGCGCCGCGTGCGCCTGGGCCTGGTGGTGGCCGAGCTGGTGCGCCAGAACAACCTGCAGGCCAAGCCCGAGCAGTTGCAAGCCCACATCGAAGAAATGGCCCAGAGCTACGAGAAGCCCGCCGAGGTGGTGCGCTGGTACCTGTCCGACCGCCAGCGCATGGCCGAGGTTGAGGCGGTCGTGATCGAGAACAACGTCACGGCCTTCGTGCTGTCGCAGGCCAAGGTCGCCGACAAGCAACTGCCGTTCGACGAGTTGATGACGGCCTGACCGCCTGCCGCGTCCAGAAGAGCCCGGCCCCGGCCGGGCTTTTTTTCGCCCGATCGCCCCACTTGACGGCGGCGACATAATGGGCCCAACACCCACTACGACCACATTGCACGAGGCAACCGTCATGAGCGCACTGGACACACAAAACCTGGGCATGGTCCCGATGGTGATCGAGCAGTCGGGCCGCGGCGAGCGGGCCTACGACATCTATTCGCGCCTGCTCAAGGAACGCATCATCTTCCTGGTCGGCCCGGTGAACGACCAGAGCGCCAACCTGGTCGTGGCGCAACTGTTGTTCCTGGAAAGCGAGAACCCCGACAAGGACATCTCCTTCTACATCAACTCGCCGGGCGGCAGCGTCAGCGCGGGCCTGTCGATCTTCGACACGATGCAGTTCATCAAGCCGGACGTGTCCACGCTGTGCATCGGCATGGCTGCCAGCATGGGTGCCTTCCTGCTGGCCGCGGGCGCCAAGGGCAAGCGCTTTGCCCTGCCCAACAGCAAGATCATGATTCACCAGCCGCTGGGCGGCGCCCAGGGCCAGGCCACCGACATCGAGATCCATGCCCGCGAGATCCTCAAGACCCGCGAGCAGCTGAACCGGATCCTGGCCGAGCGCACCGGCCAGCCGCTGGACAAGATCCAGGCCGACACCGAGCGCGACTACTACATGAGCGCCGAGGAATCGAAGACCTACGGCCTGATCGACCAAGTGCTCGAAAAGCGCGGCTGAAGCCGCTTGACCGTTGCTGATCGTCGTGGCCGCCCGTGCGGCCACACCCCGTGCCGGCGCCACCGGCGGTTGTTTTATCATTGACCCATGCCCGACAAGAAAGGCGCCTCCGGCGAAAAAGTCCTCTACTGCTCTTTCTGCGGGAAGAGCCAGCACGAGGTCAAGAAGCTCATTGCCGGGCCGTCGGTGTTCATTTGCGACGAGTGCATCGAGCTGTGCAACGACATCATCCGTGATGAAGTGCCGGCCGAGGGCGCCACGGCCAAAGCCGCCAAGTCGGACCTGCCCGTGCCGACCGAGATCAAGGCCATCCTCGACCAGTACGTGATCGGGCAGGACCCGGCCAAGCGCACGCTGGCCGTCGCGGTCTACAACCACTACAAGCGCCTCAAGCACATGGGCGCCTCGAAGGACGAGGTGGAACTGGCCAAGAGCAACATCCTGCTCATCGGCCCCACCGGGTCGGGCAAGACGCTGCTGGCGCAGACGCTGGCCCGGCTGCTCAACGTCCCCTTCGTGATCGCCGACGCCACGACGCTGACCGAGGCCGGCTACGTGGGCGAAGACGTCGAGAACATCATCCAGAAGCTGCTGCAGAACTGCAACTACGACGTTGAACGGGCACAGCGGGGCATCGTCTACATCGACGAGATCGACAAGATCTCGCGCAAGGCTGACAACCCCAGCATCACCCGCGACGTGTCGGGCGAGGGTGTGCAGCAGGCGCTGCTCAAGCTGGTGGAAGGCACCATGGCCAGCGTTCCGCCCCAGGGCGGCCGCAAACACCCGAACCAGGACTTCCTGCAGATCGACACGACCAACATCCTGTTCATCTGCGGTGGGGCGTTCGACGGCCTCGAAAAGGTGATCCAGAACCGCACCGAGAAGTCGGGCATTGGCTTCGGGGCGACCGTCCACAGCAAGTCCGAAAAGCGCGTGTCGGAAGTCTTCCGCCACGCCGAGCCGGAAGACTTGGTTCGCTTCGGGTTGATCCCCGAGCTGGTCGGCCGCCTGCCGGTGGTGGCCACGCTGGGCGAGCTGACCGAGGAAGCGCTGGTGCAGATCCTGGTCGAGCCCAAGAACGCCCTGGTCAAGCAGTACCAGAAGCTGTTCTCGATGGACGGCGTCGAACTGGAGATTCGGCCGTCGGCCCTGGCCGCCATCGCCCGCAAGGCGCTGGCGCGCAAGACGGGGGCCCGCGGCCTGCGTTCGATCATGGAGCAGTCGCTGATCGACACCATGTTCGACCTGCCCACGCTGGACGGCGTGGCCAAGGTGGTGGTTGACGAACACATCATCGAAGAGGGCGGCAAGCCCCTGCTGGTGTACCGGGAACAGGCCAAGGCCAGCGCCTGACCCGC
>JBGAGZ010000058.1:0-31025 GCA_044226465.1 Burkholderiaceae bacterium | reverse complement strand
CTACGTTGGGGTGTTGACGCCCGTGGTGGCCCTGCTGGCCTCGTCCTGGCTCGAGGGCTTCGAGTGGAGCGTGCCGACCGTGCTGGGCGTCGCACTGGCCCTGGCGGGCAATCTGGTCGCCATGCCCCCTCGGTCGATGCGCGCCGGCTGAGGCGCGGTCGATCGCCAGTGGCGCGCGCCCTGGGCGGGCTTGATCGTGCTCAAGTCTCCGCCCACCGGGTCGATGTCCAGTGGATGGACTTGCTGCTGTTCCAGACCTCTCGTCACGACCCCTGGCTCGTCCTGGGCTCGGTGCTGCTGGCGAGTTTCGCCTCGTTCGTCACGCTCGACCTCGCCAGCCGCGTGCGCGCCGCCAGCGCGCGCATGGCCAGGGCTTGGTGGGCGGGCGGCAGCCTGGCGATGGGCACGGGCATCTGGTCCATGCATTTCGTCGGCATGCTCGGCTTCCGTCTGGACGTGCCCTTGGGCTACGAAGCCTGGACCACGTTCTCGTCCTGGCTGGCCGCCCTGGTGGCCTCGGGCATCGCGTTGGCGATCGCCAGCCGCGACGCGCTGCCGCGCCGCATGCTCGCGCTGGGCTCGGTCAGCATGGCCACGGCCATCTGCGGCATGCACTACCTGGGCATGGCGGCGCTGCAACTGGCGCCCGGCATCGTGTGGCACTGGCCGACGGTCGCGCTGTCGGTCCTGGTGGCGCTGCTGGCCTCGGCGGCCGCGCTGTTGATCTTCTTCAGGATGCGCCTGTACCGCGGCCGCCAGCGCGTGCTGATGCAGCTGGCCGCCGCCATCGTCATGGGCGTGGCGATCGCCGGCATGCACTACACCGGCATGGCGGCAGCCAGCTTCCCGTTCGGCGTTGTCTGCCTCAGCGCCGACGCCCTGGGCGGCGAAGGCCTGGGGGTGCTGGTGGCCTGCGCCGCGTCGCTGATGCTGACTTCGGCCCTGCTCACCTCGGTGCTGGATGCGCGGATGCAGGCGCGCGAGGCGCTATTGTCCAACTCGCTGCGCGACGCCAACGAGCAGCTGCGCAGCGCCAACGACGAGCTGCAGCGGCTGGCCTTCCAGGACGGCCTGACCGGCCTGCCGAACCGCATGCTGTTCGCCGACCGGCTCGAGCATGCCTCGCGCCGCCTCGGCCGTAGTAGGGGTGCCGACGCGCGCGGCCAGACCGAGAAGCTCGCCGTCCTGTTCATGGACCTCGACGGCTTCAAGCCCATCAACGACTTGTACGGCCACGGCGCTGGTGACCAGGTGCTGCGCGAGGTGGCGCAGCGCCTGCGGTTCATCGCGCGGGAGGCGGACACCCTGGCGCGGATCGGCGGCGACGAGTTCGTGCTGCTGATGGAGGGTCTGAGTGGCCCGGGCGACGCGGTGTCGCTGGCCGAGCGGTTCATTGCATCGCTGAAGCGGCCCATCGAGTGCGAAGGCCGTGCGGTCGAACTCACGTGTTCGGTCGGCATTGCGCTGTTCCCTGACCATGCCCACGCCGACAAGCTGCTCGCCTGCGCCGATGCGGCGATGTACGTGGCCAAGCGCCAGGGCGGCGGCGGCTACGCCCTCTACGACAGCAGCATGGTCAACGACGGCGGCGAGCAGGTCGAGCTGCGCCAGGCGCTGCGGCACGCCGTCGATCGCGGCGAATTGCAGCTGCATTACCAGCCCAAGGTCGAGGCGGGATCCGCGCGGGTGCACGGGGTCGAAGCCCTGCTGCGTTGGCGGCACCCGGAGCGCGGCCTCGTCAGCCCGGCCCAGTTCATCCCGATCGCCGAGCGCTTCGGCCTGATCGGCTCGATCGGCAAATGGGTGATCGACGAAGCCTGTGCCCAGCTGGCGCGCTGGCGGCAACAGGGCCACCGCTTCCGGGTCGCCGTCAACCTGTCGCCCTACCAGCTGCGGCAGGCGGACCTGGTCCACCACATCAGCGCCGCGCTGGCGCGCCACGACCTGGACCCCGGGTCGCTGGTCTGCGAGATCACCGAGACCGTGGCCATGGAAGACACCGCGGTGACCTTCGACATGCTGAACGGCCTGGCCGCCATCGGCGTGGAGGTGTCGATCGACGACTTCGGCGTCGGCTATTCCAGCCTGTCGTACCTGCGCCGCCTGCCGGCCCGGCAGCTGAAGATCGACCGCAGCTTCGTCAAGGACGTGGACCACAGCGCCGACGCGCGGGCCGTGGTCGAGGCCGTCGTGCGCTTGGCGCATGCGCTGGGGCTGCAGGTGGTCGCCGAGGGCGTGGAGACCGAAGTCCAGCGCGACATCCTGGAGGCCATGCACTGCAACCTGCTGCAGGGCTACTACTTCGCCCGGCCGATGGGCCCGGACCAGCTCGACGCCTGGCTCGCGTCGCACCCGCAGGCCGAGGCCGAAGCGACGCGCGAAGAACCAACGCTCAGCCCAGTGTGACCAGCACGGGTGCGTGATCGCTCGGCCGCTCGTTCTTGCGCGGCAGCTTGTCGATCGCGCAGGCCGAGACACGGCCCTTGAGCGCGTCGCTGACCAGGATGTGGTCGATGCGCAGGCCCTGGTTCTTGCGGAAGGCCAAGTTGCGGTAGTCCCACCAGCTCCAGCTCTTGGGCGGCTGCTCGAACAGGCGGAAGGCGTCGTGCAGCCCCAGGCCGAGCAAGGCCTTGAAGTGCCCGCGTTCCTCGTCGGTGCAATGGATCTGGCCGGCCCAGGCGATGGGGTCGTAGACGTCGCGGTCTTCCGGCGCGATGTTGAAGTCGCCCATCAGCACCAGTTGCGGGTGCGTGGCCAGTTCGCTGGCCAGCCAGGCGCGCAGCGCGTCCAGCCAGCGCATCTTGTAGGCGAACTTGTCCGTGCCGGGCGCCTGCCCGTTCGGGAAGTAGCCGCCGATCACGCGCACGCCGGCCACCGTGCCGGCGATCACCCGCGCCTGGTCGTCGTCGAAGCCGGGGATGTTCTTGATGACCACCTCGGCAGCCGTCTGGCGGCTGAGCAGCGCGACGCCGTTGTAGGTCTTCTGGCCGTGGAAAGCCACGTGGTAGCCCGCGGCCTCGAGCTCGGCGGCGGGAAACTTGTCGTCGGTGAGCTTGGTCTCCTGCAGCACGATCGCGTCCACCGGGTTGGCGGCCAGCCAGTCCAGCAACTGGGGCAGGCGCACGGCCAGCGAGTTCACGTTCCAGGTGGCGAGTTTCAAGGTGCTCATAGGGCTGTCCAGGTGGGCCGGTGGCCGCCATCGTACAAGGCGGCGGCCCGCCCGCGCGGGGTCGCTCAGGCCACCTGGCCGCGGCGGATGGCTGCCGCGCGTTCGCCGATTGCCTGCCTTTGCGCCTCGTCCAGCCGGGCCAGGTTCTTCACCTGCAGCGCCATGCGGGGGTTGCCCGCGAGCACCGCCTCGTGGCGCATCAGGAAGTCCCAGTACAGCGTGGTGAACGGGCAGGCCTTGTCGCCTGTGCGCTGACCGGGGTCATAGCGGCAGCCCCGGCAGTGCGGGCTCATGCGCTGGATGTACTTGCCGGTGGCCACGTAGGGCTTGCTGGCCATCAGGCCGCCATCGGCGTACTGGCTCATGCCCAGGGTGTTGGGCAGCTCCACCCACTCGACCGCGTCGACGTAGACCGCGAGGTACCAGGCGTGCACCTGCTGCGGCTGCACGCCGTACATCAGCGCGAACAGGCCGGTCACCATCAGGCGCTGGATGTGGTGCGCATAGCCGTGCGCCAGCGTCTGGGTGATCGCGTCGCGCAGGCAGGCCATGTCGGTGGCGCCAGTCCAGTACCAGGCCGGCAGGTCTTCGCGGGCGTCCAGTGCATTGAGCGCGGCGTAGCCCGGCATGCGCGTCCAGTAGATGCCGCGCACGTATTCGCGCCAGCCCAGGATCTGCCGCACAAAACCCTCGACGCTGGCCAGCGGCGCGGCGCCGGCGCGGTAGGCGGCCTCGGCAGCAGCCACCACCTCGCGCGGGTTCAGCAGCTTCAGGTTCAGCGCCGCGGACAGGTGGGCGTGATAGAGCCAGGGCTCGCCGGGCCACATCGCGTCCTGGTAGCGGCCGAAGAAGGGCAGGCGCTCGTCGACGAAGCGCTGCAGCGCCACGAGCGCCTGCTCGCGCGTCACCGGCCAGGCAAAACTCGCCAGTTGGCCCGGGTGGTCGGCGAAGCGTTCGCCCACCAGCGCGATCACCTCGCGCGTGATTGTGTCGGGCTCGAACCGCGCGGGCGGCGGCATCTCGCCGGGGCCTGAGGCACCGAAGGCCTCGCGGTTGTCTTCGTCGAAGTTCCACTGCCCGCCTTCCGGTGCGTCGCCCTGCATCAGCACCCGGTGGCGCTGGCGCATTTCGCGATAGAAGTACTCCATGCGCAGCGACTTGCGGCCCCGCGCATGGGCTGAGAACTCGCGCACGCTGCCGAAGAAATGGCGGTCCTCGCGAATGTCCAGCGGCAGGCCGTGCGCCTGGGCCACTGCCTTGAGGGCTTGCAGCACGCGCCAGTCGCCCGGCGCCGTCATCACGAGCCCGGCCGGTCGCAGCCGCTCGATGTCGGCGCCCAGTTGCGCCGCCAGGCTGCCCTGGGTGGCGGGGTCGTCCAGGCGGCGGTAGAGCAGGGGCCGCCCCGTGGCGCGCAGCGCCTGGGCGAAGTGGCGCATCGCGGCCAGGAACATGGCGATGCGCGGCTGGCTCGACCAGACGTGGGTTGATTCCTCGGCCACCTCGGCCATCCAGACCGCGTCGCAGCGGGCGTCGAAGCCGTCGAATGCGGCGGCGTCCAGGTCGAGCTGGTCGCCCAGCACGAGGACCAGGTGGCGCAACTCAGCCACGGCCGCCCGGCCACCGCACGGGGTGGCGGCCGATCAGACGTGGAACCAGGCCGCGACGCCCACCGCCACGCCCAGGGCGCCCAGGCCCAGCGTGGCCCATTCCAGCCAGCGCCGCTTGGTCAGCAGCGCGATGGCCGCCATGGCGATCGAGATCTGCAGCGCCGTCGTGGCCTGGGCCCAGCGGTGGTGCTGGTGCATCTGGGCCTCGCTGGCCTCGTCGCTCTCCTTGGCGGCGGCTTCCAGCTTCTCGGCCTCGAGCTTGATCGCGTTCTTCTCGCCTTCGTAGCGGTCGATCTTGGCCTGGTAGGCGGCGCGCTTGTCTTCGGGCGCCAGGTCGCGCGCGAATTCCGCCAGCGACTGCTTGGTGCTCTTGGACTGGAAGTAGGCCCACTGGTTGGCGGCCTCGGTCTTCTTGATCGCGGCCTCGTTCTTGAGCAGCCCGGCGTTGGCCTGGGTGGCACCGCCCTGGTAAGAGAACAGCGCGCCCACGGTGGCCAGGATGGCGGTGATCACGGCCAGCTGCCCGGCCATGCCCTCGGGGTCGTGCTGGGCGGCGTGCTCCAGCTCGTGGTCGTGCGGGCCGTGGACGTGGAAACCGTGGTCGGACATGGGGGCCTCAGCTCGTGGCGCCGTCGAGGCGCCGGTACGTGACGAAGGAGAAATCGAAGTCGTTGGGCGCCGCCGCGCGGTGCCGCTCGCGTGCGACCTCGGCAAAGGCGTCGCGGCAGAAGTCGGGGAAGTGGGCGTCTCCCACCTCGTCGCGCTCGACCTCGGTCAGCACCAGCTCGTCGGCCATCGGCAGGGCCGCGCGGTAGACCTGCTCGCCGCCGATCACGAAGGCGCGCGGCGCGCCATCGCCCCGGGCCAGTGCCAGAGCGGCGTCCAGGTCGGCCGCGAGGCTAGCGCCTTCGGCCACGAAGCCCGGCTGCCGCGTCAGCACGATGTTGCGGCGGCCGGGCAGCGGGCGGAAGCGCTCGGGCAGCGAGTCCCAGGTCTTGCGACCCATGATCACCGGCGCGCCCATCGTGGTGGCGCGGAAATGCTTCATGTCTTCGGGCAGCCGCCAGAGCAGCTGGTTGTCGCGCCCGATCACGCCGTTGCGGGCCACCCCCGCGATGAGGCTGAGGATCACACCGCCACCGACGCCTTGATGGGCGCATGGTGCTGGTAGTCGAGCACCTCGAAGTCTTCGTACTCGTAGTCGAAGATCGACGCCGGTTGGCGGCGGATGTTCAGCACCGGGTACGGGTAGGGCGCGCGGGCCAGCTGCGTCTTCACCTGCTCGACGTGGTTGTCGTAGATGTGGCAGTCACCGCCGGTCCAGATGAACTCCCCGACCTCCAGACCGCACTGCTGAGCCAGCATGTGGGTGAGCAGCGCATAGCTGGCGATGTTGAAGGGCACGCCGAGGAAGATGTCCGCGCTGCGCTGGTAGAGCTGGCAGCTGAGCTTGTAGTTCGCCACGTAGAACTGGAAGAAGGCGTGGCAGGGCATCAGCGCCATCTTGTGCAGCTCGGCCACGTTCCAGGCGCTGACGATGATGCGGCGCGAATCGGGGTTGGTCTTGAGCTGCTCGACGACCTGGGCGATCTGGTCGATGTGGCCGCCGTCGGGCGTGGGCCAGCTGCGCCACTGCACGCCGTAGACCGGGCCCAGGTCGCCGTCGTCCTCGGCCCACTCGTCCCAGATCGTGCAGCCGCGTTCCTGCAGCCACTTCACGTTCGAGTCGCCGCGCAGGAACCACAGCAGCTCGAGCACGATGCTCTTCAGGTGGACCTTCTTGGTGGTGACCAGCGGAAAGCCCTCGGCCAGGTCGAAGCGCATCTGGTGGCCGAACACGCTGCGCGTGCCGGTGCCGGTGCGGTCGCCCTTGGCCACACCCGTCGTGAAGACGTGGCGCATGAAATCTTCGTACTGCGAGCGGGCGGGGCGGGTCATCGCGTCATTTTATCGAGGCGGGCCCACCCTTCGCCGCCGCGGGTCAGGACGGCTTGTCGGCCTCGCGCAGGAAGATCTCGACCCGGCGGTTGCGGGCACGGCCGTCGGGCGTGCCGTTGTCGGCCACCGGCTGGCGCGAGCCTTCTCCCGAGATCTCGACCCGCTGGCTGGCCACGCCCCGGCTGGCCAGGTATTCGCGCACGCTGCGGGCCCGCTCGACCGACAGCGGGTCGTTGATCGCGTCGCTGCCGCTGCTGTCGGTGTGGCCCACCACGCGCACGTTCATCGTGTGGTCCAGGCCTTGGGCGAACTGGTCCAGCACCGGGCGCAGCTCAGGCTTCAGGTTGGAGCGCCCGGAGTCGAACGAGATGTCGCTGGGCACGTTGACGTGCAGCTGGTTGTCGGCCGTGCGGTCCACCGTGACGCCGGTGCCCTGGGTGGCCTTCTCCATCGCCTTGCGCTTGTCTTCCATGCGCTTGGACCAGAGGTTGCCGGCGGCCGCGCCGACCACGCCGCCGACGACGGCGCCGGTGCCCGCCTTGCCGCCGGTGGCGGCGCTGATCACGGCGCCTGCGGCGGCGCCGATGCCCGCGCCGGCGGCCGTGCCTTTCTCGCGTTCGCCCATGTTGGCGCAGCCGGTGGCCGCCAGCGCGGCGGCGACGAGGATGGGCAGCGAGCGTGTGCGTGCATTCATGTCTTGGCTCCTGTGGATGTTAGAGACCAAGACTAGCGCGGCACGGTGGTGACACCATGTCCGCATTGCAACCACGGGTATCAGCCGGCAGTGTCTTCCAGCCCGAACTGCATGGCCGCCAGGCGCGCGTAGAGCCCGCCGCGCTCGATCAGCGAGGCATGGTTGCCCTGCTCGACGATGCGGCCGGCCTCCATCACGATGATGCGGTCGGCGCGCTGGATCGTGGCCAGGCGGTGGGCGATGACCAGGGTCGTGCGGTGGGCCATCGCGGCCTCCAGCGCGGCCTGCACCATGCGCTCGCTTTCGGCGTCCAGCGCGCTGGTGGCCTCGTCCAGCAGCAGCAGCGGCGGGTTCTTCAGGATCGCGCGGGCGATGCTGATGCGCTGGCGTTGCCCGCCGGACAGGCGCACGCCGCGCTCGCCCAGGAAGCTCTGGTAGCCGCCCGGCAGTGCGAGGATGAAATCGTGCGCGAAGGCGGCCTTGGCGGCCGCGACGACCTCGTCGTCGCTCGCGCCCGGCCGGCCGTAGCGGATGTTGTCCATTGCGCTGGCCGAGAAGATCACGCTGTCCTGCGGCACGATGCCGATGCGCTCGCGCAAGGCCCCGAGCGAGGCCTCGCGCACGTCCACGCCGTCGACCAGGACCTGGCCGGCCTCGGTGTCGTAGAAGCGCAGCAGCAGCTGGAACACGGTCGTCTTGCCGGCGCCGCTGGGGCCGACCAGGGCCACGGTCTCGCCGGGCTGCACGTCCAGGTCGATGTCCGCCAGCGCCGCCTGGGCAGGCCGCGACGGGTAGTGGAAGCGCAGGCCCCGCAGTTGCACGCGCGAGCCCCGCATGGACGGGCCCGAGCCGTGCTCGATGGGCGGCAGCGCGCGCGGCGCCGCCGGCTCGGCGACCGGTGACTGGGCCGACAGCAGCTCCATCAGCCGCTCGGTGGCGCCGGCCGCGCGCAGCAGGTCGCCATAGACCTCGGACAGCACGGCCACCGAGCTGACCAGCACGATCACGTAGAGCACGGTCTGCCCCAGGTGGCCGGCGGTGATGTCACCGTGGATCACGGCCTGCGTGCCCTGGTACAGGCCCCACAGCAGCGCGCCGAAGGTGGCGGTGATGATGAAGGCCACCAGCACCGAGCGCACGCCGGTGCGCTTGCGCGCGGTGTCGAAGGCGGCCTCGGTGGCGGCCGAGAAGCGCGCGGCCTCGCGCTGCTCCTGGGTGTAGCTCTGCACCACGGGCACGGCGTTCAGCACCTCGGCGGCGATGGCGCTGGAGTCGGCCACCCGGTCCTGGCTGTCGCGCGACAGGCGCCGCACGCGGCGGCCGAAATACAGCGCCGGCAGCACCACCAGCACCAGGATGCCCAGCACCTGGCCCATCACCAGCGGGTTGGTGAAGACCAGCATGCCCAAGGCGCCAATGCCCATCACCGTGTTGCGCAGGCCCATGCTGAGGCTGGAACCGACGACCGTCTGGACCAGGGTCGTGTCGGTGGTCAGCCGGCTCAGCACCTCGCCGGTGGCGGTGGTCTCGAAGAACTCGGGGCTTTGCCGCACCACGTGGGCGTAGACGGCGTTGCGCAGGTCGGCCGTGACCCGCTCGCCCAGCCAGGTGACCATGTAGAAGCGCAGGGCCGAGAAAAGGCCCAGCGCGGCGCCGACGGCGAACAGCGCGCCGAAATGCTCGCGCAGCGCCATCAGGCGGTCGCCCGGCTCGGCGGCCACCAGGCCCTGGTCGATCAAGGACTTCAGCGCCACCGGCAGCACCAGCGTGGCCGCGGCGGCCAGCACCATGAAGCTCAGGGCCAGCACGATGCGGCCACGGTAAGGGCGCAGGAAGGGCATCAGGCCCGACAGCGAGCGGGGCGTCGTGGCGCGGGGGCGTTCGTTGGGGGTGGTCGGCATGGCGCGCAGTGTAGGCAATGGGCGTGTCGCCCGGTGCTGCGTGCAAAACCACACGCAAAGCAAGTCTATTCAATAACTGACCGAACAATCATTGCCTACGCAATTATAGTTGCGGCATGAATCAAGCCGACGACACCACCGTCCCCAGCTTCTACGCGCCGGGCCAGTACCGGCCGGACCAGAGCGTGGGCTTCCTGATGAAGCGGGTGATGTCGTCCATCCTGGCCCAGGCCGATGCACGCCTGGCGGTCTACGACCTGACGCACGCCCAGTGGCTGCCGCTGTTCAAGCTGGCCATGAAGGACTGCGACACCGTGGCCGCGCTGTCGCGTGAGCTCGAGCTGGACCCCGGCGCGATGACCCGCGCGCTCGACCGCCTGGAGGCCAAAGGCCTGGTGCGGCGCGAGCGCTCAACCGAAGACCGGCGCGTCGTGCACCTGGTGCTCACCGACGAAGGCCGCAAGGTGGCCCGCAAGGTGCCGCCGGTGATGGCCGAGGTGCTGAACAACCACTTGAAGGGCTTCAGCGAGGCCGAGTGGCAGCAACTGCTGGGCCTGCTGGGCCGCATGGTGGCCAATGGCGACGCGATGCGCGACGCCACCCGCCAGGCCGCCGAATGAACCAAAGCAACAAGAACAGGGACCCTGCGATGAAGTTTCCAACCCTCCACCTCCACTTGCCCCGGCTGAGCCCGACGGCGTTGACAGCGGTGATCGCCATCGCCTCGGCCGCGGTGCTGCTGGCCGGCTGCGCCACGCCGGGCCCGGCCACGCCGCGCCTGGCCGAGACCACGCCCGCCGCAGCGGGCCTGAAGGACGGCGCCGGTGCCATGGCCCAGCCGCGCTGGTGGGCCACGCTGGGCGACGAGCAACTTGCCAAGCTGGTCGACCAGGCCCTGCGCGACCAGCCCAGCCTGGCCGTGGCCCAGGCCCGCGTCGCGCGTGCCCTGGCGCTGGCCCGCGTCACCGAGGCGGCCGATGGCCCGCAGGCCTCGCTGGGCGTCGAGGCTTCGCGCCAGCGCTACAGCGAGAACGGCCTGTTCCCGCCGCCGATCGCCGGCTCGGTGCGCAACAGCGGCACCGTGCAGGCCGGCCTGTCCTGGGGGCCGGACTGGTACGGCCAGCAGGCTGCCGCCTTGGCCTCGTCGCTGGGCCAGGCCCGCGCCGCGCAGGCCGACGCCGCGGTGGCCGCCAACGCGCTGGCCGCGCAGGTCAGCCGTGCCTACGTCGGCCTGGCCCGTCTCGTCGCCCAGCGCGACGTGGCGCTGCGCACGCTGGCCCAGCGCGACGAGCTGCTGGCGTTGACCCGACAGCGCGTCAGCGCCGGGCTGGACACCCAGGTCGAGCTGGTGCAGGCCGACAGCGCCCTGCCCGACACCCGGGCCCAGATCGAGGCGCTGGACGAGCAAATCACGCTGACGCGCCACCAGCTGGCGGCATTGAGTGCCCAGGCCCCGTCGGCGCTGGACAGCCTCAGCCCGGCGCTGGACAGCCTGGCCGCGCAGGCCCTGCCCGACACGCTGGGCGCCGACCTGCTGGCCCGCCGGCCGGACGTGGCGGCCGCGCGCTGGCGCATCGACGCCGCCGGCCAGGACGTCAAGGTTGCCCGCACGGCCTTCTATCCCAACGTCAACCTCACCGCCTTCATCGGCCTGAACGCGATCGGCCTCGACCAGGTTTTCGAGGCCGGCAGCCACCAGTGGGGCGTGACGCCCGCGCTGCACCTGCCGCTGTTCGACGGCGGCCGGCTGCGCGCCCAGCTGGGCGGCCGCGAGGCCGAGCTGAACACCGCCATCGCCCAGTACAACGCCACCGTGCTGGACGCGGTGCGCGAGGCCAGCGACGCGATCAGCTCGCTGCAATCGCTGCAGCGCCAGCGCCGCGAGCAGGCCGACGCCCTGGCCGGCGCGCAGAAGGCCCACGACCTGTCTTTGCAGCGCTACCGCGCCGGCCTGGGCAGCTACCTGATCGTGCTGAACACCGAGAGCCAGTGGCTGGCCCAGCGCCGCCAGGCGGTAGACCTGCAGGCCCGCCAGCTCGACACCCACGTGGCCTTGCTGAAGGCCCTGGGCGGCGGCTGGGCCGGTGACACCGCCACCGTCGCCGCCGCCAACTGAAGAACCGAATTCGAAGAGCCCTCATCATGACCGACGCCGCTTCCTCCCCCGCCGCCAACCCCACTGCCCGCCGCCGTGGCCTGACCCTGATCGCCGCCGCCGTCGCCCTCGTGGGCATCGGCTGGGGCGGCTGGCACTGGCTGCAAGGCCGCCACCACCAGACCACCGACAACGCCTATGTGGCCGGCAACGTGGTGCAGATCACGCCGCAGGTGGGGGGCACCGTGGTGGCCATCCTGGCCGACGACAACGACGAGGTGAAGACCGGCCAGCCGCTGGTCAAGCTCGACACCGCCGATGCCAAGGTCGCCCTCGACCAGGCCGAGGCCCAGCTCGCGCAAACCGTGCGCGAGGTGAAGACCATGTACGCCGGCAACGCCACGCTCAAGGCCCAGGTGGCCCTGCGCGAGGCCGACCTGGCCCGCACCCAGGCCGACCTCGCCAAGGCGCAGGACGATGTGAACCGGCGCGCCCCGCTGGTCGCCAGCGGCGCCGTCGGCAAGGAGGAATACCAGCACGCCACCGCGCAACTGGCCGCGGCCAAGAGCGCCATGGTGGCGGCCCAGTCCGCGGCGCTGGCCGCCAAGGAGCAGCTGGCCACCGGCCAGGTCATGACCGAAGGCACGACCGTCGAGCAGCACCCCAACGTGCAGCGCGCCGCGGCCCGCGTGCGCGAGGCGGCGCTGGCGCTCAAGCGCGCCGAGTTGCCCGCGCCGATCACCGGCCAGGTCGCCAAGCGCTCGGTGCAGCTGGGCCAGCGGGTGCAGGCCGGCGCGCCGCTGATGACCGTGGTCGCGCTGGACAAGGTCTGGGTCGACGCCAACTTCAAGGAAGGCCAGCTTGCCGAGCTGCGCATCGGCCAGCCGGCCGAGCTGACGGCCGATGTCTACGGCAGCAAGGTCAGCTTCCACGGCACTGTGGCCGGCCTGGGCGCGGGCACGGGCGCGGCGTTTTCGCTGCTGCCGGCACAGAACGCCACCGGCAACTGGATCAAGATCGTGCAGCGGGTGCCGGTGCGCATCGCGCTGGACCCGCAGGAGCTGGCCGCGCACCCGCTGCGCGTGGGCCTGTCGATGGAAGTGACCGTCGACACCCGCGACCAGGGCGGCAAGACCCTGGCCGAAGTCACCCGCCTGACGCCGGTGGGCAGCACCAGCGTCTACGAGGCGCTGGACCGCGAGGTCGACGAGCGCATCCGCCGCATCGTGCGCGGCAGCATCGCGCTGCGCTGAGCCGCCGAGGTCTTTCGCCATGAGCGCCACCGCCACCACCGCCGATGCGGCCGACCTGCCGAAGGCGCCACCGCCGCCGGCCGCCACGTTGCCGCCGGCCCCGCCACCGCCGCTGACCGGCACCGCGCTCGCGCTGGGCACGATCTCGCTGTCGCTGGCGACCTTCATGAACGTGCTCGATTCGTCGATCGCCAACGTCTCGTTGCCGGCGATCTCGGGCGACCTGGGCGTGAGCCCGGGCCAGGGCACCTGGGTCATCACCAGCTTCGGCGTCGCCAACGCGATCTCGGTGCCGCTGACGGGCTGGCTCACGCAGCGCTTCGGCGCGGTGCGCCTGTTCACGATGAGCGTGCTGCTGTTCGTGCTGGCCTCGTTCCTGTGCGGCTTCGCGCCCTCGCTGGAAACCCTGGTCGTCTTCCGCGTGATGCAGGGCCTGGTCGCCGGGCCGATGATCCCGCTGTCACAGACCCTGCTGCTGGCCAGCTACCCGCGGGCCAAGGCCGGCACGGCGCTGGCGCTGTGGGGTGTGACCACGCTGGTCGCGCCGGTGGTCGGGCCGCTGCTGGGCGGCTGGATCACCGACAACATTTCCTGGCCCTGGATCTTCTACATCAACATCCCCGTCGGCCTGTTCGCCGCCTTCGTCACCTGGGGCATCTACCGCCACCGCGAGACGCCACGCCACAAGCTGCCGATCGACACGCTCGGCCTGGCCCTGCTCGTGACCTGGGTCGGCTCGCTGCAGCTGATGCTGGACAAGGGCAAGGAGCTGGACTGGTTCTCGTCGCCGCAGATCGTGGTGCTGGCGGTGACGGCCGTCGTCGCCTTCGCGGTCTTCGTGGTCTGGGAGCTGACCGACGCTCACCCTGTGGTGGACCTGCGTCTGTTCGCGCGGCGCAACTTCGCCTTCGGCGCGCTGGCCCTGTCGGTGGCCTACGGCCTGTTCTTCGGCAACGTGGTGCTGATGCCGCTGTGGCTGCAGCAGTGGATGGGCTACACCGCCACGAGCGCCGGCATGGCGCTGGCGCCGGTGGGCGTGTTCGCGATCCTGCTGTCGCCGCTGGTCGGCCGCAAGGTGGGCGTGTGGGACCCGCGCCGCATGGCGACCGGGGCCTTCATCGTGTTCGCCCTGGTGCTGTGGATGCGCTCGCAGTTCACGACGCAGACCGACATGGCCCACGTGCTGGTGCCCACCTTCATCCAGGGCGCGGCGATGTCGTTCTTCTTCATCCCGCTGACGACGCTGGTGATGACCGGCATCGGGCCCGAGCGCATGGCGGCGGCCGCGGGCTTGTCCAACTTCGTGCGGATCACGGCCGGCGCGATGGGCACCTCGATCGCCACCACCGTGTGGGACGACCGTGCCGCGATGCACCACGCCCACCTGGCCGAGCCGCTGGCCGCTGGCCAGGGCGCCTTTGCAGGCGTGCTGTCGTCGCTGCAGTCGGCCGGCCTGTCGGCCGAGCAGGCCTTGGCCCAGGTCAACCGCATGATCGACCAGCAGGCCTACACCCGGGCGGCCGACGACATCTTCTACGTCTCGGCCCTGCTGTTCCTGTCGCTGATTGGCCTGATCTGGTTCACCCGCCGGCCGCCGAGGGTGGGTGCAGCGCCCGTGGACGCCGGCGGCGCCCACTGATCAATCGGCCGGCCCTGGCTTGACCGGCTTGGCCGGCCCGGTTGACGACGGCAGGCGGCCACGCTTGCCCAGCGCCTCGCGCAGCAGGAACTCGACCTGCGCGTTGGCGCTGCGCAGTTCCTGCGCGGCCAGGCGCTCGATCTCGGCCCACAGCGCGGGGTCGATGCGCAGCGGGTAGCTCTTCTTGCCGGGGCTGGCCATGGGCGATGAGGCGCTACAGCCGAGGCTGCAGCACGCGCTGCAGGCCGGCGATGTCGGCACTGCCCAGACGGAAGCGCCGGCCGTCGCGGCGCACCACGCGCAAGGCGTCCTGCCCGGCAATGTTGTAGAGCCAGCCTTCCTTGGTGCGGTGGATGCCCCAGCCCTCGACGGCCCGGGTACGACAAGGCTCGATGCGCTCGATGTCCGCCAGTGGCACGCGCCACCGGGGCAGGCCCAACCAGCCATAGCGCCAGCGCAATTCGCCGCCGCCCACTTCAACGGTCAGGCGACCCAGCGCCAGGGACAACAGCGACATGCTTCCGATGGCCAGTGCGATCGGCCAGACCGGCTCTGGTGGACTGACGGCCCACACGATGAGCGCCGAACCCAGCAACCCCAAGATCAGCACCCAGCCCACCTGGCGCTCGCGGTAGACGAACTCGTCCTGCATGGTCATGCGCTCAGTTGTAGAGCGTGCCCGCGTTGAGGATGGGCTGGGTGTCCTTGTCGGAACACAGCACCACCAGCAGGTTGCTCACCATCGCCGCCTTGCGCTCGTCGTCGAGCACCACGATCTCGCGCTCGGACAGGCCCTGCAACGCCGCCTCCACCATGCTGACCGCGCCGGTGACGATCTTCTTGCGCGCGCTGATGATGGCCTCGGCCTGCTGCCGGCGCAGCATCACCTGGGCGATCTCGGGCGCATAGGCCAGGTGGGTCAGCTTGGCGCCGGTGACCTCGACGCCGGCGTCGGCGAAGCGGGCCTGCAACTCGGCCTGCAGGGCCTGCGCCACCTCGTCGATGCTGCCGCGCAGCGTGACCTCCGCGCTGTCCGGATCCTCGCCCTGGTCGTAGGCGTATTGCGAGGCCAGGTGGCGCAGCGCGGCTTCGGCCTGGATGCGCACGAAGACCTCGAAATCGTCGACCTCGAACACCGCGCGGGCCGTGTCGTGCACCCGCCAGACGACGGCCGCGCCGATCTCCACCGGGTTGCCGCGCTTGTCGTTGACCTTCAGCGTCGGCGCGGTGAGGTTGCGTGCCCGCAGCGAGAGCTTGCGCTTGAGCAGCAGGGGGTTGGCCCAGCGCAGGCCTTCGGCGCGGTCGGTGCCGCGGTATTCGCCGAACAGGGTCAGGATGGCGCCGGTGTTGGGCTGCAGCATGTACAGGCCGGCGAGCAGCACGATGCCGAGCAACAGCAGCACGACACCCGGCAGCACCGCCAGCCGAATCAGCAGGCCGACCCCGACCAGCAGCGACGCCAGCCCCAGGCCCACCATCAGGTAACCGTTGGCCGACCGGAAGGGCCGTTCAACACAGGACGAGGCCGCCATGGCGAGTCTCCGTTGAAATCAAAGTGATATCACTTTAGACTCGACTCAGCCACGCTGTCAAGCCGGGCGCTGTCCTCTCCCTGAGCGGTATGAAGCTGGCGCTGCGAAGCAGCCGCCATCCCCCAGTGGCGTGCGTGGATCCGGCTTTGCCGGTCCGCTGCGCGAGCCCCCTCGGGGGGCAGCCCCCGGAAGGGGGCGTGGGGGCTACAAATTCCCCGCGAAGAGCTTGCGAATGAACATCGCCTTGAAGCTCGTCGCGTCGTCCAGGCCCAGGCGCTCCAGGTAGGCGGTGGGTGCTTCCTTGCCGTCCCACAGCGAGCGCAAGGCCATCGTCACCAGTTCCACTGGGTGCTGCGTGGCGCGCTTGAGCCGCTTGAGCGCCCGCACAATGTGCAGCTCGTCGGCGGTGAGGTCGGTGCCGAAGGGGAAGTCCGGCAGTAAGCCGGCCTGGCTCCAGGGGTGCAGCTTCTCGTCCAGCATCTCGGGCAGGTTGCGGCGGTGTGCCTCGGGCACCTTCCAGTCGGCACCCAGCTTGCCGTGGGCGCGCGCAGCGGCGATCAGCTCGGGCTGGAAGCGCGAGTCGGCGATGCAGATCAGGCGTTGCACCACCTCGGCGTCGCTGCGGCCGCGCAGGTCGGCCACGCCGTACTCGGTGATGACGATGTCGCGCAGGTGGCGCGGGATGGTCACGTGGCCGTAGTTCCAGACGATGCTGCTCTTGAGACCGTCCTTGTGCTCGTGCGTGGCGCGCAGCATCAGCACCGAGCGCGCGTCGGGCAAGGCGTGGGCCATGGCGACGAAGTTGTACTGGCCGCCGACGCCGGACACCACCTGGCCGCTTTCCAGCCCGTCGGACACGGCCGCCCCCAGCAGCGTGACCATCATCGTGGTGTTCATGAAGGCGGCGCCGCGGCGCTGGGCGCGCTTCAACTCGCCTTCGCCGGGCACGCGGCCATCGAGCTGGTTGATGAAGTCGATGCGCGTCATGTCGATCCTGGCCAGCTCGGCCTCGGGCATGCGGCGCAGGCGCTCGTAGAAGTCGGCCGGACCGAGGAAGAAGCCGCCGTGCATGTGCACGCCGTGCAGGAGGCGCGCCCCCAGCAACTGGGCGCAGACGGCGTCGAAGCCGGCCGGGCTGTCCAGGTCGTTGGCCACGCGGGCGTCGCCGCAGGCGAGCCGGTCGCCGTCCAGCTGCGTGCCGTCGCGCAGCACGCCCCAGTGGACCAGCCAGTCGAGGTCGGCCTGCTCCAGCGGCGAGCCGATGCGGCCGGCCTCGCGCAGCGCACGCAGCGTGGTCGGCGTGACCGTGGTGCCGGCGATGCGGCCGTCGTTGAGCATCTGCTGCAGGGTGGCATCGCCGAAGACCTCGCGCCGCACGATGCCGGCCTCGATCAGTTGCAGGAAGCCGTTGACGAACATCTCCGAGCAGCCGTAGACGCCCTGGTCGAAGCGCCCCAGCTCGCGGTGGGCCAGGGTGCCGGGCGGGCAGATCGAATCCAGGATGCGGCGGTACTCGTCGCCGTGGCGGTCGCGCACGATCAGGGCCTGGGCGATCGCGTCGCCCAGCGAGCCGATGCCGATCTGCAGCGTGCCGCCGTCGGGCACCAGGCTGCTGGCGTGCAGGCCGATGGCGTAGTCGGCCGTGCTGACCTTGCCGTTGGGCGGCCCGAACAAGGTGTGCGTGGCCGCCGGGTCGGTGACGACGATGTCGAAGAAGCCGGGCGCCACTTCGGCATGGTTGGGCATGAAGGGCATCTGTTCGTTGACCACGCCGATCTTCAGCAGCGGCTGGCCCAGCGCCTGGAAGCGCTCGACCACCTCGAAGGTGACGTCGGGGTTGGACGACAGCGACAGGCGCCAGTCGCCGCCGCCCTCCGTGTCCGGGCTGCCGTGCATGCCCACGGCCTGCGCGATCACGTTCATGCCCTGCAGCGCCATGTCGCGCGCGACGAAGGTGTAGTTGGTCGAGATGTAGCCCTGCTGCGCCGCCTGGTTGCCCAGGTAGTCGCCGGTCTTCATGAAGAACTCGCGCACCTCGATGTGGGGCGGCAGGCGGCCGGCGCGGCTGTCCTTCACGTAGTCGAGGTCGGGGTAGTCCTTGAACACGCGCTCGACCAGCGGGTCGAGGAAGTGCTGCTCCAGTTCGCTCTTGCCCACCGGCCGCTCCAGCGACAGCGCGGTGATGATCCGCAGCCGCCGCGCCGGGTCGGCCTTGACGCGGCGGTACAGGGCGTTCACGAAGGGGTTGGGCTTGCCGATGCCCAGGGGAATGCCAAGCACGATGTCGCCACTGACCCGCGACAACACCGCGTCCACGGCGGTGTCCAGGCGGTCGATGACGAGCGGGGTGGCGGTGCTGCTCATGGGTTTGTCTCCATCTGTTTCTCGATCACTTTTCAGTGTCTTCCTGCCCGGGCCGGCGAGACTTGACGACGGGCAAGACGGTGCGCTCGAATCTGTCACGTCGACAGGGGGCACGGCGGGCTCAAGTCGGCCCCAAAAAGGCCGATTTGTGTTCGAATTCCCTCACTGACCAACAGGAACCTGATGGTGGCCTCCAGCGACACCGGCAACCCCACCCGCCACGCCACGCCAGGCTGGGTGCACACCCTGACCCAGCTCGCCAGCCGTGCCAGCCTGGGCTCGGCCTGGGCGTTCCAGGTGGGGGTGGCCGTCACCGTGGCGGTGGCTGTGGCCGCCCTGTTGGTGCTGATGGACGGCAGCTCCTGGCCGGTGGCGCTGGGCGCCGGGGCCCTGGCCCTGCTGCCGGCCCTGGTGGCCGGCGGCGCCGCTCTGCACCTGGCCCGCGCACTGGCGCAGTCGTCGGTGCAACGCGAGTTGCTGATGGTCGACGACGAACTCACCGGCGTGAGCAACCGCCGCCAGTTTTTGCGCCTGACCGAGCGCGAATGGGCGCGTTGCCGCCGCTATGGCGACGACGGCGCACTGCTGTTGATCGACGCGGACCACCTGCGCCGCATCAACGACAGCATGGGCCAGCGCTGCGGCGACGCGATCCTGCTCGAAGTGACACGCCGCGTGAACGCCACGCTGCGCCAGTCCGATCTGCTGGCCCGCTTCGGTGGCGCCGAGCTGGCGGTCTTCCTGCCCCACACCGACCCGCTGGGCGCGCTGGACGCGGCCGAGCGCATCCGCCAGCAGGTGGCCTCGGCCCCGTTCCGCTGGGAGAGTGCCCACGTGGTGGCCACGGTTAGCGTGGGCGTCGCCCACGTGCACATGGGCCAGGCCTCGCTCGACGGGCTGGTGCAGGACGCCGAATCGGCACTGCAGGCTGCCAAGGAAGCCGGCCGCAACTGCGTGCGCGCCACGCCGATCCAGCCTCGTCGCAGCGGCGAGACGCGCTCGGTCACGTCCTGATCGGCGGCCTGCTGCGTCTCGTCAGGCCGGCACGGCGTAGTGCCGGGCGGCCATCAGGTCGATGCCGCAATCGAGCTCGCGGGCCCAGGCGATGAACTCGGGCACGGCTTGGTCGATCAGCGGTGCACCGTGCTGCGGCACGATCATGCGGATGGGCAGGCGGCTGACCATGTCGGCCCACAGCCGCAGCACCTTGTTCGACACCATGTAGCGCTGGTGAAAGCGTTCCATGGATGGCAGCAACGAGGCCAGGCGCGTGACCGGCTCCTTGGCCGCCTGGCCACCGACAAGGGATACGCCCAGGTCGCCCGAGAACAGGATCTGGCTCGCTGGGTCGTAGAACTGGAAATTGCCCTCGGCATGCAGGAAGTGGGCGGGCAGGGCGATCAGGTCGCTGCGGCCCACGCGGATGCGCATGCCGGCGTCCGGGATGCCGACGATGCGGCCCATGGTCTTGCCGGGCTTGCAGAAGTGGGGGATGAAGCGCTCCCAGACCTGCGAGACGTAGACCTTCGCCTGGGTCGAGGTCATCCAGCGGTCCAGCGAGGCGATGATGTCCGGGTCGGCGTGCGAGGCGAGGATGGCCGACAGCTTGTGCGGCGCGAAATGCCGCGTCATGCCGAGATACAGCTCGCTGTAGGCCAGGTTGCCGCCCGGGTCGATGATGGCACCGGTGCCGTCGTCGACGATCAGGAACTGGTTGGATTGCACAGCCTCGTCGGCATGGCTGTCCGCGCCCGGGGCATGGCCCAGGTCGGTGAACATCAGGCAACGGTGGCCGCCGTGGTCGTACAGGGTGACAGGCATGCGGCACTCTAGGGAAACCACCATGCCCGTCAATTGATGGCCATCAACCCGCTGTGGCGCGCCAGCGACTCATCTGTTGCAGGGCGTGATCTATTGCACGCGGGTCCTCGGCGGGCAGTGTCTCGCGCGCCATGCCGCGCAGCCAGGTCAGCTGGCGCTTGGCCAGCTGGCGCGTGGCGACGGTGCCGCGCTCGCAGACCTGCGCCACCAGGGCATCGCCGGCGAGGCCGGCGTCCAGCGCTTCCCAGGCCTGACGGTAGCCCACGCAGCGCATGCTCGGCAGGCCGGTGTGCAGGTCGCCGCGCATGCGCAGGCGAACCACCTCGTCGAGGAAACCGGCGGCCAGCATCTGCTCGAAGCGCTGCCCGATGCGCGCATGCAGCCAGGCACGGTCGGTCGGCTCGAGCGAGAGCAGGCGGTGGCGTGGCGGTGCAGGCGGTGCGTCGCCACGCGAATGGAAGGCCGACAGCGGCTGCCCGGTCAGCTCGAAGACCTCGAGCGCGCGCTGTACGCGCTGCGCATCGTTGGGCGCCAGGCGCGCGGCGGTGGCCGGGTCCACCTGGGCGAGCCTGGCGTGCAGCGCTGGCCAGCCGAGCCGCGCGGCTTCGGCGTCGAGCATGGCGCGCACGGCGGGGTCGGCCGCCGGCAGGGCGTCGATGCCGTCGACCAGGGCCTTGAAGTACAGCATGGTGCCGCCCACCAGCAGCGGCAGCCGGCCGCGGGCGTGGATCTCGCCGATCAGCCGCTGGGCGTCGCGCACGAACTGCGCCGCCGAGTAGGCCTCGCGCGGGTCGAGGATGTCGATGAGGTGGTGCGGCACGGCGGCGCGCTCAGCCGCACTCGGCTTGGCGGTGCCGATGTCCATGCCGCGGTAGACCAGGGCCGAATCGACGCTGACGATCTCGACCGGGAAGGTCTCGGCCAGGCGAAGCGCCAGCCCGGTCTTGCCCGAGGCGGTGGGGCCGGCGAGGCCGACCCAGTCCAGGTGTCGCACGCTCACGCCGGCACCGCCTCGAGGCGCTCGCCGTGGCGCTGCACCAGCGTCCAGGCGATCAGCGCCGTGGCGCTGGCGCAGACGCCCAGGCCCAGCCCCAGCGGGCGCAGCGAGCCGTCCAGAGCGCGGCCCAGCCACAACCCCACGCCGAAGGCGACCAGCGCCAGCAGGAAGCCGGCCAGCGCCGAAGCCACGCCGGCGTTGCGCGGGAAGGCCCCGACCGCGCCGGTCTGGCCGCAAGGCTGGTGAATGCCATGGCCGAAGCTGAACAGCCAGTGCGCGAGCAGCACCCAGGCCAGTTCATGCACCCCCGCCAGCCCCAGGCCGGCCATACCGAGCCCACCGGCCAGCGTGAACACCGCGCCGCGGCGCACCGCACCCGCCAGGCCATGGCGCCGCAACAGGTGGCGGCAGTAAAAGGTGCCGACCAGGTAGGACAGCGAGGCCGACGCAATGGCCACGCCGTAGCCGAAGGGCGAGAGCCCGAGCAGGCCGATGTAGACGAAGGACGAGCCGGCCAGCAGCACGAACAGGCCACCATACGTGGCGCTGACGAGCAGGGCCCAGGCGCGAAAGCCGGGGTGTCGCAGCACCGTGGCCATGGTGCGCAGCAGCGGGCCGGCGGCCAGGGCCTGCGGGTTGCGCCGGGCGATCGTTTCGGGCAGCCGCCAGGCGACCAGCACCCAGCTGAGCCCTGCCACCGCCGCCACCGCCGCGAGCGGCGCCCGCCAGCCGAGCTGCGCAGTGAGCCCGCCCCCCAGCACCGGCGACGCCAGGGCGATGACCCCCAGGCCGGACAGGGCCCAGGCCATGATGTGTGCCCCCTCGTGCGGCTCGTACAGGTCGCGCACCATGGCGCGCGCGCAGACCACCGCCGCCGCCAGGCCCACGCCCTGGAGGGCGCGGAACACGATCAGCACGCCGATGGTCGGCGACAGGCTCGCGCCCAGGCTGGCCAGGGTGTGCAGCGCCAGGCCGCCCAGCAGCACCGGCCGGCGGCCGAAACGGTCGGACATCGGGCCCAGCAGCAGCTGGCCGGCGCCGAAGGCCAGCAGCACCAGCGACATCGTCAGCTGGGTGGCCGCCATCGGCGCCTGCAGTTCGCGGCCGAGCAGCGGCAGCGCGGGCAGGTACAGGTCGGTGGTGACCGGCTGCAGGCCGAGCAGCAGGGCGATCGCCAGCGCGGCGAAGGCCGGGGTCAGTGCCTGGCGACCGCTTGAACCCGTCACTCGTCCTCGAGCTCCGCTTTCGCCATCTCGACGTCCAGGCGCTCCATCGCGTCCAGGGGCGTGCAGGCGGCCGCCTGCGCGTAGAGCTTCTCGGCCTCGGCCATCTTCTTGTCGCCTTCCAGCATGATCAGGCCGTTGGCGTACTCGACCATCGCAATGGCGCTGGTCGGGTTCAGCTTCAGCGCTTCCTTGTAGAGCTTGAGGCCGGTGGCGGTGTCCGCGCCCTGGGTCTTGCCCAGCAGCTTGCCGACCTTGTCGATCACCTCGGCGTGGAAGGCGCCCAGCGCGATGTGCGCGTCGGCATGCTTGGGCTGCAGCTTGATCGTGGTCTCGAGGGCGCCCTTGACCTTGCTGCCCAGGCCCTGCGCCAGCGCCTTGGCCACGCTGATGCCCTGGCTGTAGCGACCCAGGGCGTAGGCCATGAAGTACCAGGCATTGGGGTTCTTGGCGTCGGCCTGGGCCTGGGCCTCGGCCCGCTCGGCCACTTCCATGAACAGCGCGAGCTTGGTTTTCTCGCTCTTTTCCAGGTAGTTGGCGTAGATGGCCTGGGCCTTGTTGGCCACCGTGATGCCGGCGCCGCCGGCCTTCAGGCCCGCCTCGGCCGCCTTTTGGAACTGGCCGGCGTGGAACAGCGCCCAGGCCGATTGCACCGCCTCGTCCTTGGGCCAGGGCTCGGCGTCGCCGGCGTGCAGGCGCGCCCAGTGCTTCTTCAGCGCCGCGGTGTCGTGGGTGTACTCGTCGGCGTCGTAGGGGAAGGCGGTCCACTTGGCCATGGGTGTCTCCTGTGGGTGTTGGTGTGTTGTCGGCTGGGGCTCAGGCCGCCCGGTACGGGCCAGCCAGGGTGTTCAGGTGCTCGCGAGCGTCGGGCTCGAGGTAGGGCCCGAGCAGGCCCAGCACATGCCAGGCGCCGCGGGCCAGCGTGGCGGCGGCGTTGTCGGGCTCGAGCGCCTTGCGCGGCTCGCGCACGTATTCGTAGCTGAGCCAGTAGGTCAGCACGACGACCATCGAGGTGGCGACGACCGCCGAGTCCGCGCGCTGCAGCCGCATCGCGCTGCCGCGGGTCAGGCCGGCCAGCACCGCCTCGACCGCGCGGGTCTTGTTCTTCAGCACGAACTGGAAGTGCGTCTCAAGCCGGCGGTTCTTGCTGAGCAGGTCGTTCAGGTCGCGGTAGAGGAAGCGGTAGTTCCAGATCAGCTCGAACAGCATGTGGAAGAACAACCAGGCGTCTTCCACGTTGCGCACGCCATCGGCGGCGTTGAGCAGCTCGTTCAGCGCCGTCTCGTAGCGGCCGAACAAGGCGTTGATCAGCTCGTCCTTGGCCGGGTAGTGGTAGTACAGGTTGCCGGGGCTGATGCCGAGCTCGGCCGAGATCAGCGTGGTCGACACGTTGGGCTCGCCGAAGCGGTTGAACAGGTCGAGCGTGACCTCGAGGATGCGCTCGGCGGTGCGGCGGGGCTTCTTGGTCGGCATGGGGGCGTCCAATCTAGCATCCCCACGCGCCCGAGGCCTTGGGGGGCCTACCTACAATCGCTGGATGCCTGCCGTTTCCTTCCAGGGCGTTGCCAAGACCTACGCCGGCGCCCGCGGCACCCTGCGTGCGCTCGACGGGGTGAGCTTCGACATTGAGCGTGGCGAATTCTTCGGCCTGCTGGGCCCCAACGGGGCGGGGAAGACCACGCTGATCAGCATCCTCGCCGGGCTGGCGCGCGCCACCGAAGGCCGCGTGTCGGTGATGGGCCACGATGTGGTCGAGCACTATGCCGACGCCCGCCGGGCGCTGGGCATCGTGCCGCAGGAGCTGGTCTTCGACCCCTTCTTCTCGGTGCGCGAGGCCTTGCGCATCCAGAGCGGCTATTTCGGCGTGCGCCGCAACGACGACTGGATCGACGAACTGCTCGACGGCCTGGGCCTGGCCGACAAGGCCAATGCCAACATGCGGCAGCTGTCGGGCGGCATGAAGCGGCGCGTGCTGGTGGCCCAGGCCCTGGTGCACCGCCCTCCGGTGATCGTGCTGGACGAGCCCACCGCTGGCGTGGACGTGGAATTGCGGCAGACCCTGTGGCAGTTCGTCGCCCGGCTCAACAAGCAGGGCCACACCGTGCTGCTGACCACCCACTACCTGGAAGAGGCGGAGGCCCTGTGCGGCCGCATCGCGATGCTCAAGCAGGGCCGCGTGGTGGCGTTGGACCGGACGGCCAACCTGCTGGCGGCCACCGCCGGCAGCGTGCTGCGCTTCAAGACCGATGACGTGCTGCCTCAGGCGCTGGCGGCGCGTGCGCGCGTGACCGGCCGCATCGCCCAGGTGTCGGCGCACGACGCGGGCGAGGTCGAGCAGGTGCTGGCCAGCCTGCGGGCGGCCGGCGTGCGGGTGGAGGACCTGGAGATCGGCCGCGCCGACCTGGAAGACGTGTTCCTGAACATCATGCAAGGCGGCCAGACAGCCGCCGTTGCCGAGGAGGCTGCATGAGCGCCGTCATCGAGCGCCCGGCGCAGGGCACCCGCCCGCTGGCCGGCGCCCGCACCCTGTTCTACAAGGAGGTGCTGCGCTTCTGGAAGGTGAGCTTCCAGACCGTGGCGGCGCCGGTGCTCACGGCGGTGCTGTACCTGCTGATCTTCGGCCACGTGCTCGAAGACCACGTCAAGGTCTACGACCGCATCGGCTACACCAGCTTCCTGATCCCCGGCCTGGTGATGATGAGCGTGCTGCAGAACGCCTTCGCCAACACCTCGTCCAGCCTGATCCAGAGCAAGATCACCGGCAACCTGGTGTTCCTGCTGGTCACGCCGCTGTCGCCGCTGGCCTGGTACGTGGCCTACGTGGGGGCCTCAATGCTGCGCGGGCTCTCGGTGGGCCTGGGCGTGCTGGCCGCCACCGTGTGGTTCGGGCCGCCGGGCTTCGCCGAGCCGGGCTGGATCCTCGCGTTCGCGCTGCTGGGCGCGGCGCTGATGGGCTCGCTGGGCCTGATCGCCGGGCTGTGGGCCGAGAAGTTCGACCAGATGGCGGCGTTCCAGAATTTCATCGTCATGCCCATGACCTTCCTGGCCGGCGTTTTCTACTCGGTGCATTCGTTGCCGGGTTTCTGGCACCACGTGAGCCAGTTGAACCCCTTCTTCTACATGGTCGACGGCTTCCGCCATGGCTTCTTCGGTGTCAGCGACGTGTCGCCCTGGCTGAGCCTGGGCGTGGTGGTGGCCAGCTTCGTCGTGGTGGCCGGCGTCACGCTGCGGCTGCTGCAGACGGGCTACAAGCTTCGCCACTGACCTCTGCGGAATGGATCAGGGATAATCCCGACCCATCATGTCAGCCCCCACCCCCGCCCAGGTCCGTGACTACATCGCCGCCGGTCTGGGCTGCGAGCATCTGGAAGTCGAGGGCGATGGCCGGCACTTCTTCGCGACCATCGTCTCCGCCGAGTTCGAGGGCCTGCTGCGCGTGCGCCGCCACCAGCGCGTGTACGCCGCCCTGGGCGACCGCATGCGCGAAGAGATCCACGCGCTGTCGATGAAGACGCTGACGCCGGCCGAGTGGGCCCGCGAAGCGTCCTCTGCCGCCGCCCCCGGCCACCATTGACGTTCCCGCCGCGGGTGGCTGGCGTGACGCGCGCGGCCGCCGCCCAGGCCCCGGCGCGCGTCTCACCCCACGCACCCTTGCACTGACCCCATGGACAAACTCCTGATTCGCGGCGGCCGCCGCCTGGCCGGCGAGCTGACGATCTCCGGCGCCAAGAACGCCGCACTGCCCGAGCTGTGTGCCGCGCTGCTGTGTGCCGAGCCGGTCACGCTGCACAACGTGCCCAAGCTGCAGGACGTGGCGACCACGCTCAAGCTGCTGCGCCACATGGGCGCGAAGGCAGACCGGCCCGAGGCCACGCCCGAGCGCATCACCATCGACGCGGGTGACATCACCAGCACCGAGGCGCCCTACGAGCTGGTCAAGACCATGCGCGCTTCCATCCTGGTGCTGGGCCCGCTGCTGGCGCGCTTCGGCCAGGCACGCGTCTCGCTGCCTGGTGGCTGCGCCATCGGCTCGCGGCCGGTGGACCAGCACATCAAGGGCCTGCAGGCCATGGGCGCCGAGATCACGGTCGAGCACGGCTACATCGAGGCCCGGGCACCGTTGAACGGTGCCGGCCAGCGGCGCTTGCGCGGTGCCAGCATCACCACGGACATGGTCACCGTCACCGGCACCGAGAACCTGCTGATGGCCGCCGTGCTGGCCGAGGGCCAGACGGTGCTCGAGAATGCCGCGCAGGAGCCCGAGATCCCCGACCTGGCCGAGTTGCTGATTGCCATGGGCGCGAAGATCTCTGGCCATGGCAGCCACCGCATCGTCGTCGACGGCGTCGACCGCCTGCATGCGCCGGCGGGTGGCCACCGCATCATCCCGGACCGCATCGAGACCGGCACCTTCCTGTGCGCCGTGGCGGCGGCCGGCGGCGATGTGACGCTGCGCCATGCCAATGCTCGCCACCTCGATGCGGTGATCGACAAGCTGCGCGAGGCCGGTGTGACCATCTCGGCGGGCGACGACTGGATCCGCGTGCAGGCCGATGGCCGACCGCATGCCGTGGGTTTTCGCACCAGCGAGTACCCGGCCTTCCCAACCGACATGCAGGCCCAGTTCATGGCCGTGAACTGCGTGGCCGAAGGCGCTGCGACCATCAGCGAGACGATCTTCGAGAACCGCTTCATGCATGTGAACGAGCTGACCCGCCTGGGCGCGAAGATCGCGGTCGACGGCCACACGGCCGTGGTGACCGGCGTCGAGCGCCTGTCGGGCGCCACCGTGATGGCCACCGACCTGCGGGCCTCGGCCAGCCTGGTCATCGCCGGCCTGGTCGCCGAGGGCGCCACCACGGTCGACCGCATCTACCACCTGGACCGGGGCTACGACCGCATGGAGGCCAAACTGCGCGCCATCGGCGCGGACATCGAGCGTGTCAGCGAAAGGGCCGGCGCATGATCACGCTCGCGCTGTCCAAAGGCCGCATCTTCGAAGAGACGCTGCCGTTGCTGGCCGCCGCTGGCATCACGGTCAGCGAAGACCCGGAGAAGAGCCGCAAGCTGATCCTGCCGACCAACCGGCCCGACGTGCGCGTGGTGCTGGTGCGCGCCACCGACGTGCCCACCTACGTGCAGTACGGCGGCGCCGACCTGGGCGTGGCCGGCAAGGACGTGCTGCTGGAGCATGGCGGCGAAGGCCTGTACCAACCGCTGGACCTGAACATCGCCAAGTGCCGCATGAGTGTGGCGGTGCGCGACGACTTCGACTACGCCGCCGCGGTGAAGCAGGGCTCGCGCATCAGCGTGGCCACCAAGTACACGACGGTCGCGCGCCAGCACTTTGCCGACAAGGGTGTGCACGTCGACCTGATCAAGCTCTACGGCTCGATGGAGCTGGCGCCACTGACCGGCTTGGCCGACGCCATCGTCGACCTGGTCTCGACAGGCTCGACGCTCAAGGCCAACCACCTGGTCGAGGTGGAACGCATCATGGACATCTCGTCACGCCTGGTGGTCAACCAGGCAGCGCTGAAGCTCAAGCGCGACACGCTGCGCCCGCTGATCGACGCCTTCGCGTCCGCCGTCCCCCAATAGCTCGCCTGCCCGCCATGCTGAACCTGCGCCAGCTCGATACCTCGCTTGCCGATTTCGACGCCCAGTTCGAGCAACTGCGCCACTGGTCGGCGGAGGAAGACACCTCGATCGAGGACCGCGTTGCGGCGATCCTGGCGGACGTGAAGCTGCGCGGCGACGCGGCGGTGCTGGAGTACACCGCGCGCTTCGACGGCGTGCAGGCGGCCTCGGTGGCCGGGCTGGAGCTGACGCGCGATGAGCTGAAGGCGGCGTTCGAGGCCATCACGCCCGCCCAGCGCAGTGCCCTGGAGGCGGCTGCCGCCCGGGTGCGCCATTACCACGAGCGCCAGCTCGAGGCCTGCGGCCGCGGCTGGAGCTACCGCGACGAGGACGGCACGCTGCTGGGCCAGAAGGTCACGCCGCTGGACCGCGTGGGCATCTACGTGCCCGGCGGCAAGGCGGCCTACCCCTCGTCGGTGCTGATGAACGCGATTCCCGCCCATGTGGCGGGCGTGGGCGAGATCATCATGGTGGTGCCGACCCCGCGGGGCGAGAAGAATGCCCTGGTGCTGGCCGCCGCCTATGTGGCGGGCGTCACCCGCGCCTTCACCGTTGGCGGTGCCCAGGCCGTGGCCGCGCTGGCGCATGGCACGGTCACCATCCCCAGCGTCGACAAGATCACCGGCCCCGGCAATGCCTACGTGGCCAGTGCCAAACGGCGCGTCTTCGGCCAGGTCGGCATCGACATGATCGCTGGGCCCAGCGAGATCCTGGTGCTGGCGGACGGCACCACGCCGCCCGACTGGGTCGCGATGGACCTGTTCAGCCAGGCCGAGCACGACGAGCTGGCGCAATCCATCCTGCTGTGCCCGGACGCGGCCTACATCGCCCGCGTGCGCGAGGCGATCGAGCGCCTGCTGCCCGAGATGCCGCGCCGCGACGTGATCCGCGCCTCGCTGGAAGGCCGCGGCGCGCTCATCCTCACGCGCTCGATGGACGAGGCCTGCGAGATCAGCAACCGCATCGCGCCCGAGCACCTGGAGGTCTCGTCGGCCGACCCGCATCGTTGGGAGCCTTTGCTCAAGCATGCCGGGGCCATCTTCCTCGGTGCCTACACCAGCGAAAGCCTGGGCGACTACTGTGCCGGGCCCAACCACGTACTGCCGACCTCTGGCACCGCGCGCTTTTCGTCACCACTGGGCGTCTACGACTTCCAGAAGCGCAGCAGCCTGATCGAGGTGAGCGAGGTGGGGGCCAGCAAGCTGGGCGTGATCGCTGCTGAGCTGGCGTATGGCGAAGGCCTGCAAGGCCATGCCCGCGCCGCCGAGATGCGGTTGAAGCCCGCCGCCGAAGCCTGAGTCCTCGGGCTCAGGGCAGCCGCAGCACCCGTTGCAGAAACGGGTCGATCGACGTCGAGAACGCGCCGCCCTGCGTGATATCGGCCATGTGGCTGCCGTCGGGTTGGGCCACGGCGTCGCAGCGGTTGCCCGAGGTGTCGACGCGCGACTTGGACGGCAGCACGTTGCCGTCCCAGGTGGTGTGGGTCACGGGGTCGTTGGGGTCGGCGTGCATCAGCATCACCTGGGCGTCCTTGGCGTCGTAGTGCAGCACCGCGTCCGAGTCCCAGGCGGTGTTGACAAGGGTGGCGCCCGTGCTCACCACGCCGGACACGCGCGACGAGACGCCCGGCTGGTCGGACACGGCGGTATCGAGTTCGTCAGCGGCGATGGCATGGGTCAGCACCACCGCGCCGCCGGACGAGTAGCCCATCAACGCGATGCGGTCCGGGTCGATGCCGTAGTCGGCGGCGTGCACCCGCAGCCAGCGAACGGCGTTCATGCTGTCTTCCGCGGCCTGGCGCATCACGTGTTCGTAGAGTGTCGGGTTGCCGGCCAGCCGGGGCGTGAGCCGGTAGTCGGCCATGGCCACCACGTAGCCGGCCCGGGCGTAGGTCAGCGCAAAGGGCTTGAGCACGCCCTTGCTGCCTTCCACGAGGCCGCCGCCGTGGATCCACAGCAGCAGCGGGCGCCGGCTCGACGCGTTGGCGCCGGGCGGCACGTGGACGTCCAGCCGCAGCGACAGAGTTGGCGCGGCCAGTTCCTGCGCCTTGGTCTCGTCGTCGCTGAATTGCCCGCCCTCGTTCGGCCGCACCGAAAAGACCAGGTCGGTGTGGGACACGATGTCCCGGTCGCTGTAGCGCTGGGTGGTGTACAGGGGGCCCTTGTCACCGGTCTGCCCGCCACCGCCGCATGCGGCCAGCAGGGCGAGGGCCGTCGGCAAGGCCAGTCGCCGAAGCCGCGCCAGCGGGCTGGTCGTCATGAGACGCTCCCTGGCCGGTGGGCCGTCTGTTTTCTTGTCCATGAGGCTGGGAGTCTAGCCTTCCACCAAGTCGCTGCAGCCAAGCCACGAACTTCGTGTAACACGAAGTCAGTGCAACACGAACTTCGTGTACGATGGCGCTATGAAGAACGTCACTGTCACAATGGAGGACAGCGTCGCCGAGTGGGCGCGGCTGGAAGCGGCGCGCCGCAACACCAGCGTGTCACGACTCGTCGGCGAGTTGTTGGCCGAGAAGATGCGGCACGACGATGCCTACGAGCGTGCGATGCAGGATTGGCTGAGCCGCGAGCGAAGCTGGAAGTCCGACGGGGCTCGCTACCCCGGCCGTGACCAGACCCACGAACGCGGGGCGTCTCGGTGACCGCTGTCTTCGTCGACACCAACGTTCTGCTCTACAGCGAAGACGGGGCCAACGGCGCCAAGCAGGCGCAGGCCATTGCCTGGTTGGAGCGGCTATGGCAGCGCCGCTTGGGCCGTCTGTCCACGCAGGTGCTCAACGAGTTCTACGTCAATGTCACCCGCAAGATCACGCCGGCCATGCCGGCCGGTGATGCGCGGGCGGAAGTGCGCCGCTACCAGCGCTGGCAACCCTGGGCAATTGACCACGCGACGGTGGAATCTGCCTGGTCGGTCGAGAGCCGCTACGGATTGAACTACTGGGACGCCTTGATCGTGGCGGCGGCACAGGCGCAAGGCTGCCGCTTCCTGCTGTCGGAAGACCTTCAACACCGACAGCAGATCGACAGCGTGCAGATCCTCAACCCCTTTCTCGTCGGCCCCGAGGTGCTCGACGAGCCGTCGCCCACGCCCCCATGACCACGATCCTTTCCGACCGCATGACCCGTTACCTGCGCGCCGACGTGCAAGGCATG
>JBGAGZ010000057.1:0-31484 GCA_044226465.1 Burkholderiaceae bacterium | reverse complement strand
GGGCTGAGCCTCAGCCGATTCGCTGGACACCAGGGCCCTTCAGGGCCTTCTTCATTTCGCGGCCGTGCTCAGGCCGTGCCGTGCTGGTCTCGAAGCGGATGCCGATGTCCTTCAGCAGCGGCGTGGGCAACACGCCCCCGCGCAGACGATGACCTCGTCATTGGGCAGCACGGTGGTCAGGCCGTCCGGGCGCCGCAGCGTCACGTCGTTGGGCGTGATCGCTTGCACCTCGGTGCCCAGGTGCACATCGACGCGGCCCGCCTGCTGCAGGCTGGCCAGCCGCTCGCGGTTCTTGCCCTTCACGCGCGAGAAGGCCTGGCCGCGGTACGACAAGGCCACGCGCGTGCCCGGCGTGTCGGCCAGCGCGATGGCCGCTTCCAGCGCGCTGTCGCCGCCACCCACCACCAGCACCGCCTGGCCGCCGTATTGCGCCGGGTCGATCAGCCGGTAGGCCACCTTGGGCAGGTCTTCGCCGGGCACCTGCAGCGTGCGCGGCGTGCCGCGGCGGCCGATCGCCAGCAGCACCGAGCGGGTGCGCACCGTGCCGCGCGAGGTGGTGACCACGAAGCCGTCGCCCTGCTGGGTGATGCCATCCATGCGCTCGCCGAAGTGGATGGCGAGCTGGAACTTCAGCACCACGCCGTGCCAGAACTCGAGCAGCTTTTCCTTGCTGACCTCGTTCATGCGCACGGGCCCGACCAGAGCCAGCTTCACCGGCGCCGTCATCGCCACCTTCTGCCGCGGGTAGTGGAAGATCGAACCGCCCAGCGAGCCTTCCTGCTCGAGGATGCGGTAGCGCAGGCCTTTCTCGATCGCGGTGAGGCCGGCCGACAGGCCCGCCGGCCCGGCGCCGACGATGACCACGTCCAGCGTCTCGGCGCCGGCGGTCTTGCCGTGTGCGGCGATCGCCTCCATGGCCTGCCGGCCCTGCTCGGCGGCCTTGCGGATCGAGCCCATGCCGCCCAGCTCGCCGGCGATGAAGACGCCGGGCACGTTGGTCTCGAAATTCGGCTTCAGCAGATCATGTCCACGCCGCGCCAGTCGGTCCGAAGACCAGCGAGATCGCATCGAAGATGCCCGGCCGCGTGGCAGGCCCATGGCCGATGCAGGCCGCGGCGTTGACCAGGGTGGCCTTGCCGTCGACCATGCCCAGCGCGTGCTCGGGGCAGACCTTGACGCACGAGCCCGAGCCGATGCAGCGCGCCGGGTCGACCACCGGGTGCAGCGTCGGCGGCTCGTTCAGCCCGGCCTCGACAGTCTCCTTCAGGCGCTGCGCGTGGGCCTGCTCGTGGCGACGCCGGGCCCACACATGCCAGGCCACCGCCAGCACCGGCAGCAGCAGGTAAGGCCAGGTGACCGACCAGTTCATCGCCGCCCCTTGGATCAGGGCACGACCTTGCCGATGGTGAGCTTCAGGCCCTGGGCACCCGGCGCCACCGGGTCCGACAGGCCTTCCAGGTCGCCGGGCTGCGGCATCGCCTGGCCCGACTTGGACACGCGGGCACCGACGACCACCCGCGGCGCCTGGCTGAGCCGGGCCTGCGGGCTCATCGCCATGCTGTCGTCGAGCGTGAAGTCCAGCGGCAGGTCGCGCACCTTCTTCTTCAGGATCGCCAGCGGCATGCGCGCGCCTTCGGCCGGGCGGGCAAAGACGAACACCGTGTCATCGGGCGCGGCCTGGGCGGCCAGCGCCGGGGCGAGCTCGACGCGGCCACTGACCGACGCGCCGATGGCCGCGGCGACCGGGTTCGCCGGCGTCGCCGGGGCGGCGGGCAGGCCGGCCAGCTGACGCACCTCGGCCAGGTTCTCGCTGGCCTGCCGCACCAGCGCGTTGTCCGCCGGGCCAGCCTTCTCGGCCTTCTCCCAGGACTTGATCGCGCCCGGATAGTCCTTCTTGTCGAAGGCCACGGTGCCGGCCAGCAGCAGCGCCTTGAGGTTGCTCGGGTCGGCCGCCAGGGCCTGCTCGACCAGGCGGGCGGGCTCGCCTTCGAAGCGCTTGTCGCTGCTGGCGGCCAGCGCGTCGGCCAGGTCGGCCAGGGCCTGCGAGTTCTTGGGTTGCAGTTGCAGCACGTGGCGGTAGGCGGCGACGGCCGGCTCGAACTGGCCCAGCACCGCGTAAGAGCGGCCGAGCATCAACCAGCCCTCGGCGTTGTCCGGCTCGTTCTTCATGCGCGCGGCCAGCGTGTCGACCATGCCCTGGATCTGGGCCACGGTCATCGAGTGCGGCGACGAGGCGCTGTCTTCCGGCGGCGCGGCGGCCCCTGTGGGCACCGCCGGGGGCAGCGCACCGGGCGCGGTGTTCCAGCCGTCGCGGTTGCCCAGCCACCAGGTGCCGGCGGCCCCGAAGGCCGCCACGAACAGCACCAGGCTGGCCAATCGGTGCGACGGTGTGGGCCGGGCTTGCACAGGCGCGGCTGCGGCCGCCGAGGCCCCGCTGGCAGCGCCGCCGGGGCTGGCCAGCACCAGGTCCAGCAAGCGCTTTTCCAGCGCCGCGCGGGCACTGCGCGCGGCGTCTTCGGGCAGGGCGCCGCTGGCCTGCAGCGCGTCCAGTTGGCGGATCTGCTGCTTCAGGTCGTCGATGGTGTCAGGCATGGGGCTGGGGCGAATCGTCGGGCGAATCGTTGGTCTCGGGGGCGTCGGGCTCGAAGGCCTCGTCGGGCAGTCGGCTGCGGCGGCGCAGCACGACCAGCAGGGTGGCCAGGCCCACCGCCAGCAGCAGGCCGGGGCCGAACCACAGCAGCGCGGTGCGCTCGTTCACCGGTGGGCGGTAGAGCACGAAGTCGCCGTAACGCGCGGTCATGAAGGCGCGGATCTCGTCGGGGCTCTCGCCCGCCTTCAACTGGTCGCGGATCTGCTGGCGCAGGTCGACGGCGAGCTCGGCGTGCGAGTCGGCGATGGTCTGGTTCTGGCAGACCAGGCAGCGCAGCTCGGCTGCGATGGTCATCATCTGCGCTTCGGTGGCCGGGTCGTCGGCCGCGGGGCGGGCCTGCTGGGCCACGGCCGCGGCGGCCAGAACGAGGCTGCCGCAGAGCAGGACGATCGTTTGCTTCATCGTCATCATGCGGCCAGCTTCTTCAGCAGCGGCTCGAGCTTGTCGCGCAGCACCTCGGGCGTCAGCGGGCCGATGTGCTTGTAGCGCACCACGCCCTCGCGGTCGATGACGAAGGTCTCGGGCACGCCGTAGACGCCGTAGTCCAGGCCGATGCGGCCTTGCGGGTCGAACAGCGAGTCGGTGTAGGGGTTGCCCAACTGCCGCAGCCACGCCTGGCCGGCCTCGCGCTCGTCCTTGTAGTTCAGGCCGATCAGCGTGAGCGGGTGGGTGCGCGTGTAGGCGACCAGCAGCGGGTGCTCGTCGCGGCAGGCGCCGCACCACGAGGCCCAGACGTTGAGCACCCAGACCTTGCCCAGCAGGTCTTCGCGCTTGATGCTGCGCGACGGGTCGGCCAGCGTGGTGGCGGCAAAGGCCGGCGCAGGCTTGTCGATCAGCGGCGAAGGCACTTCGCGCGGGTCCAGCTTCAGGCCCACGGCCAGGAAGACCACCAGGCCGAGGAACAGCACGAGCGGGATCAGAGCCTTGGCTTTCATGCGGCGGCTCCTTGCGCGACGGTCGCGGCAGCCGGCGCTTCGGCGCGTCGCCGATAGCGCCGGTCACTGGCGGCCAAGGCGCCGCCGCCGGCCATGATCAGGCAGCCCAGCCAGATCCAGATCACCATCGGCTTGTGCTGCACGCGCAGCGTCCACGAGCCGTCTTCCAGCGGCTCGCCGAGCGACACGTAGAGGTCGCGCGCCAGGTTGCTGTCGATCGCGGCCTCGGTCATGGGGTTGCGCTGCACGCGGTAGACGCGCTTCTCGGGCGTCAGCGTGGTGACCGGCGCGCCGTCCTTGGTGACCTCGACGCGGCCTTGCATCGCGGCGTAGTTCGGCCCCTGCGCAGGCGCCGCGCCGATGAAGCGGAACTCGTAGCCGCCGACCGCGGTGGTCTCGCCGGCGCGCATCTTCACGTCGCTCTCGGTCTCGTGGGTGCGCACCGTGGTGACGCCGAGGATGAAGGCCGCCACGCCCAGGTGGGCCAGCCACATGCCGAGCTGGGCGCGGTTCAGCTGGCGCCAGGTGCGGCGCCAGCCCGCCACGTCGGTCAGCACCCCGCCGGCCACCCAGGCCGCCAGCGCGTAGCCGGCCACAGACCAGGGTGAGGCCTTGCCGGCCAGCACGGCCACCAGCGCCGGCACCAGCACCGCGGCCACGGCGGCCCAGCGCAGGCGCTTGCCGAGCGCGGGCAACTCGTCGCCCTTCCAGCGCGCCAGCGGCCCGGCACCGACCAGCACGACCAGCGGCGCCATCAGCCAACGGAACACCGTGTCGAAGTATGGCGGGCCGACCGAGATCTTGCCCAGGCCCAGCGCGTCCAGGAACAGCGGGTACATCGTGCCCAGCAGCACCGCGCCGGTGGCGGTGAGCAGCAGCACGTTGTTGGCCAGCAGGGCCGTCTCTTTCGACACCAGCTCGAAGCGCTGGCCCAGGCCCACGGCCGAGGCCCGCCAGGCGTAGAGCGTGAGCGAGCCGCCAACCACCACGACCAGGAAGGCCAGGATGAACAGGCCGCGCCGCGGGTCGCTGGCAAAGGCGTGCACCGACGACAGCACGCCCGAGCGGACCAGGAAGGTGCCCAGCAGCGACAGCGAGAAGGCCATGATCGCCAGCAGCACCGTCCAGGCCTTGAAGCTGCCGCGCTTCTCGCTCACCGCCAGCGAGTGGATCAGCGCGGTGCCCACCAGCCAGGGCATGAAGGACGCGTTCTCGACCGGGTCCCAGAACCACCAGCCGCCCCAGCCCAGCTCGTAGTAGGCCCAGGCGCTGCCCAGCGCGATGCCGATGGTCAGGAAGATCCAGGCCGCGATCGTCCACGGCCGCGACCAACGCGCCCAGGCCGCGTCGAGCTGGCCACCCAGCAGGGCGGCAATCGCGAAGGCGAAGGCCACCGAGAAGCCGACGTAACCCATGTAGAGCATGGGCGGGTGGAAGACCATGCCCGGGTCCTGCAGCAGCGGGTTCAGGTCGCGCCCGTCCTGCACCGGCGGCAGCAGCCGCTCGAAGGGGTTCGAGGTCAGCAGCATGAAGAGCAGGAAGCCGGCCGCGACCAGCGACATCACGGCGAGCACGCGCGTGACGAAGACCGATGGCAGGCCCCGGCTGAACACGGCCACCGCCTGCATCCACACAGCCAGCATCGACACCCACAGCAGCAGCGAACCCTCGTGGCCACCCCACACGCCAGCGACGCGGTAGGGCAGTGGCAGCTGGCTGTTCGAATTGGAGGCGACGTACAGCACCGAGAAGTCGTTGCGCACGAAGCTGGCCACCAGCGCGGCGAAGGCGGCGCCGATCAACAGACCCTGGGCCAGCGTCAGCGGGCGCGTCAAAGCCATCCAGTCGGCCCGGCCGCGTTGAGCGCCGGCCAGGCCCAGCGTGGCCTGCGCCAGCGCCAAGGCCAGCGCGAGGATGAGGGCGATCTGGCCCAGTTCGGGGATCATCGTTTTCCTTCCACCAGGGTGGGTGCCGCCTGCGGCTGGGTGCCTTGCGCGCGCTTGAGCGCTTCGGCCGCCTCGGGCGGCATGTAGTTCTCGTCGTGCTTGGCCAGCACCTCGCGGGCGGCGAAAACGCCATCGGAGCCCAGGCTGCCCTGGGCCACCACGCCCTTGCCCTCCTTGAACAGGTCGGGCAGCGAGCCGGTGTAGGCCACGGTGACTTCCTTCTGCGTGTCGGTCACCACGAAGCGCACCTGCACGCCGTCGCGCTGCACGCTGCCCGCGCGCACCAGGCCGCCGAGGCGGAAGGGGCGCTGCAGCGGCGCTTCACCCGCGGCCACCTGGGTGGGCGTGAAGAAGAAGACCAGGTTGCTGCGAAAGGCGTTGAGCACCAGCGCCGTGGCCGCTGCCAGGGCCAGCAGCACGCCGGCGACGATGGCCAGGCGTTTGCGGCGCGGCGTCATGTCGGGGCCTCCGCCGTGCGCAGGTCCGCCTCGGCCCGGGCCCGGCGCACGCGGGCGCGCACCAGCAGTGCTTCGGCCACCAGCAACACCAGGCAGGGCAGGTAGGCGCCCCAGACGAAGACGCCGTGGCCGTCGAGCCGCAACAGGTTGATCAGGTTGTCCATGGTTCTCGTCAATGGTCGCCGGCCAGCCAGCCGGCATCTTGCTCTTGCTCAAGGCTCAGCGCACGCGCCCGCGTCAGCGAGGCGGCGATCGCGTGGGCCCAGAAGGCGACGGTGGCCAAGCCCAGCGCCCACAGCATCTGGCGCGCCATGGTCGGCGCCGCGGTCATGCTGATGGAGGCGCCCTGGTGCAAAGTGTTCCACCAGCGCACTGAAAAATAGATGATGGGCACGTTCAGCGCGCCCACCAGGGCCAGCAAGGCGCCCGCCTGGGCGGCGCGCCGGTCGTCGTCGATCGACTCGACCAGGGCGATGTAGCCCAGGTAGAGCAGCAGCAGGATCAACTCGGAGGTCAGGCGCGCGTCCCACACCCACCAGGTGCCCCAGGTCGGCTGGCCCCACAGCGCGCCGGTCCACAGCGCCATCGCGGTGTACAGCGCGCCCGACGGCGCCAGGGCCCGAGCCAGGCGCGAGGCCATGCGGGCCTTGAGCACCCAGCCGATCACGGCCCAGAAGGCGATCGCCAGGTAGCAGACCATCGACAGCCAGGCCGCGGGCACGTGGATGAACAGGATGCGGTAGGCGTCGCCCTGCACCGCGTCGGTCGGCGCGACGATGAAGCCGACGTACAGCGCAGCCAGCCCGCAGACCACGGCCACCGCCCAGCACCAGGGGGCAAGCGCGGCGGCCAGGCGGTCGAAACGCGCCGGCGAGGCGAACATGGTCCAGCGGCGGATCGCGGGGGTCTTGGCCGGGGATGCAGTGGCAGCGTTCATCTTCTATTCCATGGCGATGCGCAAGGCGGCGGCGGTCAGCGGGGGCGCCACCAAGCCCGTCAGTATCAACAAGGCGGCTTGCAGCGACAGCGCCGCGTCCACCGGCTCGCCGTTGAGGGCGGACAGCACGGCGCCGGCGCCGAAGACCAGGGTGGGCATGGTCAACGGCAGCACCAGCAGGAAGACCAGCGCGCTGCCGTGCCGCAGGCCCAGTGCCAGCGCGGCGCCCAGCGCGCCCAGCATGGCCATGACCGGCGTGCCCAGCAGCAGGCTGGCCACCAGCGCCGCCACGGCCGGGCCGGGCAGGCCGAAGGCCAGGCCGGCCAAGGGGGACAGCAGCAGCAGCGGCGCGCCGCCCAGCAGCCACTGCGCCAGCATGCGCTCGGCCACCAGGCGGGTCAGCGAGCGCTGGCCGATCAGCATCTGCTCCAGCGAACCGTCGGCCAGGTCGGGGCTGAACATGCCGTGCAGCGCCAGCAGCATGGACAGCAGCGCGCAGACCCAGACCACGCCCGCGCCGACGCGGCGCAGCAGCTGCGGCTCGGCGCCGAGGCCGAGCGGGAACAGGCTCAGGGCGGCGAGGAAGAAGGCCAGCGGCAGCAGCCAGCCGACGCGGTGGCGCGCCGCCACGCGCAGGTCGCGCGCCAGCAGGCCGAGGCGGGCGGTGGGCTCGCTCAAGACGCGGCCCTGCCGATCGGGGGAGCGACGCGGGCCTCGGCCCCCGCCAGCGGGCCGCCCGGGGCCAGCTCGAAGACCGACAGCGCGGCGCTGCGCAGTGGCACGTGGCTGGTCATCAGCACCGAGCCGCCGCGCGCCACATGGGCGTCCAGCCAGGCCTCGAAGCGGGCCACGCCATCGGCGTCCAGCGCGTCCAGCGGCTCGTCCAGCAGCCAGGTGCGGGGCACGTCGTCCAGCATCAGCCGCGCCAGCGCTGCCTTGCGCCGCTGGCCTTGCGACAGGGTGCCGACCGCGCTGTCGATGCGGCCGGCCAGGCCGACCTGGGCCAGCGCGTCGGCGATGCGCTGGCGGGTCGTCGGTGCGTCCTCGTCGTACAGCCCGGCCAGGAAGCCCAGCGCCTCGCCCACGCGCAACTCGGCCTTCAGCGCATTGGCGTGGCCGACGAAGCGCAGCCTCCCGCGTTGGGTGGGGGCCAGGGCATGAACCACCGTGCCGTCGAAGCGCGCTTCGCCGGCCTCGGGCCGCACCAGCCCGGCCAGGATGCGCAGCAGGCTGGTCTTGCCACAGCCGTTCGGGCCGCGCAGCCACGCCGCCTGGCCGGCCGCCAGACGCAGGTTCAACCCCTGGAACAGGCGGCGCCCACCGCGGCGGCAGGCCAGGGCGTTGGCTTCGAGCAAGGCGGTGCCGGCGAGCGGGGCGCCGGTCTGCGCCCCGACCGGGGAGCCTTCAGAAATCAAGTCGGTACCCCAAGGAGTAGTACAGCCGGGTGGCATTCTCGTTCTGTTGGGCGCTGCGGGTGCGGCTGGACTCGACATTCAGGTCCGATTCGAGCACCCACTTCTCGCCGTCGCGCCAGGTGACGCGCAAGCCGGGGGCCCAGCGCGAGGTCTTCACGCCGTTGGGCCCGTCCTGCTGGTACAGGCGCAGCGAGGGCTCGACCTGCCAGCGCTCGGCCCAGACCGACAGCAGGTTGTACGAGGCCAGCCAGCCGTCGTAAGCCGGGCCCTTGACGGCGGTGAGGTTGAAGACGTGGGTGTCACGCTCGGAGAACAGGTTCGAGCCGATCAGCTGCAGGCCGGCCGACCAGATGTCGCCCGTCGCCGGGATGCCGTCGGGCAGCACACCCGGCACCGGCGCGATCGCGCCGACGTTGGTCAAGCGCAGGTCGGCACCGGCCTGCCAGTGGGGGTCGAGCGGCGTGGTCACGCCCAGCAGGCCCTGGGTGGCGTAGGCGGTGGTGTCCTTCACCTGCTGGCGCAGCATGTCCAGCGTCTTGCCCAGCGCCAGCAGGTCGGTCAGCTTGCGCGGCAGCACGAGGGCGTTCGGGTCGGCGGGGAAGAACAGTGCATTGCCCAGCATCAGCATGGGCGTCGCGCGGCGGTCGTACAGCACGTTGACGACCGTGTTGTCCTCGCTGGTCCAGGTGCCCTGCACCGAGGCGATGTTGATGCCCTTGAGCGTGGTGTCGTATTCGAACTGCGAGAAGGCCGAGACCCCGGGCTGAAAATAGCGCAGGTCGGCGCCCACCGCGCGGCGGTCGATCTCGCCATCGATGTTCTGCTGGATCGCGTAGGTGCTGGCGCCAAAGCCGGGCGCCAGGGCCTCGGCGTCCAGCGACAGGCCGAAGAAGCGGCGCCGCGTGTCGAGCAGCTTGTCGGTGGGCTGGCCACCGACGAGGTTCAGCTTCCACTTCGGCACGAAGGTCCAGCCCAGCAGCCCGCCGTCGAACCGGCCCAGCACACCGCCGCCCAGGCCGGACTGCCGGCCCAGCCGCAGAGACAGGCCCGGCCCCGTCTCCTTCCAGTCCAGGTACAGCGCACTGAGCTTGTTCTCGTCGGCTTGGTCGGGCATGCCGTTGGCGGTGAAGCTGTCGCGGAAGACGAAGCGCAGGTCGCGCGACTCGTCCTTCATGCGCCAGTTCACGTCCAGGCTGGACAGCAGCTGCTTCTGGTCGACGCCGGTGAGGGTCTGGTCCGAGATCACTTCGGGGATCTGGCCATCCAGCGGCGTGTCCTTCAGCTGGGTCTGGGTCTTGGAGTTGCCGCCGTAGTAGTACTGCGACCAGGCGCCGACCAGGGTGGTGGTGTCCTTCTTGCGCGGTGCGGCCTCGGCGGTGCCGGGCTGACCCGGGGTGCCCGGGGCCGCGGCACCGGGCAGGCCGGCCAGGGTGACCCGGGCCTGGTCCGCATCCGGGCCGGCCGGGTAGAGCTGCAGGAACAGGGTCAGCTCGCGCCGTGCGCCGTCGGTGTCGCCATCGGCCAGGCGGGCCTGGGCGATCAGGGCCTGGGCTTCGCGGGTGTGGCTGTTGGGCGGCAGGTTCAGGGTTTCGTTCAGCGTCTCGACGGCCAGCGCGTTCTGGCCCTTGGCGATGGCCGCGCGGGCCTGGGTCATCAGCTCGGCGCCGCGGGCCTCGACCTGGGCGTCCAGCGAGGCCGGTGCGGCCACGGCGACGGGCGCGACCGCCGCCGGGGGCTGGGCCGCCGGCTTGGGCGCGCCGCCGCCGAAGGCCTGCGGGCCCAGGCCTTCCAGCACGATCTCGATGCTGCGGCGGTCCGAACCGCCGCGCACACGAAAGCGTGCCGGCGGGTCCAGCCGCACGACCAGGCGGCGGTCGGACTCGCCGTTGCCACCGTCTTCGCTGATCGTGATGCGCGGGATGCCGTCGCCACCGATCGTGCGCCGCTCGCCGTCGATGAAGCGTGGCTTGTCGCGGCTGGGCACCACGTCGTAGACCACCTGCACCAGGTCGTTCGAGGCCGAGGCCACCGCGCGGCGGAACTGCACCGGCACGTTGAAGCGCACCTGCACGATGGCGTCGTTGCCCTCGCGACGCAGCTCCACCTCTTCGAAGACCTGGGCGTGCGCGCCCAGGCTGGCCATGGCCAGGGCCAGCGGCGCGAGCCGGCCGGCCCACACACCGCCTGTGCGGGTTCTGCTGTCCATCACGAAACGCTCCCTCTCAATCCCATTCGACGTAGGTCTTGCCCTTGGTGCCCAGCGGGCGGTGGCAGCCGGACTGCGAGCAGTCCAGCGGGGTGTTGCCGCGCGCCTGATGGGTGAGCGACTTGCGCTCCATGTTCCCCAGGTAGTTGGTGCCCGTGGCGTGGCAGCTCTTGCACCAGCCGGCGCCGCTGCCCTGGCTGCCGTTGTGGTTCATGCGCATCGACCCCCAACTCGTGGTGGTGGTGTGGCAGGCGTTGCAGTCCATCGCCCCGCCGTTGAGCAGCTGCGACTCGGGGATGTGGTTCGTCGGCTTGGCCTGCAGGCCCTGGCTGACGTAGGTGCTGACGTGACAGCTCTTGCACGGCTGCGCGGTCAGCAACGAGTGGTTGGTCGTCACAGCGGTAGCGAACGAGACCTGCGAGCGGTGGCAGCCGTCGCACTTCACGGTTGGCACCTGGATGGGGATGTGCCCCGCCGGCTTGCCCAGGGCGAGGTTGCCGTTGTGGCAGGTGTCGCAGGTGCCCGAGCCGACCTGGTTGTTCGGCGCATGCTGGTACTGCACCTGGCTCCAGTTGCTGGTGGACTTGTGGCAGCTTTCGCAGGTGGTCACGCCGATGTGGATGGTGTCGGCCGGCTTGCCGCGCGCCGCCAGGTAGCTGCCGGTGTGGCAGGTGGCGCACTGGCTGCTGATGCTGTAGTAGGCATGCACCTTGCCCGGGTTCCACGAGGTGTAGCCGGTCTTGTGGCAGCCGTCGCAGTTGGCCGTGGCGGTGACCGAGACCAGCGCGTAGGGCACGTGGTTGCCCGGCTTGCCGTCGGCCGGCGGGTAGTTGCCGGTGTGGCAGCTGGCGCACTGGCCCACGACCACCACCTGGGTGTGGTTCCACTTGGTCGGCTTCCAGGCCGTCACGCCGTGGCAGCTGTAGCAGTTGGTCGTGCCCACGGGGATGTGGTTGGACGGCTTGCCCGGCGCTGTCGTGCCGTTGTGGCAGCTGGCGCAGTTGGTGTTCTGGTTGTAGCCCGAGTGGTCGACGTTGGTGTTGGTCCAGCTCGTCGTGTTGTGGCACTGCTCGCAGGCCGTCACGCCGTTGTGGATGGGCGTGGGCGGCTTGCCGCGCGCGGCCAGGTAGCTGCCGGTGTGGCAGGTCGAGCAATAGGTGCTGACCGTGAAATAGGCGTGGTAGCGGCCGGGGTTCCACGAGGCGTAGCCGGCCTTGTGGCAGGCGTCGCAGTTCGCTGAGGCAGAGGGCGGCACCAGCGCATACGGGATGTGGTTGCCCGGCTTGCCATCGGCCGGCGGGTAGTTGCCGGTGTGGCAGCTGGCGCATTGGGCGGTGACGACGACCTGGGTGTGGTTCCACTTGGTCGGCTTCCACGCCGTCACGCCGTGGCAGGCGTAGCAGTTGGTCAGCCCCACCGGGATGTGCGTGCCCGGCTTGCCGGTGGCGTTGCTGCCGTTGTGGCAACTGGCGCAGTTGGTGCTCTGGTTGAAGGTCGAGTGGTCGACCTTGGCGCCCGTCCAGCTGCTGGTGTTGTGGCAGCTCTCGCAGGTGGTGGCGTTGGCGTGCGTCTGGTCGGCCGGCTTGCCCCGTGCGCCGAGGAAAGCGCCGTTGTGGCAGCTGGCGCAGTTGCTGGTCACCGTGAGGTTGGCGTGCAGCAGGCCGGGGTTCCAGCTGGCGTAGCCGCTCTTGTGGCAGCTGTCGCAGTTGGCCGAGCCACCGCCCGGCACCTGGGTGTAGGGGATGTGGTTCGCCGGCTTGCCATCGGCCGGCGGGTAATTGCCGGTGTGGCAGCTCGCGCATTGCGCGGTGACCACCACCTGGGTGTGGTTCCACTTGGTCGGCTTCCACGCGGTGGTGCCGTGGCAGCTGAAGCAATTGGTGGTGCCCACTGGCACATGGGTGGCCGGCTTGCCGGTGGCGTTGCTGCCGTTGTGGCAACTGGCGCAGTTGGTGGCCTGGTTGTAGGTGGAGTGGTCGACCTTGGCCCCGGTCCAGCTGCTGGTGTTGTGGCAGCTCTCGCAGGTGGTGGCGTTGGCGTGCGTCTGGTCCGCCGGCTTGCCGCGGGCATTGAGGAAAGAGCCGTTGTGGCAGCTGGCGCAGTTGCTGGTCACCGAGAAGTTGGCGTGCAGCAGCCCGGGGTTCCAGCTGCTGAAGCCGGCCTTGTGGCAGCTGTCGCAGTTGGCCGAGCCACCGCCCGGCAGCTGGGTGTAGGGGATGTGGTTGGCCGGCTTGCCGTCGGCCGGCGGGTAGTTGCCGGTGTGGCAGCTGGCGCACTGGGCGGTGACGACGACCTGGGTGTGGTTCCACTTGGTCGGCTTCCAGCCCGTGGTGGCGTGGCAGCTGTAGCAGTTGGTCGAGCCCACCGGCATGTGGGTGGCGGGCTTGCCGGTGGCACCGCTGCCGTTGTGGCATCTGGCGCAGTTGGTGGCCTGGTTGAAGCCGCTGTGGTCGACCTGGGCGCCGGCCCAGCCGCTGGTGGTGTGGCAGCTCTCGCAGGTGTTGGCGTTGGCGTGGGTGGGGTCGGCCGGCTTGCCGCGTGCGTTCAGGTAGCTGCCGTTGTGGCAACTGGCGCAGTTGCTGCTGACCGAGAAGTTGGCGTGGAGCTGGCCGGGGTTCCAGCTGCCGAAGCCGGCCTTGTGACAGGCGTCGCAGTTGGCCGACCCGGCGCCGGGCACCTGGGTGTAGGGGATGTGGTTGGCCGGTTTGTCGTCGGCAGGCGGGTAGTTGCCGCTGTGGCAGCTGGCGCACTGCGCGGTCACCACGACCTGGGTGTGGTTCCAACTGGTTGGCTTCCAGGTGCCGGTGCCATGACAGCTGGCGCAGCTGGTGGCGCCCACCGGCATGTGGGTGGCCGGCTTGCCGCTGGCCGTGCTGCCGTTGTGGCAGCTGGCGCAGTTGGTGGCCGGGGTGAAGCCAGAGTGGTCTGGCTTCGCGCCGTTCCAGCTGCTGGTGGTGTGGCAGCTGTCGCAGGACGCCGTGGTGGGCAGGTGGTCGCGTGGCTTGCCGCTGGCGATGTTGCCGTTGTGGCAGCTTTGGCAGCTGCCGGGCGCGATGCCGGCGTGGCTGAACTTGGCCCCGGCGAAGCGACGGGTGTCGTGGCAGCTGTCGCAGCGGGCGCTGGTGGGCACGTGCTGGGTGGGCATCACCGTGTTGTTGGCAGCGAGGCGGGCGCCGGCGGTGTGGCAGCTGGCGCAATCCTTGGGCGTGCCCTTGAACACGCCCTTGACGTGGCAGGACTCGCAGCGCTCGTTGGCGTGGGCGCCGGTCAGCGGGTAGCCGGTGCTGACGTGGTCGAAGCCCTTGCTCGACGCACCCTGGGCGTGAGCCGGCAAAGCGGTCATCAGGCCCAGCCAGAGCAGGGCGAGCAGACACCAGGCGCTGGCGCCCAGGACGAGGAAGCGGCGCATCATGGGCGGTCTCCCGGCAGGGGGCTGCTGGCCACGCCGGGCCGGCGGGCACGCAAGGTCTTCCAGTCGCTGCTGAGGTGGCAGCTGTCGCAGCGCGGGCCGAAGCCGCCGTCGTGGGCGTCGTCCCCGCGGTGGCAGGCCACGCAGTCGCGGCCGACCTTGGCGATGGCCTGCCCGGCGGGTGCCGGGGCGCGGTGGCAGGCGGCGCACTTGGCGCGCGCGTGGGCGCCGTCGAGCTTCCACTTCGCCTGGCGCTCATGTTCGTAGCGCACCAGCGGCCAGGCGCGGGCGTTGTGGCAGTCCGCGCAGGCGGTGCCCAGGCTGCCCTTGTGCGTGTCGTCCTTGCGGTGGCAGGCCACGCAGTCGCTGGGGGCGTCGCGGTAGCGCAGGTTGGGGTGACAGTTCTTGCACTCGACCTTCAGGTGGGCACCGACCAGGGCGAAGCGGGCGCGGGCATGGTCGAAGCGGGTCTCGCGCCAGGCCTGCTCGTTGTGGCAGCTGTCGCAGCGCGCCACGAGCTGGCCCTCGTGCTTGTCGTCCTTCTTGTGGCAGGCCAGGCAGTCGGTCGGCGTGTCGCGGTAGTGGGTCAGGTCGGCGTGGCAGGCCTTGCACTCGGCCTTCACGTGGCCGCCCCGCAGCGGGTAGCGCGTCACCGCGTGGTCGAAGCGCGGGATCTTCCAGGTGCGCTCGCCGTGGCAGTTGCCGCAGCCTTCGCCCAGCGTGGCGCGGTGCTTGTCGTCCTTCTGGTGGCAGCCGATGCAGGTGCCCGGTACCTCGCGGTAAGCCGCGCTCTTGTGGCAGGCCTTGCAGTCGGCGTCGGCATGCTTGCCCAACAGCGGGAAGCGGCTCCTGTCGTGGTCGAAGCGGCCCACGCTCTTCCAGCCGGCCTCCTGGTGGCAGCTCGCGCAGTCCTTGCCCAGGCTGCCCTTGTGGGTGTCGTCCTTCTGGTGGCAGGCGAGGCAATCCGTCGCGAGTTTGTCCCGGTAGAGCACGCCGGTGTGGCAGCTGTCGCACTTCGCCGCACGGTGCTTGCCGCGCAGGGCGTACTTCGTGTCCGCATCATGGTTGAACAGTCCGGCGCGCCAGGACTTGGCGTCGTGGCAGCTGTCGCAACGCTCGCCGTAGCGGCCCTTGTGGCCCTTGCGCAGGTCGTCGTCGCGGTGGCAGCCCACGCAGGACTCGGGCGCGTCGGTGTAGGGCTGGCCGGCGCGGTGGCAGGCGCTGCACTTGGCGTCGACATGCCTGCCGCTGAGCGCGAAGCGGGTCGTCGAGTGGTCGAAACGGCCGGGCAGCACCTGGCCCCAGCGCTCTTCGCCGTGGCAGTCCGCGCACTTGGCGCCCAGGCTGCCCTTGTGGACGTCGTCCTTCTTGTGGCAGGCCACGCAGTCCTGAGGCGCCTCGCGCCAGCGCTTGCCCGCGACGTGGCACTTGGCGCAGTCGGACAGCCGGGCATGCGCGGCGCGCAGCGGCCAGTCGGTCTGGGCGTGGTCGAAGCTCTTCTTGTCCAGCGGCGCGATCTGCATCTCACGCCCTTTGTGGTCGGTGTGGCAGGCGCGGCAGGCCTGGGCCTTCTGCTTGCCGTGCAGGCCGGCCTTGGCCTTCAGGTCCGCGGCCACGTCCTTGTGGCAGTCCAGGCAGCGCCCGTCCTGCGCCGCGCGGTCGAAGCGCACGTGGCAGCTGGCGCACTGGTCCTCGACCTTGGCGTGGCCCTTGATCACCGGGCCCGGCGACAGCGCCGATTCCAGCCCCTGCGCCGAGGCGCCCACGGCCGCCACCGCGAGCCAAACGGCCGCGGCCCGGCGCAAGAGGGTGATGACGCGGCGTGCCCATTCCATCGGCGGTCAGTAGGCGTGCACGGCCACCACATGGGCGACCGCGCAGGCCACCATCACGTAGACGAAGGGCAGGTGCAGCACGTGCCACAGCGCGAACAGCCGCTCCCAGGCGCGCAGCTGCGCCACGCCCAGCGATTGGGCGACGTGCTGCGCGGCCTGCCGCCGCCAGTGCGCACGCACCTGGCGCTGGCGCTCGGGCGCGAGCTGGCCGGGCGCCTGAGCCAGGGCGTTGTCGATCAGGCTGCGCACCTCGCGCCGCGCCCGCTGTGCCGCGCGGTGGCTGCGCCACAGCAGCACGGGTGCCGCGGCCGGCGCGGCGCCGACGACCTCGGCTTCGAAGGCCAGCAAGTGGTCGCGCACCTGCGGGGCCAGCGAGAAGGCCGTGCCCAGCTTGCCGTGGCTGGCGTCGAGCCGGGCGCGCAGCTCGGCCAGGTCGGCGCGGCGGCCGTCCAGCCCACGGTGCACATGCACATAGAGGTAGCGCCCGACCACGCCGCTGGCCGCCACGACCAGCATCGAACCCAGGGCCACCGCGGCATTGGTCGAGCCGACGCGGAAGTTGCAGTGCACCAGGATGAGCCACGGGCCCGCCGCACCCATCAGCATGTGGAAGACGAACCAGTGCTTGGTCGCCCCCAGGCGGCGCAGCAGCGGCAGGCGCTTGCGCAAGGGGTAGAGGAACAGCAGCAGCATCGCCACGCCACCGACGACGCCGATCCAGTAACCGAGCTCGGAGCCGGCGTCGAGCCGCAGCGCACGGCCGACCAACCAGGCGCTGGCCACGGCGAGCACGGTCCACAGCAGTGGCCTCCAGGCGCCCAGGCCCGTGCGGGCGGGACGCGGGCGGGCGGGCGGCGAGGGCAGGGGCGACAGGCGTGAAAAAGGAGGTTGGGCGGCCATGAGACATTAAATGTGCAATATGCACATTACACCCCAACAGTCTACCGAGGCCCGCTTGGCGATTTCTTAAGGCGACCGGCCGCGTGGTGTCCAGTTGTGTCCCGCCGGCATTTCTTCACGCCTTGGGGGGCTGCACTACCATCGCCGCATGCCCACCGCCCCACCCGATGCCCACCGCCCGTTCAAGGTGCCCGAGTCGGTGCTGGTCGTCATCCACACGCCGGACCGCCAGGTGCTGCTGATCGAGCGCGCCGACGCCCCGGGCTATTGGCAGAGCGTCACCGGCTCGAAGGACGAACCCGGCGAGCCGCTGGCCGACACCTGCCGCCGCGAGGTGGCCGAAGAGACCGGCATCCTGATCGGCAGCGGCGCGGTGCCCTTGAGCGCGCTGGCCGACTGGCGACTGATCAATCGTTACGAGATCTACCCACGCTGGCGCCACCGCTATGCGCCGGGGGTGACGCACAACACCGAGCATGTCTGGGGCCTGACGGTGCCGGCCGGCACCCCGGTCACCCTGGCGCCGCGCGAGCACACCGACCACGCCTGGCTGCCCTGGCGCGAGGCGGCCGACCGCTGCTTCTCGCCGTCCAACGCCGAGGCCATCCTGCTGCTGCCGCGGTTCATGGGGGCGCTCACATGAACGCGCGCGTGACAAGGCCGATGGGCCTGGGCGGGCCGCACACCGTCTACAGCACCCAGGTGCTGCGCGTGGCCACCTACAACATCCACAAGGGCGTGCGCGGCATGGGCCTGCGCAAGCGGCTGGAGATCCACAACCTGGGCCTGGGCATCGAGGCACTGGACGCCGACCTGGTGTTCCTGCAAGAGGTGCGGCTGTTCCACGCCCGCGACGCGCGGCGCTTCGACCAGACCCACCTCGGCTGGCCCGAGGAAGGGCAGGCCGAGTTCCTGGCGCCCATGGGCTACGAATCGGCCTACCGCAGCAACGCGGTCACGCGCCACGGCGAGCATGGCAATGCGCTGCTGTCGCGCTGGCCGATCGGCGACATCGGCCACCACGACGTGTCCGACCACCGCTTCGAGCAGCGCGGCTTGCTGCACGTGCCGGTGACCTGGCAGGGGCTGAAGCTGCACGCGGTCGTGGCGCATTTCGGGCTGATCCACTCCAGCCGCGTGCGGCAGGTGCAGCGCCTGGCCGAGTTCATCGCCGCCGAGGTGCCGACCGGCGAGCCGCTGCTGGTGGCCGGTGATTTCAACGACTGGGGCGAGCGCCTCGATGCGCCGATGACCGAGATCGGCCTGACCCGTGCCATCGCCCCCGACGGCCGGCCCGGCGCGCGGGTGACCTTCCCGTCGCGGGTGCCGGTGTTCGCGCTGGACCGTGTCTACATGCGCGGCTTCCGCTGCCTGTCGACCACGGTGCCGCGCGGCGCGGCCTGGGCCCGCATGTCGGACCACCTGCCGCTCATCGTCGAGTTGGAGCCGTCCTGATGGCGGACGCCGCGGCGGAGGCGACCCCGCGCCGCCACCCGGCCGCGTGGTACGCCTTGCCGCAGCCGCTGTTCACCGGTGGCAACGAGGCGCGGCTGCTGCGCGGCGGCGACGAGCTCTTCCCGCTGCTGGTGGCGGCCATTGACAAGGCGCAGCACGAGGTCTGGTTCGCCACCTACATCTTCCACGACGACGCGGCGGCCGAGGCCGTGGCCCAGGCCTTGGTGCGGGCAGCACGCCGGCAGGTGCGCGTGCGGGTGGTGGTCGACGGCTTCGGCAGCCACAAGGCCATGCCCAGCCTGCAGCGGTGGCTGGCAGGCAGCGGCGTGTCGCTGGTGGTGTTCCGCCCGCTGGAGCGGTGGTGGAACTGGCTGCAGCCTGGCCAGCTGCGGCGCCTGCACACCAAGCTCTGCGTGGTCGACGGCACCCTGGGCTTCGTCGGCGGCATCAACATCATCGACGATCGCAACGACCTGAACCACGGCTTCGGCGATTCCCCGCGGCTGGATTTCGCCGTGGCGCTGCGCGGGCCGGTGGTCGCCCCGATCGAGCAGACGGTGCGCGCGGTGTGGACGCGCGCCGCCTTCGGCCACGACTGGCGCGCCGAGGTGGTGGCCATGGCCCGCAGCGCCGAGCCGATCGCACGGGCGCGGCGCCTGCTGGGCCGCATGCGCATCCTGCCGCCGCCGCGCGCGGTGGACGCGGGCGACGACGCGCCGGTGCTCGCCGCCTTCCTGGTGCGCGACAACCTGCGCCAGCGCCGGGCCATCGAGCGCGCCTACATCGAGGCCATACGCGGTGCCGAGCGGCGCGTCGACATCGTCTGCCCCTACTTCTACCCGGGCCGCTCGTTCCGCCGCGCGCTGGTCAAGGCGGCGCGGCGCGGCGTCAAGGTGCGCCTGCTGCTGCAGGGCAAGGTCGACTACCGCTTTGCGGGCCTCGCCGCCCGGGTGCTCTACGACGAGCTGCTGGCCGAAGGCGTGCAGATCCACGAATACCAGGCCGCCTTCCTGCACGCCAAGGCGGCGGTGACCGACGAGTCGTGGGCGACGCTGGGCAGCTCGAACATCGACCCGCTGTCGCTGCTGCTGAACCTGGAAGCCAACGTCGTGATCCGCGACGATGGCTTCGCCGCTGAGCTGGCGCGTGCCTTCGAGCAGGCGCTGACGCAGTCGCGCCAGATCACCGTGGCGCCCTTCCAGAAGGGGGCGCTGGCAGTGCTGGGCCGCGGTTTCGTGGCCTGGGCCGCGCACTGGTATTTGCGCATGGCGGGCCTGAGTGGCCGATACTGAGGCCCATGCGCCTGAAACGCCGCCGCCTCGCTTTCCTGCCGATCCTGTTGCTGCCGGCCCTGGGGTTGGTCGCCTGCGCATCGTCGGCGGCCGGGCCGGGGCTGGACGCGCCCAACGTGGTGCCGATCTCGCCGCGCCTGGTCACGTCCGGCCAGCCCACGCGGGCCACGCTGGAAGGCCTGGGCGCGCGCGGCTTCGGCGGCGTGATCTACCTGGCCCCGTCCACCGTGCCGGACGCCTTGCGCGACGAGGCCGCGATCGTCGAGCGCCAGGGCCTGCGCTACGTGAACATCCCGATCCCGTTCAACAAGCCTACCGACGCGGACTTCGACGCCTTCGTCGCCGCGCTGGACGGCATGAAGGACCGCCAGGTGCTGGTGCACTGCCAGGTCAACATGCGCGCATCGAGCATGGTGTTCCTCTACCGCGTGATCGCGGCCAAGGAATCGCCCGAGGCGGCCTATGAATCGGTCACCAAGGTCTGGTCGCCCAACGGGGTGTGGAAGCAGTTCATCGTCGCCCAGCTGCACCGCCACCACGTCGATTTCGAGCCCTATTGACCGGCGCAGCACGCGCGGCCACACCAGGAGAACCTCATGTTCGGACTGACCTACCTGGGCATCGCCCACACCCTCGTCAGCCTGGTCGCCTTGCTGGCCGGAGCGCTTGCGCTGGCGCGCCACGGCGAGATCGCCTGGCGCCTGCCGCCGGGCCGCACCTACCTGGTGGCCACCGTGCTCGCCGCGCTGAGCGCGCTGGGCATCTTCCGGCATGGCGGCTTCGGCCCGCCGCACGGTCTGGCCTTGCTGACCCTGCTGGCCGTGGCGATGGGCAGCGCTGCCGAGCTGCGCGGCGCGTTCGGCCGCTGGTCGCACGCGGTGCAGACCCTGAGCTTCTCGGCCAGCCTGCTGTTCCACATGATCCCGGGCGTCACCGAGTCGCTGACCCGTTTGCCGCCGGCGCAGCCTGTGCTGCCCAACGCCGACGCGCCGGCCTTCGGCCCGATCTACGGCGTGCTGCTGCTGTGCTTCCTGGCCGGCGTGGCCTGGCAGTTGCGGCGTCAACGCCGGCCCGTGCAGCCGGCCGCGTCCTGAAGCCATGGCGGCGATCGTCGAGCAGATCTTCACCGCGCCCGCGTCGGGCCAGGCACAAGCCACGCCGGCGCGTGTGACCGTGATCGCCGGGGCCGGCATCGAGGGCGACCGCTATTGCGGCCGCCACGACGAGCCCGGCCAGAACATCACCCTGGTCGAGGCTGAGGAGCTGGAAGCGTTCTTCGTCGACCAGGGCCGCGCGCCGGACCTGTCCCTGGCTCACCGCAACCTGGTCACGCGCGACGTCCGCTTGAACGAACTGGTGGGCCGCGAGTTCCTCGTCGGCCGCGTTCGGCTGCGCGGCGTGGAGCTGTGCGAGCCCTGCCTGGGCGTGGGCGGTGCACTGGCCAACGCCGACTGGCCGCCCGCCCGGGTGGTCAAGCGCCTGCTGCACCGCGCCGGGCTGCGCGCCGACGTGCTGAGCGACGGCGTCATCGCGCGCGGGGACACTGTGCAGACGACGGCTTAGGCCTTGCGCGGGCTGCAGGGGCACGCGTCCGAAAACGGCGCGCCGGACTCGACGCCGACCGCTACGCTGAGGCCGCTCGACACGGCACTCAGAGGTTCGACATGGCATCCATCCGGCGCGAGGTTTTGATCGGCGTTCCCGCGGCGCAGGCCTGGGCCGCGATGCGCGACGTGGGCGCGCTGCACACCCGACTGGCCCAGGGCTTCGTGGCCGACTGCCGGCTGGACGGCGAGGGCGCCCGCATCGTCAGTTTTGCCAACGGCATGGTGGTGCGCGAACTGATCGTCACGGTCGACGACGACGCGCGCCGCGTCGCCTGGGCGGCGGTGGGCGGCCGCTTGTCGCACCACAACGCGTCGACCCAGGTGTTCGATGAAGGCACCGGTGGCCGCTGCCGCGTGGTCTGGCAGGCCGACCTGCTGCCCGACGCCCTGGCGCCGGCCGTCGCGGCGATGATCGAGCAAGGCATGGCGGCGATGCAGCGCACGCTGGAAGCGGCCGCGCCAGCCGCCTGAGCGCCACTCAGCTCAGCGCGGAGGAACCTCGCCGAAACGGTTCGAGCCCTTGGTGCCGGGCACGAAGCCGTTGTCGATCAGGGCCCAGAGCTGGCCGATGACGGTGGGCACCAGCACCAGCAGCACCCACCAGCCCGAGCGGTCGCGGTCGTGCCAGCGCTTGACCGAGATGGCGATCACCGGCCACAGGATCAGCAGGTTGGCGGCCTGCTCGGCGCGCTCGGGGGACACGCCGGCGATCTCCATCAAGGCCATCGCCACCAGGCCCAACAGCAGCAGCCCCAGCACGCCATGCCACCAGAACTGCCGCCGGCCGATGCGCCCGCGCAGGCTGAAGTACAGCCGCAGCGGCGGCATCGCTTCCTTCAGCGGGATGGGGGCGTGCGGCGGGGCGAGGGTGGTCGACGGGCTGGCCATGGCGTCAGTATTCCATGGGCGGCTGGTGCCACTGCGTGCGGCGGATCAAGCCGCATCGGCCCACAGGGCCTGCATCACCTCGGCGAAGCGGCCTTGCCGCTCGTGGCTGCCGCGCTGGTGGTGGTCGCGAACGACCCAGTCGCCGGCCACCATCACGTCGCGCCAGGGGCGGCCGGGGCTGGAGAAGACCAGCGCGTCCAGCAGCCGGGCCGGCGGGATGCCAGCCAGGCTGGCGTCGCCCAGGTCCACCACCAGCAAGTCCGCCCGCGCACCGGGCTGCAGGCCCCACGGCGCCGCACCGGCCGCGTTGGCGCCGCCGGCCAGCGCGCTGCGCCACAGCCGCGCCGCGGTGGATGGCTCGCCCAACTCGGGTGCGGCCGACACGTTGCGCCGCCTCAGGCCCAGGCGCTGGCCATAGTCCATCCAGCGCAGCTCTTCGCGCCAGGCGCGGGTCACGTGGCTGTCCGAGCCCACGGCCAGCGGCACGCCGGCCTGCAGCCAGGCGGGCAGGTCGGTCAGGCCGTCGCCCAGGTTGGCCTCGGTGCTGGGGCAGATCACCGCGGTGCTGCCGCTGTGGGCCACGGCCATGATCTCGGCCGGCTTCACATGGGTGGCGTGCACCAGTTGCCAGCGTTCGTCGAGCAGGCCCTGCTCGGCCAGCCATTCGACGGGGCGCCGGCCGGTGGCGGCCAGGCAGTCGCGCACCTCGGCCGGCTGCTCGGCCACGTGGATGTGCACCGCGCCGCCGAAGCCCTCGGCCAGCGTGCGCAGGCGGTGGATCGACTCAGGCCGCGCCGCGCGCAGCGAGTGGATCGCGACGCCGGCGTTCAGCCGGGCATGGCCTTGCGCCTGCACCGCCTGCGCGGCGGCCCAGACACCGTCGGCGTCGAGGTGGAAGCGGGCCTGGTCGGGCCGCAGCTGGGCTTGCGCGAAGCCGGCGCGTTCGTACAGCACCGGCAGCACCGTGAGGCCGATGCCGACCTCGGCCGCGGCGTCGACCAGGGCCTGGATCATGGTGAAGCGCTCGGGGTAGGCCGCGCCGCCCGGCTGGTGCTGCACGTAGTGGAACTCGCAGACCTGGGTGTAGCCGCCGCGCAGCAGCTCGCCATAGAGTTGGGCGGCAATGGCGCGCAGCGCCGCGGGGCCAACGGCGCCGGCGACGCGGTACATGCGGTCGCGCCAGCTCCAGAAATCGTCGTCGGCCGAGTCGCGCCGCTCGGCCAGGCCGGCGAAGGCGCGCTGGAAGGCGTGGCTGTGGGCGTTGACCAGGCCGGGCAGCACCGGGCCGGCCAGCGCCGCCACGCCGTCGGGCCGCGGCGTGCCCGGCGCCACGCGTTGCCAGCGGCCCTGGGCGTCGGTTCCCAGCAGCACGTCGTCATGCCAGCCACCGGGCAGCCAGGCGCGGGCGGCCCACAGGGTTTGCGGGGTCGGGATCATCGGTTGGGCGTCCAGTCCAGCAGGGTTTGCAGCAGGCGGCGCAGCACGGGTTGCAGGCGCGCGGCGCGCGCCGGGTCCACGGCGTATGGCGCAGTTTCGGGCATGTAGGTGGACCAGCACATCTCGAGCTGCACCGCGTGCACGCCGTTGCCGGGCTGGCCGTAGTGCCGGGTGATGTGGCCGCCCTTGAAGCGGCCGTCCACGACCTGGGTGAAGGTGGACTGATCCTGCAGCACCGCGGCCAGCGCGGCCCGCATCGACGGTGCGCAGCTGCGGCCCTCGGCGGTGCCCAGGTTCAGGTCGGGCAGCTTGCCCTCGAACAGCCAGGGCAGTTCGCTCTTGATGCTGTGGCCGTCGAACAGCACGGCGTGGCCATGCGCGGCCTTCAACCGTTCGAGCTCGCCGTGCAGCGCGTCGTGGTAAGGCTGCCAGTAGGTGACGCGGCGCTCGTCCACCTCGGCCGGCGTGGGCGCGCCGCCCTCGCGGTACAGCGGCTCGCCGGTGAAGAAGCGCGTCGGGCACAGCTCGGTGTTGTTGGCGCCGGCGTACATCGGCGTGTTCTCGGGCGGCCGGTTCAGGTCGATCACGAAGCGCGAATGCCGCGGCACGATCAGGCTGGCGCCCAGCTCGTCGTGCGCGAAGGCATAGAGCTGGTCCAGGTGCCAGTCGGTGTCTTCCACCTGTAGCGCCCGCTCGGCGAAGCGCGGCTGCAGCGCGGGCGGGATCAGCCGGCCCACGTGCGGCAGGCTGACCAGCAGCGGGCGGCGGCCGGGGCGAAGCTCGAAGATCGGGTGATGGCTCATGACAGGCTTTCCACGGGGTCGACCGGCTGCCCGCCGACGACCACGCCGCGGCACAGCGGCGAGCCGAAGCGGTAGGCCAGCTCGTTCGGGTGCTCGGCATTCCACAGCGCGAAGTCGGCCCGCCAGCCGGCGCGCAGCTGGCCGTGGCTGGCGGCCAGGCCCAGCGCCTGCGCCGCGTGGCGCGTGGCGCCGGCCAGGGCCTCTTCGGGTGTCAACCGGAACAGGGTGCAGGCCATGTTCAGCATCAGGGGCAGCGACAGCGTGGGCGACGAGCCGGGGTTGTGGTCGGTGGCGATGGCGATTGGCACGCCGGCGGCGCGCAAGGCGGGGATCGGCGGCAGTTTCGTCTCGCGCAGGAAATAGTAGGCCCCCGGCAGCAACATGGCCACCGTGCCTGTTGCTGCCATGGCGGCGATGCCCTCGTCGCTGAGGTATTCCAGGTGATCGGCGCTGAGCGCCCCGAAGCGCGCCGCGAGCGCAGCGCCGCCGCTGTCGCTCAGCTGCTCGGCGTGCAACTTCACCGGCAGGCCAAGCTGCCGTGCTGCCTGGAACACGCGCTCGATCTGCGCGGGGCTGAAGGCGATGCGCTCGCAGAAGCCGTCCACCGCATCGACCAGGCCCTCACCGTGCCAATGCGGCAGCCATTCGCACACGGCGTCGATGTAGTCGTCGGCGCGGTCTTCGAACTCGGGCGGCAGCGCATGCGCCGCCAGCGAGGTGGTGCGCACCGTCATCGGCAAGGCCTGGCCCAGCCGCCGCGCGACGCGCAGGCAGCGCGCCTCGTGCACCAGGCTCAGGCCATAGCCGGACTTGACCTCGACCGTGGTCACGCCCTCGGCCTGCAGCGCGCGGGCGCGGGCCAGCGCGTCGCTGAACAAGGTGTCGTCGCCTGCCTCGCGGGTGGCCGCCACGGTCGAGCGGATGCCGCCACCGGCCAGCGCGATCTCTTCGTAGCTGGCACCCTGCAGGCGCAGCTCGAACTCGCGCGCCCGCTGACCGCCGTAGACGAGGTGCGTGTGGGCGTCGATCAGGCCGGGCGTGACCAGGGCGCCATGCAGCTCGTCGATGACCAGGCCGCGGCACTGGCCTGCGTCCAGGTGTGCTGCCACGGCGGCCTCGGCCTGGTCCGACGGGCCGGCCCAGACGATCTGCTCGCCCCGGGTCAGCAGGTCGCCCTCGGCGAGCCAGCCCCAGGCGGGCATGCCGGGCGCACCCGACATCGTGGCCAGGCGGCCGTGGCGCCACCAGCGCCACGAGGCGTCGGCGGGCGGCAAGGGCGGGGTGTCACTCACGTGCTATCACTTTTCAAGTTAGGGGGCGGCGCTGACAAGCCTGGGCCGGGGGCATAGCATGCGCCGTCTCCATGCCCGACCACCACCGATGAGACCGACCACCCCACGCACCGTTTTCTGCCACTTGTTGCCCCTGGTGCTGGGCGCCGGCTTGGCCACGGGCACCTGGGCCGCAACCCCTGTCTACAAGATCGAGCCGCTGAAGAGCAAAGGCGAGATCCAGCCGGCGGTCGCCTACGCCATCAACGCGCACGGCGTGGTCACTGGCAGCGCGTGGAACTTCGTCACCGGCCACTACGTGTGCTTCCGCTACGAGGCGGGCGAGCTCACCGAGCTGCCCGACAGCACCGACCGCGTCTGCACCGGCATCAACGACCAGGGCGACATCGTCGGCGGCCCGAACCTGACCATGGGCATTGACGATGGCTTGTCCTATGTCTGGCCCGCATCGGGCGGCCGCGTGGAACTGACGGGCATGACCATGGCCACCGCCATCAACAACCGGGGCGACGTAGCGGGTTGGTTGACCTTCGGCGGCCGCAAGGCCCACGCCGCCTGGTACGCCGGCGGCGTGCTGACCGACCTTGGCGCGGCGCACGGGCTCAAGGGCGAGAGCGTGGCCAACGGCCTGAACGACAAGGGCCTGGTCGTCGGCACCGGAGCCACGCGCGACACGACCAGCCAGGCGGTCAAGTGGAGCCAGGGTGCGATGAAGAAGATCCCCCCGCTGGACGGCCCGCTGAGCACCGCGCTGGCGGTGAACCGCCTGGGCCACGTGGTGGGCACGAGCGGGCCCGACGCCGACCACCACAGCGCCTACCTGCAGGACAAGACCGGCGTGCACGCCTTGCCGGCCATCCCCAAGACCAGCCTGATGACGCCGCGCGCGATCAACGACGTCGACATGGTGGTTGGCACCATGCTGACCGAGGCCGGCCGCAATGCGGCCTTCTTCTCGGACGAGGGCAAGAGCTCCTGGCTCTACGGCCTGCTGGACGACAGCGGCCAGGCCTGGTCGTCGCTGAGCCAGGCCTGGGCCATCAACCAGGGTGGGCAGATCGTGGGCGTGGGCTTCCTGATCGGCGAAGGCAACGTGCCGTTCATCGCGACGCCGGTCGCGCCCTGAGGGGCGGCCGCTCACGCCGCGGCCTCCAGCGCCAGCCACCAGGCACGCTTGCCCGGTGACTCGGCCAGCGACCAGCGCACCGCGGGGCCGTCCGACCAGGCCAGGGCATGGGCCGGTACGGTGACCGGGGCTGCGCCCGGCGCGGTGAGGGCCACGGCAGTGGCGGCGTAGAGGCCGCACCAGCGCATGCCGGCCGGGGCTTGCTCGCCGGCCGACGCCGGCCGCATCAACAGCTGGCCAGCCGTGTGGCGGGCCATCAGGTTAAGGTCGCGCGTGGGGCCGGCCAGCAGGCGGCAACCGGGGGCTTCGCCGCCATCGAAGGCGAGCGGGGCCGAGGCGGGCGTGAGCGCCTGGTCGCCGTGCGGGAAGCCGAGCACGACGCCCGCGCCCTCCAGCACCGCGAAGCAGCGTTGCACGCCGGGGAAGGGCGAGAACGGGCCGTCCTGCTCGATCTCGGCCACGCTGACGCGCAGCTGCCAGTCGGCGCCCGCCCCCGCGGGCCAGGCCAGCAGCTCCCGCGTGACGCCGCCGCCGTTGCGCCAGGACTGGGGCGCCACGCAGGCGAGCTCGACGACGTGGAGCATCACGCGCTCCGCCCTGGCAATTGGTGACCGTTGGTCATGCTTGCTAACGCCGATCTTGGGGGTGTACAAGCGCGGCAGCCTTCCTAGCATCTTGCCTGCAGTCCGGGTTCATCTTCAAACTTCTTTCGGGAGTCATCGAATGACGCATGGCAACGAAGCAGGCGGCCTGGCGCAGGCCTGCGCACGGGTGCTGGGGCTGGTGCTGGGGCTGGCGGCCGCGGGCGCCGTGCAGGCGGGGCCGCTGTTCCACATCGAGATGGTGCCGATCCAGAACGGTCTGACGCCGACCAAGGCCTACGGGATCAACAACCATGGCGAAGCGACCGGCACTGCCTACAACCTCAGCGGGCAGACGGTGTGTTTCAAGTACGCCGCCGGCGCGGTGGTTCCGCTGCCCAACAGCAACTCGGGCTACTGCTCGGCGATCAACGACGCCGGCGACATCCTTGGGGCGGTGTTGATCGGCGGCACGTACAAGCCGGCGGTGTGGCCGGCGGCGGGCGGGCGCGTGCTGCTGCCGATGGTCGATGCAGGCGGCATCAATGCGTTCGGCCAGATCGCCGGCACGGCCGAATTCGACGGCGTCAAGCACGCCGCCATCTGGGACCGCGGCGTGCTGACCGACCTGGGTACCCTGGGCGGCAGCGAGAGCCGCGCGGTTCGTCTCAACGACGACGGCAAGGTTGTCGGCAGTGGCCAGGACGCGGGCGGTGCTTGGCGGCCGACCGCCTGGCAGGCCGGCGTTGCGCAGCAGGTGTGCCAGCACGACGGGGCGAGCCAGACGTTTTCCACCGACGTGAACGCCAGCGGGCAACTGCTGTGCTCGGCCGACTTCGCACCTGGCAGCATCGCCTTCATCCAGGACGAGCAGGGCAACCACGACATCCCCAGCTACAAGGACTACACGACCATCCCCTGGGACTTCAACGACGGCGGCGAGGTCGTCGGCATCATCGCGGCGCCGCAGCAGGCCTTCTATTCGAACGGCAAGAAGACCTACAAGCTGTTCACGCTGCTCGACAACGTCGGCAAGTGGAGCGTCCTGCGCGCCGCCTATGCCATCAACAATGCCGGCCAGATTGTGGGCACCGGCAACATCGGGCACAAGGACCGTGCCTTCATCGCGACGCCAGTCTCGGGCCGTGATGTGCCTCATGGCGTGAACTGCCCCTCGACGCCGTAGCGCGTGCCCGGGTGCACCAGGCGGGCAATGGTGATCGCGCTGTCGGTGGTGAAGGTGCGGCGCACGATGACCAGGCAGGGCTCGGTGGTCGCGATGCCAAGCAGTCTGGCTTCGTCCTTGGTCGGCCGGGCAGCCTCGATCGAGTACTGGGCACGCCACAGCGCCGTGGCCTCGAACAGGTAGTGCGTGGGCGTGGTCTGGGTGAAGTCCTGCTGCAGGTAGTTCGGCGCGCAGGCCGGGTTCACGTAGCGGTCTTCGCACTGCAGCGGCACGCCGTTTTCCAGGTGCACGATCAGGGTGTGGAACACCGGTGCGCCGGGCGGCAGTCCGAGCTGGCCGGCGAGGCCGTCGGTGGCGGGCACTTCCTCTTGGGCGATCACGCGGGCCTCGTGGCGGTGGCCGCGCTCGGCGATCTCATCGTGCAGGTCGCGCAACGTCAGCGTGGACGACACCTTGTGCAACTGCGCGGCGAAGGTGCCCACGCCCTGCACGCGGTCGACCAGGCCCTCGGCCTGCAGCTCGCGCAGCGCTCGGTTCACCGTCATGCGGCTGACGCCGAACTGCGCCACCAGCTCGGCCTCGGACGGCATCAGCACGCCCGGCGGCCAGTCGCCGGCGGCCAGCCTGCCCTTGAGGTAGTGCTTGACCTGTGCGTAAGGGGCGATGCTGGCAGGTGCCGGACCAGGAGAAACCATGGGGCCGATCCTACTTGCCTAAACTTGTCTAGACAAGTAGGATTCGCCCCCATTCGGTCTCGAACCGCCGCCCCGCCACGCCCGCCGCCCAGGAGCCACGCCATGAACGACATGACCCAAGCCCGCTTCGCGACCACCACCGCCAAGGCCCGCCCGGTGAAAGCCCCCACCGGCACCATGCTGCACTGCCGCAACTGGCTGATCGAGGCCGCCTACCGCATGCTGCAGAACAACCTGGACCCGGCGGTGGCCGAGAACCCGGACGCGCTGGTGGTCTACGGCGGCATCGGCAAGGCCGCCCGCGACTGGGACTGTTTCGACGCCATCCTCGACAGCCTGAAGAAGCTGGGCGAGGACGAGACCCTGCTGGTCCAGAGCGGCAAGCCCGTCGGCGTGTTCCGAACCCATGCGGACGCGCCGCGCGTGCTGCTGGCGAATTCCAACCTGGTGCCCAAGTGGGCCACGTGGGAGCACTTCCACGAGTTGGATCGCAAGGGCCTGATGATGTACGGCCAGATGACGGCGGGCTCGTGGATCTACATCGGCAGCCAGGGCATCGTGCAAGGCACCTACGAGACCTTCGTCGAGGCGGCGCGGCAGCATTTCGGTGGTGTGGCGAAGGGCCGCTGGATCCTCACCGCCGGCCTCGGCGGCATGGGTGGCGCGCAGCCGTTGGCGGCCAGCTTCGCGGGCTTCTGCTCGCTGAACATCGAGTGCCAGCAGTCGCGCATCGACTTCCGCCTGCGCTCGCGCTACCTCGACGAGCAGGCCACCAGCCTGGAAGACGCACTGGCCCGCATCCAGCGCTACACCGCCGAAGGCAAGGCCGTCTCGATCGGCCTGCTGGGCAACGCGGCCCAGGTGCTGCCCGAGCTGGTCAAGCGCGCCCAGGCCGGTGGCCCCAAGCCCGACCTGGTGACCGACCAGACTTCGGCCCACGACCTGGTCAACGGCTACCTGCCGGTGGGCTGGGGCGTGGACCAGTGGAAGGCTGCGCAGGCCGACGCCGCTCAGCATGCGGCACTGCGCGACGCCGCGGCCCGCGGCTGCGCGGTGCACGTGCAGGCCATGCTGGCCTTCCAGCAGATGGGCATCCCCACCGTCGACTACGGCAACAACATCCGCCAGGTCGCGTTCGACCAGGGCGTGAAGAACGCGTTCGACTTCCCCGGCTTCGTGCCGGCCTACATCCGGCCGCTGTTCTGCCAGGGCAAAGGCCCGTTCCGCTGGGTGGCGCTGTCGGGCGACCCGGAAGACATCCGCAAGACCGACGCCAAGATGAAGGAGCTGTTCCCCGAGGACAAGCACCTGCACCGCTGGCTCGACATGGCCGGCGAGCGCATCGCCTTCCAGGGCCTGCCGGCGCGCATCTGCTGGATCGGCCTGGGCGAGCGGCACCGCGCGGGTCTCGCGTTCAATGAAATGGTCAAGTCGGGCGAGCTGAAGGGCCCGATCGTCATTGGCCGCGACCACCTGGACAGCGGCTCGGTGGCCAGCCCCAACCGCGAAACCGAATCGATGAAGGACGGCAGCGACGCTGTCAGCGACTGGCCGCTGCTGAACGCGCTGCTCAACACCGCCGGCGGCGCCACCTGGGTCAGCCTGCACCATGGCGGCGGCGTCGGCATGGGCTACAGCCAGCACAGCGGCGTGGTCATCGTCTGCGATGGCACCGACGCGGCGGCCAAGCGCATCGAGCGCGTGCTGTGGAACGACCCCGGTACGGGTGTGATGCGCCATGCCGATGCTGGCTATGACATCGCGGTGGCCTGCGCGAAGGAGCAGGGCCTGAAGCTGCCGATGATCGGGGGCTGATCTTGCACATTCGTCCTGGACACTTCTCGCTGGAGCAACTGCAGGCGGTGCACGCCGGCGGCGTGGCGCTCGAGATCGACGCCGAGGCGCGTTCGGCCATTGCCGCCAGCGCGGCGGTGGTGCAGCGTGCCGCGGCCGGCGACGCACCCGTCTACGGCGTCAACACCGGCTTCGGCAAGCTGGCCTCCACGCGCATCAGCGCGGCCGATCTGGCGACGCTGCAGCTGAACCTGATCCGCTCGCACTCGGTCGGCGTCGGCGAGCCGCTGGCGCCCGAGGTGGTGCGGCTGGTGCTGGCCTGCAAGGCCGGCTCGCTGGCGCGCGGCGCCTCGGGCGTTCGGGTCGAGGTGGTCGAGGCGCTGCTCGCGGTGCTCAAGGCCGGACTCGTGCCCTTCATCCCCAGCCAGGGCTCGGTGGGCGCGTCGGGCGACCTGGCGCCGCTGGCGCACATGACGCTGGCGCTGCTGGGCGAAGGTGAGTTCCTGGTGGGCACTCAACGCAAGCCTGCTGCCGCCGTGCTGCGCGAGCACGGCCTGCAGCCGCTGCAGCTGCAGGCCAAGGAAGGCCTGGCACTCATCAACGGCACGCAGGTCTCCACCGCGCTGGCGCTGCACGG
>JBGAGZ010000127.1:0-3822 GCA_044226465.1 Burkholderiaceae bacterium | reverse complement strand
ATGCGCGTGGCGGAGCGCAGGCGCGACTGGTCGTAGGTGCCGCCGGCCTCGGACTTGTGGATCCAGCGGGCCTCGTCCTTGGCGCGCAGGTACAGCTTGTTCAGCGGCCCGGCGCGCAGCGCCTCCATGTCCTTGCGCAGCGCCGGCGCGATGGGGGTCTCGTCGTTGGGGTCGCCCCAGAGCTGGGTCATTGTCCAGACCGCGCTCTCGCCCGGTGCCACGGAATCGGCGACGCCCAGGCGGTTGCGCATGGGAATGTCGAAGGTCTGCGCCTGCACGCCGGCGCCCACCACGCAAAGGCCCAGCGCAACCATCCAACGGGCCTTGGTCGACCAGTTCATCGAGCTCCCCTTTTTCCGCCGCCCAAAGGGTTCAGGTTACCAGCCGCGAGCGCCGCTCAGGCCGGCACCCACAGCGTCGGCAGATCACCCGGCAGAGCGCGGAAGACGGCGGACAGCGCGCCGCCGGTGACCAGCGCGGTGGCGCGCTCGATCTCGGGCGCCAGGTAGCGGTCAACCTCGATCGTGGCGCACTGGGCGCGCAGCAGCGCGTGCGCCTGCTCCAGCGCCGGCGAGCTCTTCAAGGGGCGCAGGAACTCGATGCCCTGGGCCGCAGCCAGCAGCTCGATACCCAGGATGTGCGCCACGTTGGCGATCATGGGCTGCAGGCGGCGCGCGGCGAAGGTGGCCATCGAGACATGGTCTTCCTGGTTGGCCGAGGTGGGCAGGCTGTCCACGCTGGCCGGGTGGGCGAGGCTCTTGTTCTCGCTGGCCAGCGCTGCGGCCGTGACGTGGGCGATCATGAAGCCGCTGTTCAGGCCCGCGTTGGTGGTCAGGAAGGCCGGCAGGCGCGAGACGCTGGTGTCGATCAGCATCGCGATGCGGCGCTCGGCGATGGCGCCGACCTCGGCGATCGCCACGGCCATCGCGTCCGCCGCCAAGGCCACCGGCTCGGCGTGGAAGTTGCCGCCGCTGATCATGGCACCATCGTCGGCAAAGACCAGCGGGTTGTCGGTCACGGCATTGGCCTCGCGCACGAGCACCAGCGAGGCATGGCGCAGCTGGTCCAGGCAGGCGCCCACCACCTGCGGCTGGCAGCGCAGGCAGTACGGGTCCTGCACGCGGTCGTCGCCCTCTTCGTGCGACTTGCGGATGGCGCTGCCATCGAGCAGCGCACGGTAGTACTGCGCCACGTCGATCTGGCCGGGCTGGCCGCGCAGCGCGTGGATGCGCGGGTCGAAGGGGCCGTCGCTGCCGCGGGCGGCGTCCACCGTCAGCGCGCCGACCACCAGGGCCGACTCGAGCACCGGCTCGAAACTGAGGAAGCCGTGCAGCGCCAGCGAGGCGCTGGTCTGGGTGCCGTTGATCAGGGCCAGGCCTTCCTTGGCCTCCAGCGTCAGCGGGGCGATGCCGTGCTCGGCCAGCACCGGGCCGGCCGGCAGGCGCCGGCCATCGACCAGCATTTCGCCCTCGCCCAGCAGGGCCAAGGTCATGTGCGACAGCGGCGCCAGGTCGCCCGAGGCGCCCACCGAGCCCTGGCTGGGCACATAGGGCACCAGGCCGGCGTTGAAGACCGCGAGCAGCGTGTCGACCACCACCTGGCGCACGCCCGAGGCGCCGCGGGCCAGGCTGGCGGCCTTCAGCGCCAGCATCAGGCGCAGCACCGGCGGCGACAACGGCTCGCCCACGCCCACCGAGTGCGAGCGGATCAGGTTGAGCTGCAGCAGCGCCAGGTCGGCTGCGCTGATGCGCTGGTTGGCCAGCTTGCCGAAGCCGGTGTTGACGCCGTAGACCGGCGCGTCGCCCGCGGCCGCGGCCTGCACGATGGCAGCGCTGGCGGCAATGGCCGCTTTCGACGACTCGGCCAGCGCGATGGTCACGCCGCCGGCATGGATGGCTTGCAGCTGTTCCAGCGTCAGCTGGCCGGGGGTCAGGGTGAGCAGGGACATGGTCGACGGGTCCTCGGTTTTAAGATGGCCGGATGAAATTCAAGACTTGGTGGTCAGGCGTCGCGTTGCTCGCGGCGGCCGGGGTGGCCTTCGCGGCCGATGTGGCGCCGTACAGCGCGGTGGCCGCGCCGGAGTGGACGGCCTTGTTCGACGCGCCCTACGGCACGGGCGATGGCTGGAGCGGCGCCGACGGCGTCTACACCGTGCCGATGAACGGCGACGAGCGCTTCGGCAGCGGCGGCGGCACACGCACGCTGATCCTGTTTTCCGACAGCTTCGTCGGCGGCGTGAACCCCGACGGCAGCCGCATCGGCGGCACGGTGATGGTCAACAACACCAGCGCCATGCTCACGGGCGCCACGCCCACCCCTTCGGCGCTGCAATTCAACGTGCGGCGCGACGGCGGCGGGAAGGCCCAGTCGATGGTCGTGCCCACCCAGGCCGGCCAGTGGTACTGGCCCGGCGACGCGCTGGTGTGGAAGGGCAAGCTGCGGATGTACGCCTCGCGCATGGCCAGCGGCGACGGCGGCGACTTCAACTTCAAGCAGGTGGGCGTTGACCTGCTCACCGCCGACGCCACCGAGAACGCGCCCTTCCTGGGTGCCTACAACCGCCTCAATCTGCCGCTCTACGCCCCGCGCAACGGCAGCCTGGGCGAGATCGCGTTCGGTGTGGCGACGATGCCGCTGACCGTGCAAGCCGGCGCGCCGAACCCGGACGGGTTTCTCTACGTCTACGGCGTGCGCTCGGACGACCTGAACAAGAAGCTGCTGGTCGCCCGCGTGCGGCCCGACCAGATCACCAAGCCCGGCAGCTACCGCTTCTGGAACGGCAAGATCTGGGTCACCGACATCAATGGTGCCGCCCCAGTGGCCAACCGCATGGGCGCCGAGCTGAGCGTGACGCCGCTGCCCGATGGCCGCTACATGGTCGTGCACCAACTGGACACGATCGGCAGCACCGTGGCCGTGCGCTACGGCAACTCCCCGGTCGGCCCCTTCGGCAAGCCGATCCCGGTCTGGCTGTGCCCAGAGGCGGGCCTGACACCCAACACCTTCGTGTACGGCGCCAAGGCGCACCCGCACCTGTCGGCCCCGGGCGAGTTGCTGATCAGCTACCACGTGAACACGTTCGACTTCTGGGAGAACTTCAGCGCCGGCGGCAAGGACATCTACCGCCCGCGCTTCATCAAGCTGCCCTTGCCCTGATCAACGGACCATCGGCAGGTCGAGGCCGCGCGCCTTGGCGCAGGCCACCGCGTCTTCATAGCCCGCATCGGCGTGCCGCATCACGCCGGTGCCCGGGTCGTTCCAGAGCACGCGCTCGATGCGCTTGGCCGCCGCGTCGGTGCCGTCGCAGACGATGACCACGCCCGAGTGCTGCGAATAGCCCATGCCGACGCCGCCGCCATGGTGCAGGCTGACCCAGGTGGCGCCGCCGGCCGTGTTCAACAGCGCGTTCAGCAGCGGCCAGTCGCTCACGGCGTCGCTGCCGTCCTTCATCGCTTCGGTCTCGCGGTTCGGTGAAGCGACCGAGCCCGAGTCAAGGTGGTCTCGGCCGATGACGATGGGCGCCTTCAGCTCGCCCGACTTGACCATCTCGTTGAAGGCCAGGCCGGCGCGGTGGCGCTCGCCCAGGCCGATCCAGCAGATGCGCGCCGGCAGGCCCTGGAAGGCGATGCGCTCCCCGGCCATGTCCAGCCAGCGGTGCAGGTGCTTGTCCTCGGGGAACAGCTCCTTCATCTTGGCGTCGGTCTTGCGGATGTCTTCCGGGTCGCCCGACAGTGCCACCCAGCGGAACGGGCCTTTGCCCTGGCAGAACAGCGGCCGGATGTAGGCCGGCACGAAGCCGGGGAAGTCGAACGCGTTCTTCAC
>JBGAGZ010000056.1:0-32087 GCA_044226465.1 Burkholderiaceae bacterium | reverse complement strand
CGATCATCTTCACGCGCGTCAACGCATCGGGGCCGTTGCCGATGATGGTCGCGCCCTTCACCGGGTATTGGATGCGGCCGTTCTCGACCCAGAACGCTTCGCTGGCCGAGAACACGAACTTGCCGCTGGTGATGTCGACCAGGCCGCCGCCGAAGTTGGTGGCATAGAGCCCGCGCTTGATGCTGGCGACGATCTCTTCCTTGGTCTTGTCGCCGGCCAGCATGTAGGTGTTGGTCATGCGCGGCATCGGCACATGCGCATAGCTTTCGCGGCGGCCGTTGCCGGTGGGCTTCACGCCCATCAGGCGCGCGTTCATGCTGTCTTGCATGTAGCCGCGCAGGATGCCGTCCTCGATCAGCACGTTGCGCTGCGTCGGGTTGCCTTCATCGTCGATGTTGAGCGAGCCGCGGCGGTCGGCGATGGTGCCGTCGTCGAGCACGGTCACCCCTTTGGCCGCCACGCGCTGGCCCATGCGGCCGCTGAAGGTGGACGAGCCCTTGCGGTTGAAGTCGCCCTCCAGCCCGTGGCCCACAGCCTCGTGCAGCATCACGCCCGGCCAGCCCGAGCCCAGCACCACGGTCATCTCGCCGGCGGGCACCGGCCGCGATTCGAGGTTGGTCAGCGCCGCGTTGACGGCCTGGTCGACATAGGCCGTCAGCTGCGCGTCCTGGAAGTAGCCCAGGCCGAAGCGGCCGCCGCCCCCACCCGAGCCCACCTCACGGCGGCCGCCGGCTTCAGCAATCACGGTCACCGACAGCCGCACCAGCGGGCGCACGTCGGCCGCGCGCGTGCCGTCGGCACGGGCCACCATCACCACGTCGTACTCGGCCGCGATGCCGGCCATCACCTGAACCACGCGCGGGTCGCGGGCGCGCGCCATCTGCTCGATGCGTTCCAGCAGCGCCACCTTCTGGGTGCTGTCCAGCGTGGCGATCGGGTCCATCGGCGCATACAGCGTGCGGCTGCCCGCCACCTTGGTCGGGCCGCCGACCTTGATGCGCTTGCTCTGGCCGGCCGCGGCAATCGCGCGCACGGTGCGCGCGGCGTCGAGCAGCGCGGCTTCGGAGATGTCGTCCGAGTAGGCGAAGGCGGTCTTCTCGCCGGCCACCGCACGCACGCCCACGCCCTGGTCGATCGAGAAGCTGCCGCTCTTGACAATGCCCTCCTCCAGGCTCCAGCCCTCGTGGCGGGTGTACTGGAAGTACAGGTCGGCGTCGTCGACGCGGTGCTCTGCGATCGTGCCCAGCGCGCGGGCCAGCGTGGCCTCGCTGAGCTGGTAGGGGTCGAGCAGCAGGCTCTGGGCGACGCCCAGGCGTTCGAGAGTGGGTTCGCGGGCGATCATCGGCCGATTGTAGGCAGCGCGGCCTTTACATGCATTTGCATTTGGCTGTCGTCCCGATCGCCCGGGCTGGCGTTGTCTGTCCATGTCGCACGATGATGCGACCTTCACCCCAGAGGACACACCACCATGAACCTTCGCCACGTCATCGCCGCCGCCGCCCTGGCCGCCGTTTCCGCCACCAGCTTCGCCCAGTCGGCGCCGACCCCGCCCACCACGCCGGTGGACCCGGGCGTCCAGCGCGGCACCAACACCCCGCTGATCGACAAGCACGAGGCCAGCCAGGAGCAGCGCATCAAGGACGGCCGCCAGTCCGGCGAGCTGACCAAGCATGAAGCCCACAAGCTGAAGGCCCAGCAAAAGGGCGTCGACCGGGCCCAGGCCAAGGCCGCCGCCGACGGCACCGTGACCGCCGAAGAGCGCCAGGCCATCCGCAAAAAGCAGGACAAGGCCGGCAAGGCGATCTACAAGCAAAAGCACGACGCCGCCAGCGCGCCGGCCGGCAAGTAAGCGTTCCGTGCGTCGGCAGCGGGCGGCTTGAGTGGGAGCTCAGCCGCCCGTTTGCTTCCACGCCAGCGCGCGCGTGTACAGCGCGTTGCGCGGAGCGCCGCTGATTTCGGCCGCCAGTGTCACCGCTTGCTTCAGCGGCAGCTCGCGCAGCAGCACGCCCAGCATGCGTTGGGCTGCATCGTCGACCCCGTCTTCGGCGCAGGCCCCCGATGCGGGTGCTGCGGCATGCAGCACCAGCACGAACTCGCCCTTGGCCCGCACCGGGTCGGCTGCCAGCCACGCCGGGAGGTCGGCCGCGCGCAGCGTCTCGATCTGTTCGAACTGCTTGGTCAGCTCGCGGCAGACCGTGATGTCGCGCGCGGGCGCCCGTTCGGCCAGCTGCTCGAACAAGTGGCCCATGCGGTGCGGTGACTCGAACAGCACGCAGGGGCAGGCCTGGGCCAGCGCGGCGTCCAGCGCCGCCAGGCGCTCCTGGCCCTTGGCCGGCAGGAAGCCGGCGAAATGAAAGCCCGCCGCACCCGCGCCGTCACCCGCCTCCTGGCCGGCGGCGCTCAGCGCCGTCACCACGCTGCTCGCGCCCGGAATGGGCAGCACCCGGTGGCCCGCCGCACGCGCCCGCGCCACCAGCACGGCCCCCGGGTCCGACACCGCCGGCGTACCGGCGTCGCTGACATAGGCCACCCGCTCGCCGGCGGCCAGCCGCGCCAGCACCCGCTCGGCCGCGTCGCGCTCGTTGTGCTGGTGCAGCGGGATCAGCGGCTTGTCCAGCCCCAGGTGGCGCATCAGCCCACCGGTGACGCGGGTATCCTCGCAAGCCACGGCGTCGACCAGGCCCAGCACGTGCACCGCGCGCAGGCTGAAGTCGGCCAGGTTGCCGATCGGCGTGGCGACCACGTACAGGCTGCCGGCCGGGTACTGCTGGCCGCCGGCCGCCAGGGCCGCGGCCTGGGCCAGCGTCGGCGCAGGGGAAGAAGAAGGGGCGTTCATGTTCCAGTCCAGGCCCGGCAGCCGCCAGGCCACCGGAGAGCGCGGCGAGGCGCGTGCCTTGGCCTACCTGCAGCGCCAGGGGCTGACGCTGGTCGAGCGCAATTATCGGGTCGCCCGCGGGCCTTCGCGCCGTGCCGGCGAAGTCGACCTGATCCTGCGCGACCGCGACGGCACCCTGGTCTTCGTCGAGGTGCGTGTCCGCGCCGGGGGGCAGGGCGGGGGTGCGGCCGCCAGCGTCTCGGCGGCCAAGCGCTCGCGCCTGGTCTACGCCGCGCAGCACTACCTGATGCGGCTGCCGCAGTGCCCGCCCTGCCGCTTCGACGTGGTGGCCATCGACGGCGACGAGTTGCAGTGGCTGCCCGCTGCCTTCGACGCCGGCTGACCGTGGCCGACTGCTTGTGGAACCGTGGCACGCCACGGGCACTCCCACACGGGCCCGTATGATCCGCCCCCATGCTCGAAGCACGCATCCAGCAGCAGTTCTTTGAAAGCGCGGACCTGATGTACCAGGTCGCCGACGGCCTGGCCAAGCCGATCGCGGACGCGGCCCAGGCCGCGGTGGGCTGCCTCACCGCCGGCGGCAAGCTGTTGGTCTGCGGGCAGGGCGGCGGCCAGTTCCTGGCGCAGTGGCTGGCCTCTGCGCTGATGCTGCGCTTCGAGCGCGAGCGGCCACCGCTGGCCGCCCTGGCGCTGGGCCCGGGTCTGGCGCAGCCCTTGTCGCCGGCGGGCGAATCGCCGGTCGACCCGGCGTTGGGGCTGGCCCTGCAACTGCGCGCGCTGGGCCAGCCGGGCGACCTGCTGCTGGCTTGCGGCCTGGGCGACGACGACCCGGCCCTGCTGGCCGTGGTGCGCGAGGCCCACGCCAAGGACATGAGCGTCGTGCTGCTCAGCGGCACCACGCCCGAGGGCTCGGCCTGGCCGGGCCTGCTGGGCGAGACCGACGTCTGGATCGCCGTGCCGCACGAGCGGCCGGCGCGCCTGCACGAACTGCACTTGCTGGCGTTGCATGCGCTGTGTGACGCGATCGACCTTCAATTGCTCGGCGACGCGGAACCCTGACGCGCCCTGAACCGAGCCTGAATCCACCTCACGAAATCGACACCATGAAGACCACGACCCGACGACTCCTGCTGGCCACGCTTGCACTGGCCTCCGCCACCGCCTCGCTGACCGCCTGCGCCCCGCTGCTGATCGGCGGCGCCGCCGTGTCCGGCGCCCTGATCGCCACCGACCGCCGCACCTCGGGCGCCCAGATCGAGGACCAGGCGATCGAGTTCAAGTCCGGCTCGCGCCTGAAAGAGGCACTGGGCGAGCGGGCCCACCTGAACGTGACCAGCTACAACCGCCTGGTGCTGATCACCGGCGAAGTGGGCTCCGAGGCCGACCGCGAAGCTGCCGAGAAGGCCATCGCCGGCATCGACAACGTGCGCTCCACCGTCAACGAGGCGGCCGTGCTGGGCCTGAGCTCGCTGACCGCACGCTCGAACGACGCCCTGTTGTCGACCAAGGTCAAGGCCGCCTTCATCGACAACGGCAACGTGCAGGCCAATGCGATCAAGGTCGTCACCGAGCGCTCGGTGGTCTACCTGATGGGCCGGGTCACCGAGAAAGAGGCGGCCAAGGCCGCCGAGGTGGCCAGCACGATCAGCGGCGTGCAAAAGGTGGTCCGCGTGTTCGAGATCATCAGCGACGCCGAGCTGAAGGCGATCGAGGCCAAGTAAGGCGGCCGGCGCTGGCGGGCGTCGATGGCCCGGCTGGCCTCCCGGCAGTAACGCCACGGTAACGGGCGCTTCCTAGATTGGGCGGCGCAGGCTCCATGCGGGCCTGCGTTCATTGCCTTGCCGAGGAAGCCAACATGTCCATCTCCCGTGACGACGCCGTGGCCGACGACTTCGAGCGCCTGGGCCTGCCGCGACCGGATGTTGCCCATCCATTCGACCCGGCCGCGCCGGCGGCGCCGGCGCCGCTGCTGCGCTGGCTGAGTGCTCACCGGACCGGTGCCGCGCCCCTGGCCGAAGGCGAGGCCCGCCACCTGCGGCTGCCGCCAGGCGAGGACGCCGCCGCCTGGACGCCGAGCGCCGCCGTGCTGCACGAGCCGGTGGTGGCCACCGGGCCGGCCGTGGCCGCGTCGCCGCTGGTTCACGCCGGCTCGTCGAACGATGCCTTCGCGGCCGACCGGCTGGCAGGCTTCCACTGGAGCGATGGCCTGGCGGCCCTGCAAGCCCCTGGCGCCGGCTCGCCGGCCGTCTTCCTGGGTGCGCCGCACCAGCCACTCGCCGCCGTACCCACCATCACCGTGTCCGACGCGGTGGCCGACGAGTCCAGCGGCAACCTGGCCTTCGTCGTGACGCTCAGCGAAGCCTCGACGCAGAGCGTGAGCGTCAGCTACAACTGCAGCAACTCGACGGCGGCCAACGGCAGCGATTACGTGGCCCAGTCAGGTACCGTGACCTTCTCGCCCGGCCAGACCACCCAGACCGTGCTGATCCCCCTGGTGGACAACGCCACGGCCGAGGTCACCGAGTTCATGTCGTTGAACCTGTTCAGCCCGGTCAACGCCACCATCGTGCGGGAGCCGGCCTGGGGCACCATCGTCGACGACGACGCCGCCACGGGCACGCCACTGATCCGCGCCAGCGACCCGGTGGTCGACGAATCGGCTGGCACGGTCACCTTCACCCTCACGCTGGACCGGCCCAGCACCGGCACCGTCAAGGTCGACGTGGCCACTGCCGACGGCACGGCACTGGCCGGCTCGGACTATGTCGCCAAGTCCACCCAGACCATCAGCTTCGCCGCCGGGGAGGTGGTCAAGACGGTGACTGTCAACCTGAGCAACGACAGCACCGCCGAGGGCGGCGAATATTTCGACCTGAAGCTGACGAACCCGGTCGGCGCCACGCTGCTCACCCAAGCCCACGGCCGCGCCAACATCGGCGCGAACGACGCGCCCGCGGTGGCCTCGCCAACCATCACCGTGTCCGACGCCGTGGCCAGCGAGGTCGACGGCATGCTGCAGTTCGTGGTCACGCTGAGCGCACCGTCGACGCAGACGGTCAGCGTCAGCTACAACAACAGCAACTGGACCGCGGCCAACGGCTCCGACTACCTGGCCCAGGCCGACACCCTGGTCTTCACCCCGGGCCAGACGACCCAGACCGTGCTGGTCCCGGTGCTCGACAACGCGACGCTGGAAAACACCGAGTACCTGACGCTGAACCTGTTCAGCCCGGTCAACGCCACGATCGCGCGGCAGGCCGGCTGGGGCACGATCGTCGACAACGACGCGGCCAGCGGCACGCCGGTGGTGCGCGCCAGCGACCCGGTGGTCGACGAGGCCGCCGGCACCGTCACCTTCACGCTCACGCTGGACCGGCCCGCCAGCGGCATCGTCAAGGTCGACTACGCGAGCGCCAACGGCACCGCCGTGGCGGGCTCGGACTATGTCGCCCAACCGACGCGCACCCTCAGCTTCGTGCCCGGGGAGGTCAGCAAGACCATCACCATCGACCTGATCAACGACAGCACGGCCGAGGGCGGCGAGTACTTCGACCTGAAGCTGAGCAACCCGGTCGGCGCCACGCTGCTGCCGCAGGCCCATGGCCGCGCGACCATCGGCGCCAACGACGCGCCTGCGGTGGCTGCGCCGCTGATCAGCGTGTCCGACGCGGTGGTGGACGAGACCGCCGGGACGATGCAGTTCATCGTCTCGCTGAACGCGCCGTCGACCCAGACGGTGAGCGTGAGCTACAACAACAGCAACGTCACTGCCGCCAACGGCAGCGACTACCAGGCCACCTCCGGCACCCTGGTCTTCACGCCCGGGCAGACCACGCAGACCGTGACCGTGCCGGTGCTGGACAACGCGACGCTGGAGAACACCGAGTTCCTGACGCTGAACCTGTTCAGTGCGGTCAACGGCAGCATCGTGCGCCAGTCCGGCTGGGGCAGCATCGTCGATGACGACGCGGCCAGCGGCACGCCGGTGGTGCGCGCCAGCGACCCGGTGGTCGACGAGGCCGCCGGCACCGCCACCTTCACCATCACGCTGGACAGGCCCAGCACCGGCACCGTCAGCGTCAACGTGGCCACGGCCAACGGCACGGCCAAGGCCGGCAGCGACTTCGTCGGCCAGGGCAGCCACACGCTGAGTTTCCTGCCCGGCGAAGTGAGCCAGACCTTCACCGTCGACCTGATCAACGACGGCAGCGCCGAGGGCCGCGAGTATTTCGACCTGGTGCTTTCGCACCCGGTGGGCGTCACGCTGCTGGCGCAACCGCACGGCCGCGCCAGCATCGGGGCCAACGACGCGGCCCCTGTTTCCGCGCCACTGATCACCGTGTCCGACGCCGTGGCTGGCGAGGGCGACGGCATGCTGCAGTTCGTCGTCACGCTGAACGCGCCGTCGAACCAGGTCGTCAGCGTCAGCTACAACAACAGCAACCAGACGGCGGCCAACGGCAGCGACTACCTGGCCACCTCGGGCACCCTGGTCTTCGCGCCCGGGCAGACCAGCCAGGTGGTGCAGGTCGCGGTGCTGGACAACACGACCGACGAGAGCAGCGAGGCGCTGACGCTGAACCTGTTCAGCGCGGTCAATGGCACCATCGTGCGCCAGACCGGCTGGGGCACGATCGTCGACAACGATGCCACCACCGGCACGCCCGTGGTGCAGGTGGCCGACCAGGTGGTCGACGAGGCCGCCGGCACGGTCAGCATCACGCTGGTGCTGGACAAGCCCAGCGTGGGCATCACCAGCGTCAACTACTCCACCACCAGCGGCACGGCCAGCGCCGGCGCCGACTTCGTCAACCAGACCAGCCGCACCGTCAGCTTCCTGCCCGGCGAGGTCAGCAAGACCATCGTCGTCGACCTGGTCAACGACGCCGGCAACGAGCCCGGCGAGTACTTCAACCTGGTGCTGTCCAACCCGGTGGGCGTCGAGATCCCCGACCCGCGCAGCAAGGTTTACATCGCGCCCAGCGATGCGCCGACGGTGTCCTCGCCGCTGATCACGGTGTCCGACGCGGCGGTCGACGAGACCGGCGGCAACCTTGTGTTCACGGTGTCGCTCAATGCCCCGTCGACCCAGGTGGTCAGCGTCGCCTACAACAACAGCAACGCCACGGCGGCCAGCGGCAGCGACTATGTCGCCCAGTCGGGTACCCTGGTCTTCGCGCCGGGCCAGACCACCCAGACCGTGGTCATCCCGGTGCTGGATGGCACCGCGCAAGAGGCCACCGAGTACATGAAGCTGAACCTGTTCAGCGCGGTCAACGGCACGGTCGTGCGCCAAGACGGCTGGGGCAGCATCGTCGACAACGACGCCACCACCGGCACGCCGGCGGTCAGCGTCGGCGACGGCATCGTCGACGAGTCCGCCGCGCGGGTGGCCTTCACGGTCACGCTGGACAAGCCCAGCACCTCGGTGGTCAGCGTCAACGTCGCGCCCACCGACGGCACCGCGCTGGCCGGCGCCGACTACGAGGCGCAACCCATCCAGACCCTGGTCTTCGCCCCGGGCGAAGTGGCCAAGACGGTCTACGTCAACCTGAGGCCCGACGCCAGCTTCGAGAACACCGAGTACTTCGACCTCTCGCTGTCCAGCGTGGTCAACGCCACCGTGGCCGACCCGCGAGGGCATGCCTTCATCCCGCAGAACGACGGGTCGCCGATCGCCGTGCCGACGATCTCGGCCGCCGCCCATTCGGCCGACGAGGGCGGCGGCTACATCGACTTCGTCGTCACGCTGGACGCGCCGTCGACACAGCTGGTCAGCGTGGGCTACAGCAACAGCAACGCCACGGCGCTCAACGGCAGCGACTACCAGGCCCAGTCGGGCACGCTGTATTTCGCGCCGGGCGAGACCATGCAAGTGGTGCGCATTCCGGTCATCGACGACCTCGCCGTCGAGTCGACCGAGACCTTCAAGCTCAACCTGTTCAACGCCGTCAACGGCCAGGTCGGCACCAGCGAGGTCGTGGCGTCCATCGTCGACAACGACAACGGGCCGCCGCCGGTGCAGGTCATCGATGTGGGCACCGGCAACGCCGACATCCTGATCGGCCGGCCGGGCGCCAACGAGGTGCAGGGCGGACAGGGCAACGATGCGCTGGACGGCGTGGCCGGCGTGGTCATGCGCGGCGGCGTCGGCAACGACCTGTACATCGTCGAGTCCGGCAACGACAAGGTCAGCGAGGTCTTCAACGAAGGCATCGACAAGGTCGCCAGCTACGTCAGCTACACGCTGGGCACCAACGTCGAGAACCTGATCCTTCGCGGCACCGCACCCAACGGCACCGGCAACAACCTGGACAACGCGATCACCGGCAACGCCGTCGACAACCAGCTCGCCGGCCTGGATGGCAAGGATGCGCTCAACGGCGGTGCCGGCAACGACACGCTGGACGGCGGCACCGGCATCGATGTGCTGACCGGCGGCACCGGGGCCGACACCTTCGTTTTCGCCAACCTCACCGGCGTCGACACGGTCACCGACTTCAGCGCCGTCGACGATACCGTGCGCATCAGCCAGGCCGGCATCCACATCGGCAATGGCGACACGGTGGTCGACAACGCAGCAGTGCGCGCCGCGCCGGGCGGCTTCTCCACCGCCGCCGAGCTGGTGGTCTTCACCAGCCACATCAGCGGCGCCATCACCGCCGCCAGCGCGGCGGCGCAGATCGGCTCGGCCACCAGCGCCTATGCCATCGGCGCAGACGTGCTCTTCGTGGTCGACAACGGCAGCCAGACGGGGGTCTTCCGCTTCCACTCGGCCGGGCACGACGCGCTGGTCAGCGCCGACGAGCTGACCCAGGTCGCGCTGCTCGGCGGCGAGCTCACGCTGCCGCCCGACTACACCTTCGGGCCTTGAGCCCGGCGTTGCAGGAGCTGCTCGCCATGACCACCGCCACCCACCGGATGGGCGGGCCGCTGCCCGCTGCGCTTCGCCACACGCGGCACTTCTTCGTCGCTGCCGCGGCCTTCAGCGGGGTGCTGAACCTGGTGCTGCTGGCACCCTCGCTGTACATGCTCCAGGTCTACGACCGGGTGCTGTCGACCCGCAGCGTCGAGACGCTGGTGATGCTGTCGCTGGTGACCGCCGGCGCCCTGGTGCTGATGGCCGTGCTGGACGCCTTGCGCGGGCGCCTGCTGGCGCTGGCCGCGGCGCTGTTCGAGCGCCGCGTCGCTGCGATGTGCCTGCAGCGCCTGCTGGACGGCGGGGTTGCCACCTCCCCGGCGGCGCCGCACGCGCTGCGCGACGTGGCGCAACTGCGTGGCTTCTTCGCCGGGCCTGGACTGGTGGCCTTGTTCGACGCACCCTGGATGCCGGTCTACCTCGGCGTGGTGTTCCTGTTCAGCCCCTGGCTGGGCCTGCTGGCCACGGCCAGCGCGGCGGTGCTGGTGCTGCTGGCGGTCCTGGGAGAGCACGCCACCCGCAGCGGCGTCGAGCGGGCGCAACAGGGTTCGCGCGAGCTGGGCCGCTTCATCGACGGCGCCTTGCGCGCCGGCGAGGTGGTGCGGGCCCTGGGCATGGCCGGCGCAGTGGGCGCACGCTGGCATGCGCGGCACGATGCGCTGCAGGCCCGGCAGTTGCGCACCCAGCGCCTGGCCGGCCTGGCCGGCTCGGCCACCAAGGGCTTTCGCCAGTCGGTGCAGGTGGTGATGCTGGCCACGGCCGCCTGGCTGGTCATCGAGCAGAAGGCCACGCCGGGCGTGATGATCGCCGTCACCGTCATCCTCGGTCGCGCGCTGGCGCCGGTCGAGCTGCTGATCGGCCAGTGGCGCGGCCTGGCCGAGGCGCGCGCCGCCTGGGGCCGCCTGCAGGCGTTGCTGGGTGAAGCGGCACCGCCTGTACCCACGGCCCTGCCTTTGCCCAGCGGCGCGTTGCTGCTGGATGGCGTCGTCCACCAGCCGCCCGGCGCCACCCGCCCGGTGCTGCGGCAGCTCAGCCTGCAGGTGGCGCCCGGCGAATTGCTGGCGGTGGTCGGCCCCAGCGGCTCGGGCAAGTCCACCCTGGCGCGGCTGATGCTGGGCCTGGTGCGGCCGCAGGCCGGCACGGTGCGGCTGGACGGCGCCGAACTCTCGCACTGGGCGCCGGAGCGGCTCGGCCCGCTGGTTGGCTATGTGCCGCAGGACGTGGCCCTGCTCGACGGCACGGTGGCCGAGAACATCGCCCGCCACGGCGTCGGCGCCGACCCGGCCGCGGTGGTGCTGGCGGCGCAGCGCGCCCACGCGCACGAGATGATCCTCGGCCTGCCGCAGGGCTACGACACGCCGGTGGGCGAGGCCGGCCAGCGCCTGTCGGGCGGCCAGCGCCAGCGCGTGGCCCTGGCCCGCGCGCTGTACGGCGAGCCGCGGCTGCTTGTGCTCGACGAGCCCAACGCCCACCTGGACAGCGAGGGCGAGCAGGCGCTGGTGCGGGCCCTGGCCGGCTTGCGCGAGCGCGGCGCCACGGTGGTGCTCGTCACCCAGCGCACCCAGATCCTGAGCGCGGTCGACCGCATCGTCGTGCTGCGCGACGGGGTCATCGAACGCATCGGCCTGCGGCAGGACAAGACGATCGACCAACCCGCCGGCGCCGGTCTGCACGCGGTGCCGGTGCTGCACCCGGCCTGAGGAGACCCGCCATGTCCCACGACAGCCTGGCCCTGGACCCGCTTGACGGCGGCGCTGCGCTCGGCGCCGCCTGGGCCGCCAGCGGCCGCCGCCTGATCGTTGCCGGCGCCCTGGCCATCGCCGTGGCAGTGGCCGGCCTCGTGGCCTGGGGCGCGCTCGCACCGCTCAGCGGCGCCATCGTCGCCAACGGTCTGGTCAAGGTCGACAGCAACCGCAAGACCGTGCAGCACCGCGACGGTGGCATCGTGCGCCAGGTCCTGGTGCGCGAGGGCGACACGGTGGCTGCTGGCCAGCCGCTGGTGCTGCTGGACGACCGCCGCATCGACGCGTCGTTCGAGATGACCCGCAGCCAGCTCGACGCGCTGCGCCTGAAGCTGTCGCGCGCCGACGCCGAGCGCGCGTTGGCCGCCACCTGGTCGCCGCCAGAGGCATGGCGCCCGCGCCTGGCTGCCGAGCCGCGCCTGGCCGAGGCCGCGGCGCGCGAAGCCTCGCTGTTCGCCTCGCGCCGCGAGGCCTTCGAGTCGCAGAGCCGGCTCGTGCGCCAGCAGATGGACGAGGTGGCCACCGAGCTGGCCGCGCGCCAGCGCGAGCAGGCCTCGGTCGACCAGGCCCTGGCCGACATGCAGGAAGAGCTGACGGTCAACGAAGCGCTGATGGCCCAGCAGTACGTGCACAAGACCCGCGTGCTGGGGCTGCGCCGCAACGTGGCCGACTACCGCATCAAGCTCGAGGACAACCATGCCGAACTGTCCAAGGCCCGCCAGCGTTCGTCCGACCTGGCGCTGCGCCTGGCCGGCCTGCGCGAGGCCTATGTGCAGGAAGCGGCGACCGACCTGCGCGACACCAACGCCCGCGTCGTCGACCTGGAAGAGCAGCTGCGCGCCGCCGGCGACGCGGCCGAGCGCCTGGTGGTGGTGGCGCCGGTGGCCGGCCGCGTGGTCGACCTGCGCGTGGCCGCGACGGGCAGCGCCATCGGGCCGCGCGAGCCGGTGCTGGACATCGTGCCCGCCGACAGCCCGCTGCTGGTCGAGGCGCGGGTCGGCGTCGACGCGATCGGCGAGTTGCGTCCCGGCCTGCCGACCGATGTGCGGCTGACGGCCTACAAGCAGCGCGCCACGCCGCTGATCACCGGCCGCGTGGTCTATGTCTCGGCCGACGCGCTGGCCGACCGGCAGACCGGGGCCCCGTACTACCTGGTCCACGTGGCGCTGGACGCCGCTGCGCTGGCCGGCGCGCGCGAGGTCGAGCTGCGGCCCGGCATGGCCGCCGAGGTCTTCGTTCGCACGCACGAGCGCAACGCGATCGACTACCTGCTGGAGCCGCTGGTCGCGGCGACGCGGCGCTCGTTCCGCGAGTACTGAAGCAAGGACATCCCCCACGAACCCGACCTTGCGTCGCCCGGCCGGTCACCTCTAGAGTGGCTCAAGCTGCGCGTCACCTTGGAGGGGTTCACCGCGATGACCGACGAGCCGCCGGGCGACGACTCGCCACGCATTCACCTGCTCGGTGCGCCGCGGCTGCAATGGCCCGACGGTCGCCAGCACCTGCTGCAGCGGCGCGACGCCGCATTGCTGGCTCTGCTGGTGCTCGAAGGCGCGCAGGCGCGCTCCCAGGTCGCCGCTCGCATCTGGCCCGACGCCGACGGCGAGGGTGCCCGCAACAACCTGCGCCAGCGCCTGTTCAGGCTGCGCCGCACCGCCGGTCGAGACCTGGTCGACAGCGGCGACCTGCTGTGCCTGGCCAAGGGCCTGACGCACGACCTGCACGACACCATCGAGCATCTGGCCGACAACCCCAAGGCGGCGGCCGGCGAGTTGCTGGGAGCGTTGGACTACGCCGACTGCGCCGAGCTGGCCGAATGGGTCGAAGCCGCGCGCGAGCACTGGCGCGCCACCCGCGCCCAGGCCCTGGCCGAGGCCGCCGGCCGCCTCGAAGAGGCACGCGACTACGAGCGCGCACTGCCCTATGCCCAGCGCCTGCTCGACGATGACCGCCTGCACGAGCCTGCGCACCGGCGCCTGATCCGGCTGCATTACCTGCGCGGCGACCGGGCCGCGGCATTGGCCGCCTACCGCCAGCTGCATGCGCTGATGGCCACCGAACTGCGCTGCGAGCCCGAGCCCGAGACCCGCGCGCTGGCCCGGCTGATCGAGCAGGGCGCGGCGCTGGGCCGCGGCACCGCGCGCGCACTGCCGCCGGCCGTGTTGCGCCCACCACGCCTGATCGGTCGCGAGCGCGAGTGGCAGGCGCTGGACGCGGCCTGGCACGAGGGCGCGGTGGCTGTGCTGGTTGGCGAAGCGGGGGTCGGCAAGAGCCGGTTGCTGGGTGATTTCGCGGCGGCGCGAGACCGCGCGGTGGCCGTGGGCGCGCGGCCCAGCGACGCCTCGGTGCCGTATGCGCTGCTGGCGCGGCTGCTGCGTGCGCTGCCGTTGCCGGCCGAGGCCGAGACGCCTGCCTGGGCGCGCGAAGAGCTGGCGCGGCTGCTGCCCGAATGGGGCGCAGCACCGCCGGGCCGGCTGGACGCATTGCGCCTTCGCGCCGCGGCGGTGGCCGTGCTCGACGCCGCGGTGGCCCCCGGCCCGCTGTGCATCACGGTCGACGATCTGCACTTCGCCGATGCGGCCAGCCTGGACGCCTTGCCGGCATTGCTGGTGGAAGCCCGAGGCGCCGGCTGGCTGCTGGGCACCCGCCCGCTTGCCGAAGCCGGTGCGCCACTGGCGGCGTGCCTGGAGGCGCTGGCCGGGCAGGAGCGGCCGGCGCTGCGCGCGGTCGAGCTCGCGCCACTGGATGCGGCGGCGGTCTACGCCCTGGTGGTCTCACTGGAGCTGCCGGGCATCGACGCCCAGCGTTGGGCGCCGCTGCTGTGGCGGCGCAGCGGTGGCAACCCCTTGTTCATCCTCGAGATGCTGCGCGCCTGGCTGCGCGACGACGACGCCCGATCCGTCGCCGTGAATGGCTCGCCGGGCGCGACTGTTACCTGGTCCGCCCCCGCCCCGCTGGCAAGGCTGATCCAGCGCCGGCTCGACCTGCTGGGTGCGCCCGCGCTGCGCCTGGCCCGCCTGGCCGCGCTGGCCGGCGGCGACTTCGACATCGAGCTCGCCGCCGCCGTGCTGGGCCAGCACGTGCTGGACCTGGCCGACCCCTGGCGCGAACTGCAGGAGGCGCACATCGTCGGCGACGAAGGTTTTGCCCACGACCTGGTGCAGGAAGCGACCCGCGCGGCCGTTCCCGAGGCGGTGGCGCGCGCCTTGCACGCGCAGGTGGCCGAGCAGCTGGCCCGGCGCGCGGCGGTGCCGGCGGCGCGGGTGGCCGCCCATTGGCAGGCGGCCCAGCGTTGGCCCGGGAGGCCGCGGCCGCGCATGAAGCCGCGGCGCGCCAGGCCCTGGCCGCATCGCGCCGCGGCGACGAGCTGGCCCACCGCCGCCAAGCTGTCGAGGCCTGGCTCGCGGCCGGCGCACCCGACGAGGCCTTCCGCGTGAAGGTCGACGCGCTCGAAGCCTTGCTGCTGATCGAGAGCGTCGAACAGGCCCAGGCCCTGGCCGACGAACTGCAGGCCGATGCCCGCCACGACGGCCAGCGCCTGGACGCCCAGCTCGCCCGTGCCCAGACCCTGTTGATGGCCGTGCGGCCCGACGAGGCACTGGTCGCCGCCAACGCCGCGCGCGCACTGGCCGGGACTCTGGATGACGCGAGCCGCGAGCGCCGCGCCGCGCGCTATGTGGCGGTGGCCATGGCCCAGGGGCAACGGGCCGACGAAGCCGTGACCCTGCTCGAGCCCTACCGTGCCGGCTTGCCCGAGGAGCCGGCCAACGACGAGACCTACGGCTTCTGGTCGGACTTCGCCTATGTGCTGCACACCGCGCGGCGCCTGAGCCGCAGTGTCGAGGCACTGGAGCGCGCGATCGCGGGCAGCGAGGCCCGCGGCGACCTGACCGAGACCTACAGCACCTTGTCCAACCTGGCCGGTGTGATGGGCAACCTGGGCCGGCTGGACGATGCGCTGCGCGGCGCCGAGCGCGCGCAGCGCCTGGGAGAGCGGCTGGGTGATGTCGGCGGCGTGCCGGCCGGCTCGGTACAGATCCACCTGGGCCTGCTGCACGCGGCCAGCGGCCACCTGGCCCAGGCCCTGGGCCACTTCGACACGGCGCAAGAGCTCTTTGCCCGCACCGGCCAGGGCACCTGGGTGACCATCGCGTGCAACCACCGCGCCAACCTGTTGCTGACACTGGGCCAGGTGGCGCGCGCCCGCCAGGCGCTGCCGGCCGACGACGAAGGCGTGCACCGGCCCACGCGCTCGCGCCGCTTCATCGTCGCCGCGCGCATCGAGGCCGCCCTGCGCGGTGACCCACGGCCCCTGCTCGCCCAGGCGCTGGCCGTGCTGGGCGAGCCGGGCGACCCCTATGGCCGGCTGCTGGCCGAGATCGACGGCCTGCCACTGGAGGCGCCCGAGCAGGCGCTGCCGCACGCCTTGGCGCTCGAGGCCGAGGCCCATCGCATCGAGTACCTGGCCATCGGCGCCAAGGCGCGCTGGTACCGCGTCGACGCGCTGCACCGTGCCGGCCGCGCCACCGAGGCGGCGGCACTGGCGCGTCAGGCACTGTCCGCGCTGGACGTCGTGCGTCCCTGGGACCTGTACCTGCCCGAGGCCTGGTGGATCGCCTGGCGCGTGCTGGCCGACAGCCGCTCGCCGACCGACCGCGAGGTGGCGCAGAGCCTGCGGCCCGAGGCACGCCGCTGGATCGAAGCCGCTGCCGCCGAGCTGCCGCCCGAGTTGCAAAGCGGCTTCCTGCAGCGCAACCCGGCCAACCGCGCGTTGATGAGTGGGCCCGTGGCAGGCACGGTAACGGCGCGGTAACAGCGCCCCGGCTACCGTGGGTGCCCCGGGCCGTTGACGCTGGGAGCGCGCACGATGCGATCCGTCCTGTTCTTCGAGTCGATGATCACGCCGAAGATCATCACCGCCCTCTACTGGACGCTGTTGGCCGCCGCCGCCGCCGCGGGCGTGGTCACGGCGCTCAGCCTGGGCCCGGCGCCCGGTTTTCCGGGCGTGGCCGCAGGCCTGGTCGTGGCCGCGGGCGGCGCATTCGCGGCGCGGGTCGGCTGCGAGCTGCTGGTGGTGCTGTTCAAGATCAACGAGCACCTGCAGGCGGTGTCCAACCGCTTGTAGGTCGGCGCCAAGGCGGCGCCCGCGCGCTCAGCGCAGCCGCTTGATCAGGCTGGAGGTGTCCCAGCGACCGCCGCCTTGCGCCTGCACATCGGCGTAGAACTGGTCGACCAGGGCGGTGACCGGCAGCTTGGCGCCGTTGCGCCGGGCCTCGTCCAGCACCAGGCCCAGGTCCTTGCGCATCCAGTCGACCGCAAAGCCGAAGTCGAACTTGCCTTCGACCATGGTCTTGCCGCGGTTGTCCATCTGCCAGCTCTGGGCGGCGCCCTTGCCGATCACGTCGAGCACCGCGTTCATGTCCAGCCCGGCCTGCTGGCCGAAGGCGATGGCTTCCGACAGGCCTTGCACCAGGCCGGCGATGCAAATCTGGTTGACCATCTTGGCCAGCTGGCCGGCGCCGCTGGCGCCGAGCAGCGTCACAGCGCGCGAGTAGGCCAGGGCCACCGGCTTCATCGTCTCGAAGGGTTGGGCGTCGCCGCCGCACATCACGGTGAGCAGGCCGTTGACCGCGCCCGCCTGGCCGCCGGAGACCGGCGCATCGACGAAGTGGATGCCGTGCGGCAAGGCGGCCGCATGCAACTCGCGCGCCACGTCGGCCGAGGCCGTGGTGTGGTCGACGAAGATGGTGCCCGGCGCCATGCCGGCGAACGCGCCCTGCGCGCCCAGCGTGACCGCGCGCAGGTCGTCGTCGTTGCCGACGCAGGCGAAGACGATCTCAGCGCCTTCGGCCGCCGCCCGCGGCGTGCCCGCCGAGGCGCCGCCGTATTCGGCCACCCAGCCCTGGGCCTTGGCGCTCGTGCGGTTGTAGACGGTGACCGCATGCCCGGCCGCGGCCAGATGGCCCGCCATCGGCCCGCCCATCACGCCCAGGCCGAGGAAGGCGACGCGACGCGGTGTGATCGGTTCGTAGGTCTTGTTGCTCATCGCAGGGTGCTCAGACGATCGTGAGATGCTCGGTGCCCGCGGACAGGTCGGAAACGCGGGCGCGCTGGCTGTTGAGCTTGATCTGCAGCCGCAGGTCGTTGATCGAGTCGGCGTTGCGCAGTGCGTCTTCGTAGCTGATCACGTTGGCTTCGTAGAGGTCGAACAGCGCCTGGTCGAAGGTCTGCATGCCCAGCTCGCGCGAGCGCTTCATCAGCTCTTTCAACTCGCCCACCTGGCCCTTGAAGATCAGGTCGGCCATCAGCGGCGTGTTGAGCATGATCTCGACCGCGGCGATGCGGCCCTTGCCCTCCTGGCGCGGGATCAGGCGCTGCGAGACCAGGGCCTTCAGGTTCAGCGACACGTCCATCAGCAGCTGGTCGCGCCGCTCCTCGGGGAAGAAGTTGATGATGCGGTCCAGCGCCTGGTTGGCGCTGTTGGCATGCAGCGTGGCCATGCACAGGTGGCCGGTTTCGGCGAAGGCCACCGCCAGCTCCATCGTCTTGCGGTCGCGGATCTCGCCCATCAGGATCACGTCCGGCGCCTGGCGCAGCGAGTTCTTCAGCGCGATGTCCCAGTCCTCGGTGTCCAGGCCGACTTCGCGCTGCGTGATGATGCAGTTCTTGTGCGGGTGCACGAACTCGACCGGGTCTTCCACCGTGATGATGTGGTCCTGCGCGTTCTCGTTGCGCCAGTCGATCATGGAGGCCAGCGAGGTGGTCTTGCCGGAGCCGGTGGCGCCCACGAAGATGACCAGGCCGCGCTTGGTCATCGCGATGTCCTTCAGGATCACCGGCAGGCCCATCTCGTCGATGGTCGGGATGTGTGCGGGAATGGTCCGCAGCACCATGCCGACATGGCCCTGCTGCATGAATGCACTGACACGGAAGCGGCCGATGCCCGCGGGCGAGATCGCGAAGTTGCACTCCTTGGTGCGCTCGAACTCGGCGGCCTGCTTGTCGTTCATGATGGCGCGCGCCAGCGTCACCGTGTGGGCGCCGGTCAGCGGCTGCGGCGAGACCTTGCTGACCTTGCCGTCGACCTTGATCGCGGGCGGGAATTCCGCGGTCAGGAACAGGTCGGACCCATTGCGGGTGACCAGCAGTCGCAGCAGGTCGCTGACGAATTTCGAGGCCTGGTCGCGTTCCATGGTGGGGTCTCCGGATCGGGATGGAAAGAGTGGTTAGCGGGGATCGGGTGCCGGCAGGCGCGTCAGCAGCACCGACAGGCGCGCGCTGACCTGGCGCAGCCGCAGCGACAGGCGCTTGCCGACCCAGGCCAGCAGGGCGGCGGCGAGGCGGGGCTCCTCGGCCAGCAGCCGGTCGAGCGCGGGCTGGGCCAGCACAGCCAGCGTCACCGGCGCCAGCGCCGTGCAGGAGCAAAAGCGCGTGCCACCGTCGAGCACCGACAGCTCGCCCAGCAGGTCACCGGGGCGGGCTTCGCCAAGGCGCACCTTGGCACCCGAAGGTTGGGCGCGTTCCTCGGCCACGGCCCCGGCCAGCACGATCAGCAGGTAGTCGCCCTGCTCGTCCTGGCCGATGATGCGCTTGCCGGCGTCCAGCTCGACATAGTCGAGGTAGCCGGCCAGCACGCCCAGGTGGCTGGCACCGAGCGCGGCGAGCGCGCGGTCTTGCGACAGCAGCCGGGTCAGCGCGGCCATGCCCTTGGCCGTGTCGTAGGGGCGGGCCTTGAGGTCGGGCGCGCGGTGGCTCCAGGGCACGAACAGCCGCGTGTCCTCGTGGCGGTCGACGAACTGCGTGACGTAGTAGCCGGAATCGTCGGCCCGGGCGCGCACCGGCGCGCGGGGGGCGGGGCGGGGGCCGAACCAGCGGGCCAGGAACTGCGGAAGCACCACGGCGGCTCGCCCCATGCGCCGGCGTTCAGCCCGGGAAGTTCTCGGGGAACTTGGCCCGCACGCGGGCTTCGGCCGAGCTGATGACGTTGCGGCGCACCAGGTCGGCCAGGCACTGGTCCAGCGTCTGCATGCCCAGGTTCTGGCCGGTCTGGATCGACGAGTACATCTGCGCGATCTTGTTCTCGCGGATCAGGTTGCGGATGGCGGCCGTGCCCAGCATGATCTCGTGCGCCGCCACGCGGCCCGAGCCGTCCTTGGTCTTGCACAGGGTCTGCGAGATGATGGCCTGCATCGACTCGGACAGCATCGCCCGCACCATGTCCTTTTCGGCCGCGGGGAAGACGTCGACCACGCGGTCGATGGTCTTGGCGGCACTCGAGGTGTGCAGCGTGCCGAAGACCAGGTGGCCGGTCTCGGCGGCGGTCAGCGCAAGGCGGATCGTCTCCAGGTCACGCAACTCGCCGACGAGGATGGCGTCCGGGTCCTCGCGCAGTGCGGCGCGCAACGCGTTCGAGAAGCTCAGCGTGTGCGGGCCGACCTCGCGCTGGTTGACCAGGCACTTCTTCGATTCGTGCACGAACTCGATCGGGTCCTCGAGCGTCAGCACGTGGCCGTACTCGTTCTCGTTCAGGTGATCGATGATGGCGGCCAGCGTGGTCGACTTGCCCGAGCCGGTCGGGCCCGTCACCAGCACCAGGCCACGCGGCTTCATCGCCAGCTCGGCGAAGACCGGCGGGCAGTTCAGCTGGGCCAGCGTCAGGATCTTGGACGGAATCGTTCGGAACACCGAGGCCGCGCCGCGGTTCTGGTGGAAGGCGTTGACCCGGAAGCGCGCAAGCCCCTGCACCTCGAACGAGAAGTCGCACTCCAGCGTGTCTTCGTACTGCTTGCGCTGGGTGTCGTTCATGATGTCGTACACCATGGCGTGCACCTGCTTGTGCGTCATCGGGTCGATGTTGATGCGGCGCACATCGCCGTGCACGCGAATCATCGGCGGCAGGCCGGCGGACAGGTGCAGGTCCGATGCCTTGTTCTTCACCGAGAAGGCCAGCAGCTGGGTGATGTCCATCGTGGGTACGGGCGGGCTTGACGAAGGGTAAGGGCCGGGGCGCGCCACGGTCGTGCCGTATGCTCGGCCGCGCCATGACAACCGATTCATTCAGTATCGCCGAGAACCTGCGGCTTGTGCGCCAGCGCATCGCCCGCGCCTGCGCCGAGGCAGGGCGGGATCCGCAGCATGTCACGCTGTTGGCCGTCAGCAAGACCTGCCCGGTCGATGCGGTGCGAGCGGCGGCCGCGGCGGGCCAGCAAGCCTTCGGCGAAAACTACGTGCAGGAGGCGCTGGCCAAGATCGATGCCCTGGCCGACCTGCGCCCGCAGCTGGACTGGCACTTGATCGGGCCGCTGCAGTCGAACAAGACCCGGGTCGTGGCCGAGGCCTTCGACTGGGTGCACTCGGTGGACCGGCTGAAGATCGCCGAACGCCTGTCCGACCAGCGGCCGGCCTGGCTGCCGCCGTTGAATGTGTGCCTGCAGGTCAACGTCAGCGGCGAGGCGAGCAAGAGCGGGGTGGGCTTCGGCGAGCTGCCGGCGCTGGCGCACGCGGTGGCCGCCTTGCCACGGCTGCGCCTGCGCGGGCTGATGTCGATCCCCGAGCCGGCCGAGGGCGCCGAGGCGCAGCGGGCGCCGCACCGGCGCTTGCGCGAAGCCTTCGAGGCCCTGCGCGACAGCGGCCTGGCGCTGGACACCTTGTCGATGGGGATGAGCGCGGACCTGGAGGCGGCGGTGCTGGAAGGCGCGACCCTGGTGCGCGTGGGCACCGCGGTCTTCGGCGCCCGGGGCTGAGCCCCTCGGGCGCGAGGCTCAGGCCGGCAGGCCGTCGGCCCAGACCATGACCGCCAGCTCGGTGACCTGCAGGCCGCTGCGCAGCTCGCGGCTCGAATCGAACCACTCGCCCGCTGCGGCGCCGTCGGTGGCGCGACGGCTGAACGGCGACGGCGCCACGAACGCGACCGGCTCGCCCGGGTTCCGGTCCGCCAGGGCCGCGTCGGGCCGGTTGGCCGGCGGCGGCAGGTCGCGCGGCCAGCCCGCGGGGCCGGCGGCGCGCAGGGCGTCGTTGGCGGCGAAGGCGCTGGTCAGGAAGGGCGGCAGGCGCAGCGCGCCGAGGCTGAAGGCGGTGGTGGTGAGCACGGCGAGATCCTTGGAGGCAAGTCGCGCCAGGGTGTGCCTGGCATGGACGAGATCGTCGGCGAGCCAGCCGGGCGCCACCATCGCCCGCATGAGGGGGGATGCACCCCCCGAAATAGGGACACGACCCGTTAGGAATTCACGGCCCGGTCAAAACGCCAGCGACGTGGTGTTCTTGACCTCTTCCATCACCGCATAGGTGCGGGTTTCGCGCACGCCCGGCAGCGACCAGATCACGTCGCCGACGAAGCTGCGGTAGGCCGCCATGTCCGACACCCGCGTCTTGAGCAGGTAGTCGAAGCCGCCGGCGACCAGGTGGCATTCCAGGATCTCGGGCCGCACCTGCACCGCGGCGCGAAAGCTGTCCATCACGTCGTGCACCGTGCGGTCCAGCAGCACCTCGACGAAGACCATCAGCCCGGCGCCGAGCTTGAGCGGGTTGAGCTTGGCTTCGTAGCCGAGGATGTAGCCCTCGCGCGTCAGGCGCTTGACGCGTTCGAGCACGGCCGTGGGTGACAGGTGCACCTCTTCGGCGAGTTTCAGGTTGCTGATCCGTCCGTCCTTCTGTAGAACGCGCAGGATCCTCAGGTCGATTTTGTCGAGGCCGCGTTCGGCGAGGCTTTGGTCGTTCATCGTGGGCTTCATGCTTGAGAAAACTTCGCCTGGGGCCGGGAAGTCCGAATCTTTTTCAGGAATTGTCCGCGTAAGCTGCCAATCCTTCCAGTCAGGATTTCTACCGCCATGAGCTCGAAAGCCGGCCAAAACACGCTGTTTGTCGCCCCGCCGCAACGCGCCCGCCTGCCGTTTCCGTACCAGCGGGAGCACGCCGTGCTGGCCGCGGCGCGCCAGGCCCTGGCGCCGGGGGTGGACTGGGCCGGTGCCGTGGTGCTGGCCAAGCCCTGGGTGCAGGCGGTGCGCGACAAGCCGGCGCCGTTCTGGGCCATGGAATCGCTGCTGAAGGAATACCCGATCTCCAGCGCCGAGGGCCTGGCCCTGATGCGGCTGGCCGAGGCCTTGCTGCGGGTGCCCGACGTGGAAACCGCCGTGGCCCTGACGGCCGACCAGCTCGGCCGTGCCGAGTTCGACAACGCCGACGGCTCGGGGGGCATGCTGGCCAGCCTGTCGGCCACGGCGATCGCCCTGTCGAAGAAATTCCTGCCCGAAGCGGAAGAGGCGCCCGGCCTGCTCAAGCGCCTGGGGGCGCGCACCGTGGTGGCGGCCACCGTGCGGGCGATCCAGCTGCTCGGGCGGCAGTTCGTGCTGGGCCGCACCATTGCCGAGGCGATGGGCGAGGCGGACGGCCAGCGCCGCGAACAGCCCAACCTGCGCTTCTCGTACGACATGCTGGGCGAGGGCGCGCGCACCGAGGCCGACGCCGAGCGCTACCTGGCGTCCTATGCCCAGGCCATCGACACCATCGCCGCCACGGCCCGCGGCGCCGGCCCCGAGGCCGCCGACGGCATCTCGATCAAGTTGTCGGCCCTGTTCTCGCGCTATGAAGACGCCCAGCGCGACCGCGTCTACGCGACCCTGCTGCCGCGGGTGTGGTCGCTGATCGAGCGCGCTGCGCCGGCCCAGCTCAACCTGACCATCGACGCCGAAGAGGTCGACCGGCTCGAGCTGTCGCTGGACGTGCTGGAATCGCTGGCCGAGCGCATCGCGGCCGCCTACCCGCAATGGCGCGGCTTCGGCCTGGCCGTGCAGGCCTACCAGACCCGCGCACTGGCGGTGGTCGACGAGGTGGCCCGCATCGCGCGCGCCCACGGCCTGCGTTTCATGGTGCGCCTGGTCAAGGGGGCGTACTGGGACGGCGAGGTCAAGCGGGCCCAGGAGCTGGGCCTGCCGGGCTACCCGGTGTTCACGCGCAAGCCGCACACGGACGTGTCCTACCTCGCCTGCGCCAAGGCCCTGCTGGGCCACCGCGAGGTGATCTACCCGCAGTTCGCCACCCACAACGCCGGCACCATCGCCGCGATCGTCGGCCTGGCCCGCGCCGCCGGCGCCGAGCCGGGTGCGCACTACGAGATGCAGCGCCTGCACGGCATGGGTGACGGCGTCTACCGCGAGCTGCTGAAAGACCCGCGCATGGCCTGCCGCGTCTACGCCCCGGTGGGCGAGCACCGCGACCTGCTGGCCTATCTGGTGCGGCGCCTGTTGGAGAACGGCGCCAACTCGTCCTTCGTCCACCAGCTGGCCGACCCGTCGGTGGCGCCCGAGGAACTGCTGGCGTCGCCGCTGGACGAGGCCTTCGCTGGCGTGCCCGAGGCGACCGAGGGCTTGCCGCTGCCCGAAGCCTTGTACGGCGACAGCCGCCACAACTCCACCGGGGCCGACATCACCTGCCTGGCGCAACGCGCGCCGCTGACGGCCGCCGTGGTCGCCACCCGCGTCGAGCCGGTGCCCGAGGCCACACCGGCCGACATCGACGCCGCGATGACGCGCTTGCAACAAGGTTTCGTGGCCTGGAGCGCGCGCCCCGTGGCCGAGCGCGCGGCCATCGTGCGCAAGGCTGGCGATCTGCTGGATGCCCGCTTGGCCGAGTACTGCGGCCTGCTGGTGAAGGAAGCCCACAAGACCCTGGGCGATTGCGTGGCCGAGGTGCGCGAGGCGGTCGACTTCTGCCGCTACTACGCCGAGCAGGCGCCGGTGGTGCTGGGCCCGCAGGGCGAGCAACCCGCGCTGGCGGGCCGGGGCGTCTTCGTCTGCATCAGCCCCTGGAACTTCCCGCTGGCGATCTTCGCCGGCCAGGTGGTCGCCGCCCTGGTGGCCGGCAACACCGTGGCCGCCAAGCCGGCCGAGCAGACGCCCGCAGTGGCCGCTCGCATGGTCGCCCTGCTGCACGAGGCCGGCGTGCCCGTCGATGCGCTGGCCTTGCTGCACGGCCCGGGCGAGACCGTGGGCGCGGCTCTGGTGGCCGACGCGCGCACGGCCGGCGTGTGCTTCACCGGCTCGACCCAGGTGGCACGCCTCATCCAGCGCAGCCTGGCCGACAAGAACACCGGCCCGGTGCCGCTGATCGCCGAGACCGGTGGCCTGAACGCCATGGTCGTCGACTCGACCGCGCTGCCCGAGCAGGTGGTGGACGCGGTGGTGCAGAGCGCCTTCCGCTCGGCCGGCCAGCGCTGCTCGGCGCTGCGCCTGCTGTGCGTGCACGAGGGCATTGCCGACGGCGTGGTCGAGATGCTGCGCGGCGCGCTGGCCGAGCTGAAGGTCGGCGACCCGGCCGACCTGGCCACCGACGTGGGCCCGGTGATCGACGACGAGGCCTACACCGGCATCAGCGGCCACGTGCAGCGCCTGAAGCGCGACGCCCGCTTGCTGGGCGAGACCCGCATCGACCATGCCGCCTTCCCGCGCCTGGTGGCGCCGGTGGCCTTCGAGCTGCCGCGCGTGGCTGCGCTGCAAAGCGAGATCTTCGGCCCGGTGCTGCACGTGGTGCGCTGGGGCGGCGACCCCGAAGCCCTGGTGCGCGAGATCAACGCCCTGGGCTACGGCCTGACCTTCGGCATCCAGACCCGCATCGACAGCCGCGCCGAGCGCCTGGCCGCGCTGGCCCACATCGGCAACGTCTACGTCAACCGCAACATGATCGGCGCTGTGGTCGGCGTGCAGCCCTTCGGTGGCGAGGGCCTGTCCGGCACCGGCCCCAAGGCGGGCGGGCCGCACTACCTGTTGCGTTTCGCGGCCGAGCCGGGCACGGCTCCCGCGGCCGCGTCAGCCAATTCTGCGGCTGCTGCGGTGGCCGGCAGCGGCGCGTCCCGCGCGGTCGACGCCGCGCTCGCCGACCCGGCCGCCGCGCTGGCGGCTTGGCGCGCCACGTCGGCCACCGAGCGCAGCGCCTTGCTGCGCCGCGCCGCCCAGGCCTTGTCCGACCGCCGACCCGGCCTGGCTGCGCGCTGGCGTGCCCTGGCCCACCAGGCGGACGCGACCCTGGCCGTGCAGGCCCTGCCTGGTCCCACCGGCGAGCGCAACGAGCTGAGGCTGCATGGCCGAGGGCTGTTCGCCTTCCTGGGCAACGGGGGGGCGCCGCAGGACACGCTGGCGGCCGCGGTGGCCGCGGCCCTGGTGGCCGGCAACACCGTGGCCTGGGTGGCCGGCGAGGCCGAGCTGGCCGCTGCCCAGCCGTGGGTCGACGCCCTGCGCACCGCGGGCCTGCCGGCCGCCGCGCTGCACTTGCTGCCCGGCAGCTTCGAAACGCTGGGCACCGCACTCGCCGCCGACGGCCGCGTGGCCGGCGTCTGCGCCACCTCGGCCGACGTGTTGGCACCGCTGGCGCGCCAGCTGGCAGCACAGGCCGGCGCCATCCTGCCGCTGCTGGGCCTGGAAGAGGCGGCCAGCCCGCGCCAGCTCTACCGTTTCTGCGCGGAGCAGACGCTCACCGTCAACACCGCTGCCGCCGGCGGCAACGCGGCCCTGTTGGCCGGATTGCACTGACCGCACTTGTTCAGTCCAGCCGCACCCCCAGCGACTGGATGATCGGCCCCCAGCGCTTCTGCTCGGCCTCGACCAGGCGCTGGAACTCCGCCGGGCTGCCGCCCACCGGCGTCAGCCCTTGCTGGGCCAGCGCGGCGCGCACGGCCGGGTCTGCCAGCACGGTGTTGACGTCGGCATTGATCTGCTCGACCACCGCGGCCGACGTCGCTGCCGGCGCGAACAGGCCGTTCCAGGCCATCGATTCGACCCGTGGGTAGCCGGCCGAGGCCAGCGTGGGCAGGTCCTTCAGGCTGTCCACCGGCTGCGCGCTGCTCACCGCCAGCAGCCGCACCTTGCCGGACTGCACGTGCGGCAACAGGGCCGGCACGACCATGAAGGCCGCGTCCACCTCGCCTTGCGCCAGGGCCAGCGCCGCGGGCGGCGAGCCGTTGTAGGGCACGTGCGCGGCCTGGAAGCCAGCCTCGGCCATGAACAAGGCCATGGTCAGGTGGGCCGAGCTGCCGTTGCCCAACGAGGCGTAGTTCACCGCGCCCTTGGCGGCCCGGGCCCAGGCGACGAACTCTTTCGCTGAGTGGGCCGGCACCTTGGCGGCGTTGACCGCCAGCACGTTGGGTTGAGAGGTGGTCATCACCACGGGCCGCAGGTCCTTCGCCGCGTCGTAGGGCACCTTGGCGTAGAGAAAGGGTGCGAAGGCGATCGGCCCGTTGAAGCTCAGCGCCAGCGTGTGGCCGTCCGGCGCGGCCTTGGCCGCCACGTCGGTGCCCAGCAGCCCGCCGGCGCCGGGTTTGTTGTCCACCACCACGGGCTGGCCCCAACGGACCTGCAGGCGCTCGCCCAGCAGGCGGGCGACGATGTCCAGCGAGCTGCCGCCCGGCGCCGGCACGGCGATGTGCACCGGCCGGCTGGGCCAGCCGGCCGCGGCGTGCACAACGGCTGGCCAGGTCGCCGCGAGCGCCGGACAGCCCAGCCAGGCCAGGGCCCCGCGCCGCGTGGTCGGCATGGCGCCCGCCCGCTTACTGCCGATGGCCGTTGAAGTTGCCGTTGCCGCGGTTGTTGCCGCCGCGCCAGGTGCCGACGAGCGCGCCCGTGCGGGTGTCGATCACGCCGCTGAACATCGCCGTGCCGGACTGGCCGCTGCCGGTCATCACCACCGAGCCGTTGGCGCTGGCCGTGCCGGTGACCGTGTAGCTGCCGCCGCCGGACGACTGGGCCACGCCCGAGATGCGGCCGTCCTGGCCGATCATCACCGAGAACACGCCTTGTTCCTGGCCGTTGTACTGGCCCGAGAAGGCGCCCACCATCATCGCCGGCAGTGCGCCGGCCTGGGCCACCGGCTGGTTGACCGGCGCCATGGCGGGGCCACCCACCGAGCCCGGGCCGGTGGCCTGGATGGATTGCGCCGCATTCTGCTGCGACGACTGGGCCGTGCTGCGGATCAGCGTCGGCTTGGCGCGGATCTGCTGGACGATCTTGTTGAAGTTGTCGAGCAGGCTGGCGGCGATCAGCTTGCCTTCGGGCGTCTTGCTGTAGCCGCCGGCGTTGGCCCAGCCCAAGCTGCCCCAGCCCCAGGCATCGAGGCTGAAGTCCATCTTCTTGGCCTTGCCCTCGGCGCTGGCCACCTGGATGCCCGAGCGCACGTCGGCCACCAGCAGGGTGGTCTCGGCTTCCTTGAACTTGACGCCACCGGCCACGCTGCTGAGCTGGCCCAGCACGCCGCCGGCACGGTTGAGCAAGCCGCTGACCGAGCCGCCCACGCCGCCCGAGTCCTCGCTGAACTGCACCGCCGGGGTCATCACGAAGTCGGCCACCTGCATCTGGCCGCCGCCGATGTTCGAGCCGGCCTGCAGTTGCCCGCCGGCGGCCAGTGCGCGCTCTTGTTGCAGGTTTTGCATCGCGGCACCACGCTCGACGACGGCGAAGCAGCCCGACTCCTGCGCGATCATGCGCAGCATGGCGGTGGGCGAGCCGAGCTTGTAGTACGACAGCCGGCTGAGGATGTAGTCCTGCGGCTCGGCCACGGCCAGGCTGCCCATCTCGCGGTCGCAGTGCTCCATGCTGGGCTGCGAAGAGCCCGCGGCCGAGGCGGCGTTGGCAGCGAGCAGCAGGGTGCCGAGCGTGGTCAGGCTTCGTTTCATCGGGGTGCTCCCATCACGTGTTTCGAAAACGAACAAGCCGGGCAAGGCGCCCGGCTTGGCTGCAACGGCGAGTCTAGCGCCGCGGATGACAGGGCCGCCCCCTTGAATCAGGGATGGGGCCTGCGCCCGTCGCGCGGGTCAGGGGTACAGGCCGCGCTCTTCGCGCGCCATCAGGATGCGCTCGCAGGCCACCGCGAAGGTGGCGGTGCGCAGCGTGATCTTGTGCTGGTCGGCCACGTCCCAGATGCGCTTCAGGGCGCCGACCATGATCTTGTCCAGGCGGACGTTGATCTCGTCCTCGGTCCAGAAGAAGCTGGAGAAGTCCTGCACCCATTCGAAGTAGCTGACCGTCACGCCGCCGGCGTTGCAGATCACGTCCGGCACGACCAGGATGTTGCGGTCGGCCAGGATGTCGTCGGCGCTCGGCACGGTGGGGCCGTTGGCGCCTTCGAGCACCAGCTTGGCACGGGTGCGGCGGGCGCGGTCGGCGGTGATCTGGCCTTCGAGCGCGGCGGGGATCAGGATGTCGCAGTTCACGTCCCAGAACTCTTCGGCGCCCATGGGCTCGGCGCCCTTGAAGCCGCCGACGCCGCCGGTGGCCTTGACGTGCGGGATCAGCTCGGCCAGGTCCAGGCCGCTGCCGTTGTAGATGGTGCCGGTGTGGTCCTGCGCGGCGATGATCTTCGAGCCGGCCTGGGCGAACAGCTCGGCGGCGGCCGAGCCGACGTTGCCGAAGCCCTGCACCGCGACCTTGGCGCCGTTCAGGTCCAGGTTGATGCGGCGAGCAGCTTCCCTGCCGGTGACGAACACCCCGCGCCCGGTGGCCTTCACGCGGCCCAGCGAGCCGCCCAGATGGATGGGCTTGCCGGTGACCACGCCGGTGGCGGTGGCGCCGGTGTTCATCGAGTACGTGTCCATCATCCACGCCATGATCTGCGGGTTGGTGTTCACGTCCGGCGCGGGGATGTCCTGCTGCGGGCCGATGATGATGCCGATCTCGCTGGTGTAGCGGCGCGTCATGCGCTCGAGCTCCTTCACCGACAGCAGCTTGGGGTCGACGCGGATGCCGCCCTTGGCGCCGCCGTAGGGCAGGTTCACCGCGGCGTTCTTGATGCTCATCCAGGCCGACAGCGCCATCACCTCTTCCAGCGTCACGTCGGGGTGGTAGCGCACGCCGCCCTTGCCCGGGCCGCGGCTCATGTTGTGCTGCACGCGGTAGCCCTCGAAGTGGGCGACGGTGCCGTTGTCCAGCTCGATGGGGATGTCGACGATCAGCGCGCGCTTCGGGCGCTTGAGCGTGTCGACCCAGCGGGCCAGGTGGCCCAGGTAGGGCGTGACGCGGTCGACCTGCGACAAATAGGTGCCCCAGGGGCTGTCGGCGGTGGGGTGGACGAAGGACAAGGGGCTGGTCATCTCGTGGATCTCCAAGGGGTTCATACGGGGCGGCCCATCTCGTGAACCGGCCGCCGCGGCATGGGTGCGCACTCTATGTGCGGCCCCGCCGAATTTGTCTCGGAGCCGCATGCATTGTTTGCATAACCCCAGCCGCATCTGTTCATGGGCGGGGTCGTCATCTCTGGGCGGGCGCCCCTACACTCGTCGCCATGTCGCAAGCACTTTCTTCCGCGCCGGTCGCCTTCATCGGCGGCGGCAACATGGCCTCGGCGCTGATCGGCGGCCTGATCGCCTCGGGCCACGCGCCTGGCTTCATCCGGGTGGTCGAGCCCTTCGACGCGCAGGCCGCGAAGCTGCGCGAGCGTTTCGGCGTGGCGGTGGACGCCGCCGCCGGCCCGGCCCTGGCGGATGCGGCCCTGGTCGTCTGGGCCGTCAAGCCGCAGCTGTTCCGCGAGGCCGCGCTGCCCTGCGAGCAGCATGTGCGCAATGCGCTGCAACTGTCGGTGATGGCCGGCATCCGCAGCACTTCGATCGCCGACGCCACCGGCAGCCTGCGTGTGGTGCGGGCCATGCCCAACACGCCCGCGTTGATCGGCCAGGGCATGTCGGGCCTGTACGCCAGCGACGCGGTCGCCGCGCCCGAGCGCGGCTGGGTCGAGAGCCTGCTCGCGCCCACCGGCCAGTGCCTGTGGGTCGAGCGCGAAGAGCAGCTCGATGCGGTCACCGCGCTGTCCGGCTCCGGGCCGGCCTACGTGTTCTATTTCGTCGAGGCGATGATGAAGGCCGGCGTCGAGCTGGGTCTCGCGCCCGATCAGGCGCGCCGGCTCGCGGTGGGCACCTTCGCCGGGGCCGCGGCGCTCGCCGCGCAAAGCCCCGAATCGCCCGAAGTGCTGCGCGCCAACGTCACCAGCAAGGGCGGCACCACGCACGCCGCGATTGCCACGCTGGAAGAGCGCGGCGTGATGGACGCCTTCGTGCAGGCCCTGCACGCCGCCGCGCAGCGCGCGAAGGAGCTGGGCGACGAGTTCGGCGCCTGAGTCGCCGCGTTACACGCCGACACCACGCGCACGGCGCGGCCGTCCACGGGGCGGGCCCCCTGGCGCGTTGTCACGAAACCCCTCATCACCCCTGAAGGCCCCTCGCCCATGAAGACACGACTGCTTGCCGCATTGCTGCTCGGCGCCACCACGCTCGCTGCCCATGCCGAGAACCCCAAGCCCGGTCAATGGAACCAGCAGAGCGCGATCTCGGTCGACGGCAAGAACTGGAAGCCCTTCCCCGCACGCAAGGACTGCATGACGCCGGCCCAGGCCAGCCAGAGCATCGAGCAGACCATCCAGAACATGGTCTCGCAGGTGGCCCAGTCCGGCTGCCGGGCGCTGGACCTGAAGGCCGGCGCCGGCCAGGCGCAGGGCCGCTTCGAATGCCAGCAGGCCGGCGCGCCGGCCACGATCGACATGCAGGGCAGCTACTCGGCCGACCGCTACACCATGAACCTGGTCGGCACCAACCTGGCCGACCGCAACGGCAGCGGGCATGTCATCCCCAAGATGTACATGAAGTACGAAGGCCAGCACGCCGGCGCCACCTGCGGCGGCTGACCGGACGATGCGCTGATCGCGCGGCTCAGAGCCGCGCCAGCGCCAGCGCGGAGCCCGCGAACACCGCGAAGCCCACCCAGTGGTTGAGGCGGAAGGCCTTGAAGCAGCCCTCGCGCGAGCGGCCTCGGATCAGCGTGTAGTGCCACGCGGCCTGGGCCGCGCCCACCGCGATGCCGGCCCAGGCCAGGCGCGGCACGCCCAGCGTCGTGGTCACCCAGCCCCAGCAGACCAGGTAGATGGCGTAGAAGGCCATCACCGCCGCCACGTCGAAGCGGCCCAGCGTGATGGCCGAGGTCTGGATGCCGATCTTCAGGTCGTCGTCGCGGTCGACCATTGCGTACTCGGTGTCGTAGGCCAGCACCCAGAACAGGTTGATCGCCAGCAGGCACCAGGCGTGCCAGGGCACGGCGGCGCCAACGGCGGCCAGGCTCCATTCCTGCCCGCCCTGCACGGCCGAGAAGGCCATCGGGATGCCGAAGCTGAAGGCCACGCCCAGCACGGCCTGCGGCATCGACACGAAGCGCTTGGCGTACGGGTAGGCGATGGCCACCGCCAGCGCGGCGAACGACAGCAGGATGGTCGGCGGGTTGGTCGTCAGCACCAGGCCGAAGGCCACGAGCGCCAGCACCGCGCCCAGGGCCAGCGCCTCTTTCACTGGCAGTGCGCCGCTGGTCACCGGGCGCTGGGCAGTGCGCTTGACGTGCTTGTCGAACTCGCGGTCGGCCACGTCGTTGACGCAGCAGCCGGCACTGCGCATCAGGATCGTGCCGAGCGTGAACACCGCCAGCAGGTGCCAGCCGGGGAAGCCATCGGCCGCGATCCACAGCGCCGCCAGCGAGGGCCACAGCAGCAACAGCCAGCCGGCCGGGCGGTTCCAGCGGATCAGGTCGAGGTACAGCGCCAGGCGGCTGCGGGGCGGGTCGTTCGGCGGGGCCATGGG
>JBGAGZ010000055.1:0-35570 GCA_044226465.1 Burkholderiaceae bacterium | reverse complement strand
GCTCGCTGCCGCGCGGTGCGGGGGCGCCGGGCCTGGCCTGGCAGCGCGAGGCAGCGGTGTTCATCGACCACGTGGAAAGCTCGACCCAGTTCCTGCGCGCCCAGGTGGCCGCCAGCGCGGGCATCCTGCGGGCACTGGCCCTGCCGTGCAGCCTGCCCGGGCGCGAAGCCTGGGTGCTGAGCCTGCTGTCGTCGGCCGGCACGCCGATCGCCCGGCGCGTGGAAAGCTGGCTGCCGGACGAGGACCAACCCTCGCACCTGCAGCGTGCATTCGGCTTCTGCGAGGTGCGCGGCCGGTTGACCGTGAACGGCCGCAGCGCCGCGCCGGCCAGCGCACTGGGCGCGATCGGCACCGCCTGGGCCACTGGTGTGGCGCAGGCGGCGTCGGCCACGGGCGTGGCCGGCGACGCTGACCTGCATTCGGTGCTGGCGATCCCTGTGGTGAGCGAGTCGGGTGTGGTCAGCGAGGTCGTCGCGCTGCACTTCTGAACGGGGCAGGGCGCTCGGCCGCGCGCCGCCGGCCACCGCCCGCGCCGCTCAGCCGGCGATCGCCTCGCCGAGGGCGGCCATGCCCTCGTCCCAGGCCGCGACCATGCCGCCGAAGAGGGCGCCCAGGTCGGCGGGCTTCGACGACGACACGACCCGCGCGCCCTTGAGGATGAAGGTCTTGGCGCCGGCCGAGAGCCGGTCGAAGGCCGCGATCGCGCGCTGCTCGGCAGGGCTGGGCGTGTCGCTCATCCATTGCAGCCAGCGCGCGGTCAGCTCGGCGGCGGCGCCCAGCTGGCGTGTGCCGGCAAAGGCCCAGGCGTGGTAGTGGGCCAGGCCGCGCTCGCGCAGCAGCGGCAGGTCACGTTCGAAGGCCTCGGCGAAGCGGCGCACCGGGTTGCTGGCGGGGCGGCGAGCGAACTGCTCGGCCAGGTCGGCACGGGCCGCGACGCGCAGCTCGGCCAGCGGGCGCACCACGCGGCGGTCCGAGCGGACCACCTCGGCGAACAGCGGCAGGTAGCTGGGGTCGTCTTCCTTGCCCAGGCGGAAGGTCTCGGCGAAGTCTTCGCCGTCCAGCGCGAAGCAGCCGGCGTTGTGGAAGTAGACCAGGCGCTGCGCATCGAGGTCGATGTCGGCCAGCACGATGGTGGTTTTGGTGTGCTTTTGCCGATAGTCGGTGCCGGCGGTGTCCGGCAGCCACCAGGCGTCGGCCTCGACGCTGACCAGCTTGCCGGCGGACAAGTGCTCCAGCGCGTGCTCGGCCAGCGGGCGCCAGATCGTCAGCTCCTGCACGTCGATGCCGTACAGGCGCCTTAGCTGGTCGTGCGAGGGCTTGAAGAAGGTCCACTGGTCGCCTTCGAAGTCGATCGGCAGCGTGTGGCCCAGCATCGCGTGCGGGTCGCAGCCCATCGCGTGGACCAGCTCGATCCACAGGTCGATGTAGCAGTTCTTCTCGGGCCACTGCGCCGTTTCGCCGTGCAGCGAATGGCGCTGGTAGCGCGCGGGGTCGAGGCCGGGCAGGGCGGTGGCCCGGCGGCGAACGTCGCTCAATGCCATGTCGTCAAGGCCAGAGCTGTGCGCGCACTTCAGTGGGCCACTTCGCCGGGTCCAGCCCGTGCGTCTTCAGCAGCGCCAGCGTGCAGCGCTCGAGGCCGAAGCCCAGGCAGGCGGTGTGCGCGGTGGCACCGTCTTTCTGGCGGATGCCGTACTTGCCGGTGAAGTGCTCCTGGTGCCAGTTGAACGAGCAGATGGCGGTTGGCTTCTCGAGCGAGATGACCGGCACCATGATCTCGAACTTGAGCTTCTGCTCGCGCTGGCTGGTGGCCATCATCTTGCCGACGCGGCCGAAGAACGGATCGTTGGCCACGTCGCTGGCTGCCGGCAGGCCCAGGCCCTGCAGCAGCGCCAGTGCGCGGTCGCGCCAGCCGTCGCGCCAGGCCTCGACCGCCTCGGGCGCGCCGACGCGGATGAACTCGCGCATGCGGAAGGACTGCAGCCGAGTAGGTTCGTCCGACGGCTCGTGGCGGTAGCACCAGTTCTTCACGGTCACCAGCCGGCCGCCTTCGGGCAGCAGGCCGCTGAACACCGGGTAGACCGGGTAGCAGGCGGCGGGCAGCAGCATCACCTCGGTGATGTCGAGCATGTCTTCCCAGCGCTCGCCGTTCTTCACCCGCTCGGACAGCTCGCGCGCCTTGGCGTCGTTGCCGAAGAAGCTGTGCACGCTGCCGGCCAGCTGCGGGAAGTTGTCGAGGTAACCCAGCTTCTCGATCATCGTGCGCGCGACGATGGGCGGGAAGGTCAGGTGTTCGGCCCCGTCGTCCTTGGCGTTGCGCATGACCAGCGCGTCGAAGCGCTCGAGGATGTCCTCGAACACCGCGCCGCGGCCGTAACCGCCCTTGACCGTGGTCGGGATGATCAGCCCGGCGGCGACCAGCTCGGCGTGGAATCCCTCGATGTCGTAGTTCATTTTCAGTCGTCCTTGAACACCAGCAGCAGCGCGGCGCTCTTGGCGGCGATGCGGTCGTTGGAAATCATCAGCGACGCCGACAGCGCGTCGCGGTAGGCGCGGCCCATCGCGAAGGGGCTGTCGTTCTTGTAGCCCAGGATGCCGACGATCTGCAGCGCACCGTGCACGATGCGCGGCGCCGCTTCGGAGCAGGCGGTCTTCAGGCTGTTCATCTTCAGCGCCCAGCCGATGGAGGTGAGATCCTTCTCGTCCGTGCCGGCGGCGGCGATGGCGTCGAACTCGTCGGCCATGGCCTGCCATTGCAGGCGCATGGTCTGCAATTGCACGGTCAGGTCGGCCAACGCCACGGCGGTGGGCGGCGTCGTGCCGGGGTTCTTGCGCGCCACGCCGCGCACGTAGGTGGCCGCCTTGCCGTGCGCGCCGGCGGCGATCCCGGTCCACAGCGCCGACCACAGGATGTGCGAGTACGGCACCATCGACTCGGCCGAGATGTCGCCATAGGGCTCGGGCAGGATCTGCTCGACCGGGCCGCCGGACTTCAGCTTGAAGCCGGGGCTGACCGTGCCACGCATGCCCATGGTGTCCCACGTGGTGGTCTGCTCCAGCGTGTAGTCGCCTTCGCGCAGCAACACCAGCACCTGGTCGCTGGCACCGGCGTCCGCATCGCGGCGGGCGGTGACCACGATCACGTCGGCATGCTGACAGTACGAACCCGTCGTGGCTTCCTTGTCGAGCGTGAAGCGGTCGCCTTCGCGCTGCACGGCGCAGATGCTGGACCGCGTGTCGCCGAAAGTGCCCACCTCGGAGGTGATCGACGCCATCAGCCACTGGCGCTCGACCATGTCCTTCATGAACTGGGTGAAGAACGGGCTGCCCGCGTGGTGCCGCACCACGCAGCACAGCTGGTTGTAGTGCATGGCCAGCACCATGGCGCTGGAGCCGCAGGCCTGCGCCAGGGTGCTGACCAGCATGCCGAGCTCGCGCATCGTCAGGCCGCTGCCGCCCAGGCCCTTGGGCACCAGGGCCGAGAAGGCGCGGGCCTCGCGCAGGGCGGCCACCGTTTCCTGTGGGAAGCGGGCCTTCGCATCGACGTCGTCGGCGTGCTTGGCGGCCACCTCGTGCGTGATGCGGCGCACGGCCTCGTGCAGGGCCGCAAAGCTGGGGGCTGTCTGACTCATGGTGAGGGTGCCAAGGTGGTGGACGGGACACTGGCGACGAATCCGCTATCGTCGCCGCAACATGCAACAAAGTTTCTCATAGCCGATCGGAGGCCGAGCCCGTGGCCACCCCCCAAAAACAACTGGTCTTGATCTTTTTGCATGGTTTGACCATGGACCCGGCGGTGCTGCGCCCGATGGTGGACGCGCTCGGGCTGTCGTTGCCGGTGGTGATCCCGCCCGGCCCCGTGCGCCACGACGATGGCACGCATTCGTGGTGGGCGGTAGACCCGGCCCACCGCGCGGCGCGGCTGGCCGCGGGCCCCAGCGACCTGTTCGACCGCCACCCCAAGGACCGCCCCGCGGCCCGCGCCGTGTTGGCCCAGGCCTTGCGCGAGGCGCGGTGCGCGCACCCCGGCGCGCGCTTCGTGCTCATCGGCTATTCGCAGGGCGGCATGCTGCTGATGGACCACTTGCTGGCCCAGGCCGACGACGACGTGCTCGCAGACGTGGCGGGTGTGGCGCTGCTGTCGTCGACCTGCATCGCGCTGGACGAGTGGCTCCCGCATGCCGAGCGCTTGCGCGGCATGCCGGCACTCGTCACGCATGGCCGCGGCGATGGCGACCTGGCCTTCAGCGCCGGTGAACGGCTGCGCGACCTGCTGCAGGGCGCGGGAGCCCAGGTCACCTGGCTGCCCTTCGACGGGGGGCACGAAATGCCGCTGGTCGTGTGGCGGGCGCTGAAGCGCTTCATCACGGGCCTGTCCGGGGCCTGACCAGCCCACGGCGCCCCCCAACCTGGGGGGATGGTGTCGCGTTCGCGTGAACTATGGCCGGCCGGCCTCCGTGGAGCGGGCGGCGCCCGCTATGATTTGTGACATTCGTATCGCCGGGCTGCCGCCCCGCGCCCCACCATGCCCCACGCCGCCGACCTTGTCGACCAGCTGAGCCCTGCGCTGCACGCGCCGGTGGCCGGCGTGCGCGTGGGCATCGACACGGTCAGCGTGTCGGCCATCGCCGAGTCGCTGGGCCAGTTCGGCGACCGCTTCGTGCAACGCCTGTTCACCACACGCGAAGCGGCCGACGCCCGTGCCGTCGAAGGCGACGCGGCGCTGGCTGAGCGCCTGGCCGCGCGCTTTGCTGCCAAGGAGGCGGTGATCAAGGCGCTCGACCTGCCCGAGGCCGGCATCGGCTGGCCCGAGATCGAACTCGCCCGCCACCCAACCGGCCGGCCATCGATCGTGCTGCATGGCCGCGCCGCCGAGGTGGCGCAAGCCCTGGGCGTGCGCGACTGGGCGGTGTCCATCAGCCACGAACGCGAGCACGCCTGCGCCGTGGTGGTGGCCCTGCTGGGCGCCGGCTGAGCCTTCCGAGTTTTCGTTTTTCCGATTCCTTCTCTCCTGAGCTTGACCATGAGCGACACCGCTGCCCGCATCCGCGCCATCCTGGCCCAACACGCCAAACTCGCCAAAGATGCGAACACCCTGGCCGACGATGCCGACCTGTACCAGGCCGGCATGAGCTCGCACGCCAGCGTGAACGTCATGCTGGCGCTCGAGGGCGCCTTCGACATCGAGTTCCCGGACCACATGCTCACCCGCAGCGTGTTCGCCAGCGTCGGAGCGATCCGTTCCGCGGTCGAGGAACTGACCGCCGGCGCATGAAGCTGCAGCCCGGTCGCATCGGCTTGACTGGCGCCTGGGCGCTGGCGCCGGGCGGACCGGGTGGCGAAGCGCCCGCCGACACGGCTTGGGCGCCCATCGATGGCGCCATGCCGGTGGCTGCGGCCTTGGCCGCCAGCGGTGCGTGGCAGCTCGACGGCCCGGCGCGCGATTTCGACGCCGAGTGCTGGTGGTACCGCTGCCGTTTCGACGGACTCGGAGATGGGTCTGCGGGCCAGGCCGTCACGCTCGGCCTCGACGGCCTGGCCACGATCGCCGAAGCGTGGCTGAACGGCGAGCCGCTGCTGAGCAGCCGTAACATGTTTCGCACCCACGCGTTGTCCGTGGGCGGGAGGCTGCGCGCCCAGGGCAACGAGCTGCTGATCCGTTTCGACCCGCTGGCCGCGGCGCTGGCCCAACGCCGCCCGCGCCCGCGCTGGCGGGCGCCGATGGTGGCCCACCAGCAGCTGCGCTGGTGGCGCACCACGCTGCTGGGCCGCACGCCGGGTTGGTCGCCGCCGGCCGCGGTGGTGGGGCCTTGGCGGCCGGTGTGGCTGCAGGTCACCGATGCTGCCCAACCCACCGAGGTCGCGCTGAGCGCGCGCCTGGTCGACGGCCGGGGCGAGCTGAGTGTGCGCGCCGTGGGCGGTGCCGCCGGCATGCGCCTGCGCCTGCAGCACGCCGGCCAGGTGCCCGAAGTGGCGCTGTCGCCCGCGGCCAGCGAAGGCGCCGTCTGGCAGGCCACCCTGTGCGTCGAAGCCGTGCAGCAATGGTGGCCTCATACCCACGGCGAGCCGGTGCGGCATGCCGTTCAGCTGATCGGCCAGGGCCCCGCCGGCGAATGGCAACTGGACCTGGGCCAGGTGGGTTTCCGCTCGGTGCAGGTGGACACGGCCGGTGGCGGCTTCGGCCTGGTCGTCAATGGCGAGCCGGTCTTCGCCCGCGGCCTGTGCTGGGTGCCGCTGGACACCCTGCGCCTGCATGCCGAGCCAGCGCAGTACCGGGCGGTGCTCACGCGCCTGCGCGATGCCGGCGTCAACATGGTCCGCGTCGGCGGCACCATGGTCTACGAGAGCGAGGCCTTCTACGAGCTTTGCGACGAGCTGGGCCTGATGGTCTGGCAGGAGCTGATGTTCGCCAACATGGACTACCCGGCGGACGATGCCGGCTTCGCTGCCGAGGTCGACGCCGAGTTGGCCAGCCAGTTGCCGGCCTGGTCGGCGCGGGCCTGCGTGGTGGCGGTCTGTGGCAATTCCGAGGTCGAGCAGCAGGCGGCCATGTGGGGCGCGGGGCGGGAGCACTGGCAAGCTGCGCTGTTCCACGAGCGCATCGCGGGCGCGGTGGCGCGGGCGCTGCCGGGCGCGGTCTACTGGCCGTCCAGCGCCCATGGCGGCAGCTTCCCGTTCCAGCCGAATGTCGGCACCACCTCGTACTACGGTGTGGGTGCCTACCGCCGCCCGGTCGCGGACGCGCACACCAGCGGCTTGCGCTTCGCCACCGAGTGCCTGGCCTTTGCCCAGGTGCCTTCGGACGAGACGCTGGCCCGCATGCGCGCGCTGAACGCCGACCAGACGCTGCGCACCCACAGCCCGCTGTGGAAGGCGCGTGCCCCGCGCGACCTGGGTGCCGGCTGGGACTTCGACGACGTGCGCGACCATTACGTTCAGCACCTGTTCGGCGAAGACCCTCAGGCCCTGCGCATGAGCGACCCGGCGCGCCACCTGCTGCTGGGCCGCGCCGCGGCGGCTGAAGCCGTGCAGGCCGCCTTCGACCAATGGCGAGCGGCCGGCTCGTCATGCCGGGGCGCGCTGGTCTGGTTCCTGCGCGACCTGTGGGCCGGTGCCGGCTGGGGCTACCTCGACGACCAGGCCCAGCCCAAGGCGGTGTTCCATGCCGTGGCGCGGGTCTGCCAGCCGCTGCACCTGGGCGTCACCGACGAGGGCTTGAACGGCCTCGCCATCCACGCGGTCAACGAGCGTGGCGAGACCGCCGAAGGCGAGCTGTCGCTGGCGCTGTACCGAGACGGCGAGTGGCCGGTGGCGCAGGCGAGCAAGACCTTGCCGCTGCCCGCGCGCAGCGCCCAGGCCTGGCCGTTGACCGACTTCCTCGACGGCTTCACCGACGCCTCCTGGGCCTACCGCTTCGGCCCGCCGCCAGCCGATGTGCTGGTGCTGCGCTGGCGGGGCGGTTCTGACAACCAGGTCGTGCAGCGCGTGCGCTTCATCGACGCAGGCCCGCTCCAGCGCCGCGAACTGGGCCTTCAGGCCCAGGCACGCGAGCTGGATGGCGGCCAGGCCATCGAGCTCACGGTGCGCAGCCGTGCCGCCGCGCGCAGCGTGCATGTCGAGGTCGACGGCTGGTCGGGCGAAGACGATGGCTTCGACCTCGCCCCGGGGGGCGAGCGCGTGCTGCGCTTCCGGCCCTGGCCCGGCCAAGCCCGCCGCGCCTGGCGGGCGAGCGTGACGGCCATCAACGCGCTGCAGCCCGTGGCTGCGGGCCTGGCTAACTCGGCCGTTGCGTGAAGTCTTGTTGCCGCAGGCGCCTACCATTGGTGTGAAAACGCAAGCGGGCGCAAGCGGCCGCCGGCTCAGGTAAACGAGGAAACGCCGGGCAAAAGCGCTGGCCTTGGCGGCTGGCGTGGCTAGATTGGGAATCCCTACCAACCCCGAACACGGAGGATTCCCATGCAACTCTCAGCCCCCACCATCCAACGCCTGCGCGCTTTCGCCACCACCACCGCCCTGGTGCTCACGGGCGCCGTGGCCATGGCGCAGGCACAGGTCAACACCGACCTGCCGCCCACCGCGGCCGGCACGCCGCCGTCTGCGTCGGACATGTTCGCCAAGTTCGACAAGAACCGCGATGGCAAGCTGTCGCGCGACGAGAGCCAGGCCCTGCCAGCCATCGCCGGCCGCTTCGACATGCTGGACAAGGACAAGGACGGCTTCCTGAGCCTGGACGAATTCAGCGTCGGCCTGAAGCCCGCCCAGTAGGCGCGCTCCTGGCGCAGGCGCTCGGCTCAGCGTGAGCCGAGCAGCACCACCAGGGCGCCCGCGCCGCCCTGAGGCCCCGGCGCCTGGGCGAACGCGATCACCTCGCGGCGCTGGGCCAGCCAGCGCTGCACCTTGGCCTTGAGCACCGGCGCCTTGCCGGGCGAGCCATGGCCCTTGCCGTGCACCACGCGCACGCAACGTCGGCCTTGCTGGTGGGCCTGGCGGATGAAGCCCGACAACGCCTCGCGCGCTTCGTCGCGGCGCAGGCCGTGCAGGTCCAACTGGCCCTGGATGGCCCACTGGCCGCGGCGCAGCTTGTTCAGCACGTCGATGCCGATGTCCGGCCGGCGGTAGCTCAGGCCGTCGTCGGTCAGCAGCAAGGTTTCGATGTCGACTTCGTCCGACAAGGCCTCGCGCAGGGCCGCCTGCTCGTCGGCCTCGCGCTGGCGCGGCTCGGGCGCCGGGCGCGGGGTGCTGGGTGCAGCCGTCGGCGCCGCGCGCACCGGCTTCACCGGCCCCACGGCATGGGCAAAGGCATGGCGCTCGCGCTCGCGCCGGGCGGCTTCGGCCGCCTCTCGGGCGCGCACGGCGGCGGCCTCGGCCTGCGCCGCGCGCATCGCGTCGCGCATGGCGCCCAGGTCTTTCAGGTTGTTGGACTTCACGATGTCGTCATTGTCGCGGCTGCCTCGGCGGGGTGGCCCGTGCCGCCCATGCCGGCTTGTCGACGGCCTGTCGCGCCATCGCGCGGCGCGTCGCCCGGCGCTGGGCAGGTCGGCATCGGCCGGCTAACTTGCGAGCCATCGACACCTTGCCCAAGAGAGCTGCCATGCGCCTGCACACGATGCCTTCCCTGCTCCTGGCCGTCCTGCTGGTGCTGGCTGCGGCCGCGCCGGCCGCGATGGCGGTGGGTGCCGGCGTGGAGCTCAACACCAACACCCAGCCCGCCGAGGTCGACCTGCCCATCTACCCCGGCGCCACGCAGCGGCGCGACAAGGGCGACGACGGCAACGGCTTGAGCTTCTCGCTCTGGGGCGGTTCGGTCGGCTTCAAGCTGGCGTTGCTGAAGTACCGCAGCACGGCCTCGGTCGACGAGGTGGCCGGTTTCTACCGCAAGGCACTGGCCCGCCACGGTGAAGTGCTGGACTGCAGCAACCCGCCGCCCGCGGCCAAGACCGCCTCGGCGGGCGACAAGAAGGCCCTGAGCTGCGGCGACGGCAAGGTGGACGCAGGCGGCCGCGTCTACAAGGCCGGCACCGGCGACCACCAGCGCGTTGTCAGCATCAAGTCCGTGGGGCAGCAGGTCGAGTTCGACCTGGTGCGGCTGGACACGTCCCCCTGACCGCACCCCAGCGCGGGTCCGCTACATCAGCCCGCGTTCGGCGAAGCTGACCACCTCGCCGGTGCCCACCACCAGGTGGTCCAGCACGCGCACGTCCACCAACTGCAGCGCGCTCTTGAGCGACTGGGTCAGGTACTCGTCGGCGCGCGAGGGCTCGGCCAGGCCCGACGGGTGGTTGTGGGCCAGGATGACCGCACCGGCGTTCAGGTCCATCGCATGGCGGACCACCTCTCGCGGGTAGACCGAGGTCTGTGTCAGCGTGCCGCGGAACAGCTCGCGCCACTCGATCAGCCGGTGCTGGCTGTCGAGGAACAGTACCGCGAACACCTCGTGCCCCAGGTTGCCCAGCTGCAGTGCCGCGAACTCCTTCACCTTGGCCGGCGAGTCGAACACCGGCGCGTGGCGCAGCTGCTGGGCCAGGGCGCGACGCGCCAGCTCCATCACCGCCGTCAGCTCGGCCCGCTTGGCGGGGCCCATGCCCTTGATGCGCTTGAAATCGTCGGCCTGCGTGTGCAACAGGCCGGCCACGCCTTTGAAGCCCCCCAGCAGTTCGTCGGCCAATGCCAGCACGCCCTTGCCCTTCATGCCGGTGCGCAGCAGCAGGGCCACCAGCTCGGCGTCGGCCAGCGCCGCGGGCCCGTGGGCCAGCAGCTTTTCGCGCGGCCGCAGTGCGGCCGGCAGGTCCTTGATGGTCATGAAAGGCCGCTCCCTCGCCGGCTCGTCAGTGTCGATCCTGGAGGCTAGCAAGCCCAGGCCAGCGGCGCGACCCCCCATTGGCGGGATGTGCCCGCCGGTCAAGGCCCCTCAGGGCCGAGTGGCCGCGGCGGGTGGGTCCAGGCGATAGGCGTGCGTCCGGCCGGTCTCGGTGTTCTTGGCTTCTCCGGTGATCTGGCCCGCGTCGTTGATGCCGGTGGCGCTGCGCAGTACCCAGGTCGAGCGTGTCGTGTCGTCGAGCAAGGTGTTCAGGTCGATGATCTTGCGGTCGATCCAGACGACTGCGCGGCTGTTTCGCTCGTGCGGATGGCCCGGCACGTAGCTGCTGCCGACGATGACGCCGAGGTTGTTGATGTCCCAGGCGTAGCTCTGGTCGCCAGCCAGCGAGCCGAGATCGATGACCTTGCGGCCTTCCCACAGCGCCGCGCGCACGCGGTTGCGCACCGTCCGGCTGTAGCCGACGACCAGGCCGGCGTTGTTGATGGCAGTCGCCGAACTGTCTCGGCCACCAAGCGTGCCGAGATCCCTGGCGCGGGCGTTGTGCCACAGGGTGGCGTGCATGACACCCTGGCTGTTCATGCTTTCGCCGACGACCTTGCCGGCGCCGTTGATGTCGTAGGCCGCACTGTAGGTGCCGCCACGCAGCGTGCCCAGGTCCGTGGCCTGGTCGCCGATCCAGAGCATGGCATGGGTGGCGCCGAGCGCCGGCAGGTAGCTCGCACCGACCGCCGCGTCGTGGTCGTTGATCCCGTATGCCCCGCTCGGGGCACCAGCCAGCTCGGTGACGGTGCCGGCCGACCAGCGCACGGCATGCTGGTCGCCGCCGCCGACCGGCGTGCAATGCCCGACCACGACTTCACGTCTGCTGAGGGCGCGGCCCTGGCAGTTGTAGGCGTCGGGGCCCAGATCCGCCGGCCTGTCGCGCCGCCACAGCGTCGGGCTCCAGCTTTCGCCGTCGTTGGTGCCGCTGAAGCCCGCCACGCGGCCTTGCGGGTTGATCGCGAAACCGAAGCTGTAGGACCCGAGGCTGCCCAGGTCGGTGAAGGTGTAGGTCTGGGCTTGCGCGGTGCAGCTGAAGGTGGCGAGCAACGCGGCCGCCAGGGCGGTCGCGGCGGTTGAGGCGAGGTGGTTCATGGTTGGAATCCTCGGGTTGAAGGGCGCCGCCTGGCAGAGGGGCAGGTGCGGTTGATGCAGCAAGACGCGGATCGGCGGCGCATCGTCGTTCCGTCGCCTCAGGGCGGGGACAGTCGGTAGGCGCGCTCCTTGCCGGTGACCGTGTTCCGGGCCAGGCCGGTGACCACGCCATCGTCGTCGATCGCCCTGGCCTCGAGCAACACCCAGCCGGCCGCCCGCGTTGCGTCGTCGAGCCAGGTGTTGAGGTCGATCGCGGCGCCATCGCGCCAGAGGGCGGCCCGCCGGTACTTCACGTCGTCGTCGGGGGTGGTGTAGCTGAAGCCGACCACGGTGCCCTCGTGGTCGATGCCCAGCCCATAGCTGGTGCGTCCTTCGCCCAGCGTGCCGAGGTCGATGACGATGCCGGCGCGCCACAGCGCGGCATGGGTCTGAAAGTCGGCGTTCTCGCCGTACCCCGCTGCCCAGCGATGGCGATTCACTGCTTCGGCCGTGCTCGCCACGCCGCCGAGCGTGCCCAGGTCGACGACGGTACCGTCCGCGGCCCAGAGGGTGGCGTGCGGCACGTTGCTGAAGGTGAACGAGTGGCCCACCACGTCGCCCAGTGCATTGATCGCGCGGGCCCTGCTGACCAGGCCGCCGGGCAGCGTCCCCAGGTCGACAGGCACACCGCCGTCCCAGCGCATGGCGTGTTGGTAGCCGGCCACCTCGCCGTCGCCGACGATCTGGCCCGCGTTGTTGATCGCGAAGGCATCGCTGTAGCCCCCGCCCAGCGTCGGCAGTAAGGTGACAGCGCCGTTCTGCCAAAGGGTTGCTCGCCAGTCGCTGCCGATCTGGCGGCTGATGCCGACCACGGCGAGGTGCCGGTTGACGCCGTAGGCGATGCTCTCTTCGCCGGGCTGGTTGAGGCTCAGCGGCATGTCGCGGCGCCACAGCGTCGCGTGTGCTGAGCCGCTGTGGTGAAGCTCGCTGGTGCCTGCCACGGCGCCGTGGCCATTCAAACCGTAGCCGATGGCCTGGGCGCCTTCGGGCCCGTGCAGCGCGGTGAAGCGGTAGGGGGTCTCGGCGGCGACCCCGAAACTGCTGGCGGTGATGACGGCGGCCAGCAGCGAGGCTGGTACCAGGCGGTTCGGTCTCGGCGACATGCGGGCCTCCATCCACAAGCTGCGGCGCGGGGTGCACCGCTCGCTTGGCAATGTGATCCGATCGCGCGGCGGCAATTTGCGTGGGCGCAATCACCGTGCGGGTTGCGCCGGGGGCGGCCCCCGCCTGCCCGCCGATTTGGAGGAGGCCGGTAAAATTCGCCTGTGAACACCGTCCAACAAGGGTCGTTCCTGACCCTGCACTACCGGCTGGCCGGCCCCGATGGGGCCGATGTCGTCAGCACCTTCAACGACCAGCCGGCCACCTTGTCCGTGGGGGCGGGCCAGCTCGCCCCGGCCATCGAGGCCAGGCTGATCGGGCTGGAAGAGGGCACCGAGGCCACCTTCGTGCTCAAGCCGGGCGAGGCCTTCGGCGAGCGCAACGCCGACATGCTGCAGCGGGTCAAGCGCGGCCTGCTGGCCCAGCATGGCGACCCCGAGGCCGAGTACCACGTGGGCGACGTGGTCGAGTTCCCCACGCCGGACGGCAGCGGCCGCTTCGCCGGCGTGGTGCGCGAGCTGGGCGACGACTGGCTGCTGTTCGACTTCAACCACCCGCTGGCCGGGCAGGCCGTGACCTTCCAGGTCCGCCTCATCGGTATCCTCTGAGCATGGCCATCCAACCGCACGAAGTGCTGCTGGCCGAGCCGCGCGGCTTCTGCGCTGGCGTCGACCGGGCGATCGAGATCGTCGAGCGCGCGCTGAGGAAATTCGGCGCGCCGATCTATGTGCGCCACGAGATCGTGCACAACACCTACGTGGTCAACGACCTGAAGGCCAAGGGCGCGATCTTCATCGAGGACCTGGCCGAGGTGCCGCCCGGCGCGACGCTGGTCTTCTCGGCCCATGGCGTGCCCAAGGCGGTGCGGGCCGAGGCCGCCAAGCGCGGTTTCCAGGTCTTCGACGCCACCTGCCCGCTGGTGACCAAGGTGCACGTCGAGGTCGCCAAGCTGGCCAAGGAAGGCTACGAGTTCATCATGATCGGCCACAAGGGCCACCCCGAGGTCGAGGGCACGATGGGCCAGCTGCGCGAGGGCATCTACCTCGTGGAAGACGTGGCCGACGTGGCGGCGGCCCCGGTCACCCGGCCGGACAAGCTGGCCGTGGTCACGCAGACCACGCTGAGCGTGGACGACGCGGCCGAGATCCTGGCCGCGGTGAAAGCCCGTTTCCCGCGGGTGCGCGAGCCCAAGCAGCAGGACATCTGCTATGCCACCCAGAACCGGCAGGACGCGGTGAAGGTGATGGCCCCGCAGGTCGACGTGGTCATCGTCGTCGGCAGCCCCACCAGCTCGAACAGCAACCGCCTGCGCGAGCTGGCCGAGCGCCTGGGCACGCCGGCCTACATGGTCGACGCCGCCGAGGACCTGCAGGAAGCCTGGCTGGACGAGCGGCCGCGCGTGGGCCTCACCGCAGGCGCCTCGGCGCCCGAGGTGCTGGTCAACGCCATCGTCGACCGGCTGAAGGCGCTGGGTGCGCTGTCGGTGCGCAAGCTGCCCGGCGTGCAGGAGACGATCGAGTTCCCGCTGCCGATGGGGCTGGGCGACAAGTCCATGGCCGAGTTCAGTTCGTCTCGATCCTGAAGGCGCGCGCACCCGTTGCGACAGGCGCCCATGGGTTCATGCGGCGCCTTTCTTTTTCCCAGGCGGATGGCCTTCCTACAATCCGCCCCAGTTTCGACAAAGAGACCACCATGCTCGACATCACCCTGCTGCGCAAAGACCTCGACGCCGTCGTCGCGCGCCTGGAAACCCGCAAGACCCCGCAAGCCTTCCTCGACGTGCCGGCGTTCAGCGCGCTCGAAGCCGAGCGCAAGCGCCTGCAGGTGCGCACCGAGGAACTGCAGGCCCAGCGCAACAGCATTTCCAAGCAGGTCGGCCAGGCCAAGGCCAAGGGCGAGGACGCCTCGGGCCTGATGGCCCAGGTGGGCGCCATCGCCGACGAGCTCAAGAGCGGCGCCGAGCGGCTCGAAGCTCTGCAGGCCGAGCTGGCGCTGATGCTGATGAGCATCCCCAACCTGCCGCACGAGAGCGTGCCGGTGGGCGCCGACGAAGCCGGCAACGCCGAAGTGCGCCGCTGGGGCACGCCGCGCGCCTTCGACTTCCCGGTCAAGGACCACGTGGACCTGGGCGCACCGCTGGGGCTGGACTTCGAGACCGGCGCCAAGCTCAGCGGCTCGCGCTTCACCTTCATGAAGGGCCCGGTGGCCCGGCTGCACCGCGCGCTCGCCCAGTTCATGCTGGACACGCAGACGCAAGTGCACGGCTACACCGAGTGCTACACGCCCTACATCGTCAACCGCGAGGTGCTCGAAGGCACGGGCCAACTGCCCAAGTTCAAGGAAGACATGTTCTGGGTGCTGCGCGGTGGCGACGAAGCGCAGGCCGAGCAGTACCTGATCTCGACCTCGGAGATCTCGCTGACCAACACCGTGCGTGGCGAAATACTGGCCGCCGACCAGCTGCCGATCAAGCTCACCGCGCACAGCCCCTGCTTCCGTTCGGAAGCGGGCTCGGCCGGGCGCGACACGCGCGGCATGATCCGCCAGCACCAGTTCGACAAGGTCGAGATGGTGCAGATCGTGCACCCCGAAAAGAGCTACGAGGCGCTCGAGCAGATGACCGGCCACGCCGAGGCCATCCTGCAGAAGCTCGGCCTGCCGTACCGGGTGGTGCTGCTGTGCACCGGCGACATGGGCTTCGGCTCGACCAAGACCTACGACCTCGAAGTGTGGCTGCCGGCGCAGAACACCTACCGCGAGATCAGCTCGTGCTCGAACTGCGAGGCCTTCCAGGCCCGCCGCATGGGCACGCGCTTCAAGAACGCGCAGGGCAAGCCCGAGCTGGTCCACACACTGAACGGCTCGGGCCTGGCCGTGGGCCGCACGCTGGTGGCCGTGCTCGAGAACTACCAGAACGCCGACGGCTCGATCACCGTGCCCGAGGCGCTTCGGCCCTACCTGGGCGGCCTGGCGGTCCTGCAGGCATGACGGCCGGGGCCGGCGGCGCCGACGAGTTGCGCGGCCGGCTCGACGCACTCGCGACGATCGAGCGCGACCTGCTGGCGGCGCTGGCCTTGGGCGCGGCGCCTCGCCCGCGCGACTGGCTCGCCGAGCTGCTGGCTGCGCCGGGCGTGCGCGAAGCGGCCACCGTGCGGCCCACGCTGGACAGCGTTCGCCTGGGCCTGCAGGCCTTGCAGCAGGGCGGCTGGATCGAATCCAGCGAGCGCAAGCCGGGCTTCTGGACCGTGGCCGGGCCGGCACTGCCCCAGGTCTACGAGCGGCTGCTGAAACGCTGCGACCTGGCCACGCTGCGCGCCGCACTGGCCCGCGCCGACGGCTACCACGCACTGGCCGCCGCCGGCCGGTTGAGCGGCGAGCGCCTGTCCGGCATCGAGGCCAGCCTGGCCCTGGTGCGGCTGGAGCTGCTGGGCGGTGCCACGCCCGAGGCCCTGCACTCGCTCGACCTGCGCATGCCCTGGGGCGTGCAGGCCGGGACCCTGGTCGAGCCCGCGCTTGCCCCCTGTCTCGACGATGCGCTGTTCAAGCGTCTGCACCCGCATTGGCAGCGCGCTCAGCTGCAGCGCGCCTGGCAGGAATGGGTCGGCGTCTGGCTGCCGCCGGAGGGTTGGGACCTGCGCGGCTGGACCGAGACGCTGCTGGCCCGCAGCCCCGCCGCGGACCGTGGCGCCGAGTTGCTGCGATGGGCCTACGGTGACTACCTGCTGGCCACCGGCGACGCCACGCGGCTGGCGGCGTTGATGCCCCTCACTGGCGGCGGCAGCGAGCCGATCCCCGATGACCACCTCGCCGTGCGCGGCGCCTACCTCGCCGCGATCGCCATGCAGGCGGGCGGCTGGGCCGAGGCCGAAGCGGGCTTCGACACCGCGCTCGCCAGCTTGCGCCAGGCCAGCGGGAAGCGGCGCGAGTTGCTGCCGCCCACGCTGGGCATGGCCTACGTGCAATGCCTGTTGGCACAGTACACGCCGGCGGCCGACGCCAAGGCGCTGAAATACGCGCTGGCCGAAGGCGGCAAGCGAGAGCCGGTGCTCGACGGCCCGTTCGGCTTCGCGGCCCTGGCGATCCTGATCCAGCAGGGCGAGGCGCCGCGCCAGCTGCAGCCCTTCCAGCCCACGCGCTACACCACGCCCCAGCATGTCTCGCCGCTGGACTACTGGCGCTGGCTGATGCGGGCCTGGCTCAAGCAGGGTGCCATGCCCGAGCCGCTGCTGCCGGCCGAGGCCGATGCCGCCGCCCGCCTGAAAGCCAAGCTGCGCGCCGCCGGCCTGACGCGGCTGGAAGCCGAGTTCGACGCCGCTATGCAGGTGCTGGCCGGCGAGCGCGCGCCGGCCTGGTTCTTCGTGCCCGGCACGCAAGAGCCCTGGCAGGCCGCGCTGGCGGCCCTGGGCGCCGTGGCCCAGCCGGGCAGCGACAGCGTCGCAGCCCCTGCCGACACCGCCGCCACCCGGCTGCTGTGGCTGCTGGACGTGGACGCCGACGGCCGCGTGCTGGACCTGGTGCCGCACGACCAGAAGCAGGGCGCGCGCGGCTGGGGCAAACCCAAGGAGGCGCCACTGGCGCGGCTGCAGCGCGGTGCCGAGGCGCTGGCGCCACACGACGCCGCCGTCGCCCGCACCATCCGGCAAGAGAGCTATGGCCGCGCCCATCGGCTGGACCTGGCCGCGGCGGTGGCCGCGCTGGTGGGCCACCCCGCCGTGGCCTTTGCCGATGCGCCCGAGCAACTGGTCGAGCTGAGCGAGGCCGGTCCCGAGCTGGACGTGGTGCAGCAGGGCGACCTGCTGCGCGTGCGCATGCTGCCCCAGATGAACGTGGGCCACGATGCCGCGGCCCCGCGCTGGGCCGGCAGCGCGGCCGAGCAGAAGGAGCTGGACGCGCTGCGCCTGGTCTGCGTGCTGCGCGATTCGCCGCAGCGCGCGCGCCTGGTGCGCCTGACGCCGGCGCAAAAGCGCGTGGCCCAGCTGCTGGGCCCGAACGGGCTCGAGATCCCCCGCGAGGGCGCCGCCCAGCTGCAGCAGGTGCTGACCAGCCTGGGCGCGCACTTCCGCATCCACGCCGACGACAGCGCCACCGCCCAGGCCGCGCGCGAGCTGGTGGCCGATGCGCGCCTGCGCGCCGAGCTGACGCCGGTGGGCACCGGCCTGCAGCTGCGCCTGGTGGCCGCGCCCTTCGGTGCCGACTTCCGTGCCGACGGGCCGCGCCTGGTGCCGGGCGCCGGCCGCGTGCGCGTGGTGGCCACGCTGCGCGGCGAGGCCCTGGGCGTGCAGCGCGACCTGGCCGCCGAGCGGGCGAACCTCGAGGCGGTGCTCGACGACTGCACCATGCTGCCGCCGCCCGCGCCCGGCGCGCCTTGTGAATGGCAGGTGGACGAGACGGACCTGGCGCTGGCCATGGTCGAGGCGCTGCACCGCCTGCCCGGCGCGGTGAGCCTGGACTGGCCGCAGGGCAAGGCGATGCGCGTCGAGACGGCCGGCCTGGGCCAGCTGGCGCTCAACGTCCACACCCGCCAGGAATGGCTCGCGGTGCAGGGCGAGCTGACCGTGGACGAGGGCCTGGTGCTGGGCCTGCAGCAGCTCATCGGCGCCGCGGCGGCGAAGAACCGCTACATCCCACTCGGCGAGGGCCGCTACCTGGCGCTGACGCAGGAACTGCGCGAGCGCCTGCAGGACCTGGGCGCCGTGGCCGAGGCCAAGGCCGGCGCCAACCTGGCGGTATTGCGCATCCCCACGGTGGCCGCACCCTGGCTGCAGCAGGCGCTGGCAGGCGCCCAGGTCGAGTTCGACGCCGCCTTCGCCCAGCGCCTGCAGCGGCTGGACGAGGCGCGCGGCCTGGTGCCCCGGCTGCCCGCCAACCTGCAGGCCACGCTGCGGCCGTACCAGGAAGAGGGCTTCGAGTGGGCCATGCGTTTGTCGCACGCCGGCCTGGGCGCCTGCCTGGCCGACGACATGGGCCTGGGCAAGACGCTGCAGGCGCTGGCCGTGCTGCTGGCGCGTGCGGCGCAGGGGCCGGCCCTGGTGGCGGCCCCCACGTCCCTCGTCGGCAACTGGCGGGCCGAGGCACTGCGCTTCGCACCGTCGCTGCGGGTCGTGGTCTACGCCGAAGGCGGCCCGCCCGGCGAGCGCGAGCGCCTGATCAGCCAGGCGCGGCCCGGCACGCTGCTGCTCGTGTCCTACCCGCTGCTGCAGATCGACGCCCAGGCTTTCGCCGGGCAAGAGTGGGCCACCCTGGTGCTGGACGAGGCCCAGGCCATCAAGAACGCGGCCGCCAAGCGCAGCCAGGCGGTGTTCGCGCTGAAGGCGGGCTTCCGCATGGCGCTGTCGGGCACGCCGGTCGAAAACCGCCTCGGCGAGCTGTGGTCCATCATGCGCGCCTGCAACCCGGGGCTGCTGGGCAGCGCGGCGCGTTTCGCCGAGCGCTTTGCCGGCCCGATCGAGCGCCAGCGCGACAAGCATGCGCAAAAGCAGCTTCGCCGGCTGATCGCGCCCTTCGTGCTGCGGCGGACCAAGGCCCAGGTGCTGGACGACCTGCCGCCGCGCACCGAGCTGGTCCTGCGCGTGCAGCCCGACGAGACCGAGGCCGCGCACTACGAGGCGCTGCGCCGCGACGCGCTGATCGCCGCCGAGCGCAGCATGGAAGGCGACGCCCCCGGCCAGGCCCACCTGAACGTGCTGGCGGGCCTGACGCGGCTGCGCCGCGCCGCCTGCGACCCGCGCCTGGTCAGCCCGCACATCAGCGCCAAGGGGGCCAAGGTGCAGGCGTTTGCCGAGCTGGCCACCGAGCTGGTCGCCAACGGCCACAAGGCCCTGGTCTTCAGCCAGTTCGTCGACTTCCTCAGCCTGCTGCGCGAGCCGCTGGACGCGGCGGGCATCGCCTACCAGTACCTCGACGGCAGTACGCCTGCGGCCGAGCGCATGAAGCGGGTCGACGCTTTCCAGGCCGGCGAGGGCGAGCTGTTCCTGATCAGCCTGAAGGCCGGCGGCTTCGGCCTGAACCTGACCGTGGCCGACTACGTGGTCATCGCCGACCCCTGGTGGAACCCGGCCGCGGAGGATCAGGCCAGCGGCCGCGCCCACCGCATCGGCCAGACCCGGCCGGTGACGGTGTACCGCCTGGTCAACCAGGGCACGCTGGAAGAGAAGATCCTCACCCTGCACCGCGACAAGCGCGAGCTGGCCGACCTGCTGCTCGAAGGCAGCGACGGCTCGGCCCGCATGCCGCCGGCCGATGAGCTGATGGCCTTGATGCGCGCTGACGACGACCGCGCCGCGCTCTACGAGTGAGCACCGCGAGTTGGGCTAGAATCCGCGGCTCCACCCAGTGACCACGGGCGCAGGAACACCAGGAAAGGTGGCAGAGTGGTCGAATGCACCGGATTCGAAATCCGGCGTACTGGTTCTCCAGTACCGAGGGTTCGAATCCCTCCCTTTCCGCCAAACAAGTCAAGGCCTCCGCAGTGCGGAGGCCTTTTCTTTGGCTCGTGCTCAAGCCGTGCCCTTGCCAGGCCGATATGGGTTGACGCACGAACCGCTGCTCGCGGTTTTCCCGCTCGACCCCATTCCGCGTTGGCGCCTTGCAGTTGTCATGGCGCTCGCCGCGGGGCAAAGGACTGAAGCCATGGACCGAACCCACGAAGCATCCCCTCGCCTCGACGATCACCGCGCGACCGAGGGCGACGAGCAAGATGGGCTCGCCGTCATGGACGCCATCGTCTGCCAGCTCACCGGCGCTTCAGAGGCCGTCATCGCCCTGGCCCACGCACAGGCGGCCTCTCGTGCAGCCGCAACGGCGCGCGCAGTCACCCAGTCGTGGGACTGAGCTTGCTCTCCCGGGGATAAAAAGCCCCGCCGCCGACAAGTGACGCGGTGCTCAGGGAGGCAAACATCGCGAGGGGTCTGGTCGGCCTGCGCGCGGCGCAGCTCAGGGCGGGCAAGGTTCCGAGTCTACGGGCTTGTCGCCGCCTCGGGCGAGCCGCCGCCTTGTTGACAGCCGCGATCAGGCTTCCGGCCGGGCTTCGACATCGGGCTCGACCTCGATGTCGACCTCGGGCTCGTCGTCGATATCGGTGTCGTCTTCCAGTTGGTCGGCGATCAGCTCGAAGACCACCGGCTCGTCGTCTTCTTCCAGCGGCCATAGCACGACCACCCCGTCGCCGTCGACCACGAGCTGGATGCCGTGGGTCCTGCACAAGGTGTCCAGGTCGGCGAGGAAGGCGGTGGCCTGGCTGCTGAGCGAATCCGACATGGCGGCCTCTGCGGTGGGTGGTGGTGCCGCCACTGTGGCCCGTGCCGATGACGGTGCCGCGACAGTCCGCCTGGTCCTTCGGCGGCTTGCCACAAGCCCGTACGCCCGCCCGGCCCGCCGCGACCGGTTACCGTGCGCACCTGCGCTTGCCTGGAGACCACCGCATGAACGAACCGACGGCCTACACGCCGCCTGCCGTCTGGGCCTGGAACAAGGACAACGGGGGCCGCTTCGCCACCATCAACCGGCCGGCCGCCGGCCCCACCCACGACAAGGACCTGCCAGTGGGCCGCCACCCGCTGCAGCTGTACTCGCTGGGCACGCCGAACGGCGTCAAGGTCACGGTGATGCTGGAAGAGCTGCTGGCGCTGGGCCATGCCGGGGCCGAGTACGACGCCTGGCTCGTGCGCATCAACGACGGCGAGCAGTTCGGCAGCGGCTTCGTGTCGGCCAACCCGAATTCCAAGATCCCGGCGCTGGTGGACCGCAGTGGCGCGGTGCCGGTGCGGGTGTTCGAGTCCGGCGCGATCCTGCTGTACCTGGCCGAGAAGTTCGGCGCCTTCCTGCCCACCGAGCCGGCCCGCCGCGCCGAATGTCTGTCGTGGCTGTTCTGGCAGATGGGTGCCGCGCCCTTCCTCGGCGGCGGCTTCGGCCACTTCTACGCCTACGCGCCGACCAAGATCGAATACGCCATCGACCGCTACTCGATGGAGGTCAAGCGCCAGCTCGACGTGCTCGACCGCCGCCTGGCCGAGAGCCCCTACCTGGCCGGCGACGAGTACACGGTGGCGGACATGGCTGTCTGGCCCTGGTACGGCACCCTGGTCAAGGGCCAGCTGTACGAGGCCGGCGAGTTCCTGCAGGTGCAGGCCTACACCCACGTGCTGCGCTGGACGGACCAGATCGCCCGGCGCCCGGCCGCCCAGCGTGGGCGCATGGTCAACCGCACCTGGGGGCAGCCGGCGAGCCAGCTGCACGAGCGCCACGACGCCAGCGACTTCGACACCCGCACCCAGGACAAGCTGGCCCCGCAGGCCTGAGGCCGCGGCCCACTCCTCGACCGAGACGACCTCGATGATCACTCTCTACGACTGCGCCACCGCCCCCAGCCCGCGCCGCGCCCGCATCCTGCTGGCCGAAAAGGGCGTGGCCCACGAGACCATCCAGGTCGACCTGCGCAACGGCGAGCAGCTCGGCGAGGCCTATCGGCAGATCAACCCGCTGTGCACCGTGCCGGCGCTGCGCACCGACGAGGGCGCGCTGCTCACCGACAACGCCGCGATCGCCGCCTACCTCGAAGCCCGCCACCCCGAGCCGCCGCTGCTGGGCCGCACGCCGCTCGAGAAGGCCGAGGTCGCCAGCTGGCAGTGGCGGGTCGAGTTCGAGGGCCTGATGGCGATTGCCGAGGCGCTGCGCAACAGCGCGCCCGCCATGGCCAACCGCGCGCTGCCCGGGCCGGTGGACTACCCGCAGATCCCCGCGCTGGCGCAGCGTGGCCTGGCGCGGGTGCAGCAGTTCTTCGCCACGCTGGACGAGCGCCTGGCCGGGCGCGAGCACCTCGCGGCCGGCGGCTTCAGCATCGCCGACATCACGGCCGTGGTCGCGGTGGACTTCGCCCGCGTCGTCAAGCTCAAGCCCGGCGAGCAGCACCCCCACCTGCTGCGCTGGCGCGCCGCGATGGCCTTGCGGCCGTCGATGGCGCTGTAGGTGGCGGTGCAGTTGGCAGAGCCCATGCTGCAGGTCGAGGGCCTGGCCAAGTCGTTCGGCGACACGCCGGTGTTCGGCGGTGTCTCGCTGGCGCTGGCCCGGGGCGAGTTCGTCGCCTTGCTGGGCGAGTCGGGCGTCGGCAAGTCCACGCTGCTGAACTGCATCGCGGGGCTGGAGACGGCCGACAGCGGGCGGGTCGTCGTGGCCGGGCAGGACCTGGCCAGGCTGGACGAGGGCGGCCGCGCGCGGCTGCGGCGCGGCCACCTGGGCTTCGTGTTCCAGGCCTTCCACGTGCTGCCGCACCTGAGCGTGGCCGAGAACGTGGCCCTGCCGCTGCTGCTGCTGGGGCGGCCGGACGCCGTGCGGGTGCAGGCCCTGCTGGACGCGGTCGGCCTGGGCGGGCTGGGCGCGCGCTTTCCGGCGCAGTTGTCGGGCGGGCAGTTGCAGCGCGTGGCGATCGCGCGGGCGGTGGTGCATGCGCCGGGCCTGATCCTCGCCGACGAGCCCACCGGCAACCTGGACCCGGCCACGGCAGAGCGGGTGCTGGGCGTGCTCGCGGCCCAGGTGCGTGAGGCGGGCGCCGCCTGCCTGCTGGTCACCCACTCGGCCGCGGCGGCGGCCCGGGCCGACCGCGTGCTGCGCCTGACCGCCGACGGCGTGCAGGTTCCGTGAACCGACTGCTCTTCGCCAGTCTTCTGCGCCGCGAATGGCGCCACCACCCGTGGCGCCACGGTGTGGCCTTGCTGGCGGTGGCGTTGGGTGTGGCGCTGGCCTACTCGGTGCACCTGATCAACGGCTCGGCGCTGTCCGAGTTCAGCGCCGCCGCACGCTCGGCCAGCGGGGCGCCGGACCTGGTGTTGCGTGGCCAGGCCAGCGGCTTCGACGAGCGGCTCTACGAGCGCGTGGCGGCCGACACCGCGGTCGAGGCGGCCAGCCCGGTGATCGAGATCGACACCTACGCGCCCGGCCCGGCCGGTGGCGACGGGCGCGGCGCGTCCACCCGGGTGCCCGTGCGCGTGCTCGGCGTCGACGCGCTGCAGCTCGCCCCGCTGGCGCCCACGCTGCTGCCGCGCCCGGCGGAGAGTGTGGGCGGAGGCCAGGTGCGCCTGGTCTTCCTCGACCCCGGGGCGGTGTTCGTCAATGCCGCGGCCCGCGAGCGCAGTGGCGTGGCCGACGGCGGCACGCTGTCGCTGCAAAGCGGCAGCGCCTGGCAGGCGTTCCAGGTGGCGGGCAGCGTGGCCGCCGGCGGGCCGCCGCTGGTGGTGATGGACATCGCCGGCGCGCAGGCGCGGTTCGGCTGGCTGGGCCGGCTCTCGCGCATCGACCTGCGGCTGCGGCCCGGCGCCGACCGCGCAGCCCTGCTGGCCCGCCTGGCGCTGCCGCCGGGTGTGGCAGCGGCCAGCCCGGACGAGGGCGAGCAGCGCATCGACAAGCTCTCGCTGGCCTACCGCGTCAACCTCACCGTCCTGGCCCTGGTGGCCTTGTTCGTCGGCGCCTTCCTGGTGTTCTCGGTGGTCTCGCTGTCGGTGGCGCAGCGCACGCCGAGCTTCGCGCTGCTGGGCGTGCTGGGCCTGTCGGCGCGCGAGCGGCGCCAGCTGGTGCTTGCCGAGTGTGCGGTGCTGGGTGCGGTGGGCAGCGCGCTGGGCCTGGCGCTGGGCTACGCGATGGCCTCGGCGGCGCTGCGGCTGCTGGCCGGCGACCTGGGCGGCGGCTACTTCCCCGGCATCGCCCCGGTGCTGCACGCCGGCGGCCTGTCGGCCCTGGGCTTCGCGGCGCTGGGCACCGTGTCGGCGGTGGCAGGGGGCTGGTGGCCCGCCCGGCAGGCCGAGCGCCTGTCGCCGGCCATGGCGCTCAAGGGCCTGGGCGACCCGCATGCGCTGCCACCGCCCGCCTGGCCGGGGCTGGCGCTGCTCGCCGGCGGCGGCGCGCTGGCCATGGCGCCACCGGTGACCGGCCTGCCGCTGGCGGCCTATGCCGCGGTGGCGACCTTGCTGCTGGGTGGCGTGGCCCTGGTGCCTGCCGCGGTGCATGCGCTGCTGGCGGCGGTGCCGCCGCCGCGGTCGGCCCTGGTGCTGCTGGCCGTGCAGCGGGCGCGCTTCCAGCGCCGAACGGCGACCGCCGCGGTGGCCGGCGTCGTCACCAGCCTGGCGCTCAGCGTGGCGCTGACCGTGATGGTGAGCAGCTTTCGCCAGGGCGTGGTCGGCTGGCTCGACAGCGTGTTGCCGGCAGACCTCTATGTGCGCAGTGCCGCCAGCAGCAGCGCCGCCGACACCGCCTGGCTGGCGCCTGACTTCGTGCAGGCCGCGGCGCAGGTGCCGGGGGTGTTGCGCGTGCAGGCGGCGCGCCAGCGCCCGCTGCAGCTCGCGCCGGACCGCCCGGCCGTGGCCTTGATCTCGCGGCCCCTGCCCGATCCCGACCAGGCCTTGCCGCTTGTCGCGCCGGCGCTGCCGGCCGTGCCGGGCGAGGTGGGCGTCTACGTCAGCGAGGCCATGGTCTCGCTCTACGGCGCGGCACCGGGCACGCGGCTGAGCCTGCCCCTGGGCGCGGCGCCGGTGCCGGTCCGGGTGCTCGGCGTCTGGCGCGACTATGTGCGGCAGTTCGGCGCCATCGCCATGGCCGATGCCGACTACCGCCGCCTGACCGGCGACACCCGCGTCAACGACCTGGCGCTGTGGCTGGCGCCGGGCACGCCGCCGGCTGGCGTGCAGGACCGCCTGCGCGCGCTGCTGCCGGACCCGGCGATGCTGGACTTCGCCGCCACGGCCGAGCTGCGCCGCCTATCGCTGCGCATCTTCGACCGCAGCTTCGCCGTCACCTACTACCTGCAGGCGGTGGCCATCGCGATCGGGCTGGTGGGCATCGCGGCCAGCCTGTCGGCCCAGGTGCTGGCGCGGCGCAAGGAGTTCGGCCTGCTGGCCCACCTGGGCCTGACGCGGCGCGAGGTGGTGGCCCTGGTGGCCGGCGAGGGCGCGGCCTGGATGGCGGCCGGCACCGCGGTGGGGCTGCTGCTGGGCCTGCTCGTCAGCGTGGTGCTGGTCGAGGTGGTGAACCCGCAGAGCTTTCACTGGACGATGCCGCTGGTGCTGCCCTGGGGCCGCCTGGCGCTGCTGTGCGCCGCCGTCTGGCTGGCGGGGGTGGGCACGGCGGCCTTCAGCGCGCGCGGCGCCGCCGGTCGCTCGGCCTTGCTGTCGGTGAAGGAGGACTGGTGAGACGCCGCGCCTGGCTGACCGGGGGCCTCGCGGCCCTGGCGCCAACGGCCTGGGGCCAGGTGCGCCGCGGCCAGGCGCTGGCCTTCCCACGCGACCATGGCGTGCACCCCGAGACGCGCACCGAGTGGTGGTACGCCACCGGCTGGCTGGGCCCCGACGACGCCCCCCACCTGGGCCTGCAGCTGACCTTCTTCCGCAGCCGCACCGGGCTGGCCGGCGACAACCCCAGCCGCTTCGCCGCGCGCCAGCTGCTGTTCGCCCATGCCGCGGTGACCGACCTGGCGGCCAGGCGCCACCACCATGCGCAGCGCATCGCCCGCTGGTCGGGCGACGAGGACGCACCGCTGGCCGGCGCCGCGCGCGCGGACACCGGCGTGCAACTCGGGCCCTGGTCGCTGCGGCACCAGGCCGACGGCGGCTACCAGGCACGGCTGGCGGACGACGACTTCGCGCTGGACCTGGTGCTGCGGCCAACGCAGCCGCTGCTGCTGCAGGGCGAGCAGGGCTTCTCGCGCAAGGGCCCGCTGGAGGAGCAGGCCAGCCACTACTACAGCCAGCCCCAGCTCGCGGTGAGCGGCAGCGTCACGCTGGGCACGCGGCACGTCGAGGGGCCCGGCCGCGCCTGGCTGGACCACGAGTGGAGCGACGAGTACCTCGCGCCCGACGCCGTGGGCTGGGACTGGATCGGCATGAACCTGTTCGACGGCAGCGCGCTGATGGCCTTCCGTCTGCGGCGCGCCGACGGCACGGCGCTGTGGGCCGGTGGCAGCTTCCGCCCGGCCGCTGGCGTGGCGCGCGCGTTCGGCGCGGACGAGGTGCGGTTCGCGCCGGGGCGGGCCTGGGCCAGCCCGTCGTCGGGGGCAAGCTACCCGGTGCAGTGGCAGGTGGACACGCCGTCCGGCTGGTTCGAGGTGCGGGCCTTGCTGGACGCGCAGGAGCTGGACAGCCGCGGCAGCACCGGGGCGATCTACTGGGAAGGCTTGTCCGAGCTGCTGGACGCGCAAGGCCGGCGCGTCGGCCTGGGCTACCTGGAAATGACGGGTTATGCCAGCCGCCTGCTGATGCGTTGAGGCGTTGAGGCGCCGAGGCGCAACGGGCCCGCTGACCGGACACTGCGCATCGTGCGCCGCTGCAGTTCGTCCGCCGTGCGCTGCAGCCGGTCGCACGCCGCGTGACCTCGTCGCTGGCCTCGCCAGACTGTGCATTCCTCAACATGCACAGGAGAGATGGTCATGCAGCGCATCTTCAGTTTGCTCGCGGCAAGCTTGGCCCTGGGCGCATGCGCCTTGCCGGCCCTGGCCGCCCCCGACGGCGCGGCGGCCGCGGCCAATGTCGCCAGCACCCAGCAGGTCCAGGTCGTGGGCCGCGGGACGCACCTGATCCCGGCCGACGAGTACGCCGCCATGCGCGGCGAATACCGCCTGGCCGATGGCCGCCTGCTGTCGGTGGGCGGCGGGCGCACCAGGCCGGTGGTCGAGCTGGGCAGCGCCGGCCCGATGCCGCTGGTGGCTGTCGGCCCCAACCAGTACGCCAGCGCGGACGGCAGCATGGTGTTGCACTTCAACGCCCGTGCGAACGGCAATGTCGACGCGGTAACCGTCACGCTGCAGGACGGCACTCACTGAGCGTCCAGCCCGCCATGGTGGCGGGCGCATGGAGGCTCGGATGATTCGACGCAGCAGCAAGTGGTGGGCCGCGGCCCTGGTGACCCTGGGCCAGTGCCCAGGCCTGGCCCTGGCGGCCGGTGGGGGTGGGGGCGGGGGTGGCGGCGGCAATGCCAGCACGCCGGCCGACCCCGACTACACGGCCGCCGTGGCCGCGATCAAGGCGCAGGACTACGCCCGCGCCATCGGCCTGCTGCAGGGCTATGTGCAGCGGCAGCCCGGCGATGCCGACGGCGAGAACTGGCTGGCCTATGCCAACCGCAAGTCCGGCCACATGGACGAGGCTTTCGACCACTACGCCAAGGCCCTGGCCATCGACCCGCGCCACCGCGGCGCGCACGAATATGTCGGCGAGGCTTACCTGATGGTGGGCAACTTGGCCAAGGCCGAAGAGCACCTGAAGGTGCTCGACAAGCTGTGCTTCTTCCCCTGCGAGGAGTACAGCGACCTGAAGGCCGCGGTGGCGGCCTACCGCGCGGGCAAGGGCCTGCCCACGGCGTCGAACTGAGCGCGCGGCGGGCGCGTCGACAAACGCGGTTTACGGTTCTTTACCGGGCCTGAAAACGCGTCTGACACGCGGGGCGGAGCATGTCTTCCATCGTCACGAACGAACCTGGAAGGAACCGAACATGACCCGCTTCACCCTGGCGCCCGCCTGGCGGTACGTTGCCCTTGGCCTGGTGGTGTCGGCCGCCGGTGCCTTCGGCATCGTCAACATGGCCTCGGCCCACGACCGGGCCGAGCCCCCGCCCCCCGGCATGATGCGCGGCATGGGTGGCCCGGGTGGCGGCATGCTGCCGCTGATGGGCCCGATGCTCGACCGCATGATGGACGACGTGCAGGCCACGCCCGAGCAGCGCGAGAAGCTGCGCCAGATCGCGCTGTCGGCCCAGGCCGACCTGAAGGCCCCGGCCGAGGCCGGCCGTGCCGACCACGCCAAGCTGGCCCAGCTGTTCACCCAGCCGACGATCGACCCTGCCGCCGTCGAGGCGCTGCGCCAGCAGATGCTGGCTCGGCACGACCAGGTCAGCAAGCGCATGAACGTGGCGATGCTGGACGCGGCCAAGGTGCTGACGCTGGAACAGCGCCAGAAGCTGGCCGAGCGCATGCAGCAGCACGAGGCGCGCCGCGCCGAGCGCGGCATGCACCCCGACATGCCGCCGGCCGGCGGCGGCGCACGCTGAGATCGGAGCGCCCGCCATGACGTATCCTCTGCCCACGCCCCGCTCGCTGCGGGCCGAGCGCGACGGTGCCCCCGGCGCCTACGCCGTCTCTGACATGAACCCCGCCAAGCTGCTGCTGATCGACGACGACGCGCGCCTCACCGCGATGGTGGGCGACTACCTGCGCGGCCACGGATTCGAGGTCGACACCGCCGGCTCGCTGGCGGCCGGCCGCGACCGGCTGCGCGCCGGCCTGTACGACGCGCTGGTGCTCGACCTGATGCTGCCCGACGGCGACGGCCTGGAGATGACGCGCGAGTTGCGCGGCGACGCCCGCACCCGCCGCCTGCCGCTGCTGATGCTCACCGCCCGTGGCGAACCGATGGACCGCATCATCGGCCTGGAGATCGGTGCCGACGACTACCTCGGCAAGCCCTTCGAGCCGCGCGAGCTGCTGGCCCGCATCAAGGCCCTGCTGCGCCGCGCCGCGCCCGAGCCCACCAGCGACGAGGTGCTGCGCTTCGGTCGCCTCGAGATCGACCTGGGCGCCCGCGAGGCGCGCCTGGACGGCAAGCGCTGCGACTTGACGGGCCACCAGTTCGAGCTGCTGACCGTGCTGGCCCACAGCCCCGGCCGGGTGCTCAGCCGCGACCAGATCATGGACGCGCTCAAGGGGCACCCGATGGAAGCCTTCGACCGGTCGATCGACGTGCACGTCTCGCGCATCCGCGCCGTGATCGAAGACGACCCGAAGAACCCCAAGCGGGTGCTCACGGTGCGTGGCACCGGCTACGTCTTCGCCCGCAAGCAGGACCAGGACGCGACCAACGATTGAGTGCACTGCATTGAGTAGACGCGGCACTTGAAATCCCTCTACCTGCGGATCTGGCTCACGGTGGTGGCCGCGCTGGCGCTGTTCGCGCTGGTGTCGGGCTGGCTGATCAACCGCCACCTGGAGCAAGAGCGCCAGCGCGCCGAGACCATGGTCACCGAGCGCATGGCGGCCTGGGGCGACCTGATCCAGAACTCGATCCCCGGCCCCGACGCCAGCGCCGACGAGCAGACCCGCGCCTTGCGCGAATGGTCTCGGCGCCTGCGGGTGCCGCTGGCGCTGCACGACGCCAAGGGCCACCGCATCGGTGCGTCCGAGTCCTACATCCGCCGCGAAGCCGACGGGCCCGGTGGCCCGCGCCGGCCGTTCCCCATCAGCCTGGAAGACGGCCGCACGTTGTGGCTGATGCGGCCCAATCTCGTGCGCCTGCAGCGGCCCGAGCCGGCGCTCGACGCCGACCGCATCCCGATGGTGGCCGCGTCCGCGGCGTCGGGTGCTTTCGGCGGCAACCTCAACCTGGAAGACCGCCCCGACTTCGGCCCCGGTGGCCCGCCGCCCGAGCTGTCGCCCGGTGAGCTGATCGGCGCAGGCAAGGGTGGCCCCAGCATCGTGATGGGCGGCGGGCCCGGCCGCCCGCCCGACGGCCTGGCCCTGGGCCTGCCGCTGCCGCCCAAGCCCAGCGACTGGTTGACCAGCCTGGGCCTGGTGGCCTTGCTGGCCATGCTCTTCCTGGCGGTGGCCGGAGGCGCCTACCCGGTCGTGCGACGCCTCACCCGCCGGCTGGAGCAACTCAAGCAAGGCGTCGAGGACTTCGGCGCCGGGGCGCTGGACCGCCGCATTTCCGCTGAAGGCAAGGACGAGGTCGCCGCCGTGGCCGCCAGCTTCAACCGTGCGGCCCAGCGCATCGAGGCCCTGGTGCGCTCGAACCAGAGCTTGCTCGCCAATGCCAGCCATGAGCTGCGCTCGCCGCTGGCGCGGCTGAAGATGGCGGTGGCGATGCTGGGCGACGCGCCGCCGTCCATGCAGGCCGGGCTCAAGCGCGAGATCGACACCAACATCGCCGAGCTCGATGCGCTGGTCGAAGAGGTGCTGCTGTCCAGCCGCCTGGACGCGGGTGCCACGCCGGACCTGGGCGAGCCGGTGGACCTGGCCGGCGTGGTGGCCGAAGAGGCCGCGCGCGTCGGCGCCGAGCTGGATGCTGCGCCCGAGGGGGCAGCGTTGCAGCTGAGGGGCAGCGAGCGGCTGCTGCGGCGCGCGGTGCGCAACCTGCTCGAGAACGCCCGGCGCTACGGCGGTGGCGAGGTCACTGTCGAGTTGATCAGCCGAGGTGGCGGCCGGGTCGAGCTGCGCGTGTGCGACCGCGGGCCCGGCGTGCCGGAGGCCGAGCGCGAGCGCATCTTCGAGCCCTTCTACCGACTGCCCGGCCATGCCGAGCGCGAGGGCGGTGTGGGTCTGGGCCTGGCCCTGGTGCGCCAGATCGCCACCGCGCACGGGGGCAGCGTGCATTGCGAGCCGCGCGAAGGCGGTGGCAGCTGCTTCGTGCTCAGCCTGCCGGCGACGCCGGCGCCGGCCGCGGCGGGTTCAGCTTCAGCCACATCAGCCCCACCAGTGCCAGCCCGGCGCTGACCAGGCCCAGGGTGGCCGCGGCCCAGAAGCCGGGGGCGCCGTGCAGCGGCTCAGGTGTGTGGCCCGTCAGGTCGAAGGCCAGCGTGTAGCCGCCGATCAGCCCAACGCCCCACAGCGAGCCGGCGTAGATGAACATCGGCACCGTGGCGATGCGCCAGGCCCGCAGCACGAAGGCGGCGATGGTCTGTGCCGCGTCGGCGATGTGGAACACGACCATCCACGCCAGCAGCGGCAGCGCGGCGGCGGCCACGCTGGCCTCGGCGGTGTACAGGCCGATGACGCTGCCCCGGTTCAGGAAGACCCCCAGCGCCAGCACGGCCGAGAGCAGCAGCCCCAGCAGCAGGCCGTGCCAGCCCAGGCGTCGCGCGTCGGCCAAGTCGCCCGCGCCCACGCGCTGGGCCACCAGGGTGCCAGCGGCGTTGGCCAGGCCCAGCGGCAGCATGAACATCATCGAGACGATGTTGACCGCGATCTGGTGGCCGGCCACGGGCAGGGCGCCGATGCGCGAGATCAGCAGCGCCATCATGCTGAAGCCGGTGACCTCGATCAAGATGCCCAGGCCCATCGGCACGCCCAGGCGCAGCAGCGCCCACAGGGCCCGCCGGTCGGGCGCGTGCAGGCCGCGGCCCCAGAGTTTGAAGGGCGCGTACGACGGGTCGCGCCGCAGCACCCACATCGCCAGCAGCCACTGACCCCACAGCGCGATCGCCGTGGCCAGCCCGGCGCCGGTGACGCCCAACTCGGGCACGCCGGCCGCCGGCCAGCCGAAGACCAGCGCGGCCGACAGGGGCAGCTTCAGCACCAGCCCGGCCACCTGCAGCACCATCACCGCCTTGGGCCGCGAGATCGCCGTGTTGAAGCCGCGAAAGACCGTGAACAGCAGCGAGGCCGGCAGCGCCACCGACAAGGCCGTCAGGTAGCCGCGCACCCGCTCGGCCATCTCGGGGCTGGCCTTGGCGATCCACAGGAAGGGCTGCGGGAACATCAGCAGCGTGCAGCCCAGCAATGACAGGGCCAGCGCCAGCCAGATGGCCTGGTGCAGCTCGTCGCCCGCGGCCTCTAGCCGGCCGGCGCCGAAGAGCTGGCCGACGATGGGCGACACCGCCAGCACCACGCCCATGAAGCCGACGAAGATGGTGATGTAGGCCGCCGCGCCGACCGCGAACGCGGCCAGGTCCGCCGGCGAGTGCCGTGCCACCAGCACGGTGTCGATGGTGCCGAAGGCCAGCACCGCCACCTGCCCGACGATGACCGGCCAGGCCAGCGGCAAGATGCGCTGCACGTCGGTGACAAACCGCTGCGAACTCACCGTCCCGCGCCCTCGGCCGGGTGCGGCGGGAAGACCTCGACCGGCGGGTGGTCGGCGCCGGTCGCGGCGCGGGCCCGCTCGGCGTAGCGGTTGAAGCGCCAGGCCTTGGCGTCCAGCGTGATGCGGCGCCACACGGCGCGCTTCTCGCCGGGGCTGAGCACCGGCCAGTGCTGCACCTCGTCCTCGGTGCGGCCGCAGCCCTTGCAGACCGGGTCGCCCTGCGCGGTGGAGCAGATCGCGATGCAGGGCGCATCGGGTGTCGTCGCGTACCAGGCCAGCCAAGCCGCGTGGGCCTTGGGCGGGATCGAGCCTTCGTCCGCCTGGCTCTCGCGGTAGTACACCATCAGCGCATAGACCTCGGCCAGAGCCCGCACCTCGGCGCAGGCCGTCACCCCGTCGGGCGAAGGCGAGCGCTCGCGCCACCAGTTGATGGCGAGCTCGATGTCGTGGATGTGGATGCCGGCCATGAGAAGGGGCGCGATTCTATCGGCGCCTTCCCACCGGCTCAGCCCGCAGGGACAGGGAAGACCAGGCAGGTGGTGGTGGCGTGGGCGTAGAGCTTGCCGTCGGCGCCGACGATGCGGGCCTCGGCGGTGGCCAGCTGTCGGCCGCTGTGCAGCACCTGGCCGATGGCGCGCAGCGGCCCGCTTTTGGCCGAGGCGGCACGCACGATGTTCACGCCCAGCTCGGCGGTGGTGTAGGCCAGGCCCACCGGCATGGTGGTGTGCACGGCACAGCCGAGGGCCGAGTCGAGCAGGGTGGCGTACCAGCCGCCGTGCACCGAGCCCAGCGGGTTGTAGTGCTTGAGCTGCGGCGTGCCCTGGAACACGGCTTTGCCGAAGGCCACCTCGACCAGGCCGAAGTCCAGCGTGTCGGCGATGTGGGGGTAGGGCAACTCGCCCGCCAGCATGGCCTGCATGATCTGCAGCCCGGTCAGGCCCGCCACCTGGTCGGGCGAGGCCAGGCCGACGCCCACGCCGGCCGACACCCGCGCATGGACCTCGGCGAACTCGCGGTTCCACTGGGCCAGGGTTTCTTCAGCGCTCACCGGTACGCTCCTTTGATTGTAGATACAATGATTGTAGATGCAATTGAAGCGGACCCATCCATGAGCACTTCCTCCCAGGCCGCGGCCCCCGCCGCCCGGCCCAAGGACTGCACGCACGACAAGCTGCGCCGCCTGATGCGCCGACTGTCGCAGCACTACGACAACCGTTTGCGGCCTGTGGGCTTGAAGACCACGCAGTACTCGCTGCTGGCGCGGGTGGTGGCCCTGGGCCCGATCCGGCCGGTGGACCTGGCCGAGGCCATGGGGGTGGACGCCTCGACGCTGACGCGCAACCTGAAGCCGCTGGCCGGCGCCGGCTGGCTGGTGCAGGCCGCCGGCAGCGACGCACGCAGCCGTTTGATCAGCGCCACCGACGCGGGCCGCGCCAAGCTCGCCGAGGCCCGGGTGCCCTGGCGCGCGGCGCAGAACGCACTGGCCGACACGCTGGGCGCGGATCGCGTGGCCGAGCTGCACGCCCTGGTCGACGACTGCCTGGCCCTGATGCCCCACGACCCCGCCGGAGCCCACGATGACTGAACTCGCTGTCAACCGCCGCCTTCCCTGGGGCTGGGTCCTGCTGGCCGCGGCCGGCACCTTTGCGCTGACCATGGGCACGCGCCAGACCATGGGCCTGTTCCTGGGGCCATTGAACTCGGCCACCCACCTGGGCCTGGCCAACATCAGCCTGGCCTTCGCCTTCGGCCAGCTGTGGTGGGGCCTGACCCAGCCCTTTGCCGGCGCGATGGCCGACCGCTTGGGCACGGCCCGCGTGCTGGCCACCGGCGTGGTGCTGGTGGCCCTGGGCACGGCGCTGACGCCCTGGATGACCAGCACCGGCGGGCTGATCCTCGCGATCGGCGTGCTGGCAGCCGGCGGCGCCGGCATGGCCGGGCCCGCGGTGCTGATGGCCGCGGCCTCGCGCCTGATTCCGCCCGAGCGTCGCGGCCTGGCCACCGGCGTGGTCAACGCCGGCGGCTCGTTCGGCCAGTTCGTGATGGCGCCCTTGGCCGGCGCGCTGATGAGCGGCCTGGGCTGGGTGGCGGCGCTGGCGGTGATGGGGGCGCTGGTGCTTCTGGCCCTGCCGGCGGCATGGGTGCTGCGTGGCAACGCGGCGCAGTCGGCGCCGGCGGGCGCCGCCGCGCCCATGGCCACGGGCCAGGCCGTCCGGCAGGCGCTGGCCAACCCCAGCTACCTGCTGCTGGCGGCCGGCTTCTTCGTCTGCGGCTTCCACGTGGCCTTCCTGGCCACGCACCTGCCGGGCGTGGTGGCGGCTTGCGGCCTGCCGGCGGCCTACAGCGCGTGGGCGATCGCGGTGCTGGGTTTGTTCAACATCGTCGGCAGCCTGAGCATGGGCTGGGCCGTGGGGCGCTGGCGCATGAAGTCGCTGCTGTCGCTGGTCTATGCGGCCCGCGCCGTGGGCGTGCTGCTGTTCCTGCTGGCACCCAAGTCGGGCCCGGTGGTGCTGGTCTTCGCGGCGTTCATGGGCCTGACTTTCCTGTCCACCGTGCCGCCCACCGCGGGCCTGGTGGCCAAGTTCTTCGGCCTCGGCAACATGGCCACGCTGTTCGGCCTGGTGATGCTGACCCACCAGGTCGGCGGCTTCCTCGGCGCCTGGCTGGGTGGCCGCGTCTTCGAGCGCTACGGCAGCTACGACTGGGTCTGGTACGTGGACATCGTGCTGGCGGTGGGCGCAGCGTTGATCCACTTGCCGATCAAGGAGGCGCGGCGTCAGGTGGCGGCCGCGGCGGCCTGATCGCCCGCGGCGGGCCACGCGCACAGCAGCCCGTCGTCGACCCAGCGGCGCAGGGCCGAGGCCACCCAGGCCGGCGCCGCGTCGCCATGCGTTTCGGCCGCCAATTCGCACAGGGCTGCAAAGGGCTGGCCCGCCAGGCAGGCGGCCAGCACGCCGGCTTCGTCGTCGGCCAGCGAGCGCCACTGGGTCTGCAGCCCTTGTCGCCAGACGAGCAGGCGGTGGGCCAGCGCGGCGGGCTCGTCGGTGGCCGCGTCTTCGTCCTCGGTCAGCGCCTGCCAGATCGGCTCGACCGCCCACTGCAGCGGCAGCAGGGCGACGGACGGGTGGGCGCCGAACCGGAGGTCTGGCCAGGCCTCGGCCGGCTGCGCGGCCAGGTGGGCAAAGCTGAGCGGCGCGGCGTCGGCCGCGTCGAAG
>JBGAGZ010000054.1:0-36001 GCA_044226465.1 Burkholderiaceae bacterium | reverse complement strand
CGCCTGCCAGGCAGGCCGCCAGCACGCGGGCTTCGTCGTCGGCCAGCGAGCGCCACTGCGTGTCCAGCCCCTGGCGCCAGACGAGCAGGTGGTGCGCCAGCGCGGCGGGCTCGTCGGTGGCAGCGTCTTCGTCCTGGGTCAACGCCTGCCAGATCGGCTCGACGGCCCATTGCAGCAGCAGCAAGGTGACGGACGGGTGGGCGCTGAAGCGCAGGTCGGGCCAAGCCTCGGGTGGCTGGGCGGCCAGGTCGGCGAAGACCAGCGGCGTGGCGTCGGCCGCGTCGAAGCTGGTACCCAGCGCCCATTCCATCGCCGCCAGGTCGGCCAGCGCGGGGTGGGGCAGCCGATCGGGCTCGGCGGCCAGCCACGCCGGAAGCACATGGCCGAACCAGCGGATGGACGGCTCGCGCGACGGATGCTCGGCCAGATAGTCCAGCGCCAGTCGGTCGAAGTCGTCGTCGCCCAGCACGCGGGGCAGCACTGGGTAGTTGCTGCGCAACGCGGCCACGAGCCGCGCCCGGTAGGCGTGGTGGTACACGCCCAGCCGCGGCGGCTGGCCGTTGAGGGGGCGCAGCAGCGGCGTGTCCGGCACAGGCGTGTCGGCCAGCAGCAGCGCGGCGAAGGCCTGCTGCTGGGTGGCCAGTGCGCTGCCGGCGCTCACGGCGTCAGCTCCAGCACGCTGGCGGGCAACAAGGCGGCGGTGGCCTCTTGCCGCGCGCGACCCAGCTCGGCGACCAACTCGGCCAGCGGCGGGATGTGGTCGTCGCGTTCGATCATGGTCGGCACCGGGCCCAGGTGGGCGATGGTGTGGCGGTACAGCCCCCACACTGCCTCGCAGACCGGGTGATCGTGGGTGTCGACGAGGAAGCCGTCATCGCCCGTCTCGTGGCCAGCCAGGTGGATCTGGCGCACGCGCTCTGCGGGCATCGCGTCGATGAAGGCCCGCGGATCGAAGCCGTGGTTGGTGGCGCTGACGTAGACGTTGTTCACGTCCAGCAGCAGCTCGCAGTCGGCACGCCGGCAGAGTTCGGCGATGAACTGCCATTCGGTCATCTCGTCGGCCGCCCAGCCGATGTAGCTGGAGACGTTCTCCAGCAGCAGGCGGCGGCCGAGCGTGTCCTGCACGCGCTGCACGCGCTCGGTGACGTGGCGCAGCGCGGTCTCGGTGTAGGGCAGGGGCAGCAGGTCATGCAGGTTGCGGCGGCTCACACCGGTCCAGCACAGGTGGTCCGACACCCAAGCCGGCTCGATGCGCCCGACCAAGGCCTTGAGCTGCCGCAGGTAGCCCAGGTCCAGCGGGTCGGTGCCGCCGATGGACAGCGACACGCCGTGCATCACCATCGGCACGTCACGCCGGATCGCGTCCAGGTGCGCCAGCGGCTTGCCGCCGGGCACGAGGTAGTTCTCGCTGATGACCTCGAGCCAATCCACCCCGAGCTGCCGGGCCGGCGTGGCACGAAAGTCAGCATAGTGGTCGGTCCGAAGGCCGAGGCCGAAGCCGGTCAAGTCAGGCATGGTGCAAAGCAAATCGCGGCGCTCCTCCGGAGCCGCCGCTGATCAGGTCGCTTGCGCGGATCCGGCTTCGCCAGTCCGCTGCAAGAGCCCCCTCCGGGGCCGAGCCCGGACACGAACAGTCCGGTGGACTGTTTGTGCCTGGCGAGGAGCCGGGCCACTGGCCCGGCGCGGCCTGCAAGGCAGCCCTCGGAAGGGGGCGTGGGGGCTCTACTTACCCCTTGACGACGGTCCCACCGGCCTTGGTGCACTCGTCGGCGGTCTTCTTGCTGACCCAGCCTTGGCCCTTGCAGCTGTTCTGGCCCTTGCACTCGCTCTTGGCGGTCTTGCACTCGGACGTGCCCTTGCAGCTGTTGACGCCGGCGCACTTGACGCTCGCGTCGGCGGCCTGGGCGGCCAGCGGGGCGGCGCCGAGCGTGAACAGGGCGGCGGCAGCGGCGGCGACGGCGAGGCCGGTCTTGGTGGTGTTGAGGTTCATGTCGATCTCCTGAAGTTTCAAGGGTGGCGGTACACGCGAACGTGAAGGACGCGGCGGGGTCGTCGGCCGGCAGACATTGCCGGTGGCGCATGACCTTGCCGCGATTCGTCGCGGCGGTCGCCAGGTCCTTACAGCGCTTCTACGCGGGCCAGGTCGGATCGGACGCAGCGCGCCGTGATCCACTTGAAACAGAACATCTCAGGTGCCGGCGCGCGCGCCCCGGTGCCTCGGGTTTTCACCAGGATGGGCGCCCCAGCCCCATCACGTGCCGGTACCACTCGTGGAAGTGGACCATGCCGTCCTCCATAGGGCTCTGGTAGGGGCCGGCCTCGTCGTCGCCGCGCTCGAACAAGGCCTTGCGGCCCGCGTCCATGCGCTCGGCGATCTCGTCGTCCTCGATGCAGGTCTCCATGTAGGCCGCGCGCTGGGCCTCGACGAACTCGCGCTCGAAGGCGGCCACCTCTTCGGGGTAGTAAAACTCGACCACGTTGAGCGTCTTCTGCGGCCCCTGCGGGTACAGCGTGGACACGGTCAGCACGTGCGGGTACCACTCGACCATGATGTTCGGGTAGTAGGTCAGCCAGATCGCGCCCTGCTTGGGCGGCTGGCCGTTGCCGAGCTGGAGCACCTGGTCGCGGAAGCGCCGGTAGGTGGGCGAGCCGGCGCGCGACAGCTTGTCGAGCACGCCCACGGTCTGCACCGAGTGGTGCTTGCCGAATTCCCAGCGCAGGTCGTCACAGGTGACGAATTGCCCCAGTCCCGGGTGGAAGGGGCCGACGTGGTAGTCCTCGAGGTAGACCTCGATGAAGGTCTTCCAGTTGTAGCGGCACTCGTGCATCTCGACGTGGTCGAGCACGTAGCCGGAGAAGTCGAGGTCGGCGCGCGGCCCCATGCCGGCCAGGTCCGCGGCGACGTCACGGCCGTTGTCCTCGAAGACCATGCCGTTCCAGGTCCGCAGCTTGTAGTTGCGCAGGTGCAGGCAGGGGTCGTGGTCGAAGTGTGGCGCGCCGACGAGCTGGCCGTGCAGGTCGTACGTCCAGCGGTGCAGCGGGCAGACGATGTTCGAGCGGGTGTTGCCGCGCCCGCGCAGCATCACGGCCTGGCGGTGCCGGCAGACGTTCGAGACCAGCTCGACGCCGCCGCCCGGCGTGCGCACGAGCGCCCGCCCTTCGCCTTCCTGCGGCAATGCGTAGTAGTCGCCCACCTCGGGCACGGACAGCTCATGCGCCAAGTAGCGCGGGCCGTGCTGAAAGATGAGTTCCTGCTCCCTGCGGTGCAAGTCCTCGTCGAAATAGGTGGAGACAGAGAGTTGAGAGCGCGCACGCTCCAGAGCTTCCAGCGTGATGCTCAGGTCCGACATGATCCCCAGGATCTCCTGCAAACCCCCCCACCCGGTGGCCCCGCGGGTGGGATGACGACAAAAATGAAACCCCCGCGCCCGGCCAGCCAGTGAACGGCCGGATGGGAAGCGGGGGCCTGAATTCTACCCGGCGGCTGTCGGCCCCCGGCCACGCCCGGCATCAAATTGCTGCAGCTTTTGCCCCAGCCTGCACCTGGATACGGGTCAACCCGAGGCGGGCTGACTACAATCGACCTTTGCTTTTCACGAACCGAAATGCCCCGCGCCAACCCCGCTGCCACGGCCGTCGCCGACAACCCTGCCAGCTACGAAGCGGCACTGTCGGAACTGGACGCGCTGGTGGCTGCGATGGAAAGCGGCCAGATGCCGCTGGACCAGTTGCTCGAAGGCTACCGCCGGGGCGCGACGCTGCTGGAGTTCTGCCGCGGGCGCCTGGCGGCCGTGGAAGAACAGGTCAAGGTCCTGGAGGAAGGGCAGCTCAAGCCCTGGACGACGACATGAAGCGTGACGACTTCGAGGCCTGGATGCGCCAGGAGCTGGCGGCCGTCGAGACCGCGCTGGAATCGCTGGTGCCGGCCGACACGCCGGCCGGCCTGGGCGTGGCCATGCGCTATGCCGTGCTGGACGGCGGCAAGCGCCTGCGCCCCCTGCTGGTGCTGGCGGCCTGCGACGCAGTGGCGGGCGACCGTGCTGCCGCGATGCGCGCGGCGGTGGCGGTCGAGTTGATCCACGCCTATTCGCTGGTCCACGACGACATGCCCTGCATGGACGACGACGCGATGCGCCGTGGCAAGCCCACGGTGCACGTGAAGTTCGGCGAAGCGCAGGCCATGCTGGCGGGCGACGCCATGCAGGCCCTGGCCTTCGAGGTGCTGACGCCCGAGGACGGCATCGACCCCGCGCTGCAGGCTCGGCTCGTGCGGCTGCTGGCCCGCGCGGCCGGCCACGAGGGCATGGCCGGCGGCCAGGCCATCGACCTGGCCAGCATCGGCCGCCCGTTGGACGAAGCCGCCCTGCGCGACATGCACCGCCGCAAGACCGGCGCCCTGCTGCAGGCCAGCGTGCTGATGGGGGCCGCCTGCGGCCGCATCGGGGCCGACGCCTGGGGCGCTTTGAGCGAGTTCGGCGCCGCGCTGGGCCTGGCCTTCCAGGTGGTCGATGACATCCTCGACGTGACCCAGGCGTCCGAGACGCTGGGCAAGACCGCCGGCAAGGATCTGGAAAACAACAAGCCGACCTACGTCACCGTGCTGGGCCTGTCCGCCGCCCGCCGCCACGCCGACGAGTTGCGCGACCAGTCGCAGGCCGCACTGCGCCGCAGCGGCCTGGCCGACCCGGGCCGCCTGGCCTGGCTGGCCGACATGGTGGTCGACCGCCACCACTGATGCTCACCATGACCCACGCCTTGCTGCAAACCATCGACTCGCCCCAGGACGTGCGCAAGCTGACGCGGGCGCAGCTCAAGACCCTGGCCAGCGAATTGCGCGAGTTCCTGCTCGACAGCGTCAGCCGCACCGGCGGCCATCTGTCGTCCAACCTGGGCACGGTGGAGCTGACGATCGCGCTGCACCACGTGTTCAACACGCCCTACGACCGCCTGGTCTGGGACGTGGGTCACCAGTCCTACCCGCACAAGATCCTCACCGGCCGCCGCGAGGCCATGCCCACGCTGAAGCAACTGGGCGGCATCAGCGGCTTCCCGCGCCGCTGCGAGAGCGAATGCGACACCTTCGGCGTCGGCCATTCATCGACCTCGATATCTGCCGCGCTGGGCATGGCGCACGCGGCCAGGCTCAAGGGCGAGAACCGCAAGGCCGTGGCCGTCATCGGCGACGGTGCGCTGACGGGTGGCATGGCCTTCGAGGCGCTGAACCACGGCGGCTACGCCGGCGGCCACGGCCTGCCGGACATGCTGGTGATCCTCAACGACAACGACATGTCGATCAGCCCGCCGGTGGGGGCACTCAACCGCTACCTGGCCCGGCTGATGAGCGGCAAGTTCTACGCCGCCGCCCGCGAGGGCGCCAAGAGCGTGCTGAAGAACACGCCGCTGTACGAGTTCGCCAAGCGCTTCGAGGAGCACACCAAGGGCATGGTCGTGCCCGGCACGATCTTCGAGGAATTCGGCTTCAACTACGTCGGCCCGATCGATGGCCACGACCTCGACTCTCTGGTGCCCACACTCGAAAACCTGCGCGATGCCAAGGGCCCGCAGTTCCTGCACGTGGTGACCAAGAAGGGCTATGGCTACAAGCTGGCCGAAGCCGACCCGATCAACTACCACGGCCCGGGCAAGTTCGACCCCACGATCGGCCTGCAGAAGCCAGCCACGGCACCCAAGATCACCTTCACCCAGGTCTTCGGCCAGTGGCTGTGCGACATGGCCGAGGCCGACGAGCGCCTGGTCGGCATCACGCCGGCCATGCGCGAAGGCTCGGGCATGGTCGAGTTCGAAAAGCGCTTCCCCAAGCGTTACCACGACGTGGGCATCGCCGAGCAGCATGCGGTGACCTTCGGCGCCGGCCTGGCCTGCGAAGGCATGAAGCCGGTGGTGGCGATCTACTCCACCTTCCTGCAGCGCGGCTACGACCAGCTGATCCACGACGTGGCGATCCAGAACCTGCCGGTGATGTTCGCGCTGGACCGCGCCGGCATCGTCGGCGGCGACGGCGCCACCCACTGCGGCGCGTTCGACATCGCCTACGTGCGCTGCGTGCCCAACCTGGCCATGCTGACGCCGGCCGACGAGAACGAGTGCCGCCAGGCGTTGACCACCGCATTCCGTCACAACGGCCCGGTGGCCGTGCGCTACCCGCGCGGCAACGGCGCGGGCGTGGCCATCCAGCCGGCACTGACCGAGCTGCCCTGGGGCAAGGGCGAGATCCGCCGCGAGGGCCGGCGCATCGCGATCCTGGCCTTCGGCACCTTGCTCTACCCGGCGCTCACGGCCGCTGGCAAGCTCGACGCCACGGTCGCCAACATGCGCTTCGCCAAACCGCTGGACACCGAACTGGTGCTGCAACTGGCGCGCAGCCACGACGCACTGGTGACCGTGGAGGAGGGCTGCCTCGCCGGCGGTGCCGGCAGCGCGGTGCTGGAAGCCTTGTCCACCGCGGGCGTGGCCACCCCGGTGCTGCGCCTGGGCTTGCCCGACGAGTTCGTCGAGCATGGCGACCCGGCCAAGCTGCTGGCCCTGTGCGGCCTGGACGCCGCCGGCATCGAGCAGGCGGTGATCAAGCGCTTCGGCGCCCCGCTGGCGCTGGTGACGCCCGCTGCCGCTTAACACGGGCCCGATTCACCCTGGCGACAGCAGCGGCTGTCGAAAGCTGCCAAGCTGGCGGCTGGCATTTCCCCGCGACCCATGAACCACCTGACCGACGCGCTGCACATCCCCGACACCCAGAGCGAACGCGACGAGCGCCACCTGGCGATCCAGCGCGTGGGCGTCAAGGACGTGCGCTACCCGCTGACGCTGAAGGTGGCCGGCGCCGAGCAGAGCACCGCCGCTCTGTGGACGCTGGACGTGGCCCTGCCCGCCGAGAAGAAGGGCACGCACATGTCGCGCTTCGTGGCGTGGCTGGACGGGCAGTCGCAGGCGCTGGACGCGGCCGCCCTGGCGCGCGAGCTGGGGCTGATGCTGGACAAGCTGGGCGCCAGCGAGGGCCGCATCGAGGCGAAGTTCTCTTTCTTCATCCGCAAACGGGCCCCGGTGTCGGGCCTGCAGAGCCTGCTGGACTACCAGGGTTCGCTGGTCGCCGAGCGGCGCAACGGCCAGTCGTCGGTCTGGGCCGAGGTGGGCGTGCCGGTGAAGAGCCTGTGCCCCTGCTCGAAGGAGATCTCGGACTACGGCGCCCACAACCAGCGCTCGCTGGTCACGATCCGCGTCGAGATCGCGCAACCCGAAGTGGCGCCGATCGAGTGGCATGAGCTCGTGCGCTTCGCCGAGAACGCGGCGTCCAGCGAGATCTGGCCGATGCTCAAGCGCGCCGACGAGAAGTGGGTCACCGAGCGCGCCTACGAGAACCCCAAGTTCGTCGAGGACCTGGTGCGCGACGTGGCCCTGGCCTTGAACGCCGATGCGCGCATCGGCCGCTATGTGGTCGATGTCGAGAACTTCGAGTCCATCCACAACCACTCGGCCTGGGCGCGCATCGAGCGGGGTTGACCTCAGCGGTCGTCGGATCGGATCCGACGCCGCAGGAACTGCCCTGCGACGAAGATGTCTTTCTCGACCGCGCGGCGCACCGCCGCGCTGTCGCGCCGAGCCAGGGCCTTGACCAGGTCTTCGTGGGCGTCGTTCAGCACGGTTGAGGCTTCCGGCGTGTCGAACAACTGGTTCGAGATCGGGCCCGCCTTGAGCCAGAGCGTGTCGATCAGCTCGAACAGCAGCGGTGAGCCCGCTGCCTTGTAGAGCATGACGTGGAAGTCCTCATTGGCGGCCAGGTAGCCCACGGCGTCGCCCTTGGCCAAGGCCTTGTCCATGCGCTGGCACAGGGCGCTGAGGGCCTTCACGCCCGCAGCGTCCAGCCGCGCCGCGCCGCGCTCGGCGGCTTCGCCCTCCAGCAGCATGCGCATCTGCAGCAGGTCGTCGAACTCGGGCAGCGACAGCTTCGGTACCGTGACGCCGGCGTTCGGCACATTGACCAGTGCGCCTTCCGCCGCCAGCCGCTGCAAGGCCGCGCGCACCGGCATCTGGCCCACGCCCATCTCGGCCGCGACGGTGCGGATCTTCAGCCGCTGCCCTGGCAGAAAGCGACCCACCGTGACCCACTGGCGCAGCGTCGCGTAGGTGTCGTCCTGCTGCGTGGTGGTGGGCACCGCCGCGGACGCGGTCGAGGGCGTGGCCATCAGGCGGCGAGCTCCGCCAGCACCTCGTCGAACGCGGCCAGCAGCCGGTCCACATCGGCGTCCGTCGTGTCGGGGCAGACCAGCATCATGTTGTGGAAGGGCGTGATCATGACGCCGCGGTTGAGCAGGGCGAGGTGGATAGCCTGCTCCAGCTCGGCGTCCATCGCCGCGCCGGCCTCGCTGCCGTTGCGCGGCGGCACGGGGCAGAACTGGAACTCGCAGCGGGCGCCGACCTGGGTCACGCACCAGGGCAGCCGGTGGCGGCCGATCACCGTGCGCAGGCCCTCGGCCAGGCGTGTGCAGCGCGCGTGCAGTGCGGCAAAGACCTCGGGCGTCATCAGCTCGGTGAGCGTGGCGCGCATCGCTGCCATGGCCAGCAGGTTGGCCGTGAGTGTGGTGCCGATGCCGGAGTGCCCGGGTGGCGCGGCACGCTTGGCGGCCTCGGCCTGTGCCGCCAGCTCGGCGCTGAAGCCATAGGCGGCGCAGGGCATGCCGCCGCCCAGCGGCTTGCCGACCACCACCGCGTCCGGGGCCAGGCCGTGGGCGCGGGCGTAGCCGCCGGGGCCGCTGCTGATCGTGTGGGTCTCGTCCATCACCAGCCTGGCGCCATGGCGGTGGATGACCTCGATCGCGTGTTCCCAGAAGCCGGGCTCGGGCAGCACCATGCCGATGTTGGTCATCACCGGTTCGGCCAGCACGCAGGCCACGTCTCCGGGGGCCAGCGCGGCTTCCAGCGCGGCCAGGTCGTTGAACTCGACGACGCGGGTGGTGGCGGTCAGGTCGTGCACCTGGCCCAGCAGGCTGTCGCGCTGCACGGGGCGGCCGTCGACCAGGTCGACGAACACATCGTCGACGGTGCCGTGGTAGCAGCCGTTGAAGACCAGCAGCACCTTTCGCCCTGTGGCCGCACGCAGCCAGCGCAGCACGAAGCGGTTGGCGTCGGTGGCCGTCATCGCGAACTGCCAGCGCGGCAGGCCGAAGCGCTCGGCCAGCAAGCTCGAGACGGCAGCGGCGTCGGCGCCGGCCAGCATGGTCGTCAGGCCGCGGCTAGCCTGGGCCTGCAGCGCTGCCGTCACCGCCGGCGGCGAGTGGCCGAACATGGCGCCGGTGTCGCCGAGGCAGAAGTCGACGCGTTCGTGCCCGTCCATGTCGACCAGGCGGGCGCCGCGGGCGTGGGCCACCTGCAGCGGGAAGGGCGTGGCCCAGTCGTTCATCCAGTGCAGCGGCACGCCGAACATCAGGTGCTCGGCCGAGAGGGCCGCCAGCTGGCGCGAGCGCGGGTTGGCGGCCTCGTAGCGGGCGCGCTCGGCCTGGGCCAGCGCTGCCACGCGCCCGGGCGCGATGCCGGTGCGGTCCGGTGTCGTCATCGTCGTTGTCGTCATGTTTGCCGCGCGCCTCAAACCAGCAGCAGCAGGTGCTCGCGTTCCCACGAGCTGATCACCCGGTTGTAGGTCGCGTACTCCAGCTCCTTCACGGCACAGAACGCGTCGACGAAGTGCTCACCTAGAACCTCCTTCACGGCCTCGCAAGCACGCATGGCCTCGATCGCATCCTCCAGGTGGCGGGGCAGTTCGTGGCTCACGTTCCACGCGCTGTCGGCCGTGGGCTCGGTGGGCTGCAGGCGGTCGCGCATGCCCAGCCAGCCGCAGGCCAGCGTCGCCGCCATCGCCAGGTAGGGGTTCACGTCGACCCCGGGCACGCGGTTCTCGATGCGCCGGGCCTCGGGGCCGGACTTGGGCACCCGCAGGCCGCAGGTGCGGTTGTCGTAGCCCCAGCGCACGTTGATTGGGGCGGACATGAACGGCGCCAGCCGGCGGTACGAGTTGACGTAGGGCGCAAACATCGGCATCAGCTGCGGGATGTAGGTCTGCAGCCCGGCCAGGTAGTGCATGAACAGCTCGCTGGCCGAGCCGTCGTCGCGGCTGAAGACGTTGCGGCCGTCCGAAGCGCTGACCAGGCTCTGGTGGATGTGCATCGCGCTGCCCGGCTCCTGCTCCATCGGCTTGGCCATGAAGGTGGCGAACACGCCGTGGCGCAGCGCGGTCTCACGCACCGTGCGCTTGAACAGGAACACGCGGTCGGCCAGGTCCAGCGGCTCGCCGTGGCTGAAGTTGATCTCCATCTGGCCCGGGCCGGCCTCGTGGATCAGCGTCTCCACGCCGAGCTGGTGCTGGTCGCAGAAGGCCGACAGCTCCATGAAGAAGGGGTCGAAGTCGTTGACCGCGTCGATCGAGTAGCTCTGGCGGCCGACCTCGGGCTTGCCGGTGCGGCCCAGCGGCGGCTGCAGCGGCTCATGCGGGTTCTGCTGGCGGGCGACCAGGTAGAACTCCATCTCGGGCGCGACGATCGGCTTCCAGCCCTGACGCTCATACAGCGCCAGCACGCGCCGCAGCACCGCGCGCGGCGACAGCTGCACTGGCCGGCCGTCCCATTCCTGGCAGTCGTGGATCACCACCGCCACCGGCTCGGCGGCCCACGGCACGACGCGCACGGTGGCGGCGTCCGGCAGGCAGACCATGTCCGGGTCGGTGTCGCCGACGAAGGGGCCGTTGTCGGGCTGCTGGCCGTTCACCGTGTTCAGCAGCACGCTCTTGGGAATGCGCATTTCGCCCGCGGAAAGGAACAGGTCGCGCGGCAGGATCTTGCCGCGCGCGATGCCGGTCATGTCGGGGATCACGCACTCCACCTCGTGGATGCGGTGCGCGGCGAGGAACTCTGCGAGCGGGTGGTTCATGGCCGACAGTGTAGCCGCGATCAAAAAATGTGATCACAAAAGTCAACAAACTGCCTGGGCAATTGGACGTTGACCTTGTTTTTGATCTCAAGATTCGGGGTCGCACTGCCAGCCGGCGCGAACGCTTAGCATCTCGCCCATGAGCATCCTTCTGCTGAACGGCCCCAACCTGAACCTGCTGGGCACCCGCGAGCCGCACATCTACGGCGCCGACACGCTGGCCGACGTGGAGAAGCGCTTCATCGAAGAGGCCGCGTCGCTGGGCCTGGTGGCGCAGTGCTTCCAGAGCAACCACGAGGGGGCGCTGATCGACCGCATCCATGCCGCGCGGCTGGACGGCACCAAGGCCATCGTGATCAACCCCGGCGGCCTGACGCACACCAGCGTGGCGCTGCGCGACGCGCTGGCCGGCGTGGCCTTGCCGGTGGTCGAGGTGCACATCAGCAACGTGCACCAGCGCGAGTCCTTCCGCCACCACTCGTTCATCTCGGCCATCGCCGAGGGCGTGATCTGCGGCCTGGGTGTGCGCGGCTACGGCGCGGCGCTGCGCTACTTCGCGGACAAGCTCGGCTAGCGCTCGGGCAGCGCCCCAGGCCGCCTGAACCCGCCCGGCGGGTGACGCCGGTGCGCCGGCGCCGGGTGCACCATTTCAATAGGGCAGGCGGAAGCGCTCGCCCTTGAAGCGCAGCACCGCGCTCTTGGGCTCGATGCGCTCGACGAACAGGCCCGGCGCGGGCTGGGCGCCTTCCTTCACCACGTCGCCGTTGAGCATGATGAAGCGGGCGGCCGCATCGTCGGAATAGACCGAGCCGCTCACCGCCAGGGCCGGCAACTGCTGGCGCAGCGATGCCGGCAACTCGGACAGCAGCGGCACGCGGGCGCTGGCCGGCGGCGCGGCTGGCGACTGGGCCGTGGCGGCCGCCACCGGCGACGGTGCCACCGCCGTGGCCGGGTTCGTCGCCGGCCCCTGTGCGGTGACTGCGGCAGGGGTGGGCGCCGGGGTCGGTCGGCTGTCCTTCACCGGTGGCCGCGTGGCCGCTGCAGGCGCCGGGGCGTAGCTGGGGATGGCCGGCGGCGCCACCGGTGTCGCTGGCGTCACGGCGGGGGCGGGGGCCGTTTGGGCCAGCGGCTCAGGGGCCGGCATGGCAGGTGGCAGGGGTGCGGGCACGGGCGCGTTGGCGTCCGCCCCCATGCGCCAGGCCAGCGCGGCCAGCACCACGGCGCCGACGGCGATGCCGGCCCAAAGAGCCCAGCGTGGCGCGCCCCCGCCGCGGTCGTCGCTGCCGGCGTCGCCCAGCGGTTGCGCATGCAGGCCCGGCACCTGGCCGCGCACGCGCTCGGCGTCGGCCCGTTTCAGTGCGTCGAGGATGTAGGACATGGGGCGGCTCGTGTGGCGTTCAGCGGCGCGCCACGGCGGGCGGCTGCAATCGGGGCTCGTCCACGCCGGTGGCGCGGTTGAGCAGCATCAGGGTCAGCGGGCCGGCCAGGCCGTCGGGCGGCAGGCCTTGCGCGACCTGGAAGGCGGCCACGCGCGACGGCAGCGGTGCGCTCGCCGAGCCGGCCGGCAACACCTGCGCCAGGCGCTCGGCCAGCCAGCCACCGCCTTCGCTGTCGGGCCCGCTCAGGCTGCTGGGGCCGGCGTAGCCCGGCGGCGTGCGCCAGAAGGTGCCGAACTCGCCGCGCCAGGCCGCGCCCAGCGAGGCGAGCGGCACGGTGACGCGGGTGTTGCCGCGCCGCAGCGTGGCCGTGTCCGGCCCCAGCGCGGTCAGCAGCACGTGGAAGGCGCGGCCATCGGCATCGCGCAGCACCAGCAGGCCGGGTCGGTCCAACTGGCGGACCACGGCCAGGCTGGTGGCGCCCTTGAAGCAGCCGAGGCCCAGACGGGCGGCGCTGGCACAAGGGTCGCTGGTGGCCCCCAGGCCCAGTCCCCAGTCGCCTGCCAGTTCGCGCCAGGCGTCGGCCTCGCCGCGCAACTGGCCGGCGAAGAGGGTCTTCAACTCGCTGGCGCCCAGGGCCGAGGCGGCCGCAGCGGTCGGTGTGGCTGCGGTGGCTGCGATCATCGCCGGCGCGGCCGGCCGGGGCGCCGATGCGGCCGTCGGAGTCGTGGCCACGGCGGAACCCGAGCTCGCGGCACTGGCCGCCGATGCCTGCGCAGGCGCCAGAGCCTGGGTTGGCGCGCCGCCCTGCGGCCGCAGCACCCAGGCCGACGCCGCGGCGATCGACACGCCCACCAACACGCCACCGGCCCAGGGCGCCGCACGAGGCAGCCAGGCTGGCGCGCGGGCTGCCCACCCGGCCGGCCCGTGCACGGCGCTGTCGCCGAAGACCTCGGCCGCGGCATGCTCGACCACGTCCACGCCGACCTGCGCGCTGCCCGTGGCGTAGCCGCCCAGCAGCGCGCGGTCGCACAGCAGGTTGATGCGGCGCGGCACACCGCGCGAAAGCTGGTGGATGCGCTTGAGCGCGGCCTTGTCGAACGGCATGGCCCCGCTGCCGCCGGCCACGCCCAGGCGGTGCTGCACGTAGTGCGCGGTCTCGGCCTCGTCCAGCGGGCCGAGGTGGTAGCGGGCCACCACGCGCTGGGCCAGCTGTTCCAGCTCGGGCCGGGCCAGCATGTCGCGCAGCTCGGGCTGGCCGATCAGGATGATCTGCAGCAGCTTGCGCTCGGCGGTTTCCAGGTTGGTCAGCAGGCGCAGTTGCTCCAGCACGTCGGCCGACAGGTTCTGCGCCTCGTCGATGATCAGCACATTGGTCTGGCCGACCGCATGGGTGCGCAGCAGGAACTCATTGAGCGGGTCGGTGTATTCCTTGACCGTGCGCGGCACGCCCGGCGCCACTGGCGGCAGCGGGATGCGGAACTCGTCGCACACCGTCTGCAGCAGCTCGGGCACGGTGAGCTTGGGGTTGAAGATGTAGGCGACGTTGCAGCGCTGCGGCACCTGCTCGAGGAAGCAGCGGCAGACGGTGGTCTTGCCGGCGCCGATCTCGCCGGTCAGCAGCACGAAGCCGCCGCCGCCCTTCAGCCCATACAGCAGGTGCGCCAGCGCCTCGCGGTGGCGCTCGCTCATGAAGAGGTAGCGCGGGTCCGGCGCGATCGAGAACGGCTGCTGCTTGAGGCCGAAGAACTTCGCGTACATGGGGCGGGAGGATACCCGCCCCGCTCAGCCTGCCGGCCAGGCGACGCGGGCCACCAGGCCGCCGCCCGGCCGCGAGCGCAGCTCGAAGCGGGCGCCGTGCGCCTGCGCGATGCGCTCGACGATTGCCAGGCCCAGGCCCGCACCCGCCGGGCCGCTGCGCGCCGCCTCGCCGCGGGCGAACGGCTTCTTCAAGGCCTCGACCTGGTCGGCGGCGATGCCGGGCCCGCGGTCGCGCACCTCCAGCCACAGACCTGCAGCGTCTTCGCCGGTGGCCACCTCGACCGGCGGTGCACCGTGGCGCTGGGCGTTGGTGACCAGATTCATCAGCAGCCGGCCCACGGCCTGCGCGGGCAGCGGGCGCGGGCGCACCACACCCAGCGCGAGTGCGATGCCGTCGTCGCTGCACAGCGCCAGCGCCTGCCGCACGACGGCATTGAGGTCGGCATCGACCAGCGCTTCGTCGGCACCCTGGCCGGCGCGGGTGAAGGCCAGGAACTGCGCCAGCAGCCGGTCCATGCCTTCGATGTTGCCGTCCAGCGTGGCCAGCAACTCGGCGTCGGCACGGCCCTGCAGCATCTCGGTGGCCAGGCGCATCTTGGCCAGCGGGGTGCGCAGGTCGTGCGACACGCCGGCCAGCATCAGCGCGCGGTCCTGCTCGGTGCGGGCCAGGCCGGCGGCCATGTCGTTGAAGCTGCGCGACACGGTGGCGATCTCGTCGGGCCCGTCCTCGGCCAGCGGCGGTGGCCGTTCGCCGCGCGACAGCGCCTGCGCCGCACTCACCAAGGCCGCCAGTGGGCGGTTGAGCCGGCGCTGGATCAGCCAGGTGCCCAGGATCGCGAGCAATGCCGTGGCCCCGCTGGCGGCCGCCCAGGCCCCGGTGAACTCGCGCGGCGAGCGCAGCCCGGGCATCGCGACGGCGTAGGGCCGGCCATCGACATGCAGCGTCATCTCGAGCCGTGGCCCCGGGCCCCAATGCCAGGCTGGCACCTGACCACCGGCGGCGGGCCGCGGCGCCAGCTCGGTGCGGACCTGGTCGAGGAAGTGCCGCTCCAGCCGGGTCAGGCGCGGCGGCAGCGTACCGTCCGGGCTCTCTGCGTTGGCTGCATGCGCGCTGTTGAAGCGTGACACGAAGCCGGCGCGCTGCTCTGCCGGCAGGCCGGCCAGGCCATCGGCCAGCGCCTGCAGCTCTTGCGCCACCGCGCGCGCGGTGGACTCGACCCGCGGCTTGATCACCAGCTGGCGGAACAGCAGCGCCGTGGCCAGCTGGCCCAGCAGCATCAGCCCGGCGAACAGCAGCAGGTTGCGGTAGAACAGGCTGCGCGGCCAGCCCCGGCGTGCCGCTGCGCCGCTCATGACTCGGCGCCGGTGCCAGGCTCGTCCGCAGGGGGCCGGTGGTCCGGCACGAAGACGTAGCCCACGCCCCAGACGGTCTGGATGTGCCGCGGGGCGGCGGGGTTGTCCTCCACCACGCGGCGCAGGCGCATCACCTGGGCGTCTATGCTGCGGTCGCTGGCCTCGTGGTCGCGGCCGTGGGCCAGCTCGATCAGCCGGTCGCGGCCGAGCGGGCGGTGCGGGTGGCTGGCCAGCGCCTGCAGCAGGTTGAACTCGACGGTGGTCAGCGCCACCGGCTCGCCGTCGCGCAGCAGCTGCCGCTGGCCCACCCACAGGGTGTGGCGGCCGAAGTGGATAGGCGCCTCGCTGCCCGGGCCGGTGTGGGCGCCCAGCAGGTGCTGGCGCCGCACCAGGGCCTGCAGCCGGGCCAGCAGCTCGCGCGGGTTGAAGGGCTTGGGCAGGTAGTCGTCGGCGCCCAGCTCCAGCCCGAGCACCAGGTCAATCGGGTCGCCGCGCGCGGTGAGCATCAGGATGGGCACCTTCTCGCCCTGCGCGCGCAGGCGCTTGCACAGGGCCAGGCCGTCTTCGCCCGGCATCATCACGTCCAGCGCCAGCACGTCGAAGCGCTCGCGGGCGAGCAGCTTCTCGGCCGCCGCGGCGTCGGCCACGGCGCGCACCGCCAGCCCGTGCTCGCCCAGGTAGCGCTGCAGCAGCGCACGCAGCTCGGGCTCGTCGTCGGCGATCAGGATGCGGGCGGGCGCGCTCATCGGCCGGATATTAGGCGGCCCGCCGCCGCTGGCCGTGCCGGTGGCGGGGCAGAACCATGACAAACCATGACAGCCGGCGCGCGGCCATCATCGTTTGGCATGGATGCTGACACCTGTAGCCGAACGGGCCCGGCGATCATGCGGCCATCGCTTTCACCCCAACCACCCGTTCAGGACGCGGTCACCATGAAATCTCCCCGCCCCGTGCTGCTCTCGCTCTCAGTCCATGCGGCGCTGGCCGTGGCAGTCATCGGCATGGCGACGGCCGCGATGCCGGCCGCCGCCATGAGCCTGGCCGAGCGCACCGCGGCCGCCAGCAAGACGGCCGAGAACAACCCGGCTTGCCAGGCCATCCGCCCGTTCTACTGGGCTGTGGGCAACGCCAAGGGCCGCCAGGCCGGCCAATCGGTGGGGGCCGGGGCGCCGAGCGTGGACACCAAGATGGCCATCGCCTCGGCGTCGAAGATGATCTACGGCACCTGGGTGGCCGAGCAGCGCGGCGGCGTGTTGACCAAAGAAGACGCCAGCTACCTCAACTTCACCAGCGGCTACACCCAGTTCGACCGCTGCCTGCGCGGCCAGACGGTGGCCGAGTGCCAGTCGTACCACGGCAAGCACATCGACAACGGCGGCTATGTGCGCTTCAACGACGGCAAGTTCTACTACAGCGGCGGCCACATGGAAAAGCACGCCACGCTGATGGGCCTGGGCCCGGACGACAACGAGGCCCTGGCCGCCCACATCAACGCCGGCCTTGGCGGCATGCATTTCGCCTACACCCAGCCCCAGCTCGCCGGCGGCGTGAAGACCGATGCCAACGAGTACGGCCAGCTGCTGCAGCGCATCGTCGGCGGGCAGCTGAAGATGCGCGACCTGCTGGGCGCGAACGCCGTCTGCACCAACCCCGAGACCTGCCCCACCGCCCGAGCCGCGCCGATGCCGACGGACGAAAGCCTGCACTACGCCGTCGGCCACTGGGTGGAAGACGACCCGGCGGTGGGCGACGGCGCCTTCAGCAGCGCCGGCGCCTTCGGCTTCTACCCGTGGATCGACGCCGGCAAGAAGTGGTGGGGCGTGGTGGCCCGCGAGAGCTACGACGGCGTGGGCGACCCCGACGGCCACAAGCACCCGGGCATCATGTCCATGTACTGCGGCCGCCAGATCCGCGCGGCGTGGGTCTCGGGCCAGCCGCGCTGAGGCACGGTTCCGGCCGTTGCCGGGCCGCATGGCGAGCGCCGCCGGGGCTTGGCGCCGTTGCGGCGCTCGCCCACAATCGGCCCGACGATGAAGCCGACCCTGCCGTCTGCATTGCGAAGTCGCCTGGCCCGCACTCGCGCAGGCGACGCTGCGAAGGCCTGGCAAGCGCAGACGGACACCGACGACGAGAGCCTGCTCAAGGCCTGCACCGAAGGCGCCTCGGCGGCCCGGCCGCTGTTCACGGCCTACCTGCTGGCCGGTGCCTACATCGCCGTCACTGTGGGTGGCGTCACGGACGTGGCACTGTTCTACGGCATGGACTTCAACCTGCCCGTGATCGATGCGACGCTGCCGCTGCGCTCGTTCTTTGCGTTGGCGCCGGTCCTGTTCTTCCTGCTGCACCTGTGGCTGATGCTGCACGCGGCGCTGGTGGCCGAGAACCTGCATGCCCTGATGCGGCGGTTGAGCAGCCGGCCCGAGGACGAGCGCGAGCACTTTCGTCAGCGGCTCGAGAACTTCACGTTGATCCATGCGCTCGCGCTGCGCGAAGCCACCCCATTCCGTTGGCTGCTGGGCCTGGTGAATTTCGCGACGCTGGTGCTGTTCCCGCTGGCGATCCTGCTGCTGGTGCAGATCGTCTTTCTGCCCTACCACTCACCCTTGGTTTGGTTGCACCGTGGGCTTGTGCTGGCGGACGTGATGCTGCTGAGCTACCTCTGGCCGATCATCGTTCACGGGGACCCGCGCACGCTTCGCCATTGGTGGCGGGTGGGTCTGCCGGCGATGCTGCCCGGGCGTCGCGCTGCCGACGGCACGCGCCGCTCGCCGGGCCTCGGCCTGGTGCTGGCCGCGGGGTTGTCTTATTCGGCGGTGGGGGCCACCTACCCGGGTGACGGCTGGGACCGGGTCCTGTACCCACCCCCGGTGGATGCCTCGCCGGACGGCGCCTGGCGGGCCGCCATCACCGAGCGGGCGTCCGCCATGGCCTTGCAGGATGCGCTGGCCACCGACCTCGGCAGGGCCGCGCGAGAGATGTTCGACCGCTCGGTCAGCGGTGACCACAGCCTGTCCTGGTGGCGCCGCCGTCCTTATGACGAGTTGTGGCTGCTGCCGATCTACCGCCGCAACCTGAACCTGGACAATCAGGTGCTCAGCCTCGGCGGGCGCGCCGCGTTCCTGACCGGCCACGCCGACCCAGCCGCGCCGGACGGGCAGGTGCTGGAGATCGCCGACCGTGACTTCAGCCACGCGTCCTTTCGCGGTGCGGTGCTGCGGCAGTTGGCGCTCGTCGACGTGACATTGAACGACGCCGACATGACGGGCGCCACGCTGGACCGTGTGGCTGCCCATGGTTGCCGTGCAAAGCAGCTCGGGCTGGACACCAGCGCACTCGTGGCAGTCTCGTTTTCGCAGTGCATGTTGTCGGGCGCGAACTTCGTCGGTGCCCGGCTGGACGGTGTCACGTTCGACACCAGCAACCTGATCGGTGCGAGCTTCTTAGACGCAGAGCTCACCGAGGCGCATTTCAGCGGCGATGCCAATGAATCGGCCAATGGCTTCGCGCTGCCGGGCGATCTGGGGGCGGTGGTCATCGACGCCGCGCGCGGCGGTCTGGTCACCTTCGACAACGTCTTGCTCGACCTGGCGGACATTCGACTCGGTGGGGCCCATTCTTCCGGCGACGCCGCGTCGTTCGATCTGGCCGTGGTCCGCCAGGCGCGGATGGCCGGCGCAACCATCGAGCTTGGGTCCCGGGCTGCGCGCTGCGTGGACTGGAACGCCGCAGATGCCGCGATGGTCGATGCCCCATCGTGCGGACGCGAGCTGCCGCCCGACCGCCGCGATGCGCTCACCAAGCTGCCAGCGCGGCCCATCGTGTCGACGCCGCGCATCCAGGGCGAGTTGCGCGGCAATTCGATGCCGCCGCACCCGGCCACACCGCCGGCATCGCTGTCGACCTGGCTGGCGACACCCTCGCAGTCCAGTGGCCAGTTGCTGGCGGCGGTGTGCGTCGGCGACAAGTTCGGCGACCCCCCCGATTGCAACGACTTCCAGCTGACCGTTCCCAATGGACTGCGTCAAATCGCGCAGGTGGGGCGCCTGACCTGCGATCTGCTCGCGCCGAACGCCGTGCCCTGGCGAATGCTCGATCGCGCTTTGGGTTCGACGACCTGGGGCCAGGCCATGCGGGCCGAACTCGCACGCCTCGATCCCGTCCAACGCCGCCGATTCCTCGAAGGTGCGGACGGGTCGAGCCGCTCTGGGGATGACGACATCGCTCGGCTCTCGGTCGCTCGGCGGGCCCTGTCTCTGCTGTCCATGCAGGCCGCCGTGCTGGCGGCCCGAGTGCAACCACCGGCCCGCGAGCAGGTGCGCCTGGCGATCGAGCAGGCCTTGTCACCCTGTGTCGGGCCCGAACTGCGAGCCCAGGTCGCCGAATCGGCCATGAGAACGCTCGCGAGCCGGCGGGATTGACTCCTCTGCCAGCGCCGGCTTCACGGCCGCGTCACATGCTCGGCTGGATGACGCCGATCGCCGCGCCCAGCGCGTCGCCGAAGATGGCGATGCGGCCGACGGTCGGGATGTCGGTGGGCGGCATGGCGACGAAGCCGGCGCCGAGCTGCTGCGCCTTGGCGAACGTGGCGTCGCAGTCGGCCACGCGCACGTAGGGCAGCCACATCGTCGGCATCGGCTCTTTCGGCTGGAACAGGCCCGCCCGGTCCTTGTCGCCGGCCGTGCGCAGCAGGTGGTACGTGCCTTGTTCGCCCATGTCCATGCTGCCGTGGGTGTAGCCGAAGGTCTTCTCGTAGAAGGCCAGGGCCTTGGCGGCGTCGGGGGTCGAGAGCTCGTTCCAGACGAAACCGCCGGGCGGCACGTCCGCGTCCGGCTCGTCGCCGTTGGCGCTGGTCCACAGGCAGAAGGCGGCGCCGGTCGGGTCGACCAGGCCGGCGCCGCGGCCGACGGGCGCGAAGTCGGTGGGCGGCATCACCTGGGTGGCGCCGTTGGCCACGGCGGCGCGGGCGCTGGCGTCCACGTCGGCGACCGACAGGTAGCTCACCCAGCGGTTGGGCGTGCCCGCCTCGGCCACGCACAGGCCGCCCACGCCCTGGTGGCCGTTGTAGAGCATGTGGTAGGTCTGGCCACCCAGCGGCATGGTCTCGGTGTGCCAGCCGAACAGCGGCTCGTAGAAGGCGCGCGCCTTGGCAATGTCGCTGGATGTGTGCTCGAACCAGATGAACTTGCCGGGTAGGTGAGGGGTCTTGTCCATGACGGTCCTTTCAAGGTGATGCCATGTCGTGGTGTCAGGGCGCGGTCGCAATGAAGCTGGGCCGCTCGCGGATCAGCGCCTGTGCGCGGCGGATGTTGGGCAGGTCACTCAGCAACTGCTTGCCTTCGGGGAACCGCTCGATGCCGTGCAGGATGGGCGCCATGAACAGGTCGGCGAACGACAGCCGCGGCCCAGCCAGATAGTCTGCCCGTTCGTAGACCTTGTCCAGCGCCGCGAGCTGCGCCGGCATCTCGCGCACCGCCTGGTCGATCACGGCGCGGTCCGGCTGCCCACCCTCGCCTTCGGGGAACAGGTAGTGCCGAACGTAGCGGCGGATCATGGTGTCGTAGTAGTAGCAGTTGACCGCACTGACCCACTGGTCGCACTGCACACGGTCGCTGATGCGGCCTGGGGTGAGCAGCAGCTCGTCACCGAACGACTCGTCGACGAAGCGCAGGATGGCGCTGGTCTCCCAGATCGGCGTCGGGCCGTCCAGCAAGGCCGGCATGCGGCCGAAGGGGTGCACCGCCAGCAGCTCGGGCGAGTTGGGCAGGGCGGTCTGGAGGGTGATGGCCACGCCTTTCTCGGCAAAGGCCATGCGCGCCGTGCGCACATAGCTGCTGATCGGGTGGCCCAGCAGCGTGAGCGTGCCGGCGGTGCCCTGCGGGTCGACCAGGTCGCTGAGCTTGTTGAAGCACGAGGTCCAGCCGTGCTCGTGGTTGCCCACCGCACCAGCGTCGGCGAAGCCGCTGTGCTGCATGCGCAGCTCAGTGCCACCGTCGCGCTCGACCAGGTCCACCTCGATCAGCGTGCGAAAGCCGTCGGGCATCGGGGCCATGTTCTCCCAGGCCCAGGTGTAGGCCAGGCGCGACGGGCGCTGCAGCTCGACGAACTGGCCGTTGACGGCGAAGCGCGAGCCGTCGCGCGCCTTCATCTGCAGCCGGTAGGCGCCCCCCACGCGGGCATCGGCCGTCGCCTCGACCTGCATGCCGCGCGGGCACTGCCAAGCCGCCATCAGCGCCGGCGTGACGAAGGCGTCGAAGACCTTCTCGCGCGGGGCGCGCAGGAAGCGGGTCATGTTCAACGTGAAGGTCTCGTGCGGGGCATTCATCGGGCTTTCCTCTGCTTGGTCGGGGCGCGGGTGGCGCCGGTGGGACGGGGGCGTGCGCGGCGGGTGGGCGGCACACGGGGGTCGGGTGAAGGGGTGGCCGGCGGCTGGGAGATTGGTGGTTGCGTGGTGGGCGCTTCCAGCAACTCGACGAGGCGATCCAGGCTCGCCTCCCAATAGGCGCGGTACTGCGCGAGCCAGTCGTGCGCCACCTGCAGGCCCTGCGGCCGCAGGTGGCAGATGCGCCAGCGGGCGTTCACCTCGCGCTCGATCAGGCCGGCGTCCTGCAGCACCCGCAGGTGGCGCGACACGGCCGGGGCGGAGATGGCGAACGGCTCGGCCAGGTCGCCCACGTGCGTGTGGCCCTGGGCCAGGCGGGCGAGGATGGCGCGGCGCGTGGGGTCGGCCAGCGCCGCGAAGGCGGCGCTCAGCGGGTCGGGGTTGGAGGCAGCAGAGAGCATGGCTTCATTTAACGACTTTGTTAAATGAAGGTCAAGCCCCCAGGTGAACAGGCGCCGAGCGGTGCGATGCGGCTCAGCCGAGCGCCGGGCCGCCCCAAGCCGGCTGAGACCCGCTCGGCGGGTGGCTGCGGTACCCCGCAGCCGGGTGCTCTACTCAACCGCCGTCGCGGATGACCCGGCAGCTCTCGATGTCGAACGAGGCCGTGCCGATGGTCAGCGCGGTCTGGTTCAGGAAGCCGGTGGCAAACGCCATGAAGCGCTCGACGTCGGCGAAATTGCTGGCCAGGCCCAGCGACACGCGGATGGCGCCGGCGCTCTTGCCGCCGTGCTGCTGCAGGTGCTGCAGGAAACGCGGCAGGCTGATCTGCGCGCCGGCCTCGGCCACGCCGCCGCGCAGGTCGGCCTCGTCGATGCCCTCGGCCGTCTCGCCAGCGCCGGGGTTGCAGAAGCAGCCGGTGCGCAGCGAGATGCCCTGCTGCGAGGCCAGCTCTTCGATGCGGCGGTAGTCCACCAGGTGGCCGGCGGGGTCGTAGAAATTCATCGTCACGGTGCCGCCCCGGTCGGCCATGGCGGCCGGCCCGTACAGCCGCACCATCGGCCGCCCGTTGGCATGGCGCAGCGCGAGCAACTGCGTGATCAGCCAGCCGGTTAGGCTCTGCACGCGCGCCTGGATGCGCTCGATGCCCACTTGCTGCAGGTGGCGCAGGCCGATCTCGACCGCCGGGATGCTGAGGTAGTTGAGCGTGCCGTCCTCGAAGCCGGCCTCGCCGGCGGACAGCACGTGCATGCGCCCCTGCACAGTGGCGAAATTCACCGTGCCGCCACCGAACCATGGCCGGCGCAGCGTGGCCAGCGCTTCGTTGCGCACCAGCAGGCAGCCCACGCCGGTGGGGTAGCCGAACATCTTGTAGAACGACATCACCACGAAGTCGGGGCGGTGCACCTGCAGGTCGAGCCGGTTCGTCGGCACGAAGGCCGCGGCGTCGAGCAGCACCTGCCAGCCTCGTGTCTGGGCCTGGTCGATCAGGTCCAGCGGGTGCTTCACGCCTGAGAAGTTCGACTGCGCCGGAAAGGCCAGCAGCCGGGGCGCGCCCGCCTCGTCGGCCGTCGCGAGCAATGCGTCCAGCGCCGGCCGGTCCAGCCGCAGGTCGGGCCGCGTGAGCGGCGCATAGTCCACCCGCGCACCCTTGGCCCCGGCGAACTCGCGCAGGCCGTTGACCGAGTTGTGGTTGTCCACCGTCAGCAGCAGCCGGCCGCCCGGCACGAAGGGGTAGGACTCGCCGACCAGCTTCAGCGCGCCCGAGGCGTTGGGCGTGAAGATGGCGGTGTAGTCGGCTGCTGCGTTGAAGTGGGCCAGCACCGCGGCGCGGGCCTGCTCCACCCGCTCGGTCATCGCCGTGGAGCTGGGGTTCACCGAATGCGGGTTGCCCAGCACCTGCTCGCTCAGCATGGCCATGTGCTCGCGCACCTGGCTGGCTGCGTGCAGGCCGCCGCCGGTGTAGTCCAGGTAGGTCTGGCCGTTGGCGTCGATGCGGCTGTAGTCGGTGGCCCGCAGCTCGTCGAGGGCGACGGTGTCGGCGTAGGCCGGGTGGCGTTGCAGGAACTGGTCGTAGGTGGTCATGGCGCGTGCAAGCGTGCGGCCACCGGGCCGCGGCGCCGCATTGTCACGCGCCCGGCTCAGACAGGGCGGATGTTCGACGCCTGCAAGCCCTTTGGGCCCTCGACCACCTCGAACTCCACGCGCTGCGTCTCGGTCAGCGTCTTGAAGCCGCTGCCTCTGATCTCGCTGTAGTGGGCGAAGAGGTCCTTGCTGCCGTCGTCGGGGGCAATGAAGCCGAAGCCCTTGCCCTCGTTGAACCATTTGACGGTGCCCGTCTGTGTCGTCATGTCGAATCCATTCAGGTGGCTACGCGGGCCCCTGAAGAGGGCTCACAGCGCGTCGTCACGGTACACCATGTGCAGCGCCCCGTTGGCAGCGTGGATGCGCTCGTTGCCGATCATCAGCGCGGCCGAGTGCGCGTCGCGCAGGTGGCGGGTCACGCTGTAGGGCGAGTCGTTGCGGTAGCCGGTGGTGCCGGTGATGCGCAGCGCCTGGGTGCAGATGCTGGCCACCAGCTCGGAGCTGGCGATCTTCAAGTGGTTGAGCTGCACCGCGCAAGCCACCGACGAGAGCTCTTCGGCACCGCCGTCCGGCGCGGCGGTGATCTGGTCGTAGCGGCGCGTCCAGTCGCGCACGTGGGTGCGCATCAGCTGCAGCTGGGTGGACACGTCGCTCAGGCGCGCGGCGGTGGGCGGCGTGCCTCCGAGCTTGCGGCCGGTGTCGCGCACGAAGGTGCGGGCGCGCGTGACCGCGTCGGTGGCGACGCCCAGCCAGCCCGAGCTCCACAGGATGTGGGCCCACGGCACCATGGTGTGGGCATTGATGTCGGCGAACGGCGCCGGCACCACCTGCTCGGGCCCGAAGCGCGCCGTGATGGTGTAGCCCGGGCTGCAGGTGCCGCGCATGCCCATCGCATCCCAGGTGCCCACGAGCTGCATCTCGCACTGGCCTTTGCGCGCCAGCACCATGGCCTGGTCACCGGCGACGGATTCGGCATTGCGCCGCACGGTGAGCAGGAAGTCGTCCGCCGCGTCGGCATAGGAAACCACCGTGCCCTCCTTGCGCACGAAGCAGCTGCCATCGGCCTGGGTTTCGATCGGGCAGATGCTGGTGCGCACCGATCCGCCGACACCGGCTTCGCTGGTGACCGACGCGATCAGGCGCTGGTCGCGCACCAGGTCTTCGAGGTAGCTCTGGAAGAACGGCGTGCTGCCATGGCGCACCAGGCAGGCCACCTGCACCTGGTGCATGGCGAACACCATGGCGGCCGATGCGCAGCGCTGACCCAGCGCCTCGCACATCAGGCCCAGCTCCGCGATGCCGGCGCCCAGGCCGCCGAAGCGCTCGGGCACATGTGCCGACAGCAGGTGCTCGGCTTTCAGCGCGTCGATCGCCTCGTGCGGGAAGCGCGCGTCGCGGTCCACCGCCGCGGCGGCCGGGCCGGCCACCTCGCGTGCGATTTGGCGCACACGCTCGACCCGCGCCACCGCGGCCTCGCTCAGGTTGGAAAAGGATGCCGAAGCGGCGGGCTTGACGATGGCGTTCACGGTGGGCTTTCCAGTTTTTTGATGGACTGGTGGCGACACTAGCTCCGCGATGGCGCCGCGATGTTGACCGACAGCAAGCGCGCCTGGCCCACCCCCTAATCAGCCAGGCGGCGCAAAGGGTGGCGGTGCTCAGGCATGGGCCGGCTGGCCTGCACTGCTGCGACCGCGCAACAGCAGCCAGGGCGCGATGACCACGCCGCTCAGCAACAGCAGCCAGTCCTGGGGGACGCCGAGCAAGTATGCGGCGCTGCCACCGATCGCAGACCACAGCAAAGGCACGACGAGCAGCCAGCGCGGCAGCGGGCCGGACGCCAGCAGCAACAGACCGAAGCTGAACAGCGTCACCGGGCACGGCGTGATACCGAACATGGGCATGGCCGGGTAGGCCTCGCCCGCCCAGCGACCAATCAGCGGGTAGAGCACGCCAGCGTAGAACACCAGCCCCCAGCCCACCCAGGCGCGTGGCCCGGCCGTGCCGTGGAAAGCCAGCCTGTTCCGAGCCACCGCGGCATATGCAAACAGCCCGCCCTGCAGCGCAAACAGCGCGCCGAACAGCAGCGCCGGCTTGTTGATCGCGGAGAAGTAGAGCCCGTGGTAGGCGACGCCCGTCCAGACCCACATGGCGGCCAGCACCGCACCGACGACGCGGCCCGCCGGGCGCGCGTGCAAGACCACCGCGACGACTGCAGCCAGGCCGAGCAGGTACGCAGCCACCTGCGCTGGCCAAACGCCCTGGTTGTAGTTGGCAAACACCGACAGGAACTGCTCGCGGGTGAACGGCAACATGGCGGTCGACCTCCAAGGGCGCTTGAGCGAGCCAGCGTAGCGCGCCGAGGTCTTCGGGCCTTGAGCCGCCTCAACGACTGTGCGGACAGACACCGGCCCCGCGCCGTGCGGTCACACCTGACCGCGCCCGCCGGCCATCGCCTGGAAGTACCGGTTGGACGAGGGCGCGAAGAGCAGCACGGTGCCGGCGCACTGCAGCACGACCTGTCCGCAGGCGAACAGCACTTCCCAGTGGCCGACAGCGGCGGGCGGCCAGAGGCTCAGGTCGACGACACCCCAGACGAAAAACAGCACGTAGACCCAGCGCCACAGGCGACTGCCCAGGCGCAGCCGGTTGAGCGCCCAGGCCAACACCAGCGTTCCCACCGTGAGCTGCAGGCTGTCGACGACCGGGTGGCTCCAGTCGTTGAGCCAAGCCCATTTCGCGATGCCGGCGAAATAGGTGGCCCCGATGAGAAGCACGGCTGCATGCATGACGCGTGGAATCGCCTGGCTCATTTGTTGTCGTCTGGCCCCAGCTGCCAGCGGGTGTGGATGCACCACGCTTGCACAGGGCCGACCCTCCCTGTTCCGGCCTCGATCCGAAGCCTCAGGAGAAGAGTCTCACGCCAGCGAAATGTTCCGCGTTGGCCTGCCGCAATGCAGGCGCTGCTGCGCGCAGGCAAGTGCGTGGGCTCAGGCCTCTTCCAGGTGCCCGTCGAACGAGTAGCCCGTACGCGCCCAGACGCGAAAGGGCAGGCTCATGGGCGTCAGCCGCTCCGCCCGGCGCTGCAGGCGCAGCATGGCGGCGTGGACCGGATCGGACGAGCCGGGCCCGTGGGCGGCCTGCTGGCGGCCGAGAATGGCGTCGCGGCTGACGGCATTGCCCGTGGAAAGCCGAAGGCAGGCCAGCATTTCCAGTTCGTCCACGCTCAGGTCGATGCGGGCGCCGTCCGGCGCCACGAGTTGCCGGGCTCGGCTGTCCAGCTGCCAGGCGATCACACCCCCGCGCTGCCACGCGCGGCTCATGGTCGCTACAACGGACGCGGCGACATCCTTGATCGCCTTGAACTTGGCCACGTGCTGGGCCGCGCCCGCATCGGGGGCGGCCTGTGCCGCCTCGGGCCTCACCCCGTCGGACAGCAGCAGGATCGCCGACCGGCCACGCCGGCGGAGCTGCCGCACCAGCTCTCTCGAAGCCACCGGGGCCAGCCCAAGCACATGCCCCGCATGGTTGAGCGCGTCGGCGTCGGCTTTTGCCAGGTCGTCGTAGCCGCGGGCCGGCACGCCGAGCTGATCCATCGCCGCGGCCAGACGCTCGCGGTAGTAGGTGTCAGTGTCGAAGATGGCGACTGATCTGGCGTCCATGGCTCATTTATTCGTCCATCCAATAAATTGCATTGCATCACTTTGAGCCGACGGCTTTCTAATCAATCGTCATGCCTGCAACACCCATGGCGTCGGCGGCGTGTCGCACCAGTCGCTTCACCAGGGCGCAGCTCCCCGGCCCCGGCTCGGCGTGGAGAATGTGGCCATTGCAAGGGAGGGATCGATGCAAAATCTGTTGGTTTGCCGGGGCGCTGCCCGGAAGTGGTGGCGTGCCCTGATCAGGTCGGCTTTGGCCGCCTCATTTCTGTTCTCAAGTGCGCACGCGGGAACGAAGGAGCCGTTGCAGACGCTTCACGAGTTCCAGCCGCTCGAAGGGGACAACCCAGGGCCTTTGACACTGGCAAGCGATGGCCGCTTCTATGGCGCGGCCACTTATGGCGGCGCGCTCCATTTCGGCACGGTGTTCGCCATGGACAAGCGCGGCAACGTCGAGGTGCTGCATTCGTTCGATGCCAATGTCGACGGGCAATATCCCGCGACCAAGCTGCTGGCGGCCAGCGATGGCTATCTCTACGGTACCGTGCGGTACGGTGGCGTATCGGCATGCGGGTCCCTGTTCCGAGTGTCGCCAGTGACGGGCGTCTATGAGGTGATGCACCCCTTCGCCGTGCTGGGCCGGCGGACCGAAGGCTGCAATCCGGGCGGCGCGATGGTGCAAGGGCCCGATGGCTGGATCTACGGAACGACGGAGTCGGGCGGCAAGTCGGACGCCGGCACCGTGTACAAGTGGAACCCCGCCAACGGCAAGTTCAAGACACTCAGGAATTTCGCCGGCTGGGGGACGGGCGACGGCTACGAGCCCGCCAGCCTCGCCTTGTCGCCATCGGGCCAGCTCTACGGCGTCACATCGAGGGGGGGGCCGTTCGATGTCGGCACCATCTATTCGCTGAACCCGGACGGCACCGACTATCGCGTGGTGTTCTCGTTCACCTACGAAACCGACACGATGGGGGCGGGGCCCTACGGGCAACTGCTGCTGGCAAAAGATGGCAACTTCTACGGCGCGACCGGCAGCGGCGGGCTTTGCTGCGGCACGATCTTTCGGCTGGCGCCGGATGGAACGGTCTCGCTGGTCTACACCTTCGAGTTTTTCGGCGACATCGGCTGGCATGTCAGCGGTGACCTGGCGCTCGGCCCCGACGGGCTGATGTATGGGGCCACAGGCGGCTCGGGCATCGAAGGCGGCGGCACGGTCTTTTCGATGTCGACCGCAGGCGAGGCCCATGTCCTGCATGCCTTCTCGTACTCGGGCACGCCCAACGCGCCGCGCACGGGCTTGACCCTTGCCGGCTCGTACATGTATGGCAGCGCCAGCCGTGGCTTCAGCGAAGGCACCGTGATCTACCGGGTGCTGAAGAAGAAGTAGACCGCGTTGCTGCGCGGTCAGTACGGCAACCCCGGCACGTCCAGGTCGACCCTGAACACGCCGCGGCCGTTGCCCTGGCCCATGGCGGTGACGTAGAGCGTCTGGCGCTTGTTGCCGCCGAAGGCCAGGTTGGTGACGCTGCCGGCACCGGCGGGCATGGGCAGGCGGGCGATCTCGTGGCCGCTGGGGCTGAGCACGATCACGTCGGTGCTCGTCACGTAGAGGTTGCCGGCGCAGTCCGCCACCATGCCGTCGGCCGAGGCCACCTGGCTGGCGAAGCGCTTGGGCGCGCCCACCGAGCCATCCGCCGCCACGGCGTAGGCGTAAAGGCCGTCCAGGCTCGACAGGTACAGCGTCTTCTCGTCCGGCGACAGGGTGATGCCGTTGGGCTGCGAGCGGTTGGCATCGACGACCACCGCCTTGTGCGAGCCGGGCGCCACGCGGTAGACGCGCGTCTTGGCCTGCGGCGGCGGGCTGGGCGCCTGCCAGGTCGGGTCCGTGAAGTACAGCGTGCCATCGCTGCGGAAGGTGAGGTCGTTCGGCGAGTTGAAGCGGCTGCCCTTGTAGCCGCTGACGACCACTGTCTCTTCGCCCGCGGGGCCGAAGCGCACGATGCCGCCCAGCTTGTGGCTGGCCCCATGCAGGCGCCCGCCCGCGTCCACCGCCAGGCCGTTGGTGCCGGCGGTGGCTGCGAACACCACGCCCGGGTTGCTGCCCGTGATCTTGAGGATGCGCGAGGGCGGCGGGTTGGGGCCGTCGCCGAATTCACTCACATAGAGCGAGCCACTGCGCCACACCGGCCCCTCGACATTGGCGTTCAACTGGCCATGCTGGTTGAAGTCGTCCAGCGGCAGCGCGTTGTCGATGTGGGTGATCTGCGCGCCCGGCGGCACCGGGTTGCCGAAGGGGCCGGCAGGGCATGACCAAGCCGACCAGGCGGGCGAGGGGGCGGCTATCGACAACAGTGCCAGCACGGCGCCGCCGAGCCATGCGTGCGCACACGCCGCGGGCGGGCGCGCCTGACCCTTCATGCGTTGCTGGCGTCCCATTTGATTGGCCTCCTTTCATGCGGGCTGAACAGCGTGGACGATGCCACACGCGCCAAGCCCATGGCCAGGGTGATGAGCGTGCGGCCCGAGCGCGCCGAGCGCCGCCGCGCCGGGCGTACATTTCGCTGGCGCCACCCACCCCAACCCCGCGAGGACACGCCATGCACGACAGCAACCGCCGATTGCTCTTGATCACCGCCGCGCTGCTGCCCCTGGCGGGTGGCTTGCGGGCGGCCAACGCCCAGGGCGATGCCAGCGGCCAGAAGCCGCGGCTGCTCATCCATGTCAGCGAAAACGAGCCGGCGCGCTGGAACATGGCGCTGGGCAACGCGAAGAACGCGCAAGACGACATGGGCGGCCCGGACAAGATCGACATCGAGATCGTCTCCAACGGCCCGAGCGTGCTCATGCTCAAGAGCGATTCGCCGATCGCGGCGCGGGTCGCCGAGGCGGCGAAGTCCGGCGTGAAGGTGATGGTCTGCGAGAACTCGATGAAGGGGCTCAAGCTGGCGAAGAGCGAGATGCTGCAAAGCGTCGGCTACGTGCCCGCGGGGATCATCGAGCTCACCAGGAAACAGCAGGAAGGCTGGGCCTACGTGCGGCCATGAGCAAGGGTGGTCTGCCGCTGGGCTATTGCACCGCCTGGCCGGCCAGCGGCAACAACAGCACGGCCCGAACGGTTGAATCGGCGCTGTTGATTGCCTGCGCCGAGATCTCGCCCTTGTCGTTGATGTCCGACGCCGACAGGACCGTCCACTTGTTCTGATCGCTCGGGCGCAAGAGCTGGTTCAGGTCGTGCGTCTGGCTGCCGTCGAAGATGAAGCCATGGCTGTCGCCCGAACTCAACGAAGCCTCGCCGACCACCGTGCCCAGGTCGTTCATCCCATAGGCGCAGGCCGCATCGCCCCCCAGCCCGGGGAGCGGTGACATCACGGCCCCGGCATAGAGGAAGGCTTGCAGAACCGCGTCTCCCGCGAGCGTCGAGCAGCCCGCGACCTGGCGGTGCACGTTGATCGCGTTGGGCAGGGACCAAGACCCGCCCAGCGTGCCCATGTCGACCATGGCATGGCCCGAGCGCATGACGAAGGCGTGCATGTCCCCGGACGGGGTGCTGGCATCGCCCACGATGTCAGCGTGGCTGTTGATGGCCCGGGCTTCGCTGAGCCCGCCCCCCAGCGTGCCGAGCTCTTGCATGGTTCCGGCGGTCCAGACGAACCCGCGCCGGCGGCCGTCCGCACCGGTGGCCGAGCCGACCACCTGGCCCAGCTTGTTCACGCCCAGGGCGGTGCTCTCGTTCTTGCACCCACCGCAGCCATCATCGGCAAAGCCGCGGATCCGGTTGGTGCTGACACCGTCGAAGTAGTAGGCGTGCTGAACCACGGTGATCTCACGATCCGTGGTCTCGCCCACCACCCACCCGTTGTCGCCGACGGCGACGGCGGTGATTGCAGGCCAATGGACCACGAAGAGGGGCGGAATCTGAACGCACTCTTTCTTGGTGCACCGGTAGGCGGTGTCCGAGCCGCGGTCGTCGGTCGCCGTCACCGACGCAACGCCCTTGCTGCTGAGGCCGGTGGCACCGGTGACGTAGGTGGGGTCATGCGGGGGGCCGGGCTCTGGCAATGCCACGACCTTGTAGGTGGCCTGGGCCATCGCCAGGGTGCAACCCCAAGCGGCAACGAAGGCAAGGCTCGGGCGGAGAAGGCGGGCTCGGCACATGTCGGTCTCCTTTCAAAGGGCGGACAACGGAAGGCTCGGCTTCACGGCCAGTGCGACCGCGGGCGCCTAACGCTCATCAGTGATGAACCATAGCACTTGCCCGCGGCGAGCCCCCATCCCCAATCCATCGCCCAATGAACGTCGCAAGGTTGGAGGCGCTTCCACCGCCGGAGGTTTGGCTGAGGCGCTCCCCAAAGACCGCCGATTGACGCGGCTGAGGAAAGCGCCTTACTGTTTCGCGTCCAATCAGGAGGCAAGACCATGCGCTGGATGGCATTCGTGAAAATCGGCCGCTGCTGCAGCGCCATCGTGTTGGGGCTGCTGGCGACCACCGCCGCCTTTGGGGCCGAGGCGCGCTACGACATCCTGCACAGTTGGTCGCTCTCGGAAGGCTTTGTCGGCACCAACTTCATGGTGCGAGGCAGCGATGGCAGGATGTACGGCGCTTTCAGCGGTGGTGGCTTCACGGCGGGCCTCATGTTCCGCCTCTCGCCTGGCGGCAAGTTCACGGAGCTGCGCAAATTCGATTTCCACGACGGCGGGCCGGTGGCTCCCAACGGCCTGGTCGAATCGAGCAACGGCCATTTCTATGGCACCTCCTACGATGGCGGCCAGTTCGGTGGGGGGGCCATCTTTCGCATGAACCGGCACGGCGACGTGACGGTGCTCTATTCCTTCAGCGGGCATGGTGGCGGCCCTTGCAAGCACCCGACGAAGCTGATCGAGGCGAGCGACGGCAACTTCTACGGCGTCACGTACCGAGGCGGGCATGCCGGCCAAGGCTGCATCTACCGCATGACCCCAGGGGGCGAGGTCACCATCCTGCACGAGTTCGACGATGCCGATGGCGTGGATGGCGCCAGCCCCATGACCCAGTTGGTCGAGGCCAGCGACGGGTTCTTCTATGGCACCACCTCGGAAGGTGGCCGCCACCGCGTCGGCACGGTGTTTCGCATGGACCGGCACGGCTTCCTGCAGGTCATCCATGCCTTCGACAACCCGGAGGGCGCCGAAAAGCTCTACCCGACCTTCACGTCGGGCCTGGTGGTGGGGCCTGATGGCCAGCTCTACTTCACGGCGGACGCGGGCTCCCTCAGCGACTCCGGTGCGATCTACCGCCTTGGCCTCGACCTCTCGTTGACCGCGGTCTACCACTTTGATATCGCGACCGGCTCGGCACCTCGCGGCAACTTGAACATGAGCCCGGACGGCACGATCACCGGCGTCACCCTCGGAGGCACCCCGGACGGCCGCGGCAACGCCTACCAGTGGTCGCCAGCCGGAGGTTTCCGCGAGTTGCACCGCTTCCGTCAGAACGAAGAAGGGGCGCCCTCGAGCAGCGGCTTGTTCGCCAGCGGCGAGCAGGCGTTCTTCGGCATGACGGCAAGCGGTGGCGAATTCGGCAAAGGGGTGCTCTATCGGCTTCGTCTGAAGTGAGCTGGGGCTGGGGCAGGGAGAGAATCGCTGCCTGGACTGCCCCGGTCGGGTGGGCAGCCTGCTCCTGTCCCCACCTGGTGCCGCCAGACCCCTCATGACCGACGCCCAATACACGACCCTTCCACTGTGGCCCAACGCCTATCCAGCCAGCGGCGCCAGCGCCACGCTGAAACGCCTCAACGAGGATTTCGTCGTGACCGAACTGCCGCTGCAGCCGCCCTGCGGTGAAGGCGAGCACCTCTGGCTGGATATCGAAAAGAACGGCGCCAACACCGCCTTCGTCGCCCAGCAGCTGGCCGAGGCCGCGGGCGTGCAGGAAAGGGACGTGGGCTATGCCGGCCTCAAGGACCGCTACGCCATCACCCGCCAGTGGTTCAGCATCTACCTGCCGAAGGGCGAGACGCCCGACCTGACCCAGCTTCAGCACCCGGAATTCAAGGTGCTGGGCCAGCGCCGCCACGTGAAGAAGCTGCGCCCCGGCGATCTGCAGGGCAACCGGTTCCGCATCGTGCTGCGCGACGTGACCGGCGAGCGCCCCGCGATCGAGGCCAATCTCCAGGCCGTGGCGTCACAGGGCGTGCCCAACTACTTCGGCGCTCAGCGCTTCGGCCACGACGGCGGCAACGTCGAGCAGGGAAGGGCCATGCTGGCGCGCGAAATCCGGGTGCGCAACCCGAAGAAGAAGGGCATCTACCTGTCGGCGGTGCGCTCCTTCGTCTTCAACGAAGTGCTGGCGCTGCGCATTCAGCAAGGGCTCTGGGGCCAGACCCTGCCCGGTGACGTGATGGACGAAGCGGGCCGGCCCACCGGGCCGCTCTGGGGGCGGGGCCGCGTGAGCACCACCGACCAGTCGCAGGCCCTGGAAAACGGTGTGGCCGAACGTCACGCCACCTTGTGCGACGGCATGGAACACGCCGGCCTGGACCAGGAACGCCGCCCCCTGGTGGCGAGCCCGGTGGACATGTCGTGGGAATGGCCGCAAACCGATCAACTGGTGCTGACCTTCTCTTTGCCCGCCGGGAACTACGCCACGTCCGTTCTCAACGAAATCCTCCGCACCAAGGAGCCGGACCGGCACACGGAGAGCGAGTCTGCGGCTGTCGAATGACAGGGCCTTCGCTTGGGTCGAAGGGGGCGGACAGGAGGGGTGGACGCAGCTCTGCCGAGCCCGAGGTCGGCTCGGTGGTGCCCAACGTGAATCGGATCCACCGGACCGACTGACCGCGGTAGCTGAGAACCGGCGATCATGATCCGGACGTCGCTGGAAACTGGTTGCGGTCAATCGCACCCTGACAGTTCACAGCCGATCTCGGCCAGTTGCCGTCGCTAGCACCTCCGATTCAAAGCGGTTTCTCGACCCGCAGCAGAGACGAGCGGTTGCAAGTTGGATTGCTCCGCCCATGATGGGCTGGCGCCTTGCAATCTCGGACGGCGCATACTTGCCCGTCAGTGATAAGCGCAGTGCGTGCGCTACGGCTGCACTTCAGGAGGATCCGGCGATGAGAATCACGTCTATCGCGCACAGCCTGGCAGTGATGGCGCTTGCATGCGCCGCCCAGTTCGCATCCGCACAGACCATGTACCGCGTGGTGCGGCTGGCATTGACGGGAAGCGAGCCCCTCTCCATTAATTCGCAGGGCAAGATATTGCTCTGGAGCTCCAATGGTTCCTACTACGTCTGCGGCAGAGACACCTGCCGCTCCCTGCCACGAGTTCGCGATGGCTCTGCGAACTGGACGGACTTTAACGACCAAGGAATGCTGGTGGGCGAAGCCACGAAGCCGACCGGCGGCCGATGGGTGGTGCGCAAGGATCCGCAGCAAGGCGGCGGGGCGCGGTTTCTCACGCTCGGTTATAGCAAGGCAATCGCGCCGGATGGCGCTGTGATTGGCATGGCTCAGGACGACCACGCCTTTCTCTACACGGACCACAGCATCGAACTGAAAGGGCTCGTGGGGTCCCCCGAACCGACGGACATCAACAGCCACAGGGTGATCGTCGGGCGAAGCCGTGGGCCCAACCGCATCGACCTCGCCACGATGTGGATCGATGGTGGGCCGCCCCTGGACCTTGGCACGGCCCCTGGCCACTCCGATTCTTGGGCTTTGGCGATCAACGATGCCAATGTCGCAGTGGGCTTCTCCACGGATCGCGAACATGGCCGTCAGCCGGCGCGCTTCGCCGAGGGCAGCGTGCAGGTCTTCCTGCTGCCGCATGCCGAGGACAACGGCATGGCAAGAGGGATCAACGCAGCCGGCACCATCGTCGGCCAGTTTTACGACTCCACGTTGAACCGATACGTCGGTGGCATCGTGGAGGGCGACAGCATGGTCGATCTCAACCTTCGGCTGCGCAGCGAGGACGCTGCGCTTTACTCGATCGCGAACGCCGTCGGCATCAACGAGGCGGGGGAGATCGCCGCCCAGGCGGTCGACCCGCAGACGCACCAGCCTCGGGTGGTGCGCCTCGAGCCGATCATTCCAAAGGCGCCGGCTTCTTCTTCGTCGCCCTGACCGGAATCGCGGCATCGCTGCGTGATCGCCAGCGAGGGGCCCAGGCGCGAAAGGCGTTTCAGTTGCTGGCCTGATGAAGAAGGCGGGGCGTACTATGGCGAGTATTCGTGGGCGCCGAGGTCGATCACCGCCTTCATTGCCTGAACGACCGCTCTCCATTGGGTTGAAGGACTGCAAGGGGTCGGTAGTGTCCGCTGTGACTGCAGGGCTGGACGACTGCACCCGCTGGCGGAGCAGTCAACCAACCACGCGCCGTGCCTCAATCAGCAAATGTCCCTCGAACTTCAGCCGCGGCGCTGCCCCGTCCGCGGTGACGGTCCCGAGCTCGGTGCCGTTCACATAGTCCCTCAGCTGGTAGCTCCCGGGCGCCAGGCCGCGCAGGGGCACGGGGCCGTCCCAGCGCAGGGCGTAGAA
>JBGAGZ010000053.1:0-36210 GCA_044226465.1 Burkholderiaceae bacterium | reverse complement strand
GCCCGAGTCCGCCCGCCCTCCGCCTCAGCCAGCCGAGCCTGAAGTTGGTCTTCGGCCTGCCGCCAAGCTGCCAGTTGTCCGGCGGCGGAGGCATCCGCCTCCTTCTGTCGAGTGGCCAGAGATTCAAGCTCGGCTTGGATGCCGTGCATCTGCTGGAAGGCGGCGTCGATCTCCGCGCGCGCTGCGGTCAAGGCCGACTGAGCCATGTCCCGCTCTGCTGTTGCGACTTGCAGCGCGTGTGAGAGCTGAGCTTCGTGAGCGCGTGTCTGTTCCAGCTCGGCACAGCCTGCTTCGAGTTGCACGACGCGTGCGCAGGCTGCAACCAGGTCGACAGGCATCCGCTCTTTCGCCGGGTCGGCATCGCCCAAGGGTCGGCAGGCAGCCAACAGTTCGTCGTACGCCGTACCAGCGCGCCGATGGCTGTGCACGGCCATCTCGGCAAGGGCGTGGCGCAGGACATCGGGTGGCGAGGCCGTTGCGCCGCCTCCGGGAGCCGCCCACGACACGCCGAATTGCTCGCCACAGGCGCGCGCGGCGGCGGCCGGGTCTCGGCGGACTTCGTTTGCCGCCAGCAGCAAACACTGGCCCGGCCGGCGTTGCAGGGCGCGCAGAGCTTGCTGAGCCGCGGAGCACCACGCGTCCAGCGCGCGCGTGGTATCGGCTGTCGGGTCGGCTGCCAGGGCGTGGGCCACGGCCTCTGACGGTGAAGCGATGATCCAGACGAGGCCGGTCCCGTCGGATTGCGTGACGGGCAGGGCCGAGGTCAATTGGACCGGCGCCGGCGCACCGTCGGCCAGAGCCTGGGCCAACGCCTCCCAGTCGCCAGCACCCGAGAACACAAAAGCGGTGGTCGGTCTGGTCATGCTCATGGCATGTGCATTCATCGCAGTCGGCTGATTTGGGTGAGGAAAGCCTGCCACTGCGGCAAGATGCGCTCTGGCAGGTAACGCGAAGAGATCTCGTCGCCCAGAGCTCGCAGTTCGTCGCGGCGAGCATCGGAGCCCGGCCCGACGATGCGGCGGATCGCCGCGACGATGTCAGGGACCGCATACGGGCTGAAGTACTCAGTTGCATCGCCGAACACATCGCGGTGCACGGCGATGTCGGAAGCGGCTACCACGCCGCCACAGCGCATGGCCTCGATGCCGGAGTAGTCGAAACCTTCACCGAAGCTGGGGCATATCGTCGCCTGCGCATGGCGATACAGCAGCCTCAGCTCGTCGGACGGCACGTCTTCCAGGACGTGCAGCCCGCCACGGGCCAGCCAGGGCTTGAACTTCTTGACGATCGCTTTGTGGTCCCAGCCCAGCATGCCGACAAAGACCAGCTGCAGATCTGCCCAACCCTCGGCGCGCATCTGTTCCCAGGCAGCCAGCAGGCTGAGGTGGTTCTTCCGCGGCTCGATGGTCGAGACCATCAGCAGGTAGCGAACGGCATGGCCAGCGCGGCTGACCACAGCCCCTCCGGGCGCCTCGAATTCCGGGTGGCGACGAATCCGAAGGATGTCCGGAACCCGGTCGGCTGGGGCGTGCTCGGCATGGTAGTGGTGCGAGACCATGTTCGGGATGGTCAGCGAGCGCGATTCGACCTCAGGGAAGATCGACACCAAGTCGCGGCGAGTGGCGTCGGACACGCAGGCGAACCAAGCACCGTCCTGTACGTTGCGCCGCAGCGCCTGGTAGTGGGAAGCCTGGTGATAGGCCTTGTCGGAGATGGTGTGCGGCATCAGCAGCGGGATGGCGTCGTGGTAGCGCACCACCAGCTTCGTCGGGGGCGATACCCTGCCGGGGTATGGCGTCTCGGCAACCATGATGTCGAAGTCACGTGTGTCCAAGCGTGGGTAAAGAGCATGGCCGAGCCTCCGTGTCGCCAGGGCGCCAGCGTGGAGAGCGGTCCAAGGAGGACGAGCCACCCGGTAGCTGGCGCGGGTCACCAGATCGAAGTCCGCACTGGGCAGGGTCTTGGCAAACAGGCTGCGCCAGACGAAGTCCTTGAAATCGCCTGCATCGAAGGTGGTCAGCGGCAACCGTCGCCCCAGCAACGCGCCGCCCAGTACCTTGGCAGGTGCAAACGCCAGGCTCATACCCGCGCGAACCCGGTCGATCCGATTCGCGCCGCCACGCCCCTGCAACGACACGACGACGCGCGACAAGCGGTTGACCTGGCGGTCGCGAGTCATCGCTTGCACGCCTGCCGGCAAGCCCCTGGCCAATACCCGGTTGCTGCTCTGGAGCAGCCCCGAGACCTCGACTTCGTCAAGGCGGCTCAGGCCGCAAAACAGCAGCCGAGTCTCCTGCGGGATGCCAGCATGTCCGTCCAGTGCTGGCCGCATCTCCATCAGCAGCCTCAGCGGAGTACCACTCATGGCGTGGCCCCGCCACGGAACGGCACCACTGGAGCCGACTCGTAGAAAGCGTAGGCCTCGGCCACGGTGTCGAAGTGGTACAGGTGGCCGTCGTGCAGCACACAAGCCGACTGGCACAGCGAGCGGATGATGTTGGGCTCGTGCGAAACCAGGATGAAGGAGCGATCCTTGCGCTTCACAAAGAGTTCGTTGTGGCATCGCTCATGGAAGCGCTTGTCGCCGACCACTAGGATCTCGTCAATCAGGAAGCAGTCGAACTCGATGGCCATCGACAGCGCGAAGGCCAACCGTGTCGTCATGCCCGCGGAGTAGTGCTCGACAGGCTCGCGGAAGTACACACCAAGCTCAGCGAACTGCTCGACGAACGGAATCAAAGGTCGGTAGTCGACGTCATACACCCGGCAGATGAACTTGAGGTTGTCAAGTCCCGTGAGGTGGGTCTGGAACGCACCGTGGAAGGCCAAAGGCCAGGACACGCGCATCTCGCGCCGAATGGTCCCCGACGTCGGTTGAATCGCTCCGGCCAGCAGGCGCACGAGGGTCGACTTGCCTGCACCGTTGCGACCAAGAATGCCGACGTTGCGGCCTTTCTCGAGTTGCAGGTTGATGCCGTCCAGCACGGTACGCCGCCCCTGGCGGGTGTAGTAGTGCATGCTGACATTGTCGACGTGAATCATCGGCGCTCCATGTGGCGCGTGGCCCCGCGCATCAGCGCCAGCCCTGTGAAGGTCAGCCCCAGGTTCACCATGGCCATGTAGACGAGATCGTGGTGGGTACGCACCACGTTGCCGAAGTAGCCCTCGCGCATGAACTCGACGCCATGCACCATCGGCAGGACGAGGATCAATCCCTGCACCTTGGTCGGCATCCACTCGACCATGAAGGTGGCACCGGAGAGCGGAAAGAGCACGTAGGACACCGGGTGCCAGAAGCGATCGACCAGTTCGCTGTAGGCGGTGGCCGTGCCCAACGTGAGGCCAAGGCCTGCACCGAACCAGGCAAGCATCAACCACCCACCCACCACCTTCAGCATGTCGACCGGCACCGTGATGCGTTCGGTGTAGATAAAGATCACCGACAGCAGGATGAACGACGCCGTGGCGCCTGCTGCCTCGAGCAGGATCCGCGTCAGGAAGACGTCGAGCACGCGGACGTTGCGGTGGTACAGCAGGTTTGCGTTCTGGTTCAGCGCGCTATTGCACCGGCTGGCAGTGTTGCGCCACATCAGCACCGACGAATAGCCGGTGATGGCAAACGCTTCGATCGGGATCGAATTCCCGTTGTGTAAGCCCGCGGCGTGCCACAAGGCCGACACAGCGAGCGTGAAGATCATCGGCTCGCCGAACAGCCACAGTACGCCGATGTTCTCGCGCCCGAACCGCGTGATGAGCTCGCGCATCATCAGAGCGTGGATGACACGCCCCTGGATCCTCAGAGATCCGAGAAAACTCGGCGAGGCCAGCGTGCGAGATTCAGTCGACATGCTCTTTCACCCCAGCGACCAGCAGGCTGACCACGCCCCAGAACACCAGGCCAACCAGGAACACCGTCAGCACGGAGCGAATACGGCGCGGCTCCAGCGCCGTGTCCGGTAGATTGGGCTGGACCAGACGTTCGAGATAGAGTTGCTTGCGCGCGGCATCGGCACGGGCAGCCTCCAGTGCGGCCAGGGCGCTGGCCAGCGTGCGGTCGGCAAAGTCCTTGTCCAGTGCCAAGCGCTCGTAGGCAATCGACTTGTTGGACAGCGAGTTGGAACTCCCCACGGCGACCGCCGTTTCGGTATCGATGGCACGGCGCAGGCGGGCCGCCTGTTCGACCAGGGTCGGGATCTGCGGGTTGCTCGGTGCAACCTGCCGCAATTGCGCAATCTGGTTTTCGGTGACCCGCAAGTCCTCCCGCAGGCGCGTCGTGGTGTCGAGCTGCAACTCTGCCTGGCGGGCGGGATCCAGCAGCTTGTCTTTGTTGCGGTAAGCATTGAGCGCAAGAGCCGCCTTGCGCGCACGCTCTTCGGCGAGCGTCACCTCACCCTGGGCGACGATGATCAAATCCTTTCGGCTATGGTCATTGAGGTTGTTGACCAGCCGCTCGCCCATCTGCAGAAGCAGTTCGTTGATGTCCCGGGCCATCGCCGGACTGAACGCGCGAACGCGCAACGTCATGATCGACGACGACGTGTCGTAGGCTATTTCGAGGTGATCGTCGTAGTGGCGGAAGAAGGCCTCGAAGCTATCGTCCCAGTCCAAGCCCGGAAAACGACTGAGCAAGTCGATGCTGCCGCTGCTGTAGTGCGCGCGCACCTTCAGCCTTGTCTCAAGCTCGCTCAGCGCATCGCGCGACACCATGAAATCACGCACCGTGTAGGCATCGTCGTGCGTACGGGTGATGCCCGAAGCGGCCAACAGCGCTCCTAGGCCGGATTGCACGTTGTGCTGTGGACTGAGCACCACGAAATGCGATTCGCTGATGAAGATGTCCGAGGCCGCCAGACCGAAATACAGAGCGGCAATCGTGGTTGGCGCAGCTACCGTGAGCAGGAAGACCCGGTTGAATCGCCGCAGCAGCCGACGCCACCTGGCAGGCGGCCGAGTAGCGGCGACGATGGGGGCGTTGGCAGTCGTTGTCATAGAGTTGTCGTTGTCGCCGGCGGGGCCAGCCGGCGGTACAGCGCGGCCGTCTCGTCGACCATGGTCGCGGCGGTGAAATGGGACAGGTAGCGTTCGCGGGCCGCTGCGCCCATGCGCGCAGCCAGTGCGGGGTCGGCAAGCAGGCGGCCCACCCCCCCGGCCAGTGCAGCCGCCGACCCGGGCGGCACGGTCAGGCCAGTGAGGCCGTCGACGTTGACGAAGCCCAGGCCCGAGCCCGCGACGTCGGAGCACACCACCGGTCGCGCCGCAGCCATCGCTTCGAGCATGGCCACGCCGAAGGCCTCGGCGCGATTCAGGGAAGGCATGCAGAACACGTCAGCGGCTTGGTGGTAGGTGGTAAGGTCGTCGTCAGCGATCGGCCCCAGGAAGCGCAGCTTGTCGCCCAAGCCGCGCGCGGCCACCTGGGCACGGTGCTGCTCCAGCAGGGCTCCTCCGCCGCCAACCAGCACAATGGCGTCGTCGGGCAGCAGGCTCGCCGCCTCGATGAGCACATCGAAGCCCTTGTAGGGCGCCATGCGCCCAAGCGCGAAGACGATCTTCCTGCCGGGGTGGGCTGCGCGCAGGGCTGCAACGCGGGCCGGGTCCGATCGGGCGTGATTGTCACCGATTCCAAGGTGTACCACGGTCAGCTTGTCGGCCCAGGGCGCCAGCGCGGCGGATGCTTCGGCATACGCAGCCGAGGTGGCCACCACGGCGTCAGCGCGGGCCAGCAGCCAGCGTTGCAAAGGCTCGTAAAGATGCAGGGCCCGTTGCTGGTGGATCACGTCGCTGTGCCAGTGCAGCACCAGGCGGGCGCGTGGCCGGGCCCACCGCAGTGCCGCGGCCGCCATCGGGTTGGGCATGTGGACGTGGATGATGTCGTAGTCGCTCGCCAGGCGGCCCAGCCACGACGGCATGGTCGGCGACAGGGAGGTCGACAACAGGCTGCCCAAGGCACCGACCCGCACGATCCGATGGCCACTGGCGGCGCGCTCGTCCACGCTGCGCCACTGCCGATGGGCACACAGCACGTCGGTGGGGCAACCGGCAGCGTTCAGCCCCTCGGTCAGTTCGTGCACGATGGATTCGATGCCGCCGCGCTCGGGCGGGTAGAACTTGGCCAGTTGCAGCACCCTCATGCCGCCACCGCGCGCAGTTCGTCGAGCAGCCGCTGCGCCGCGGCCGACCAGGGCAGCGCCGCGGCACGGGCATGGCCGGCCTCGCGCAGCCGGGCCACCAGGGCCGGCTCGGTGGCCAGGCGCAGCAGGCCAGCCGCGATGTCGTCGACCGAGCCGGGGTCGACGTACAACGCTGCGTCGCCGCAGACCTCGGGCAAGGCCGCCGCGCGAGCCGCCAGCACCGGGCAGCCACAGGCCATGGCCTCCACCACCGGCAGGCCGAAACCCTCGTACAGGGACGGCAGGGCCAGCGCCAGGGCGTGTTGGTAGAGGGCTTTCAGGGCCGCGTCATCGACTGCCCCGGCCTGCACGACCCGGTCGCCGCCCGGGGCCCCGGCGCCGGCGAACACGTGCGGGTTCGCGCCGCCGACGATGACCAGTTGCAGCCCGAGTGCCGCCGGCAGCCGGCCGAAGGCCTCGACCAGCCGCGGCAGGTTCTTGCTCGGGTTCGCGCTCGCCACCGCCAGCAGGTAGCGCCTCGGGGTCTGACCCAGTCGTGTCAGCACGGTCGGGTCGGGCGCCAGCGCGGCAAGGTGGTCGGCGCCGTTGGGCACCACGGTCACGCGGTCCGGGCGCAGCGCCAGGCACGCCAGCAAGCGCCCTCGCGAGAAGGCCGACACGGTCAGCACGCGCCGGGCCCGCCGCGCCAGGTGCCGGAACAGCGCCCGGTACCAGCAGCGAAACACCAGGGTGTAGGCCGCGGGCTGGTCGAACACCGCCGCGTCGTGCAGCGTGGCGACCTGGGCCCGCGCGAACCAGGGTGCGGCACCGGCCAGGTTCAACAGCAGGCCGTCGCGCGCGGCGCGCGGCAAGGTCCACTGCTCCCAGGCATGCAGCGGCGCACGAGCCGAGCCGATCGCCTGTGCGCCGATCCGGCGATGGGCGGGCGCCGCCACGCCCGGCGGGTGCAGCAGCACCCAGCGCTCGCGCGGCACGGCCTCGGCGTCGAGCAAGCGGTCCAGCGCGCGCAGCCATTCGGTGGCCGAGCGCTGCACGCCGGTCGGCCGCTGGGCCAGGAATTTGCCGTTGACGTAGATCGTCGTCATCGGGCCGCGGGTGGGTCGCTGAACTCGGACACGAGCCGCCGCAGGTGCGCTCGCGCCCCCTCGCCCGCCGCCTCGGCCGCCGCGGCAGCGGCCAGCCAGTCCAGCGTGGCCGGCCCACCATTGGCGGAACCCAGGCGCGCCACGCGCAACCGGGCAAAGGCCGTGGGCAGCGTGGCATCGCTGTCGGCCAGCAGTTCCTCGAACAGCTTCTCGCCCGGCCGCAGCCCGGTGAACACGATCGCCACCTCGCGCTCGCTGCGGCTGGCCAGGCGGATCATCGTGCGCGCGAGGTCGACGATGCGCACCGGCTCGCCCATGTCGAGCACCAGCACCTGCCCGCTCTCGCCGATGGCGGCCGCCTGGAGCACCAGGCGCGCCGCCTCGGGGATGGTCATGAAGTAGCGAATGATGTCCGGGTGGGTCACGGTGATCGGCCCGCCGCGGGCGATCTGCTCCTTGAACTTCGGGATCACGCTGCCCGACGAGCCCAGCACGTTGCCGAAGCGCACCGCCATGAAGCGGGTGCCGGCGTGTTCCGCGGCGAGGGCCGAGATCACCATCTCGGCCGCGCGCTTGGTGGCGCCCATCACGTTGGTGGGGTTGACCGCCTTGTCGGTGCTGATCAGCACGAAGCGCTCGGCGCCGCACTCGGCCGCCGCCAGTGCCGCGTGGTAGGTGCCCAGCGTGTTGTTGCGCAGCGCCGCCCAGGCGTTGTGCTCTTCCATCAGCGGCACATGCTTGAAAGCCGCGGCATGGAACACCACCTGCGGCCGCCAGCGCTGGAAGACCTGGCGCAGGTGGCCCAGGTCCTTCACGTCGCCGACCAGGCGCACCAGTTCCAGCGCCGGGAAGCGCTCGCCCAGGTCCTGCTCGATGGCGTAGAGGTTGTACTCAGACAGCTCGTACAGCACCAGCCGCGCCGGGCCGAAGCGTGCCAGCTGGCGGCACAGCTCGCTGCCGATCGAGCCGCCGGCGCCGGTGACCAGCACCGTCTTGCCGTGCAGCACCTCGCCGATGCCGGCCTCGTCCAGCTGCACCGGCTCGCGGCCCAGCAGGTCTTCGGGCTCGATGCCGCGCACACGGTCGACCGCGCCATCACCGCTGCGCAGCTCTTCGGCCGACGGCACGGTGAGCACCGGCAGGCCGGCCTCGCCCGCCAGCTCGACCGCTCGGCGGCGCTGCGCCGCGGTGGCCGCCGGCAACGCCACGATCACATGGGTCGCTGCGCCGCGCACGCCTTTGTCGCGCACGGCGGCCAGCGGCCCCAGCACCGGCACGCCAGCGATGCGGGCGCCCTGCTTGGCCGGGTCGTCGTCGAGCAGGCCCAGCACGATCCAGCCTTGCTGATGGATGCCGGCCAGCAGGCGCTTGGCCGCCTCGCCGGCCCCCAGCACGATGGCCCGCCGCACCTCGGCCTCGCCGCCGGTGATGCGCGAGCGCGAGTGCTCGTAGAGCATGCGGTAGGCGATGCGCACGATGCACACCGCCATCAGCGCGACGATGGGGTGCAGGGCCAGCACCGCGCGCGGCACTTGCACCAGCTGCAGGCCCATCACCGCCGCCGCGCTGACCAGGCCGGCGCCCAGGCAGGCCAGCGTCAGCCGTTTGACCTCGCCGAAGCCCGAGAAGCGCCACATGCTCTGCGGCACCTTGGCCAGCGCGAAGGCCACGAGGTAGGCGACGACCACGCCCAGCAGCACCCAGCCGTCGTAGGCGGGCCGTGCGCTCAGCCAGCGCTCGAAGCCCAGGCGGAAGAGGTAGGTCGCGTTCCAGGCCAGCACCACCATGACGGCGTCGACCGCCAGCGACAGCGGCTCGCGGTGCGGGCGCAACCGGGCGAGGAACCGGTCCAGCCGGTGCCAGGCGGTGGGGGTCGTGACGGCGCCGCTCATCGGGTCAGCAGCACGCCCAGGGACCGCGCCACCACGCCCAGGTCCGTCCACAGGTTGGCCCGCGCGGCATAGTCGGCGGCCAGTGCCAGCTTGCGCGGCAGGATGACCTCGACGTACTCCCGTTCGGGGTCCGCTGCGGCGGCCAGTTGCGCCGCCTCGCCGCGAAAAGCCAGGGAAGCCGGGTCGGTGATGCCGGGCCGCACCGCCAGCACGCGCTCGCGCAGGCCGGCGGGGTAGTGCGCCACGTAGCGTGGCACCTCGGGCCGCGGGCCGACCAGGCTCATGTCGCCGCGCAGCACGTCGATCAGCTGCGGCAGTTCGTCCAGCCGGTGGGCGCGCAGCCAGCGGCCCAGCGGCGTCACGCGGGTGTCCTCGCCCACGGTCAGCTGGCCCTGGGCTTCGGCGCCCAGGCGCATGGTGCGGAATTTGTGAATGCGGAACGGCCGGCCGAAACGCCCCACCCGCTCCTGTCGAAAGAACACCGGCCCGGGTGATCCCAGCCGGATGGCCAGTGCGGCCAGCAGGCCCGGCAGCAGCAGCAGCGCCAGGCCCAGCAGCGAGACCAGGATGTCGAACAGGCGTTTGGCCATGAGCAAGGACGGCAGCAGCAACGACACGCGCCGGGCCTTCAGCCTTTCAGCGCACGGCGCAGCGACGCGGCCACGCGCGCCACGTCGGCCTCGGTCATGCGGGTGTACAGCGGCAGGCTCAGCGTGCGCTCGAAGGTGTGCTGGCTGTGCGGGAAGCTCTCGTCGCGCAGGCCGTAGCGCTCGCGCCAGTAGGGGTGCCGATGCAGCGGGATGTAGTGCACGCTGCAGCCGATGCCGTCGGCGTAGAGCCGCTCGATCAGCGCGTCGCGGCCGACGGGCGCCCCGTCCGCCAGGCGCACCGCGTACAGGTGCCAGGCGTGGCGGTCGCCCGCGGGGGCGTCGGGCGGCAGCAGCAGCGGCAGGCCGGCCAGGGCCTCGCGGTAGGCGGCAGCCAGCTCGACGCGGCGCTGCCAGAAGGCTTCGATACGCGCCAGCTGGTGCAGGCCCAGCGCGGCGGCGATGTCGGTCAGGTTGTACTTGAAGCCCGGCGCGACGATCTCGTAATACCAGCTCGGTACCTTGGCCGTGAACCGGTCGAAGGCGTCGCGGCTCATGCCGTGCAGGCGCATCACGCGCGCCCGGTCGGCCAGCGCCGCGTCGCGCGTGACCAGCATGCCGCCCTCGCCGGTGGTCATGGTCTTGTTGGCGTAGAAGCTGAAGACCGTGGCGTCGCTGCCCAGCGTGCCGACGAGCTGGCCACCGTGCGTGGTGGGCAGTGCATGGGCCGCGTCCTCGACCACCTTCAGGCCGTGGCGCCGGGCGATGGCGAGGATCGCCGTCATGTCGGCCGCCAGCCCGCCGTAATGGACCGGCACGATGCACTTGCTGCGCGGCGTGATCGCGGCCTCCACCGCCGCAGGGGCGATGTTCATCGTCGCCGGGTCGATGTCGACCAGCTTCACGTCCGCGCCCAGGTAGCGCGCCACCTCGGCGGTGGCGGTGAAGGTGTGGGTGGTCGTGATCACCTCGTCGCCCGGGCCCACGCCCACCGCCTCCAGCGCCAGGTGCAGGCCGGCGGTGGCCGAGTTGACCGCGATCGAGTGCAGGCCGGCGTCGCCCAGGTACTCGGTGAACGCAGCCTCGAAGCGGCGCGCCTTGGGGCCGGTGGTGACCCAGCCCGAGCGCAGCGTGTCCACCACCTCGGCGATCTCGGCCTCGCCGATCTCGGGCAGCGCAAACGGCAGGAAGGGCAGATCGGAAGTGCTCATGTCGGTTTGGTGATCCAGGCCAGCAGGTGCGTGCGCAACGGCGGCAGGGCATTGAAGACGGTGTACAGCGCTGGGTGCAGGCGCGTCACGCGGCGGGCGATTGGCGGCGCCAGCGTGATGCGCTGGTGTTGCACCCGGCCGGCGGGAAACAGCCGCCGCAGCCGGGCCAGCGGCACGCCACGCACCGCCCGGTTGGCCGGATTGTCCACCGTGAAGTCGTACCACAGCACCGCCCCGCCCGGCTTGAGCCAGCGCCACATCGCGTCGGCCAGGCGCGCCTGGTCGCCATCGTCCAGCAGCGACGAGAAGACGGTGGCCTGCAGCACCAGGTCCTGGCTGGCCGGCGGGCTGGGCGCGCCCGTCGCATCGCCCAGCCACAGCGCCACCGCGGCGGGCAGGCGCGCCTGCGCCATGACCCAGCGCTCGGGAAGGATCTCGCAACCCGCCAGGTGCTGCGGCGAGAAGCCCATGCGCAGCAGCTCCAGGAGGTTGCCGCCGGCCCCACAGCCCACCTCGGTCAGGTACAGCGCGGCCAGGTCGTGCCAGCCACGCGCCGCCAGGCCTTGCAGGACGGCGCGCTGGCGCTCGTGCACCAGTTGCCAGACGTCCGGCTGCAGCAGGCTGTAGCGATCGATCATGATGCCCCTCGCCCGACGAGTACATCGGCCGATCCCCCGAGGGGGTGAGGGCCGGCTTGGGGCGGCCCGGCGCTCGGCCCTCGCCTCATCTTCCCGCCCCCGCGGCCTCGCAGGCCTCGAGGAAGCGCTGCGCCAGCACGGGGTAGGCGTGCTCGGCCAGCACGAACGCCCGCCCGCGCGCACCCATCGCACGGCGCACCTCGGCCGGCAGAGCCAGCAGCTGGCGCACGCCGGCGGCCACCGCGGCGGGCGACTCGGGCGCCACGGTGAGGCCGCAGCGCGCATCGGCCACCGGGTCGTTGCCGGCTTCGACCGCATGCAGCACCGGCACGCCGGCCATCATGTAGTCCATCAGCTTGTTGGGCGCGATGCCGAAGCGGTAGATGGGCACGCGCTGCCAGCCGATGTAGGCCAGGTCGATCTGGGCGAGAAAGCTGGGCACCTGGCCCTTGGGGATAGGCGGCAGCCAGTGCACGTGGGTCAGGCGTTCGCCAGCGATGCGGCGCACCAGGCGCTCGCGCTCGTGGCCATCGCCCACCATCACGATGGCCACTGGCTCGTCGCGCAGCAGCGCGGCGGCGGCCAGCAGGTCGTCCAGCGCATTGGGCAGGCCCATCGAGCCGGCATAGCCCAGCACCGCCTGGCCGGCGGCACGCGCGGTGGCGATCACGGCCGCCGCGTCCGGGCGCAAGGGGGCCGGCTCGCCGGCCCAGTCGTCGGGTGAGATGCCGTTGGGCACGATGGCCAGCCGGGCCAGGTCGAGCCCGCGCGAGGCCATGTGGGCCTGCACCTTGGGCAGCATCGAGACCACCACGTCGGCGTCGCGGTAGGCGGTCTTCTCGGCCCACCCGCACAGCAGCGCGAACGGGTGATGCGGCGACATACCTGACAGCTCGATCGGCGACAGTGGCCACAGGTCGTGCACCTCGAACACCAGCACTGCCCCGGCGCGGCGTGCGAGGCGGCGTGCGACCCAGATGTCCATCGGGTAGGTGCTGGAGGCGATCACCACTTGGGGCCGGGCCTCGTCGACCAGCGCGGCCGTGCGCCGCCACACCCGGGCCAGGAAGGCGGCGATGTTTTTCACCCGCCCCAGACCGTTGCCCTGGTAGGCGGGCGCCCGCACCCACTCGTAGTCGATGCCGTCGATGGTCTCGCGGCCCGGTGCCGGCTGGCGGGTGCGCACATGCGAGAACGTGGCCGCCACCATGCGCACGCGGTGGCCGGCGCGCACCCATTCGCGGGCCAGGTAGTACGGCCGGTACTCCATGCCCAGCGCCGGGCTGCCGGCGTAGTGGTTGAGGTAGAGGATGTTCACGGCAGGCCGCTCAGGAGAGCGCTTCCAGGCGACGGACATAAGCCGCGACGCTGTCGGGGAACATCGCGTTCGCGCCGACCCATGCGCGAAGGCCCGATGCGACCTCGCCAGCGCGTTCCGCCAGCGGTGCCAGCCGGGCACGCGTGGGCAGCTCGCCGTCGGCCAGGACCACGCCGTTGCGGCCGTCCTCGACCAACTCGCGGTTGGCGGGCAGGTCCGACAGGATGGGGATGCAGCCGTGGCCCATGGCCTCGAGCACAGAAACCGAGACCGAGTCGCTGGCGGGCAGGCTCAGGTACCAGCGGGCCTGGCCGTACCAGCGGGCCTGCGCGTCGGCGTCCAGCCGGCCGACTAACTGCATGCGGCCGGCCAGGCCGGGCGTGGCCGCGACGCGCGCCTCCAGCCCGGCGCGCAGCGAGCCGTCGTTGGCCAGCACGAGCCGGGCCTCGGGCCACTCGGCGGCCAGTGCCGCGAACACGTCCAGCACCCGCTCGGGCCGGTAGATGGCCTCCAGCCCGCGGTTGGCGAAGAACAGCGCAGGCGCCTTGTCGGCCGTGGCGGCGGGCAATTGCTCCAGCCCGAACGGGAAGACCATCACCTCGCCGGCACCCAGCGCCTTCATGCGCTCGGCCATGTGGCGCGAGTCGCTGGTGGTGAGGGCGCAGGCGCGCAGCACCCGGCGGGTGACGAAGCGCATGGCCGCGCTGCGCTCCGGCGCGACCAGGATGTCCGAGCCCCAGGCCGAGCCGGCGATACGTGCACGCACGCCCCAGAGACGCGTGGCCGCCCAGGCCAGCGTGCCGTGCGAGCTCAGGTAATGCGGCGCCAGCCAGTCGGGCTGCACCCCACGCAGCCAGCGCGACACCTTCGGCAGGTGGCGAAGCAGGCCGATGTTGCCCCCGGCGAAGTCGGGCTGGGTGCACAGGGCCAGGCGCCGGTTCATCGGCATCACCGCGTTGAACCCCGGGTCGAAGCCGCGGCTGGAGACGGCCCACAGGTCCACTCGTCCGGCCAGCGCCCGTGCCCACTTCAGCAGGTGCGGGCTGTTGCCGTCGCCGATCAGCACCAGGCGGATCACGTGCGCGCCTCGGGCCCCTCGCCCGCCCAGGCCTCGTACAGCGGGCGCAGCGCGGGGTACTGCTCCAGCAGCCGGGCATCGGTGCGCCGCGTGTCGCCGACGATGCGTGCCGGCCGGCCTTCGAGGATCGCGAAGTCGGGGTACTCGCCGCGCACGAAGCTGCCGGCACAGACCAGGGTGCCCTTGCCCAGCGTGGTGTTGGCCTCGATCAGCGAATGCGGGCCGATGAAGGAATACGGCCCGACGACGATCGGCCCGGCGATCCAGCCCGGCCGCGGCGACAGCGTGGGCCAGTTCACATAGCCCTCGCCCAGCAGGCGCTGCGAGCGGTGCGAGGCGTGGGTGACCAGGCTGCAATGGCTGGTGATCTGCACCCCGTCGCCGAGCGTGATGCCGCCGCTGGCCTCGATGAAGTTGAAGGGGCCGATGTAGACGTGGTCCCCCAGCACCAGGCGGTCTTCGTGCTCGATGCAGCTGGCCGGCGAGATGCGGCTGTGCGGCAGGTCCCGCCCCTGCGAACGCTCGCCGAAGACCACGCGGTAGAGCAGCGCGCGCGCCAGGCGGCGGCGCCAGCGGTTGAGGGCGGCTCGCATCGTCATCAGGGGGTGGATTGTTCCATCGCAGCCGCGCCTTCGACCGGGGCTGTCGGCATCGGCCAGGTCGCCAGGCGCCAGAAGTAGTAGCCGAAGTAGGCCGCCATCGCCGCCGAGACCGCCCAGCCCGCGCCGGCGAGGCCGCCCCAGCGCAGGCCCAGTGCCAGCGCGCCGACGAAAGCCACCTGCCCGACCAGGGCCAGCCTCAGCGCCCAGCCCTGCCCTTGCCAGGCCATGGTCACCACGGCCAGCGGGCTGGCCACGAAATGCAGGCCGATGTAGAGCGCCAGCGCCCGCGCCAGCATGCCCGCATCGCGCCAGGCTGGTCCGAACAGCGCTTCGAAGGCCCAGGGGCCGGCCACCCACAGCGCCAGCACCAGCGGCGTGGTCACCAGCGCCAGCAGGCCCATCACCTGGCGCACCGCGTGGCGCGCCTCGGCCGTCATGCCGGCGCTGGCCAGCTGGGGGTACAGGGCCTGGGACACCGCGCTGCCCACCAGCGTGGCGGGCGCCTTCAGGTAGCGCAGCGCCAGGCCCCAGAAGCCGGCCGCGGCGGGGCCCAGCGCCGCCGCGATCAAGGCCAGGCTCAGCGTGTCCTGCAGCGCGCCGGCGAAGGCGTGGGGTGTGTTCAGCAGCGGGAAGGCGCGGTGGCGGCGCGCCACCTCGGCCAAGGTGGGTGACGCGGAAGGGCTGCCGCCCAGGGGCAGGCGCAACACGACGGTGGCCAATGCAGCCGCCAGGATCGGCGCCACGATCAGCCCGGCCACCCCCGCCCCGGCCCAACCGGCGGCGGCCTGGGCCAGCGCCGCGCCGCCGTACTGCAGCACGCGGGCGGCGGCCAGTGCACGAAAGCGCCCGGCGCGCGTGGCCCACAAGGTGGCCAGCGACGCCGCCCCGGCTGCGGCCACGGCCAGCGGCAGCCAGGCGGCCCAGGCGCCGGCACCGGCCGCCGCCCAGGCCACCGCGCCCACCGCGGCCAGCAGCGTGGTGGCGCACAGCAGGCGCAGCGCCAGACGCCGCAGGGCCTGAGCCTCGGCCTCGTCGGCCGCCAGCGGCAGCGCAAACTCGTAGCGCCCGCAGGCCACCACGGCCAGGTTGGCCGCGACAGCGGCGAAGAGGTGGAAGACGCCGAAGTCGGCCGGGCTGTACAGCCGCGTCAGCAAGGGCCCCAGCAGCAGCGGCAAGGCCTGCGCCACGGCCCCCCCGGCCGCCAGCGTGAGGCTGGCGCGCAGCAGGCCGCGGGTCGGCGCCGCGGTCACGCTCGGCGCCGGCCTACGGCCGCCGCCAGTGCCGCGACGACGCGGTCCTGGTCGGCCTCGGTCAGGTCGGCGCTCATCGGCAGGCTCAGGCAGCGGGCCGCCACGCGCTCGGCCTGCGGGCAGCCGCCGGCCGGCGCCCAGGCGGCGTAAGCCGGCTGCTGGTGCAGCGGGCGCGGGTAGTGGACGGCGGTGGGCACGCCGGCGGCTTTCAGCGCCGCCTGCACCCGCTCGCGTTCATCGACGAAGACGGTGAACTGGCCCCAGACGCAGTCGCGGCCGGGCCGCACCGCCAGCCGGTCAAGGGCCAGGCCAGCCAGGGCCTGCTGGTAGCGCGCGCCGAGCCGGGCACGCTGTTCCAGTTCCCAAGCCAGCCGCGGCAACTTGGCCAGCAGCACCGCGCACTGCAGCGTGTCCATGCGCCCGCCCAGGCCCAGGCGGGTGTGGGTGTAGCGCGCACTCTGGCCGTGGATGCGGATCTCGCGCGCCGCCTGCGCCAGCACGTCGTCGTCGGTGAACAGCGCCCCGCCATCACCGTAGCAGCCCAGCGGCTTGCTGGGGAAGAAGCTGGTGCAGCCGAGGGTGCTCAGCGCCCCGCTGCGGCGGCCCTGGTAGAGGGCACCGAAGCTCTGCGCAGCGTCTTCGATCACCGCCAGGCCGTGCCGCGCGGCCACCGCGTTGATCGCGCCCATGTCCGCCGTCTGGCCGTACAGGCTGACCGGCATGATGGCCTTGGTGCGCGATGTCACGGCCACCTCAACCTGCGTCGCATCGATGTTGCCGGTGTCCGGCTCGATGTCGACGAAGACCGGTGTCGCGCCCAGCAGCACGATCACCTCGCAGGTGGCTGCGAAGCTGAACGCCGTGGTGATCACCTCGTCACCGCGGCCAATGCCCAGCGCCATCAGCGCGATCAGCAGGGCCTCGGTGCCGCTGGCCATGGTGACGGCGTGGCGCGCGCCGGTGAAGCCGGCCAGCGCCGATTCCAGCTCGGCCACCTCGGGCCCCATGATGTACTGGCCATGGTCGAGCACGCGCTGGATCGCGGCGTCGATCTCGGGCTTGAGCGCGGCGTACTGAGCCTTCAGGTCGGTGAACTGCATGGGCTCACTCCACGAGGTGGACGCGGCCGCCATCGCGCCGGTAGCGCTCGCCGGTGGCCGGGCAGCGGGCGTCACCGGTGGCGTCGAAGCGCAGGCGCTCGCCGTGCCGGCTCATCCAGCCGATCTGCCGGGCCGGCACCCCGGCCACCAGGGCGAAGTCCGGCACATCCTTGGTGACCACGGCCCCCGCGCCAACGAAGGCATGCTGGCCCACGGTGACCCCGCAGACGATGGTGCTGTTCGCGCCCAGCGAGGCGCCACGCCGCACCAGCGTGCGCCGATATTCGTGCTTGCGCGGCACGGCAGCACGCGGGTTCATCACGTTGGTGAAGACCACGCTGGGGCCACAGAAGACCTCGTCCTCCAGCGTCACCGCGTCGTAGACCGAGACGTTGTTCTGCACCTTCACGCCGCGGCCGATGACCACGTCGTTGCCGACGAACACGCCCTGCCCCAGCGAGCAGCCGGCGCCAATGCGCGCGCCGGCGCAGACGTGGCTGAAATGCCAGACATGGGTGCCTTCGCCGAGTTCGGCGCCGGCGTCGACGATGGCGCTGGGGTGGATGGTGGCGCTCATCTTTGGCTCGGCTGAAGACGAACGGGTGGCATGCGGTGGTCGTGGCGGCAGGGCGGCGGCGGTGCCCCCGTGCTTCGGCCCACTCGCAGGCCGCCGTCGTGGCAGGCGACGGACAACCGCATCTTCACCGTGGTGCCCTGGAACCGTCGGGGCGACCGCGACTGCGCCGGGGGCGAATACGCGGGTCTGGCATGCCGCTATACACGCCACTGGGGGCGCCACCGCCACCGGTGGCATCGCGGGTCGCGTGGCACGCCGCGACACCCAGGGCCGGTGGCTTGGGGTGCGTTCGCAGGCCCTCATTCGCGGTCGCCCCCACCCAGGCACGACAACACGGTGCCGACCGAGAGCCCGCGGCACGCTTCCCACAGTTCCCCGCGAGCGGGGCCGGAGAAAGCACCCCAAGCCGACGGCCGTGCGCGACGCGTGCATTCCATCCCTGACCAAAGCACCACATCGCATGGCCTGCGAGTCGTTCATGTCACCCCACCAGCCGTCGCACAAAGGGGTGGGCATCCGGGCCTGCCGGCGCGACGCTCGCACAGCGAATCGCCTCGACCGTCTCGATGCAGTGGCGCGCATCGGCCAGCCCGTAGCCGCGGCCGGCGAGGATCTCGCGGTAGCTCACCGTGTGCAGGTCGGTGAAGCCTTCCGAGAACTCGAGCTGCTCGCCCGAGATGTCGATGTTGCGGAACGTGGTCTTCTTGCCCTGCACCTCGGGCGGCAGGTCGTTGGCGTCTATCGACAAGAACCAGCGCACCCGGGCGCGCTCGTATTCGAGGAAGCCTGCGGCCTTGGCGTCGCCGCTGTGTTGCACCTGGCTGGCCTGCAGCCGGCCGAAGACGAAGTGCAGCATGTCGAAGAAGTGCACGCCGATGTTGGTGGCCACGCCGAAGGACTTGCGCGGGTCGCCCTTCCAGCTCTCTGCATACCACTTTCCCCTTGAGGTGATGTAGGTCAGCTCGACGTCGAACTTGGTGTCGGCTGGTGACGCCGCCACCTTGTCGCGCAGCTTCAGGATCGCCTCGTGGTGGCGCAGTTGCAGGATGTTGAAGACACGCCGGCCGGTCTCCTGCTCGACGCGCACCAGCTCTTCCAGCAGCGCCACCGTGGGCACCAGTGGCTTCTCGCAGACCACGTCGGCGCCCAGGCGCAGGCCGGCGGCGATGTGGGCGTGGTGCAGGTGGTTGGGGCTGCAGACCGACACGCAGCTCAGCGCCCGGCCGGGCTCGCGCTTGAGCTGGTGGGCGAACTCCTGGAAGCGCTCGAACTCGGTGAAGAACTCGGCCTGCGGCGCCAGGCTGTCGATGATGCCGACCGAGTCGTTGATGTCGTAGGCCACGGCCAGCCGGTGGCCCGTGTCCGCGATGGCGCGCATGTGGCGCGGCGCGATGTAGCCGGCGGCGCCGATGAGGGCGAAGTTCTTGGCGGTCATGCTCAGAGACGGAAGACGGTGACACCGGTGGCGGCCAGCGCGTCACGGTCGTAGAGGGACTTGACGTCGGCGACGACCGGCCGCTCGCCTTGGACAAGCGCCCGGAGCTGCGCCGGCGTCATCGCCCGGTATTCGCGGTGGGCCACGGCCACGACCAGGGCGTCGAACGGCGGCTCGTCCGCCAGCGTGGCCAGCGCGATGCCGCACTCGTGCTGCACCTCGGCCGGGTCGGCGTGCGGGTCGACCACCACCACCTGGGTGCCGTGGTCGCGCAGTTCGTGCACCAGGTCGACGACCTTGCTGTTGCGGATGTCCGGGCAGTTCTCCTTGAAGGTGATGCCCAGCACGCCGACGCGGCAGCGCGGCACGTCCAGCCCGTTCTGCAGCATGCGCTTGACGAGGTTGCGCGCCACGTAGCGGCCCATGTTGTCGTTGATGCGCCGGCCGGCCAGGATGACCTGCGGGATGTAGCCCAGCTGCTCGGCCTTGAAGGTCAGGTAGTAGGGGTCGACGCCGATGCAGTGGCCGCCGACCAGGCCGGGACGGAAGGGCAGGAAGTTCCACTTCGTGGCCGCGGCGGCAATCACCTCGGCGGTGTCGATGCCCATGCGGGCGAAGACCACGCTGAGCTCGTTCATCAGCGCGATGTTCAGGTCGCGCTGGGTGTTCTCGATCACCTTGGCGGCCTCGGCCACGCGGATGCTGGCGGCGCGGTGCACGCCGGCCGTCACCACCGAGGCGTAGACCTCGGCCACCACGTCCAGCGTGGCGGCGTCGCAGCCGGACACGATCTTGCGGATGGTCTCGAAGCGGTGCTCGCGGTCGCCGGGGTTGATGCGCTCGGGGCTGTAGCCGGTAAAGAAGTCCACGCCGTGCTTCAGGCCGGACACCGCTTCCAGCACCGGCACGCAGTCTTCCTCGGTGGCTCCGGGGTAGACGGTGGACTCGTAGACCACGATGTCGCCACGCTTCAGCGCCTGGCCCACCGTGCGCGAGGCGGCGATGAGTGGCGACAGGTCGGGCTTGTTGGCGCTGTCCACCGGTGTGGGCACGGCGACGATGAAGAAGTCCGCCGCGCGCAGCTCGTCGACGCGGTCGGTGAACTGCAGCTGCGCCTCGGCCAGCTCGGCAGCGGGCACTTCGCCGGTGCGGTCGTGGCCGGCGCGCAATTCGGCGATGCGCCGCGTGTTGATGTCGAAGCCGATGACGGGCCGGCCGGCGGTGGCGCGGCGACCGAAGGCGACGGCCACGGGCAAGCCGACGTAGCCGAGGCCCACCACGGCAATTCTTCTGTCGGCGAGGGGGCGGTTCATGGGTGGGCAGGGGTGCCGCAGGTCGGCGAAAGCATCGGATTTTAGAGGTCGGCCGTACAAACCCTGAGCGCACCTAAAATCGCCCTCTTTCCCCGCGCCGACCCACCACCCCATGAGCCACGACCAGACGCCCCCGCTGCCGCCCGACGACAACCAGCTGATCGCCGAACGCCGCGAGAAACTGGCGGCACTGCGGGCCGACGCCAAGCTGGAAGGCCGGGCGGTGTTCCCCAACGACTTCAAGCCCACGCACCACGCGGCCGACCTGCACCACCGCCACGGCCAGGTGCCCAACGAAGAGCTGGAGCCGCAGGCCGTCAAGGTCGCCGTGGCCGGCCGCATGATGCTCAAGCGCGTGATGGGCAAGGCCTGCTTCGCGACGCTGCAGGACTCGTCCGGCCGCATCCAGCTCTACGTGACGCAGGACGCGGTCGGGCCTGAGACCCTGGCCGCCTTCAAGCACTGGGACCTGGGCGACATCCTGGCTTGCGAGGGCACGCTGTTCCGCACCAAGACCGGCGAGTTGTCGGTCAAGGCCACCTCGGTGCGCCTGCTGACCAAGAGCCTGCGCCCGCTGCCGGACAAGTTCCACGGCATGACCGACCAGGAGCAGAAGTACCGCCAGCGCTACGTCGACCTGATCACCGACGACGCCGCGCGCGCCCGCTTCGTGGCCCGCAGCAAGGCGGTCAGCTCGATCCGCAGCTTCATGGTCGAGCACGGCTTCCTCGAGGTCGAGACGCCGATGCTGCACCCCATCCCTGGCGGCGCGAACGCCAAGCCCTTCGTCACGCACCACAACGCGCTGGACCAGGAGATGTTCCTGCGCATCGCGCCCGAGCTGTACCTGAAGCGGTTGATCGTCGGCGGCTTCGAGCGCGTGTTCGAGATCAACCGCAACTTCCGCAACGAAGGCATCTCGGTTCGGCACAACCCCGAATTCACGATGATGGAGTTCTACGCGGCCTACTGGAACCACCACGACCTGATGGACTTCACCGAGGCCGTGCTGCGCCATGCGGCGCGTGCCGCCACCGGCTCGGCGGCCCTCACCTACGCCGGCAAGCCGGTCGAGCTGGACAAGCCCTTTGCCCGCTTGTCGGTGCGCGAATCGCTGGTCGTGCACGCCGGCGTCAGCGAAGCCGAGTCCACCGACGCCGCCGCGCTGCACACCAAGCTCAAGAGCCTGGGCGAAGAGCCGCCGGCACACTGGACGCTGGCCGAGCTGCAGTTCGGCCTGTTCGAGGCCGCGGTGGAAGAAAAGCTCTGGCAGCCGACCTTCATCATCGACTACCCGGTCGAGGTGAGCCCGCTGGCGCGTGCGTCGGACGCGAACCCGTCGATCACCGAGCGCTTCGAGCTCTTCATCACCGGCCGCGAGTACGCCAACGGCTTCTCCGAGCTGAACGACGCCGAGGACCAGGCGGCCCGCTTCCAGGCCCAGGTGGCCAACAAGGACGCCGGCGACGAAGAGGCGATGTACTACGACGCCGACTTCATCCGCGCGCTTGAATACGGCATGCCCCCGACTGGCGGCTGTGGCATCGGCATCGACCGCCTGATGATGCTGCTGACCGACTCGCCCAGCATCCGCGACATCATCCTTTTCCCGGCCTTGCGCCGGGAAGGCTGAATTTCCTCCGGCCTTGCGCAGGGAAGGTTGAGCCGAGTCAAGCCGGCCCCGCCGGACCTGGGCTCATCATCGCCGCCACGATGAGCCCCACAACCGCCGCGCCCCCGGAGCTGGAAGCGATCCGCCAGCGCGTGTGGGCCGAGCTCGCTTTGGCCGCCGCGGAACGCGGGCGGCCCTGGCGCACGCCGGTGCTGGCCACGGTCGGCGGCGAGGCGGGCTGCGATGCGCGCACCGTGGTGATCCGCGAGGTGGATGCCGCGGCGCGCGAGATCGTCTTCTTCACCGACGCCCGCTCGCCCAAGGTCGGCCAGATGGCGGCCCACCCGGACGCGGTGCTGGTGGCCTGGTCGGCCGAGCTGGGCTGGCAGTTGCGGCTGGCGGTGCACCTGACGGTGGAGACCAGCGGCCTGGCGGTGTCGTCGCGCTGGGCGCGGCTGAAGATGACGCCGGCCGCGCAGGACTACCTGTCGCCGCTGCCCCCCGGCACGCCGCTGGCCCACCCGGCCCCCGTGCGCGGCTCGCGCGATCACTTCGCGGTGGTGACGGCAGAGGTGCGCAGCATCGACTGGCTGGCGCTGGACCCGGCCGGCCACCGGCGCGCCGTCTTCGACGCCAGCGGGGCGCGCTGGGTGCAGCCTTAGCCTTTCTTTCGCTCGAAGCTCGGCGGGCGCTTTTCGAGGAAGGCGGCCATGCCTTCGCGCTGGTCGGCGGTGCCGAACATGGCGTGGAACAGGCGCCGCTCGTACCACAGGCCGTCGGACAGGCTGGACTCGAAGGCGCGGTTCACCGCCTCCTTGGCCGCCATCAGCGAGATCTGGCCCAGGCCGTTGATCTTGGCGGCGACCGCCAGGGTCTCGTCCATCAGCTTGTCGGCCGGCACGACGCGCGAGACCAGGCCCCAGGCGTCGGCCTCCTGCGCGTTGATCCAGCGGTTGGTCAGCACCATGTCCATGGCCTTGGCCTTGCCGATGGCGCGCGGCAGGCGCTGGGTGCCGCCGGCACCGGGCACGACCCCGATGGTGATCTCGGGCTGGCCGAACTTGGCGTTGTCGGCCGCGATGACCATGTCGCACATCATCGCCACCTCGCAGCCACCACCGAGGGCCACGCCGGCCACCGCGGCAATCACTGGCTTGCGCACGCGGCGCATCGTCTCCCAGTTGCGGCTGATGTACTCGCTGCGGTAGGTGTCGCTGAAACCGTAGTCCTTCATCGCCGCGATGTCGGCGCCGGCGGCGAAGGCCTTCTCGTTGCCCGTCAGCACGATGCAGCCGATGCCGTCGTCGGCGTCGAAGGCCAGCAGGGCCAGGCCCAGCTCGTCCATCAGCTGGTCGTTCAACGCGTTCATCTGCTTGGGCCGGTTCAGGCGGATCAGGCCGGTCTGCAGGGCGCCATCACCGTGGCGTTCGGTCAGGATGCATTCGTAGGCCATCGCGGGCTCCTCGGGGTCGTCGTCAGGGGTCTCGACGGACTATACGGCCCGCCGACGAGGCTGCCGGGCCCGTCACGGCCGGTGGACCCGATTGCAGCGGCCGGCTCTTCAGGCTCAGCTCGGCGTAGCTCTCGGCGTCCATGCGCATCGTGATCTTGACCGGCAAGTACTGCAGGCTGGGGGCCACCCACATCTCGAGCAGCCATTCGTTGGGCCGGCGGTTGGTCACGCGCGGCACCAGGTGGTAGGCCTTCACGGTGCCGAAAGGCAGGGCCAGATCCACCTGTTCGGCCACGTCGTAGCTCCAGCGCCCCACACGGCGCGGCAGCGCCAGCGGAAAGTCGACCGTATGCCCGATCTGCAGCAGCTCGGGCTGGGTCAGGAACAACCAGGTCATCTGCACGAACTGGCTGGCCGTGTCCTGCACCCCAGCAACAGGGTCGTTGACCTTGCCGTTGGCCAGCAGGATGCGGTCGGTTTCGAACAGCACGGTCTGGCGCTGGGTGGCACGCAGCGCGACCTCGGTCTCCTCGTCATAGCGGCGGGGCGACAGGCCGTCGGGCCCGATCTGGCCGTCGCTGAGCATGCGCCGCCCGCCCAGCGGCGGGATGCTGACCTCGACACGGACCTGGTAGTGCGACCCGTCGCGCAACCATTCGACCGTGGCGTTGCCGTAGACCGGGCCGCGGTACTGGCCCTCCATCACGTAGCTCAGGCGGGTGGAAGGCGGCCAATCGAAGGCCACCGCGGCGGGCACCGGCACGCTGGCCGACGAAGCCGTGGTCGCCGCGACCACCGGCTCTTCGCCGCTACCGACGCCGGCGGGCGCGCTCGCTACCGCGGCCGACGGTGGCGGGGCCGGCACGGCGCTGGCCGACGCGCTGGCGGCATCGGCCAGAGGGGCCGCAGAGGCCGCGACCTCGGCCGCCGAAGCCGGCGGGACAGCCGCCACGGCCACCGGCCGCGCGGCGGGCGGCGGTGGCGCCGCCGCGTGCACCGGTGGCAGGCTGGGTGCCAGCTCTCGAACGAAGGCCACGTCGATCGGGGGCGGCGCGTCGTCAGCCGAGCCATCACCGAACTGGCTGTCCGGCAATTGGCCGGCCACCCACCAGTGCGCGACGCAGACCCCGATCAGCAGGGCGACCCACGCCGCGCGGCGGGCGAGGCGGTCAGGGTTCAATCGCCGAGCCAGCCACGGCGCAGGGCCAGCGCCGCGGCGGCGGGCCGACCATCGGGCACCAGGGTCAGGCTGGTGGCCAGCGCCGGCACCGCGTGCGGGCGGACGGTGAGCGTGCGCAGGCGCTGGTTGCGCACCAGGGTCAGGTCGAAAGCCTGGCCTTCGGCGACCCACTGCTGGGCGTCGTCCAGGCGGCGGATGCGCCAGCCGTCGACCGCCAGCAACTCGTCACCAGCCGACAGGCCGGCAGCCGCCGCGGCACCGCCACGCAGCACCGACTTCACCTGTACGCCGGTGACCGGGCCTTCCGACAGCTTGAGCCCCAGCGACGCTGCCCAGCCGGCCTTGTCCTCGCCGACAGCCACGCCGGCTTCGGCCAGGGTGCCGGCCAGCGGCAGCTCGGCGCGGCCGTGAACCCAGCCGGCCAGGCGCTCGGCCAGGCCCGCGCCGCCGAGGGCCGCCACTTCGACCAGCACCAGGGCCTCGGTCACCGCGCCGCCGGGGGCGGCCTTCCACAGCCGGCGCATCAGCGCGTCCAGCGAATGGCCGGCCTGGCGCAGTTGCAGGTCCAGCAGCAGCGCGACCAGCGAGCCCTTGGTGTAGTAGCTGATGGTCGCGTTAGGCGTGTTCTCGTCGCTGCGGTAGTACTTGACCCAGGCGTCGAAGCTGGCCTCGGCCACGCTCTGCACCGCCTGCCCCGGCGTGGCGCGCACGCCGTTCATCGTGCGGGCGATCAGCTTCAGGTAGCGAGCGCTGTCGATCAGCCCGGCGCGGCGCAGCATCAGGTCGTCGTAGTAGCTGGTGAAGCCCTCGAAGAACCAGAGCAGCTCGGTGTAGTTCTCGCGGCTGTAGTCCAGGCGCATGAACTCGGCCGGCTTCAGGCGCTTGACGTTCCAGGTGTGGAAGTATTCGTGGCTGATCAGGCCCAGCAGCGTCAGGTAGCCGTCGCCCAGGCCGCTCTGCCCTCGGCGCGGCAAGTCGCGCCGGTTCGCCAGCAGGGCCGTGCTGGCGCGGTGCTCCAGGCCGCCGTAGCCTTCTTCCACCGTGTTGAGCAGGAAGACGTAGCGCGCAAACGGCGGCTTGCCGCGGCCATGCCAGAAGGCGATCTGCGCCGCACAGATGCGCTTGGCGTCGGCCAGCAGGCGCTCGCCGTCGAAGCCCGGCCAGGCGCCGGCGACCACGAACTCGTGCGGCACGCCGCCGGCCTCGAAGTGGCCGCGCCAGAAGCGGCCGAGCTCGATCGGGTGGTCCACCAGCTCGTCGTAGTCCGCGCTGGCGAAGGCGTGGGGTTCACCGTCCAGGGCCGGCATGGCGGTGGCGCTGTCCCAGCCGGCGGGCAGGCGGGCCAGGCGCAGCTCGTGGCGGCCGGCCTCGTGGCCATGGGCCCGCAGGCACAGGCTGCTGGGGTTGATGAAGCCGCGGCTGTCGTCCAGGAAAGCGGTGCGAACCGAGGTGTCGAAGGCGTAGACCTCGTAGTCGACGCTCAGGGCCGCCGTGCCCGAGGTGTCGGCGCGCCAGCTGGTCTTGTCGAGTTGGCTCAGCACCACGGCGCGGCGGCCCTGCCGGGCCGTCAGCCCGCTCAGGTGGCGGCCGAACTCGCGCACCATGTAGCTGCCCGGGATCCACACCGGCAGGCTCAGCACCTGGCCCTGGGCCGGCGCGGGCACGGTCAGCTGGACGCGGTAGCGGTGAGCCGCCGCGTCGGCGACCTCGATGCGGTAGGTGACGGCGGCAGGCTGCTTCATCGCTCAGGTCCCCGCCGCGCCGAGAAAGCAGCACAGGCTGGCCACGGCGCTGAGCCGGAAGCGCAGCGTCAGCCACCCGCCCAGGCCCTGGGCCGCGTACAAGCGCCGGTCGACCGCATAGCAGACCAGCAGCATCGCCCCTTGCAGCACCAGGCCGGCATAGGCCGGCATCAGCACACCCAGCGCAGCCACCAGCGGTGGTGCGACGGCCCAGCCGAAATGCGGCGCCTCGCCGGCGCCGGCTCGCATGGCCAGGCCCCAGTGCACCCCGCCGAGGAAAGCCACGATCGCCGCCGCGTAGCCGGCCAGCGCCAGCGTCACGGTGGCCTGCACCTCGCGGTAGCCCTCGGGGGCGAACAGCCACACCAGGGCAGCGCCCAGCACGAACGGAATCAGGCCGGCCATCCCCAGGCGCCGCGCCAGGGGAGAAGGCCCGGTGCCAGTGGCGCCGAACGCCGCTGCAGGGTGGGATGGAGACGGAGAGGTCGCTGCGCTCATGGCGCGCATTGTCGCCGCAGGCATCGGCCCTTGCAGCGCCCGCGCCTTAACGGATCAGGACGCTTTCTTGCCGGCGGCGGCGTTGGCTTCCTTGGCCTCTTTCATGCGCTGCTCGAGGCGGTCCACCGGCAGGGCGCCGGGGAAGCGGGTGCCGTCTTCGAAGATCACGGCCGGCGTGCCGCTGATCTTGTACTTGCGGCTCAGCTCGATGTTGCGATCGAGCGCAGCGACGTCACAGCCCGCCGACTTGGGTGGCGTCACCCCATCGATCATCCAGGTGCGCCAGGTCTTGGCGTTGTCCTTGGCGCACCAGATGTCGCGCGACTTCACGGTCGAATCCGGCCCCAGGATCGGCAACAGGTAGGTGTAGATGGTCACGTCCTTGAGCGCCAGAAGGTCGCGCTCGATGCGCTTGCAGTAGCCGCAGTTCGGGTCTGCGAAGACCACCAGCTTGCGAGCACCGGTGCCCTGGCGGAAGACCATCGCATCCTTGGGCGGCAAGGTGTTGACGTCGATCATCGTCAGCTTGTCGATGCGCTCCTTGGTCAGGTCGGTCTGGGTCTTGGTGTCCAGCATCGCGCCTTCGAACAGGAAGGAGCCAGTCTCGTCCGAATACAGGATGTCGGTGCCCAGCCGCAGTTCGTAGATACCGGGGATCGCCGTCTTGCTGACCTCGTCGATCTTGGGCAGCTTGGGCATGCGGTCGGCCAGGGTCTTGCGGATCGTGGCCTCGTCGGCCTGGGCGACGGTCGCGCCCATGGCCAGGGTGGCGGCCAGAGCGAGCCAGGTGGTGGCTTGGCGAGCCAGTCGTGCGTTCATGGACGGATCCTTTGGGAGCGGTGAAGGAAGACGGCCGGGGCTTGCGGTCTCAGGTGCCCAGCGCCTGGCCGACGAGCCAGCGCTTGAGCGGCGCGATCTGGTTGACCAGACCCAGGCCACGGTTGCGAAGTTCCCGCAGCCAGGGCTGCGGATCAGCAAAAAGTTGCCACAGGCCGTCGGTGGCCTGGGCCATGGTCAGGGTGTCCAGCGCGCGCCGGCGCGCATGGCGGTGCAGCACGGCCGCATCGCCAGGTGAGCGCCAACTCTCGCGCTTGCCCAATGTCTCAGACAAAGACGCGACATCCGCCAGGCCCAGGTTCAGGCCCTGGCCGGCCAGCGGGTGCACGACATGGGCGGCGTCGCCCACCAGCACCCAGCCGGGGCCGCAGACGGTGGCGGCGCGGCCCAGGGCCAGCGGCCAGGCGGTGCGCTCGCTGGCCAGCGCCAGCCGGCCAGCCTGGCCGCCGGTGGCCTCGTTCAAGGCGGCTTCGAAGTCGGCGGCCGGTGCGGCCAGCCAGCGCTGGGCCTCGGCCCCGGGCAGCGACCAGACCAGGCCGTAGCTGTGCTCGCGCTCGGGGCGGTCGAAGGGCAGCAGGGCCAGGATGTCCGGCGAGCGGAACCACTGGTGCGCGGTGCCCGCGTGCGGGCGGTCGGCCACTAGGCGGGCGGCGATCGCGCGCTGGCCGTAGTCGTGCCGCTCGAAATGCACGCCCAGTTGCTCGCGCAGGGACGAAGCCTTGCCTTCGGCCACGATGGTCAGCGCCGCGGCCCGGGGCTCGGCAACGCGGGTGACCAGCGGCGTGAAACCGACCGCGGTTTCCAGCACCTCCTCCAGCGCAGCGGCGTCCACGATCCAGGCCAGCGCCGGCACCGCCTGGGCGTAGGCCGAGAAGGCCAGCCGCGCACCGGGCGCGTCGCCGGCGATCTGCATGTCGTGCACCGCCGTGCGGGCATCGGCCGGCAGCGTGTCCCAGGCCTTGAGGCCGGCCAGCAACTCCACCGAGGCCCGGTTCAGCGCGTAGGCCCGCACGTCCGGCGTGGCCGCGGCGCCAGACGGCAGCCGGGCCTGCAGCGCGACGTGCAGCCCCTGGCGGGCCAGGGCCAGCGCCATGCAGCGGCTGACGGTGCCGGTACCGAGGATGCGGACGTTGAAGGAGGACATGGCCGGGATTGTAGGGAGGCTGCCTAAAATGGCAGGTTCGCTGCCCGGATGTCCCTGACATTCTTGATCTTCCAGATCTCGCCGGCAGCCCCCACCCCGTTCCCCCGAAAGCGCCCCCATGAGCCTGAAGTGCGGCATCGTCGGCCTGCCCAACGTCGGCAAGTCCACCCTGTTCAACGCCCTGACGAAAGCCGGCATCGCCGCCGAGAACTACCCGTTCTGCACCATCGAGCCGAACGTGGGCGTGGTCGAATTGCCCGACGCGCGGTTGCAGGCCCTGGCCGACATCGTCAAGCCCGAGCGCATCCTGCCGGCCATCGTCGAGTTCGTCGACATCGCCGGGCTGGTGGCCGGGGCCAGCAAGGGCGAAGGGTTGGGCAACCAGTTCCTGTCGCACATCCGCGAGACGGACGCGATCGTCAACGTGGTGCGCTGCTTCGAGGACGACAACGTGATCCACGTCGCCGGCAAGGTCGACCCGATCTCGGACATCGAAGTCATCCAGACCGAGCTGTGCCTGGCCGACCTGGCCACGGTGGAAAAGAGCCTGCAGCGCTACACCAAGGTGGCCAAGGCCGGCGGCGACAAGGAGGCCCAGCGCCTGGTCGACGTGCTGAAGAAGTGCGACGCCGCGCTGAACGAGGGCCGCCCGGTGCGCTCGATCGACTTCAGCAAGGAAGAGCAGGTGGTGCTCAAGCCGCTGTGCCTGATCACCGCCAAGCCGGCGATGTTCGTCGGCAACGTGTCGGAGACCGGCTTCGAGAACAACCCCTTCCTCGACCGGCTGAAGGACTACGCGGCCAAGCAGAACGCGCCGGTGGTGGCCATCTGCGCCAAGACCGAGGCCGAGCTGGCCGACATGGGCGACGAAGACAAGGCCCTGTTCCTGCACGAGATGGGCCAGGACGAGCCGGGCCTGAACCGGCTGATCCGCTCGGCCTTCCGCCTGCTGGGCCTGCAGACCTACTTCACCGCCGGGGTGAAGGAAGTGCGGGCCTGGACCATCCATGTGGGCGACACCGCGCCGCAGGCGGCGGGCGTGATCCACGGCGACTTCGAGCGCGGCTTCATCCGCGCCCAGACCATCGCCTACGACGACTTCGTCAAGTTCGGCGGCGAGCAAGGGGCCAAGGACGCCGGCAAGATGCGCGCCGAAGGCAAGGAATACGTCGTCAAGGACGGCGACGTGCTGCACTTCCTGTTCAACGTCTGAACGGCATGCCGTGAAGCTGCTGCTGCTCGGCGGAACGCGCTTTCTCGGCCGCCATGTCGCCGAGCAGGCGCTGGCCGGCGGCCACGCGGTGACGCTGCTGCACCGCGGCCGCAGCGGCCCGGCACTGTTCCCCCAGGCCCAGCACTGGCTGGCGGACCGCGACGTCGACCTGTCACTGCTGTGCCAGGAAAGCTTCGACGCAGTGATCGACACCAGCGCCTACCTGCCGCGCCAGGTGCGCGCCGTGGCGCAGCAACTGGCGGGCCGCGTGGGCCGCTACCTGCTGGTCTCCACGATCAGCGTGTACGCCGACCTGTCTGCGCCCGGGGCCGCCGAAGACGCGCCCACAGCCACGCTGGACGACCCGGACACCGAACTGGTGACCGGCGCCAGCTATGGCGGGCTGAAACGCCTGTGCGAGCAGGCGGCGCTGGCCGGTTTCGGCGAGCGCGCCTTGGTCGCCCGGCCCGGCCTGATCGTCGGCCCGCACGACCCGACGGGGCGGTTTTCATGGTGGGTGATGCGCCTGCAGCGTGGCGGCGATGTGCTGGTACCCGGCCGCCCTGAAGCGCCGCTGCAGTTCATCGATGCCCGCGACGCCGCAGCGTGGATGCTGCAGCGGGCGGCAAGCGACGACGTGCCGGCGACCGGCCCGGTCTTCAACCTGACTGGCCCCACCACCGCGCTGACCATGGGCGCTTTCTTCGAGGCCGCACGCGCCCGCCTGAACCCGGCGGCCCGCTTGCACTGGGCCGACAGCGAATGGCTGCTGCGCGAGGGCGTGGCGCCCTGGACCGAGTTGCCCCTGTGGGTGCCGCCCGATGCGGCCGGCCTGCACCAGGTCGACATCCGCCGCGCGGTGCAGGCCGGGCTGGTCACGCGGCCGGTCGCCGAGACCGTCGCCGACACGGCCGCGTGGCTGGCAAGCGCCCCGCCAGCGCCGGCCGCCGGTGTGATGGAGCGGCCGCCCGTTGGCCTCGCGCCCGAGAAGGAAGCCGAGCTGTTCTCGCGCTTCGTGCCTGCCGCGGCCTGAGCCGCGTGCCTGCGTGTCGGCGGTCGCTCAGCCTGCCTGGGTCGGCGCGAAGCTGAAACCCAACTGCATCTCGACCAGCGGCACCGGGTAAGTGGTCTGGCAGCGCCAGCCGCGAAAGCCCAGCTCGCCCAGGCCGGCGCGGCGCAGCACGACGCCGAGCACGCCGGCATGGTCCGGCACGCCGGTGAGCGCCATGCCGGCCGGGCCATGCGGCAGCGGCTCTATGACCGCGCTGAGGTGCAGCCGGCGGTAGTGGGGCACGCCCGGCTGCGGCGTGGCAACGGGCGCGCCGGTGGGCCCGGGCAGGTAGAAGCCGATCTGCGGCTGAGCCCCGGCCCACAGGCCGTCGGCCACATAGACCTCACGCACCAGCCGTTGGCAGGGCGTGTGCAGCATGTAGTTGCGCAGCGCGATGTAGTCGTCGGGCGGCCGCACCGGCTCGATGCCGGCGATGCGCAGCGCGGTGGTCAGCCGCGCGGGCAGCGGCTCGGGTGCCTGGGGCCCGAGCACGAAGGTGCTGCTGTTGCCCTCGCGCTCCACCTCCAGCGGCGGCAGCGGCAGGCTGCTGCCCTCGGCAATGAAGTAGCGGTGCGCGTCGTCGCTGCTGCTCGCGCCGGTGGGCACGCCGTCCGCCGGTGTCACCCGTGGCGCAGCGGCCAACAGCGCGGGGTCGGGTGGCGCATACAGGCTCAACAGCGGCAGCGGTGTGCCGGGTGTGATGCGGCGCAGCCCGAGCCGGCGGTGCACCTCGATCGCATCCACCTGGCCGCCGTCGGCCGAGGGGAACAGGAACATCGTGGTGGCCAGCGTCTCGCAGTAGTGCCCAAAGAGGAAGGACACGGCCTTGAACGAGGCCTGGCGCGCCATGTGCTCGCGCCGCTCGCGGATGCTCGACGAGCCCTCGCCCAGGCGGGCGTCCAGCGCCTGGCGCCCGCCGGGCAGCGCGTCCAGCAGGGCCGCGAACGCGTCGACGGCGCTTTCGAAGGCCGGCAGCCACGGGGCGGCCGACGGCTCGCCACGGCTGCGCTCGATCAGGATGCGCAGCCCTGTCGGCGACGGCAGCAGGTGCAGGAACTGCGAGTCCGACTCGGCCCGCGCCGCCTGCACCAGCCGGCTGGCCAGGCTCTTGTCCAGGCCCACCTTGCGCATCAGCCGCACCGGCCGCCGCGGCTGGCCGGCCAGGGCGTCCAGCAGCGGCGTCAGCGCCTCCCGCAGCGCCGCGGCCACGGTGGTCTCGCGGGGCTCGTCGCCCGGCGCGGCGGGGTGGGCGTCCGCCGCAGCAGCCGGCAGGTCGGTCAAGGAGTCCAAGGTCCAGTCGGGGTCAGGGTTGGCCAAGACCTGAAGTATCGACGACGGGCCGGGGGGCCCGGCACTCAACAATCATCTCTTCGCGGCCACGGTGCGCACCGCGATGCTGCGTGTGGCCCCGGTGCCCAGCTCGGTACCGACGACGCCCATGACCTGGCCATCGGCGCTGATGGCGCCGATCTGGTTGATGCTGAACTTGTTGCCGAAGGTGTAGCCGCGGTCCCTGAAGTACTTGGTCGCCTCGACCATGCCGGTTTCCTCGGTCCAGACGAACCCCTTGTTGTTCGGCGAAAAGAACCGGCGGGCCACGCCCACCACGGTCTTGCCGTCGTCCGACACGCCGAGCGCATAGGCCTGGCCACCGGGCTTGGTACCTTCGAGCACGCCGATCACGGTCTTGACCCATTTGACGCCGTTCCAGGTCCACTTGGCCGCGCCGACCATGCCCGACTTCGGATCGATCGCCTGGCCGACGATGACGTTGCCGCGCGCGTTGACCGCGCCGGCCTCGCTGGGCCAGCCCGACGTCGCGTCCAGCACCGTCTTGACGCCGTTCACCCAGACGGCCGCGCGGCGGCCACCGTTGTCGGGGTCTTCGTCCCAGCCGACCAGCACGGTGCCGTCGGCGTTGGCGTCGTCGATGCGGCTGGAGCCGCCGCTGCTGCCCATGTCCTCGACCTGGCCGCCTTCAGTCCAGCGGCTGCCGTGGGCCAGCCCACCGACATTGGTGTTGCGCCAGTACAGGCCGGTGACCACGCGGCCGTCGCGGGACATGCCGAACACGCTGCCGTCGTAAAGGTCGAGGACGGCACCGTCGGCCGGGCGCGGCGGCATCAGCTGCTGCCAGCCGGTGGCCGCCGTCCAGCGGCCCTGGGTGCCGATGGACTGGGTGTCGTCGATGATCGTCGAGGCGACGACCGTGCCGTCGGCCGAGATGGCTGGCACGCCGGCGCTCGTCTGGATCTTTCGCATCGTGCCGCGGCCCAACGCCTTGGCGCCGCCGTCCCATGTCCAGTGGAACGTCTGGTACGAGCCGTTGAGCAAGCCGGTGGCGGCCATGCCGTCGTCGGACAGGTCAGTGACGATGCAGCGGCAGATGTCGCGGCCCTCGAAGGACTGGGCGCTGGCCGCCAGGGGCGCCGCAGCGAGCAGCAGCACCAGCAGATGACGGGGGCGGAACGGGAACGGTGTGGACATGAAGGGCCTCGGGAATCGATGGTTTCGAGAAGTGCTTCACACTCTAAAGAGCCTGCTCGATGTCTGCAACAGTTCTCCCAGAGAATTTTGTCCTTGTTTTCCCGGAGCGTGCCGCACACCGTCACACCAATGCCCTTGCGCGGCCTGCGCCGTTAGCACTCAACGGACAGGAGTGCTAATATTTACGGAACCCTCTGGGATACAAGGACTCTGATCCGCGATGAACACTCAAGCACCTTCCGCCGCCCTCGCCCTGCGTGACCCGTGGGCCATGGTGCCGGCCATCGCCAACCTGGACGCCTACATCACGGCTGTGAACAGGCTGCCGATGCTGACGCCGGAAGAAGAGAACCAGTTCGCCACCCGCCTGCGCGAGCAGAGCGACCTGGAGGCGGCCGGGCGCCTGGTGCTGTCGCACCTGCGCTTGGTGGTCTCGGTCTCACGCCAGTACCTGGGCTATGGCCTGCCCCACGGCGACCTGATCCAGGAAGGCAACATCGGCCTGATGAAGGCCGTCAAGCGCTTCGACCCCACCCAGGGCGTGCGTCTGGTCAGCTATGCGCTGCACTGGATCAAGGCCGAGATCCACGAATACATCCTGAAGAACTGGCGCATGGTCAAGGTCGCGACGACCAAGGCCCAGCGCAAGCTGTTCTTCAACCTGCGCTCGATGAAGCAGGGCTTGAAGGGTCAGGCGGTCGAGGGCGACACCCATCGCAACACCTTGACCCCGGCCGAGGTGGCGGTGGTGGCCCGCGAGCTGAACGTGAAGCCCGAGGAAGTGGTCGAGATGGAGACCCGCCTGTCCGGCGGCGACGTGGCGCTCGAGCCGCAGACCGACGACGGTGAAGAGAGCTTTGCCCCCATCGCCTACCTGGCCGACGAGACGCAGGAGCCGACCCGCGTGCTGGAAGCGCGTGGCCGCGACGAGCTGTCGGGCGATGGCATCGCCCGCGCCCTTGAACAGCTCGACGCGCGCAGCCGCCGCATCGTCGAAGAGCGCTGGCTGAAGGTGAACGACGACAGCTCGGGCGGCATGACCCTGCACGAGCTGGCAGCCGACTTCGGCGTCAGTGCCGAGCGCATCCGCCAGATCGAGGTGGCCGCGCTGAAGAAGATGCGCAAGGCGCTGGAAACGGCCTGACCGCTGCGTTTCAGGCGCCGTCGAGCAGGGCCTGCACGTCCTTCGCCAGCGCCTCGGCGCCGGTGCCGTAACGCTCGGCCACCCGCACCCGGCCCTGGGCGTCGAAGACGAACGACAGGGCCGTGTGATCCATGGTGTAGCTGCCGTCGGTGCTGCCCGGCACCTTGGCAAAGAACACCTTGAACTCGCGCGCGGCCTCTTTCACCTCGTCCACGCTGCCGCGCAGCGCCACGAAGTCGGTGCCGAAGCTGCCGACATAGGCCTTGAGCACCGGCGCAGTGTCGCGCTCGGGGTCGATGGTGACGAACACGCCCACCACCTGGTCGCCCTTCGCACCGAGCTGCTTCTTGACCGTGGCGATCTCGGCGAGCGTGGTCGGGCACACGTCCGGGCACTGGGTGTATCCGAAGAAGACCACCGCCACCTTGCCCTTGAAGTCGGCCAGCGTGCGCGGCTGGCCGTCGACGTCGGTCAGGTGCAGCTGGCGCGCGTACTCTGCGCCGGTGATGTCGATGCCCTGGAAGGCCACAGGCGCCTTGGTGCAGGCTGTCAACCCGGTCGCCAGGGCCAGCACGACCATCGTGGCGGCGCGTCGCATGTGAACCATCGTCATATCGGGGGCTTTCGTTCGCCGGCTCAGGCCAGCAGCGGGCTGATGTAGTGGTCGACCAGCAGCGCCGCGAACAGCAGCGACAGGTACCAGATCGAGAAGCGGAAGGTGCGCCGGGCCAGCGCTTCGGAGTAGTCGCGCCAGAGGCGGAAACCATACGCGATGAAACCCACGCCGAGCACCACCGCCGCGGCCAGGTAGATCCAGCCGCTCATGCCGTAGATGAAGGGCAGCAGCGTGCCGGCGAACAGCACGATGGTGTAGAGGAACACATGCAGCCGGGTGAAGGCATTGCCGTGCGTCACCGGCAGCATGGGCAGGCCGGCGCGTGCGTAGTCTTCAGCGCGGTACAGGGCCAGTGCCCAGAAATGCGGCGGCGTCCACAGGAAGATGATCAGGCACAGCAGCCAGGCCTCGGGGCCGGCGTCGCCCCTCACCGCCGCCCAGCCCAGCACCGGCGGCATGGCGCCGGAGGCGCCGCCGATCACGATGTTCTGTGGCGTCAGCGGCTTGAGCACCACGGTGTAGACGACGGCGTAGCCCACGAAGGTGGCGAGCGTCAGCGCCATGGTCAGCGGGTTGACCCAGAACCACAGCACGGCGCAGCCGATGCCGCACAGCACCAGCGAGAAGGCCAGCGTGTGGCTGTCGTGCAAGTCGCCCTGCGCGGTGGCCCGCCATGCGGTGCGCTTCATGCGGCGGTCGATCTCCTGCTCGACCAGGCAGTTGAACGCGGCCGCCGCCCCGGCCACCAGCCAGATGCCCGCCGTGGCCGCGAAGAACACGCGCCAGTCCGGCCAGGTGGGCGTGGCCAGCAGCATGCCGATGACGGCGCAGAAGACGATCAGCTGCACGACGCGCGGCTTGGTCAGCGCGTAGTACTGAGCCCAGCGGGACGGGCGCCTCAAGGTGGTGGTGGACACGGACATGGACATCAATGCAGCGCTGCGGCGGCCCGTGGGACGCCTGCGACAGGAGCGTTGGGCAGGCGGCGCGCCGACGACGCGCGCACCTGCAGCGAGACG
>JBGAGZ010000052.1:0-36248 GCA_044226465.1 Burkholderiaceae bacterium | reverse complement strand
GTAGTACTCGACATGGCTGTGCTTCTTGCTCGTCGAACGCGGTCGGGAACCGGTTCTCGAACCAGACGGTGACCTTCTGGGCGATCGGCGCGTCCGCCGGCGCGACTTTGAATTCAGCCATGGTTGCCTTTTCTTGGGTCTTGTCGCGTCGCTGCGGTTTAAGCCTTCTTGTCCTCGCCGATCAGCAGCTTGCTGTCGGACAGGACTCCATGTGCGGCAGCACCTCGAGGTTGTCGGGCGCTGACGTTCTTGAAGACGCGGCCGGCCATGTCGAAGGTGGAGCCGTGGCACCAGGCAGAGGAAGCCGCCCTTCCAGTCGTCGGGCAGCGAGGGCTGGGCGCCAACGACGACTTGTCCGACGGCGAGCAGCCCAGGTGCGAGCAGATGCCCACGACCACCAGATACTCGGGCTTGATCGAGCGGGCCTCGTTCTTCGCGTACTCGGGGATCGGGTAGGCCTTGCGCTCGGAGTTCGGGTCGGCCAGTTGGCCGTCGTTGGTCTTCGGCGAGCCAGTTGCTCGGGCGTGCGGCGCACAGTCCAGACGGGCTTGCCGCGCCACTCGACAGTCATCTTCTCGCCAGGCTTGAGTGCGCCGATGTCGGCCTCGACCGGGGCGCCGGCGCGCCGCGCGCTCGGACGGGGCGAAGGTGCTGACGAAGGGCGGCCGCCGCCGCTGGCACCCGCGCAACTGGTGGTGATCCATGTCGGATTATCACTCATGGATGGGGTCTTCTTGGAGGTGCTGACAAGGCACAGCCGCCGCCACGCTCGCCCTGGTTTCGCGCAGCTGGATCGGTGCGCTTGCCTTGATCAATCACTCATTGGGATGGAGCTCTGGAAGTCTGGGAGACGCGCGAAAACACGGCTTTCCGGTCTCGGGCAATCCGGCATTTTAGCGGACAAGATCGAGTGCTCCTGGCGGGCTCGTTTCGCTTGGCTGCGGCATGTCATGCATCGATCACAATTGACAGCGGGCCAACAACGGCAATACTCGCATCCGGCCCGGTCATGGCAGGCCTGGCCTAACATCAATCATCACAAGCCAACAGGAGTAGCACATGGGGTTCGCGACTGAGTTCAAGGAATTCGCGATGAAGGGCAACGTCGTCGACCTGGCGGTCGGTGTCATCATCGGCGGCGCGTTCGGCAAGATCGTCGACTCGATCGTCGGCGACCTGATCATGCCGCTGGTCGGCATGATGTTCGGGGGGCTGGACTTCTCGAACTACTTCATCCCACTGGCGGGGCAGACGGCCAAGACGCTGGAGGAAGCCAAGAAGGCCGGGGGCGTCTTCGCCTACGGCAGCTTCCTGACGGTGACGGTGTACTTCGTTCTGCTCGCCTTGATCATCTTCGTGATGGTCAAACAGATCAACCGGCTCAAGCGCACGGGAGAAGTGGCACCCGCACCTGCTGCCCCGGCCCCGACGCCGGAAGACATCGTGCTGCTGCGCGAGATCCGCGACTCGCTGAAGAAGTAAGCCTTCAGGCCCGGGCCAGGCGGCGTGCCACCCGGGCCGCCGCCGCCAGGCTGGCCGGGTCGGCACGGCCGGTGCCGGCCAGATCGAAGGCCGTACCGTGGTCCGGGCTGGTGCGCACGAAGGGCAGGCCCAGCGTCACGTTGACGCCCTGCTCCACGCCGAGGTACTTGACCGGTATCAGGCCGTGGTCATGGGTCATCGCCACGACGAAGTCGAACTCGCCGGCGTGGCCCGCGGCGTCTCGCGCCCTCATGAACACGGTGTCGGGCGCATAGGGGCCCCGTGCGTCGATGCCCTCGGCGCGCGCCGCGGCGATCGCCGGGCCGATGATGCGAAGCTCCTCGTCGCCGAAAAGCCCCCCCTCGCCGGCATGCGGGTTCAGGCCCGCCACCGCGATGCGGGGCTGCGCGATGCCGAAGCGCAGGCCGGCGGCATGGGTGATGCGCAAGGTCTGCACGATGCCGGGCTGGTCCAGCAGGTCGATGGCCCGGCGCAGCGCGACATGGATGGTGACCAGCACCACACGCAGTTCGTCGTTGGCCAGCATCATGCGCACCGGAGGCGGCTCGGCCAGGCCCAGGTGGCGCCCGGCCAAGGCCTGCAGCATCTCGGTGTGGCCCGGGTAGGGCACGCCAGCGGCGGCCAGCGCCTCCTTGTGGATCGGTGCCGTCAGCAGGGCGGCCGCGCGGCCCGCCAAGACCTCGGCCACACCGGCCTCGATGCAACACGCTGCCGCGGCACCCGCCACGGCCGACACCGCGCCCCAGGGCAGGTCGGCCAGCCCCTGCGGCAAGCCCGCGGGCTGCCACACCGGCAAGGCGCCGGGCGGCACCAGCGGCAGGTCGGACGGGCTGTCGACCACGGCCACTGGATGCGCCATGCCGGCGGCGACCAGCGCGCGCCGCATCACCGCGGCACTGCCGCAGACCACGGCCGGGCCGAGCGCCTGGCTCGCCCAGGCCTTGGCGATGATCTCCGGCCCGATGCCACAGGCGTCGCCCATGGTAACGATCAGGGGCTCGTCGGCGCGGCTCATGCGGGGTTGTCGATCTCGATGAACTCGTGCGCCAGGCCCAGCGACGCGGCGAGGTGCGCGGCAACGGCAGGCGCGCCGTAGCGCTCAGTGGCGTGGTGGCCGCAGGCCAGAAAGGCCACACCCGTCTCGCGCGCGAGGTGCGCCTGGGGCTCGGAGATCTCGCCAGTCAGGAAGGCGTCGGCGCCCGACCCGATGGCAGCCTCGAAGTAGCCCTGCGCGCCGCCGGTGCACCAGGCGATGCGCCTGAGCGGGCGGCCGTCGCCCGGCACGACGGTGGGGGCGCGGCCCAGTCGCTGGGCCAGGGCCGCTTGCAGGCCTGGCGTTGTCGCCAGCTTCAACGCCGGGCCGATGAACCCCAGGTCTTGCTCGCCGAAGCGGCCGTCGGCCACCAGGCCCAGTTCGGCCCCCAACCGCGCGTTGTTGCCGAGCTCGGGGTGGGCGTCCAACGGCAGGTGGTAGGCGAACAGGTTGATACCAGCAGCCATCAAACGCTCGACACGCGTCTTCAGCCAGCCGGTCAGCCGCCCGTCCTGGCCGCGCCAGAACAGCCCGTGGTGGACCAAGACCATGTCGGCACGAGCGGCGATGGCCGCGTCGATCAGCGCCAGGCTCGCCGTGACGCCCGAGACCACCTTGTGGATCTCGGCCCTGCCCTCCACCTGCAGACCGTTCGGCCCATAATCCTTGAACCGTTCCGGTGCCAGCAGTTGCTGGAGAAAGCCCTCGACTTCGGCCCGTGCAGCCATCGGACATCGTCTCCTTGAGTCTCATGCGCAGAATCTGGCTCGTATTCTCCCAGACGGTCACCGTCGCCGTCGCCGTGCTGTTCGTCGTCGGCACCTTCAAGCCCGAATGGCTGCAGCGCGGGGCCTGGGGCGGCGCGTTGGCCGGCGGCAACGGCAGCAGCCGCGTGCTGCAGCCGCCCGACGGTGGCGTCTCGGTGGCCATGGCCACCGGCGGCAACCCGACTCAGCCGCTGTCGGCCGCGGCCCGGCGCGCGGCACCGGCCGTCGTCAGCGTCACCGCCAGCAAAGCGCCGCCGGCCGGCAACGACCCGCGCTCGCAAGACCCGTGGTTCCGCTTCTTCTTCGAGCAACGCCAGCAGCAGGTGCCGCAGATCGGCCTGGGCTCTGGCGTCATCGTCTCGCCCGAGGGCTACCTCCTGACCAACAACCACGTCATCGACGGTGCGGACGACATCCAGGTCCGGCTGTCCGACGGCCGCGAAGCCCAGGCCAAGCTCGTGGGCACCGACCCCGAGAGCGACGTGGCGGTGCTGAAGATCGAGCTCGACCGCCTGCCTGCGGTGACGCTCGGCAACATCGAGCAGATGCAAGTCGGCGACGCGGTGCTGGCCATCGGCAACCCGTTCAACGTGGGGCAGACGGTGACCTCGGGCATCGTCAGCGCCATGGGCCGCAGCGGCTTGGGCCTGTCGACCTTCGAAAACTTCATCCAGACCGACGCGGCCATCAACCCCGGCAACTCCGGCGGAGCGCTGATCGACGTGAACGGCAACCTGATCGGCATCAACACGGCGATCTACTCGCGCACCGGCGGCAGCCTGGGCATCGGCTTCGCCATCCCGATCGACCTGGCGCGCCAGGTGATGGACGGCCTGGTGCGAGACGGCCGCGTGGTGCGTGGCTGGATCGGGGTGCAGCCGCGCGACCTGGATGCCGAGTTCGCCCAGAGCTTCAAGCTGCCGGTGCACGAGGGTGTGCTGATCACCGGCGTGCTGCAGGACGGCCCGGCCAGCAACGCCGGCATGAAGCCGGGCGATGTGGTGGTGCGCATCGCCGGCAAGGCGGTGCGCAACACCGCCCAGCTGATGAACGCGGTGGCGGCGCTGAAGCCACAGTCCGAGGCGGTGGTGGGCGTGCAGCGCGGCGACAAGGCACTGGAGCTGAAGATCACCGTAGCCCAGCGACCCAAGGCCAGCGCCGCGCAGCGCAACCCGGATTGAATGGCGCACCCGGCGCCGGGGTACCGGCGCCACCCGCCAAGCGGGTGCTCAGCCGGCTTGAGTCGGTCCGGCGCTCGGCTGAGCCGGGGCCACGCCGGCGGCGCTCGTTCAGGAAGCCGCTTCTTCTTCGGGCGGCGCCTGGGTGTGCTTGATGAACAGCTCGGCGGCGAGGATGCCCAGCTCGTAAAGCAGGCCCATGGGCACCAGCAGGGCCAGCATCGACACCGGGTCCGGCGGCGTGACGACGCCGGCCACGGCCGCCGCGGCCACCCAGTAGTAGCGACGCCAGTCGCGCAACTGGGTCACCGTCACCATGCCGAGCCGCGCCAGGATGACCACCGCCACCGGCACCTCGAAGGCCACGCCAAATGCGATGAACATGGTGACGACGAAGTCCAGGTAGGCCTCGATGTCGGGGCTGATCTGCACCGACGAGGGCGACATCTTCTGGATCGCCGGGAAGGCCTGGCCGAAGACGAAGAAATAGCAGAAGGCCACGCCGACGTAGAACAGCAGCGAGCTGGTGACGATCAGCGGCAGCACCAGCCGCTTCTCGTGGCGGTACAGGCCCGGCGCCACGAAGGCCCAGATCTGGTACAGGACCCATGGCAGGCTCACGCCCAGGGCCGCGAGGACCGTGACCTTGATCGGGATGAGAAACGGCGAGACCACGCCCACCGCGATCATCTTGGTGCCGCCGGGCAGCGAGGCCACCAGCGGTCGCGCCAGCAGGTCGTACAGATGCGAGGGGCCGGGGTAGAACGCCAGCACCGCGAACACCGCGCCGAGGCCGTAGATCGCCCACAGCAGCCGGTCACGCAGCTCGATCAGGTGGGAAACAAAAGGCTGTTCCGTGCCGGCGAGTTCATCCTCGCTGTGGTTCGAATCGGTCACGTTGGCTGGGCGTTGCGGCCGTTGCGTTGGCCGGGCGGGCGGAACCGGGCCACCCGCGCCGCGCCGGACTGGGTGTGTGTGCGCACCCTCTGCTGCTGCTTGTACCAGCGCGGCACGGCGCTGGTCTTCAAGCGCCATTTCTTGCCGGGGTGCTGGTAGCTGGGCGGCGCGGGCGTCCAGCTGGCCGAGCCGTCGCCGATGGCGCCTTGCAGGCCCTCGCCAAGGCTGCCGTCATGCGCGCTGCTGGCATCGTGCCAAGCCTGCGAGACACCGCCGGTGGCTTCTTCCACCCCGCTGCGCACGGTCTGCTCGACGTCGCGCGCCGCGGTCTCGAACTGCGACTTCATCTTCTGCAGTTCTTCAAGCTCGATCGAGCGGTTGACTTCGGCCTTCACGTCGGCCACGTAGCGCTGGGCTCGGCCGACGAGGGTGCCCACCATGCGCGCCACACGGGGCAGGCGCTCGGGGCCGATGACGATCAGGGCGATCCCGCCCACGATCATCAGCTTGCTGATGCCGATGTCCAGCACGTGCGCTTAGTCCGTTGAGAGGTACAAGCGGCGGGAGGCTCAGGCCTTGGGCTTGGCATCCACGTCGACCACGGTGTCGGTCGTCGGGCGCTTCTCGGCCACCGGGATCTGGCCCGACGGCGGCACCGCGGTCGGCTCGGCAGGCTTGTCGGACTCGCCACCCTTGACGCCGTCCTTGAAGCCCTTGACGGCAGAACCCAGGTCGCTGCCGATGTTCTTCAGCTTCTTGGTGCCGAAGATCAGGATGATGATGACGAGGAAGATGATCAGGTGAGTGGTCGAGATACCCATGAGGGACTCCTGTTCAGGCAGGCCGCCCAGGCCAGGGCCCGGTTGGACGCGAAAGCGGCGATTTTAGTTCGCCGGTCGAAGGCGGCCGGCCCGCCGGGGATGACGGCGGTCAACCCTTGAGCCAGGGCCGCGGCCCGCCCATCACGTGCATGTGCAGGTGATAGACCTCTTGCCCGCCGTCGCGGCCCGTGTTGACGACCTGGCGGAAGCCGCCGGTCACGCCCAGCTCGGCCATGAGCCTGGGCGCCAACACCATCATCTGGCCCATCAGCGCCTGCTCGGCGGCGGTGACTGATTCCATGGTCGCGATGTGACGCTTGGGCACGATCAGCACGTGCACCGGCGCCCAGGGGTGGATGTCGTGGAAGGCCAGCAGGTCGTCGTCCTCGTAGGCCTTCTTGGCCGGGATCTGCCCGGCGACGATCTTGCAGAAGATGCAGTTCGGGTCGGCGCTCATGACTCAGGCCTTCACCGGCATGGGCTTGTTGTCGTTCCAGTTCAGGAAGCCCTTGACGATGCGGTAGATGACCCAGATCGAATCGGCCGCCAGCACCAGGAAACCGATGCCAACGATGATGGTCGCGAAGCCGATCACCGCCCACAGCAGGCTGAACCAGAACGTGCGGATCTGCCAGGTGAAATGGCTCTCGTAGATGGTGCCCACCGTGTCGTCGCGCTTCACGTAGTTGATGATGATCGCGACGATGCCGGTGAAGCCCGTGAAGGCACTCAGCGCATAGAGGATGTAGGTGATCATCGTCAGCTGCTTCAGGCTGGCGAGCTGGTCGGCCGACGGGTTGGCGGCGGTGGTGGTCACGTCGTTCACGGGGTCTCTCCTTCCTCACGTTGTTGCGCCTTGCGCGCGGCGAATTCCTCCAGGCCGGACAGGCCTTCGCGCCGCTCCAATTCGGCCAGCACGTCGGCCGGCCTCAGGCCGAACTGTGCCAGCGCGATCATCGAGTGGAACCAGAGGTCGGCCACCTCGTAGACGATCTTCTGCGGGTCGCCGTCCTTGCCTGCCATGACGGTCTCGGTGGCCTCTTCGCCGACCTTCTTGAGGATCGCATCGGTGCCCTTGTGGAACAGGCGTGCCACGTAGCTCTTGTCGGGGTCGCCCTGGCGGCGCGACTCGATGACCTCAGCCAGGCGTTGCAGGGTGTCGTCGGAGGAAACAGAAGGCATCGCAGGCATCATGTGTAGATCGTGGACGGGTCTTTCAAGACCGGGTCGACGGCCGTCCAGGTGCCGCCGTCCAGCCGCTCGAAGAAGCAGCTGTGGCGGCCGGTGTGACAGGCAATGCCTGGCTCGTGGCCCAACTGGGTGACCTTGAGCAGCACCACGTCCTGGTCGCAATCGAGGCGGATCTCGTGCACCTTCTGCGTGTGGCCGGACTCTTCGCCCTTGTGCCACAGGCGCTGGCGCGAGCGGCTGTAGTACACCGCTTCGCCGAGTGCCGCGGTGCGCGCCAGGGCCTCGCGGTTCATCCAGGCGAACATCAGCACGTCTCCGCTGCCGGCCTCTTGCGCGATGACCGGAACGAGCCCTTGCGCGTCCCAGCGAACATGATCCAGCCAATCCATGCCGGCAGTGTAGCGAGCGCCGCTTCAGGCGCTGTGCGTGGGGCCGGCGTGGCCCCGTTCGGCGGCGAACCATTGCAGCACCGGGATGGTGCCGGGCAGCACCGGCTGACTGGCCACGGGCAGCGATTCCCAAGCCATCGCCTGCCCCTCGCGCATCTCGAAGTCGCCGGACCAGTCGTAGACCTTGCGAAAGTGCAGCCGCACCCGGGCATGGGGGTAGTCCATCACCAGGTCCTGCCAGGCGTGGCTGTCGCTGATCGTGATGCCCAGTTCCTCGTGCAACTCGCGGGCCAATGCCTGGTGCACCGTCTCGCCGGCTTCCAGCTTGCCGCCGGGGAACTCCCAGTAGCCGGCGTAGACCTTGCCCTCGGGCCGCGAGGTGAGCAGGAAGCGGCCTTCGCGGCCGGCCGCGTCGCGCTCGACCAGCACGCCCACCGCCACGTCGACCGGCGTGCGCTCCTCGGCCGCCGTCATGCCTTGGCCCCCAGGGCCAGGCGACCGGCGAAATCGCGCGCGAACTGGTGCGCCACGCGGCCCGAGCGCGAGCCGCGCTCGAGTGCGAAAACCAGGGCCTCGGGCCGCGCCGCGTCGATCTGCGCCGGGCTCATGCCATGGTGCTGCAGCCACTGGCCCACGATCGCCAGGTACTCGGCCTGGCTGAAGGGGTAGAAGCTGATCCACAGGCCGAAGCGCTCGGACAGCGAGATCTTCTCTTCCACCACCTCGCCCGGGTGCACTTCGCCGTCCTCGGTGTGCTGGTAGCTCAGGTTCTCTTTCATGTACTCGGGCAGCAGGTGGCGGCGGTTGCTGGTGGCGTAGATCAGCAGGTTGTCCGAGGCCTGGGCGACCGAGCCGTCGAGCATGGACTTCAGCGCCTTGTAGCCGGGCTCGCCTTCTTCGAAGCTGAGGTCGTCGCAGAAGACGATGAAGCGCTCGGGCCGGCTGGCCACCAGGTCGACCAGGTCGGGCAGGTCCACCAGGTCGGCCTTGTCGACCTCGATCAGGCGCAGGCCGCGCGGCGCGTACTCGTTCAGGCAGGCCTTGATCAGCGAGCTCTTGCCGGTGCCGCGGGCACCGGTGAGCAGCACGTTGTTGGCTGCAGCGCCGGCCACGAACTGCTCGGTGTTGCGCGCCAGGCGCTCTTTCTGTGCGTCGACCTCCTTCAGGTCACCCAGGCGGATGGTGGCGACATGGCGCACCGGCTCCAACACGCCCGAGCCGGCGCGGCGGCGGTAGCGGAAGGCGATCGACGCCGTCCAGTCCGGCGCGGCCGGCGGGTGCGGCAGCACGGCTTCGAGCCGCGCCAGCAAGCGGTCGGCGCGTTCCAGCAGCGCGCCCAGGGTCACAGCGGTTTCCATGAGGCCGAGTGTAGTGACCCGGCCCTGGCACAAACTGACGTTCAGGGACAGGCGCTGCCGCCGTCCAACCGCACGATGCGCGGCTTGTTCAACTCCGGCGCGTCGGGGTTGTAAGGCGCGTTGGGCGCCTTGAAAGCGGCGAGGTAGCGCTCCAACGCGTCGATGTCCTGCGCGCCGCCCAGCCGGTCCGTGCCGCCCTTGAGCACGGTGAAGGCATCGCCGCCGTCGGCCATGAAGTTGTTGACCGTCACGCGCCAGGCCCGGCCGGGGTTGACCACCGTGCCGTCGGCGACCAGCGTCTCCTTGACGCCCGCCACGGCGAGCGTGGCGTTGCGAACCTTGGCGCCGCAGGCCTGGGCATGGTCCCACTCGTAGTGCAGGCCGCTGGACGGCAGCATCACGCGGGCGAAGCTGGTCTGGCCGAAACAGTTGGGGAACTGCTGCTCCAGCACGTCGCGGATCTGCTGCGTCGTCAGCGTCATGGTCACCAGGCTGTTGCCGAAGGGCTGGACCGCGAAGGCCTCGCCATAGGTGACGTTGCCGTCGCCCTCGCCCACCGGGCTGCCGGCGTAGGTGAAGCCGGGGTTGCGCACGCCACCCGGGTTCATCAGCGCCAGCACGGCGCCGCCGAACTCCGGTGCGGCCGTGGCGGCCAGCTGCGCGTCGGCCACCAGGTCGCCAGCCGGCATGTTGCAAGCCGCGTCCTTGGTGTTGGGCACGTCGGTGGTGATGCTGCCGATCACGCGGTTGGCGATCGGCGCGACGATGGTCTTGTACCCCGCCACGATGGCGGCGACCTCGGCGTTGGGGGTGATGGCCGGGTCGCTGCGATCGACCACCTTGTTGCGGGCAACGACCTGGGACACGTCGCGCGTGCCGGCGTCGAGCGTGACGTCGATCTCGGTCAGCACCCGGCCCTGGGTGTTGGCGCTGGTCACGCTGACCAGGCGGCCGGTGGTCAGCGGCAGCTGGCAGTTGTAGGCGGCGTGCGTGTGGCCGGTGATCACCAGGTCGACCGCGCCGTCGAGCTGGGAAACGATGCCCTTGATCGGCGAGTCGGCCAAGCCTCCGACGCAGGCGTTGATGTCGACCGGCGTCGGGCCGGTCTGCACGCCACCCTGGTGGATCAGCACCACGATGGCTTCCACCCCCTGTGCCTTGAGCTGCGGTACCAGTGCGTTCACGGTCTCGGCCTCGTCGCGGAAGACCAGGCCCTTCACGCCCGCCGGCGAGACGATCTGCGGCGTTTCCTTCAGCGTCATGCCGATGAAGGCCATCTTGACCTTCTTGCCGGCGACATCGAAGCTCTTGATGCCATAGGGTGCGAACAAGGTCTTGCCGTTGTTCTTCTTGACCACGTTGGCGGCCAGGAACCTGAACTTCGCGCCTTCGAAGGGCACGGGCGTGCCCACCTCGGCACCGCGGCAGCTGTTGGCCGTGTCGGTCGGGTGGCAGCCACCGCGCTGCATGCGCAGCAGTTCGTCCTTGCCGTCGTCGAACTCGTGGTTGCCCACGGCGTTGAAGTCCAGCCCGGCGCGGTTCATCGTCTCGATCGTGCCCTCGTCATGAAACAGGGCCGAGATCAGCGGGCTGGCGCCGATCAGGTCACCGGCCGACACGACCACGGTGTCAGGGTTGGCGGCGCGGGCGGCGGCCACGTAGCCGGCCACATAGTCCACGCCGCCCGCGGGCACCAGCGGCGAGTCGACGTTGGCGCGGAAGGTGCCAGGCGATTCGAGCTGGCCGTGCAGGTCGTTCAGCGCCAGGATCTTGACCACGCCGGTGCCGGCCTGGGCCTTGAGGGGCGCGTTGGGGTTGAGCGAAGCGGCGGTGGCGCAGCCGACCAGGGCGGTGGCCAGGGTCAGGGCGCTCAGGGCAAGACTGGCGGGATGGGAGGGCATGTCGGGGCTCTCATGCGGCGAAGTGGATGTCGAGCGCATTGGAGAACCCCCTCGTGTCAGCGGCATGAAGCTTTCCCCCTGCCGAACAGCCCTGGGCATCAAGGCAGGCGATGCACCTGCTGGCCGTCGGTCACGAAGCACCGGTCGCCATCTTCGCGCGCCACGGCCTTCAGGCCGGTGAATTCGCCGAAGGCCGGCAGCACCAGCACGCCGCGCGCGGCGTGGAACGCCGGCAGGCACAGCCGGTCCAGTGCCTTGCCGGCCAGCACCGCGCCCGGGTGCAGGTGGCCGGCCAGCACCGCGCGCGTGGCATGCGGCACTGGGTGGTGGCACAAGGCCCAGGGCGCGCGCAGCAGGGGCTCATCGACCACTTGGATACCCAGTTCGGCGGGCGGGTCGCCAGCGCGCTGGTCGTGGTTGCCTCGGACCAAGACCAGGCGCAGCGCCGGGCGCGCGGCGCGCCATGCGGCAAAGGCCGGGACACCGGGGCCGCTGCGGGAGCGGGCCGAGTGCAGGAAGTCGCCGAGGAACACGACCTCGTCGGCCTGAAGCCGATCGACCAGCGCGCCCAGCCGTGCCAGGTTGGCCTCGCTGGTGCCGCCGGGAACGGGCACGCCCAGGCGGCGAAAACTGTGGGCCTTGCCGAGATGGAAGTCGGCCACGAGCAGCAGCCGCTCGTCGGGCCAGAAGGCGGCCCGCTCGGGGCACAGCAGCAGTTGGCCGCCCCCCCAGCTCAGCGCATGGTCCACCGCAGGGGCGCTCAGGTCAGCAGGCCCAGTGCGATGTCCAGTTGCTCGGTGGGGCTGCGCTTGAAGCCCGAGCGCGCGTAGCGCTGCAGGCGGCCGACGATGAACGCAGTGAGGGCCGACGAGCGGCCGTTGGCGTCCACCGTGGGCGTGGTCGAGCCGGCCTGGTCGGCAGCCTGGCGCAGGCTCTGGCGCAGCTGCGACTCGACGCGGTCGAAGAACTGGTTCATGCGCGCGGTCAGGCGCTCGTTCTCGAACACCAGAGCGTCGCCCACCATCACGCGGGTCATGCCGGGGTTCTTCTCACCGAACTGCAGCACCACCTGGGTGATGCGCTGGGCCTGCACCGAGCCGCTGGTCTCGCGTTCGGTGATCTGGTTGATGAGGCCGAAGATGCTGGACTCGATGAACTCGATCAGGCCTTCGAACATCTGCGCCTTGCTGGCGAAATGGCGGTAGAGCGCGGCTTCGCTGACCTGCAGCTGCGCAGCGAGTGCGGCGGTGGTGATGCGCTCGGCGCCGGGCTGCTCGAGCATCGCGGCCAGCGTCTGCAGGATCTGCACGCGGCGCTCGCCGGGCTTGGGCCGCTTGCGGGCGGGGGCTTCGGTGGCCGTGCCGGCGGGGGTGGCGGGCGTGGTGGGGTTCGGTGCCTCGGCCTCGGCCGCTTCGGTTTCTTCGGGCAGGTCAGGCATCACGGCACACGGTGCAACTGTTGGAGCGAGACGATTCTGGCACACACATAGGCGGGCCTCCGGTGCAGGTAAACACCAACTTCCGGCCCGTGCGCGCCGCGTTTCGCCCAGCGTTGCATCCACACCGTGCGCATGCCCACGCTTCGGGCCGACTTCTGGTGCGCCAGCGTGTCCTCCACCAGCACGCAGCGGCGCGGCGGCACCCCCAGCCGCACCGCCAGCGCCCGGAACATGCGCGCATCTGGCTTGGGCCGCCAGTGGCCGAACATGGTCATCTGCTCGATGCCGATGACGCCGTCGACATGGCGCAGCAAGCCCAGCGCGCGCAGCACCCGCTCGGCATAGGCCAGCGGCGCGTTGGTCAGGATGTACTTTCGCCCCTTCAGCCGGCGAAAGGCCGCCAGGTCGTGCGGGTGGCCTTCCAGGCGCTGCTCGAGTGCAGGCAGCACATGCGTGTGGTGCAGGAAGTGGGCGGGCTTCACGCCGTGGTGGCGCATCAAGCCCAGCAAGGTGGCACCGTAGCGGTGCCAATAGTGGGCGCGCAGGCGGTCGGCCTCGGCCGCGCTCACGCCCAGCTCGCGCTCGATGTAGGCGTTCATCGCCGCATCGAGCGGGCCGAACGCGGATGCCGCCGCGTTGTGCAGCGTGTTGTCCAGGTCGAACAGCCAGACGCGGTCAGTGGCCATGGCTCGGCCCACCCGTGGCGCGGCGCGCATCGCGGCGGCCGAGTGCGGCGATGCTGGCCAGCATCAACACGGCGCCCACCCATTGCGAAGCAGACAAGGCCTGGCCCAGCAGCAGTGCCGCGAGCAACACGGCAGTCAGCGGTTCGACCAGGGTCGCCACCGTCAGCGCCGTGGGGCTGAGGCGCGCCGCGCCCCAGCTGAACGCCAGCAGCGCCAGCGCCGCGGTGACCAGGCCGAGGTAGAGCAACCAGGCTTCTGTGGGCACGTCGCCCGGCCAGGCCAGCGGCGCGTACAGCGCGCTCAGACCCATCACCACCGCCGCGACGACGGTCAGGCCCATGGTGGCGGGCCCGGCACCGAGCGCCACCGACAAGCGCCCGCTGACCAGCGTGAAGCCGGCGTACAACACAGCCGACGCGACCGAGAACAGCACGCCGGCAGCGACCGTGCCCGTGGACACGCCGGCGGCCGGGCCGCCCTCGCGCAGCACGACCAGCGCCGTGCCGAGCAGCGCGACGGCCAGCGTGGCGACCAGGGCCGCGTCCAGCCGCTCGCGCTGCCGCGCCACGGCCACCAGCGTCACCAGCACCGGTGGCAGGCACAGCGCGATCAGCGTCGGCACCGCCGCGCCGATGCGGGCGATGCCGAGGAACCAGCACAGCACGTACAGCGCCATGCAGGCGCCGGCGCCGACCAGGGTCAGGGCCTGCGTGCGCAACCGTGGCCAGACGGCCGGCCGCGCGAACAGCGCCACCAGCAGCACGGCACCGACCACGAAGCGCCAGAACGAGATGCTCTCGGGGCTCAAGCCGAAGCGCGCGATGAGCAGGTTGACGACGAGCGCGCCGGTGCCCCACAGGAAGGCCGCGCCGCAGGCGGCGGCCATCCCCGCCGCGGCGCAGTGGGGCCGGGCCATCAGTGGGAACGGATCATCGTGCCAAAGGCCTGGTCGGTCAGGATCTCCAGCAGCAGCACATGGGGCACGCGCCCGTCCACGATGTGCACCGCGTTGACGCCGCTCTTGGCCGCGTCCAGTGCGCCGGCAATCTTGGGCAGCATGCCGCCGCTGATCGTGCCGTCGGCGAACAGCTCGTCGATGCGGCGCGCGGTCAGGTCGGTCAGCAGTTGGCCGGACTTGTCCAGCACGCCGGTGATGTTGGTCAGCATCAGCAGTTTCTCGGCCTTGAGCACGGTGGCCAGCTTGGCCGCCACCACGTCGGCGTTGATGTTGTAGCTCTCGTTGTCGACGCCGAAGCCGATCGGGCTGATCACCGGGATGAAGGCGTCGTCCTGAAGCGCCTTGACCACGCTGGGGTCGATCGAATCGATCTCGCCGACCTGGCCGACATCGTGCTCCTTGCTGGGGTCGTCCTTGTCGACCATCTTGAGCTTGCGCGCGCGGATCATGCCGCCGTCACGACCGGTCAGGCCCACGGCCTTGCCGCCGGCGGCGTTGATCAGGCCGACGATGTCTTGCTGCACCTCGCCACCCAGCACCCACTCGACGACTTCCATCGTTTCCTCGTCGGTGACGCGCATGCCCTGGATGAAGGTGCCCTTCTTTCCCAGGCGGCTCAGGGCCTCGTCGATCTGCGGGCCGCCGCCGTGCACCACCACGGGGTTCATGCCGACCAGCTTGAGCAGCACGATGTCCTCGGCGAAGTCCTGCTGCAGTTCGGGGTCGGTCATGGCGTTGCCCCCGTACTTGATGACCAGGGTCTTGCCGTGGTACTTGCGGATGTAGGGCAGCGCCTGGGCCAGGATCTCGGCCTTCTCGCGCGGCAGGATGTGGTCGACGTTGGCAGGCGCGGTGGCGTGGCTCATGGCGGTGGCCCCGGTGCGGGCGGGGCGTGAATAATCGGCGGGAGACCCATTCTAGGGAACCACCCCCAGCCCGCGCGTGTCATCCCGGCACCGCCCGCAGGGGTTGAAGCCTTGTCGCCAAGGAGTCGACACACCATGTCCAACCAGACCCGCACCACCATCGCCACCGTCACGATCGCTGCCATTGCCCTGCTGGGCGCGGCCGCCGCGCGCGCCGCCGACGGCGAGGTGCGCAAGATCGACCGCGCCCAGGCCAAGATCACGCTGGCCCATGGCGAGATCAAGAGCATGGACATGCCGGCCATGACCATGGTCTACCGCGCGAAGCCGCCCACCCTGCTGGACGGCCTGGCCGTGGGCGACAAGGTCGAGTTCACGCCCGAGAAGACCGACGGCCAGTACGTGGTGACCGCGATCAAGAAGAAGTAAGGCACCGGGCCGCGTCACGCGGCTCGGGCCGCGGTCAGACGTTCAGCAAGTGGCTGCGGTAGTGCAGCAGCTCGTCGATCGACTCGTGGATGTCGGCCAGCGCGGTGTGGGCCTGGGCCTTCTTGAACCCTTCCATTGCAGACGGCTTCCAGCGTCGGGCAATTTCCTTCAAGGTGCTCACGTCCAGATTGCGGTAGTGGAAGAAGGCCTCCAGCCCCGCCATGGTGCGGGCGAGGAAGCGCCGGTCCTGGCAGATGGAGTTGCCGCACATGGGGCTCTTGCGGGCCGGCACGTAGGCGGCCAGGAACTCGATCACCCGGGCCTCGGCCTCGGCCTCGTCGATGGTCGAGGCCTTGACGCGGTCGATCAGCCCGCTCTTACCGTGCGTGCCCTTGTTCCAGGCGTCCATGCCATCGAGCACGGCGTCTGTCTGGTGGATGGCGAACACCGGGCCCTCGATGCGCACGGTCAGCAGCGGGTCGGTCACGACGACGGCGATCTCGATGATGCGGTCGGACTCGGGCTTCAGGCCGGTCATCTCCAGGTCGATCCAGATCAGGTTCTGGTCGTTCTTGGCAAGCGCTGGGGTGGTCATGGTGCGGGGCCCGGTCGGTCGTTGGGGTTGGGTGGCGATTGTCCGACAACATACACTCCCGGCCCATGCAGGCGCTCACCGTTTCGCTCGCGCTGGTCGCCGCCCTGGCCGCCTCGCAGACCCTGAAGTTCTGGCTGGCCGGCCGCCAGGCGCGCAGCGTGCGCCAGCACCGCGACACCGTCCCCGCCCCGTTCGACGCCACGGTGCCGCTGTCGGCCCACCAGCGCGCGGCCGACTACACGCTCGCCCGCCTGCGCTTCGGCCTGTTCGCCGAGACCCTGGGGGCCGCCCTGCTGCTGGGCTGGACGCTGCTGGGCGGGCTGGACGCGCTCAACACCCTCGTGCGCGACGTGCTGCAGCCACGTTGGGGCGACCTGGCCTACCAGCTCGCCCTGGTCGGCGCCTTCGCCCTCATCAGCGGGCTGATCGACCTGCCACTCGAATGGTGGCGCGTGTTCAAGCTGGAGGCGCGCTTCGGCTTCAACCACATGACGCCGGCGCTGTTCTTCAGCGACCTGGCCAAGGGCCTCGTGCTGTCGCTGGCGATCGGCGCGCCGATGATGGCCGTGGTGCTGTGGGTCATGCACGCCACTGGCGCCCTGTGGTGGCTCTGGGCCTGGGCGCTGTGGGTCGGCTTCGTGCTGCTGATGCAGGTGGTCTACCCAATCTGGATCGCGCCCTGGTTCAATCGCTTCGAGCCACTGGCCGACCAGGGCTTGGCAGAGCGGGTGCAGGCGCTGATGCAGCGTTGCGGCTTTCGCGCCAGGGGCTTGTTCGTGATGGACGGCAGCCGGCGCTCCAGCCACGTCAACGCCTACTTCGGCGGCCTGGGCCGGGCCAAGCGCGTCGTGCTGTTCGACACCTTGCTGGCGCGGCTGGCCGGCCGCGAGGTCGAGGCGGTGCTGGCCCATGAGCTGGGCCACTTCCACCACAAGCACGTGCTGATGATGACGCTGCGCTCTTTCGGCGTCGGCCTGCTGGCGCTGGCCTTGCTGGGCTGGCTGGCGCGGCAGCCGGCCTTCTTCGTCGGCCTGGGCGTTGGCCCGAACCTGCAGGCCGCCAACGATGCGCTGGCGCTGCTGCTGTTCATGCTGGCGACGCCGCCCTTCCTGTATTTCGCCTCGCCGCTGTCGGCGCACTGGTCGCGCCGCGCCGAGTTCGAGGCCGACGCCTACGCCCGCGTGCAGACCGACGGCGGCGACCTCGCCGCTGCGCTGTTGAAGCTGCACGAGGACAACGGCAGCACCCTGACGCCGGACCCGGTCTACGCCCGCTTCTACTACTCGCACCCACCCGCGAGCGAGCGGCTGGCGGCCTTGCAGGCTTGAGCAAGTTCGCCGCGCTCGACATCGGCCTGGTCGTGGGTGCGCACGGCCGGCACGTGGTGATCGAGACGCCCGAGGGGCAGCGCCTCATCGCTCACCCGCGAGGCAAGAAAAGCCAGTGCGTGGTCGGCGACCGGGTGCGCTGGCAGGCCGCTGGCGACGAGGCGGTGATCGAGGCGCTAGAACCGCGCCGCAACCTGCTGGCGCGGCAGGACGAGTGGCGAACCAAGTCCTTCGCCGCCAACATCGACCTGCTGCTCGTGGTGCTGGCGGGCGAGCCGATGTTCAGCGAATCGCAGCTGACACGGGCGCTGATTGCGGCGGAAGACGCCGGCATCGCCAGCGCGCTGCTGCTCAACAAGGTGGACCTGCCCGCCGTGGCCCTGGCACGCGAGCGCCTGGCGCCCTATCGGGCGATGGGCGTGACCGTGCTGGAGACGGCGCTGAAGGCGCGGCCCGACGAGGCGCGCGCCGCCTTGGGCCCGCTGCTGGCCGGCAAGGCCACCCTGGTGCTCGGCCCCAGCGGCATGGGCAAGAGCACGCTGATCAACCTGATGGTGCCGCGCGCCGAAGCGCAGGTGGGCGAGATCTCGCAAGCCCTGAACGCCGGCCGTCACACCACCACCACGACCACCTGGTACTGGCTGGACGACAGCCGCCAGGCCGCCTTGCTCGACTCGCCCGGCTTTCAGGAATTCGGCCTGATGCACGTCACGCCACAGCGCCTGGCCGAGCTGATGCCCGACGTGCGGGCCCAGCTGGGCCAGTGCCGTTTCTACAACTGCACCCACCGCCACGAGCCGGGTTGCGGTGTGCGCGCTGCCGCCGAGCGCGGCGAGATCGCCCCCAACCGCATGCGCCTGTACGAGGGCCTGTGGGACGAGCTCGAACAGGGTCAGCGCAAGGGCTGACGGCAGCCCGGCTCAGCCGAGCAGGTTGGCCAGCTTCAGCAAGGCCAGCAGCAGCATCCACAGCACGACCGAGCGCCAGACCAGGCCGACCACGCTGCCCAGGTGGCCCAGCTGCGGAGGCAGGCCCGGCGTGGAGCCGGCGGCCTCGGCCGTCTCGGCGTCGCTGCCATGGGAAAAAGTCTTCGAGCGGTCGGGCGTCACGCCCGGTGCGGCGCCGCCGCCCAATTGCACGCCCACCGCACCAGCCGCCGCGGCCAGGATGATGCCTTCGTTGGCGTGCTTCCAAAGTTCGGCGTCGCGTCGCCAGCCGGCCACGGCTTCCTCGAAGTTGCCGACCACGGCGAAGCCGAAGGCCGTGAGCCGCGCCGGCACGTGGTCGATGATGCTGAAGGCGCGCTGCGACAGGTCCTTCAGGTTCTCGTTGACCGCCACGCCCAGCGAGCGGCTCTTGAAGGCCCAGTAGCGGCTGGCGAACTCGGCCATGCGGTAGGCCACCGCGCCGGCCGGGCCCATTTCGAATGGCAGCGCGGCGATGACGATGTAGCAGAAGAAGACACCGAAGACATGGCGGTGGGCGGCCAGCAGCGCATGCTCGATCACGTGGCGAAGCAGCTCGGTGCGGGGCAACTCGCTCGCGTCCAGGTGGCGCCACTCGGCCAGCAGGCGGCGGGCCTGATCCTCATCGCCGCGCTCCAGCGCCTCACGGATGTCGGTGAAGTAGTGGCTGAACTGCCGAAAGCCCAGCGTGAGGTAGATCACCGCGATGTCGAAGGCCAGCGCCCCCAGCAGGCTGAAGTGCGCGATGCCGGCGTGGATGGCCCAGGCCACCAGGGCCGGCACGATCACGGTCACGAACCAGACCACGCGCGCATGCTGGGGTTTGCCGGCGTCGAAGTTGCGGCCCGTCCAGCCCACCCAGTCGGCCAGCGTGTCGTGGACCCAGTTGTCGCGCGGCAGCGGCTTGATCTGTTCGATCAGCAGGGCAAAAAGGACGGCGAAGAAACTCATCGCCGTGGATGATACCCAGCGGGTTGAGGCTCAACTGGCCAGCAGGTGGTAGAGATTGCGCAGCATCGCCGCGGTCGCGCCCCAGATGAAGTACTCGCGCGGGTCGCCGTGGCCAGGCCGCCAGGGCATGGACAGGAAGCGGCGCGGCACGCCGTCGACCTCGAACTCATGGTGTTGGTGGTGGGCCGGGTTCATCAAAAAGGGCAGCGGCACTTCGAAGGCCTCGGCCACCTCGAAGGTGTCCAGCGCCAGCGTGTAGTCGGGCCGCACCAGCGCGACCACCGGGGTCACCATGAAGCGCGTCACGGTGGTGTAGATGGGCAGCGTGCCGATCACGTCGACATGGGTGGGCGCCAGGCCGACCTCCTCCTGCGCCTCGCGCAGGGCCGTGGCCACCACGTCGGCGTCTTCGGCTTCGGCCCGGCCGCCGGGGAAGCTGACCTGGCCCGCGTGGTCGTGCAGGTGGTCGGTGCGCCGGGTCAGCAGCACATGCAGCTCGCCGGGCCGCTGCACCAGCGGCACCAGCACCGAGGCCGCGGTGGCCGGCCGGTCGCCGAACCATTCCGGCCGCGCGCCATCGCCGGGGATCGGGGGCTGCCAGCCATCCATCCGGGCCAGGCGCTGACGCAGCGCATCGGCGTGCAGCCGCTCGGGCGCCACGGCGGGCAGGTGGTTGTCCCGCGCCACCACCGGCACGGCGTGGGGGTCGCGGATCGGGGGGCGGGCCGGGCGCGGGGCGGCGTTGTCGTCGACGGGCATGGCCACCGAGCTTACGCCAGCGCCATGGCGCAGCACGACGCCATGGCGACCCCGGTCAGAACTCGAACTCGGCCTGCAGGCGCAGCGTGTGGCGCGGCGCACCGTCGGTCATGCCGAAGAGCAGGCCGGCGTTGTAGGTCAGCGTTTGGTGCTCGGCCAGCTTGATGCGGCCGAACAGCGCCGGGCCGGCCTGATGCGGCTGCTCGTCATGCGGCTCCCAGTGGTTGTACGGGCCCACGTCACCAAGGCCTTGGAGGCCGAACTCCAGCGCCGGCTGCCAGCGGTACTTCAGTTGCCACTGGTAGCCCAGCTCGGTCTTGATGGGCTCGCTGGCGTCCACGTGTTTCTCGAACAGCAGGTTCAGGTTGGCCTGCAGCTTGGGTGTCAGGTCCGACTGCAGCAAGGGGCCGAAGCGCAGCTCGTAGCCTTCGCTGCGGTCACGCGGGCGCTCGATCTCGAGCAGGAAGCCCAGGTCGACCGGGTACTTGCCGGTCTCGGTGAGCTGGAACTTGTTCTCCCACTCCCAGGCGTCGAAGCTGTAGGGCTCGCCGGGCTCCTTGTGCCAGATGGCGTACAGCTCGGTGAACCACCAGCTGTTGGCACCCCAGCCGAAGCCGATCGAGTTCTGGGTCTCGCTGCTGCCGTCGCGCAGCTTGGCGCTGCCCGCCTTGATGTCGATCTCGCGCTCGCCTTCTTCGACGATCGGGGTCACGACGTATTCGGACGGGCCCGCCATGGCGGACGGGCTGACGCTCAGGGTGGACAAGGCAAGGGCGGCCAGCGCCCCCGCCGACAAGACGGTTCGCATGTGAAAGGACTCGGGGAGTTGGGAAGAGAGAGCGGGCGCTGCGGCACCATGTGGCAGCGGTCCCAGGTGCTAGGCAGGCGCGCGCGGCCGGGCCTCGATCAGCCGGGTACCGGCGTAGATGAACAGCAGCACCGCCAGATACGACGCCAGTTGGGCGCCCGAGGGGCGCGCGTCATAGCCGACCAGGGCATGCAAGAAGGTGCCGATCGGCGAGTCCGGCGCCAGCCAGGCCGAGCTGTCCCACAGCGGGCGCGTCCCCGCCTCGATGAAGCCCGCCTGTGCCAGGGCGCGCGCCAACTGGCTGGCCAGCGAACCGGCCAGCAACGCGATCAGCACGTTGGTGACCGAGAACACATGCCGCGTCGGGATGCGCGACAGCCCAGCATAGATGGCCAGGCCGACCAAGGCCCCGCACAGCAGGCCCAAGGCGCCAGCACCCAGCACGGACGCTGGCTGACCGCCGGCGCCGGTGAGCGAGCCGCCGACGAACAACACCGTCTCGGCGCCTTCGCGCAGCACCGCCAGGGCCACCACCACCAGCAGGGCCCAGGGCGTGCGCTGACCGGCTTGTACCGACTGGCCGAGTTGCCGGGCATCGCCGACCATTTCACGGGTGTGGGTGGTGACCCAGACGCAATGCCACAGCAGCATCGTCAACGCGATCGACAGCACGGCGATGTTGACGACGTCCTGGCCCAGGCCGTCCAGCCAGTCGCCCAGTTGCTGGGCCAGCAGCGCCAGCATCACGGCGCCCAGCGCGCCGACAGCGACACCGCCCCCCAGCCACCGGCTGCGGCCCGCCAGGCCGCGGGTCGCGGCGGCGATGATGCCGACGAACAGCGCGGCTTCGAGCGACTCGCGAAAGACGATCAACGCGGTGGCGAACATCGCTGTTCCCGCCTACTCGGCCAGCACGGCGCCTTGCGCCGTCTTTTCGTTGTATTCGCCGAAGAAGGTGTAGCGGCCTTTGTCCAGCGGCCCGATGTAGATCGTGACCTTGCCGCCGGCCGGCACGACCTTCTCGCGGTTCAGGCTGTGACTTTCGAACTCTTCAGGCGTCGTGTCCTGGTTGTGCACGACCAGCTTCACGCGCTGCCCGGCCGGCACCTTCAGCTCGGCCGGTTCGAAGCGGTGGTTCTTGATCACCAGCATCACCTCCGCCTCGGCGGCCGTGGCCGGACCCGCAGCAGCGAAGGTCAGGGCCAGCATCAGGGCGGGCAGCGGGTGCAGAGGCTTCATCGGTCGGAAGAGAGTCGCATGTCGTTGGATACACATCGTAATGCGAATTCTTCTCATTGACAACAAATGGCGCGCGCAACAACCCAGAACTTTGACAAAGCGCAAAAAACGGCCGACAAAGCAAAACGCCCCGTGGAAACGGGGCGTTGGCATGGGCAGCTGGGGCTGCCCGGGGCCTGCCAGCAAGCGGCAGGATCAGCGCGATCAGGACAGCTTTTCCTTGATGCGCGCCGACTTGCCCGAGCGCTCACGCAGGTAGTACAGCTTGGCGCGGCGCACGTCACCGCGGCGCTTGACCTCGATCGAGGCGATCAGCGGGCTGTAGAGCTGGAACGTGCGTTCCACGCCTTCGCCGCTCGACACCTTGCGGACGATGAAGCTGGAGTTCAGGCCGCGGTTGCGCTTGGCAATCACCACGCCTTCGTAGGCCTGCACGCGCTTGCGGGTGCCTTCGACGACGTTCACGTTGACGATGACCGTGTCGCCGGGCGCGAAGGCCGGAATGGTCTTGTTCAGGCGAGCAATTTCTTCTTGCTCAAGGGTCTGGATCAGGTCCACGAGGTTCTCCAAAAGGATCGTGCCGGCGCTGTTGGAATGAGTCGGTGCTGACAGAGACGCGCAGCAGACTGTGCCCGGCAGAGGATCGAAAAGCTTTTGATTATATCGCAGCTGCGCCACTCGAGGCCAAGCCGGCCAGGAAGCGTTCGTCGGCGCTCGTCAGCCGCCCGGCAGCGCGGGCCAGCGCGATCAGGTCTGGCCGCCGCCGGGCCGTCAGCTCGAGCGAGCGCTCGCGGCGCCAGCGGGCGATGTCTGCATGGTGGCCCGACAGCAGTACCGGTGGCACCGCCGACAGGCCCTCGGGTGTGGTCAGAACCTCGGGGCGGCTGAAGTGCGGGCAGTCCAGAAGACCGTCCTCGAAACTGTCCTGCTGGTGCGAGCGGGCGTCGGACAACACACCCTCCTGCAGCCGCGCGACGCCGTCCAGCAGGGCCAGTGCCGGCAACTCGCCCCCGGACAGCACGAAGTCGCCCAGGCTCAGTTCCAGGTCGACGTGCCGGTCGAGAAAGCGCTGATCAATGCCCTCGTAGCGCCCGCACAGCAAGATCGCGCCAGGACCGACGGCCAACTCGCGCAGCAAGGCCTGGTCGATGCGCCGCCCGGTGGGGCTGAAGTGGATCAGCGTGGCGGCTTCTGGCCGGGCCGCACGCACCGCCGCCAGGGCCCGCTCCAGCGGCTCGGCCAGCATCACCATGCCCGGCCCGCCGCCGAACGGGCGGTCGTCGACGCGGCGGTACTGCCCATCGGCAAAGTCGCGCAAGGGCCAGAAACGCACGTCGACCTGACCGGACTCGAAGGCGCGACGCGTCACGCCCTGTGTCAGGAAAGGGGCAAACAGCTCGGGGAACAGCGTGACGACGTCGAAGCGCACGGGTGGCGTGGCGTGGGCGCCGTCAATAGTCCAGGCCCCAGTCGACGGTGATCCGGCGCGCGGCCAGGTCGACGTCGTCGACAAACGCATCGACGAAGGGGATCAGGCGCTCCGCTTCGTCGGGCTTGGCATCGGTCGGGGCATCGGGCCGCTGCACTCGCAGCACGCAGTGCACGCCGGTGTCCAGCAGATCGCTGACCGTGCCGAGGGCCACGCCCTCGCGGTTGAAGACCGCCAGGCCGATCAGGTCGATCCAGTAGTACTCGCCGTCCTTGGCGGTCGGGAAGCTCTGGCGGGACACGAAGACCCGGGCGCCGCGCAAGGCCTCGGCGGCGTTGCGGTCGGGCACCTCCTGGGCGCGCGCCACCACCAAAGCCCCTTGCTCGCGGGCCTGCGTGATCTTCAGCAGGCGCGGCAAGCTCGCGGCCACCGTGCCTTTGGGCGCGGGGCCGGCGGGCGGCTGCAGGAACCAGCGGCGGGAGGAAAAGAGAGCCTGGGGGTCGGACGAGAAGGCCTGGACCTTGAACCCGCCCTGGATGCCCCAGGCGTCGACGATGCGGCCGACCTCGACCGCGTCGTCGGGCCAGGCCGGGGTGTCGCCGGTGTCAGCGGTCATCGCGACCTGGGACACGGCCATCACCGCGGCTGGCGTCGACAGCGCAAGCCGCCGACTCAGGCCACCTTGGCCTTGGCCGTGTCGACCAGGCGCTGCACGGTGGGCGACAGTTGGGCGCCGACGCCGGCCCAGTAAGTGACGCGGTCCTGCGCCACGCGCAGGCCTTCTTCACCCTCGGCGGCCATGGGGTTGTAGAAGCCCACGCGCTCGATGAAGCGGCCATCACGGCGCTCACGCGAGTCGGCCACGATGATGTTGTAGAACGGGCGCTTCTTGGCGCCACCGCGGGACAGACGAATCACGACCATTTTGTCGTTCCTTGAAAAGTGGGGCGACCGCCACGGCCCGGGAGACACATCCGGGCTGGCTGGCCTGCTTGCCTGACTCTGCTGGCTTCGATCTTGTAACTTCGACCGCCAACCGGGCCAGGCACACTTTGGCCTCGTAGATACGCCTGCCCTACCAGGGCCGACCGCGACCAAAACATGCGATTATAAGCGCTTACCCCTGGTTCAGCCAATGCCCGACACCGCGACGCCCTCCACGGCCCCCACCCTGATCCGCCCGAGCACCACGGCCGACCTGCCCGCCATCACCGCGATCTACGGCGACGCTGCGCTCACCGGCACCGGCACCTTCGAGCTCGAAGGTCCGAGCGAAGCCGACATGGCCAAGCGCCGCGAGGACGTGCTGGCCAAGGGCCTGCCCTGGCTGGTGGCTGAGGCCGGCGGCCAGGTGCTGGGCTACGCCTATGCCAACCACTTCCGTCCGCGCCTGGCCTACCGTTTCTGCGTCGAGGACTCGATCTACCTGCACCGCGCCGCCCGCGGCAAGGGCCTGGGCACGCTGCTGCTGGCCGAGTTGATGGCCCGTTGCGAGGCCGCCGGCGCCCGCCAGATGCTGGCCGTGATCGGCGACAGCGCCAACGCCGGCTCGATCGGCGTGCACCGCCGCCTGGGCTTCGAGCATGTGGGCGTCATGAAGAGTGCCGGCTGGAAGTTCGACCGCTGGCTGGACGTGGTGGTCATGCAGCGCTCGCTCGGGCTCGGCGACCATCAGCCGCCCGAGGCAGGGCGGTGAGCGCACCCCGGTCGAAGACGCTGGCCACGTGGCTGGCCGTATTGGGCGGCGGGCTGGGTGTGCACCGGCTCTACCTGCACGGCCCGCGCGACCCCTGGGCCTGGGCCTTCTGGCCCCCGACGCTGGCCGGGTTGGCCGGCGTGCTGCGCATGCGCAACCTGGGCCAGGACGACATGCTGTCGTGGGCCTTGATCCCGCTGTTGGGCCTGTCGCTGTCGGCCGCGATGCTGAGCGCGATCGTCATCGGCCTGACGCCGGACGAGCGCTGGTTCGACCGCTTCGGCGCGCAGGGGCGGCCCAGTGGCTGGGCCGCCGTGCTGGGCGTGATGGCTGCGCTGCTGCTGGGCGGCACGGTGCTGATGGGCACGATCGCCTTCGGCGGCCAGAAGTTCTTCGAGTGGCAACGCGCCGAGGCCGAAGCCGCGGTGGCTGCCGGCACGCGCTGATCAGAACAGGCTGAGGCTCAGCCAGTAAAACGCGCCCGCGACGAACGCAGCGGCGGGGATCGTGAAGATCCAGGCCCAGATGATGTTGCCGGCCAGACCCCAGCGCACGGTCGACGCGCTGCGCACCGAACCGACGCCGAGGATGGCACCGGTGATCGTGTGCGTGGTCGACACCGGAATGCCCAGCGACGTGGCGATGAACAACGTGATGGCCCCGCCGGTCTCGGCGCAGAAGCCGCCCACCGGCTTGAGCTTGGTCAGGCGCTGGCCCATGGTCTTGACGATGCGCCAGCCGCCGAACATGGTGCCCATGCCGATCGCCAGGTAGCAGGCCCAGATCACCCAGGCCGGCGGCGCGCTGGCGTCTGCCGCCACGTAGCCGGCGGCCACCAGCAGCATCCAGATGATGCCGATGGTCTTCTGCGCATCGTTGCCGCCGTGGCCCAGCGAGTACATGCCGGCGGACACCAACTGCAGACGGCGGAACCAGCGGTCCACGCGGATCGGCGAGGTGCGGCGGAAGACCCAGGACACCGCCACCATCATCAGGCTACCGAGCACGAAGCCCAGCACCGGCGAGATGAAGATGAAAGCGACGGTCTTCATGATGCCGGCACCGATCAGCTTGGCGCCGCCGGCCTTGGCCATCACCGCGCCGACGATACCGCCGATCAGCGCGTGCGAACTCGACGAGGGGATGCCATACCACCAGGTGATGACGTTCCAAGCGATCGCGCCGATCAGTGCGCCGAAGACCACGTGGTGGTCGACCACGCCGGGCTCGACGATGCCCTTGCCGATGGTCTTGGCCACGCTGAGGTGGAAGATCGCGATCGCGATCACGTTGAAGAAGGCCGCGAACAGCACCGCCTGCTGGGGCTTCAGCACGCCGGTGGAGACGACGGTGGCGATCGAGTTCGCCGCGTCGTGGAAACCGTTCATGAAGTCGAAGGCCACCGCCAGCAGCACCAGCACGGCCACGACCCAGAACGAGGTGGACACCGCATCCATGTCGGGCGCGGCTCAGGAGTTCTCGAGGACGATGCCCTCGATCAGGTTGGCCACGTCCTCGCAGCGGTCGGAGATCGACTCCAGGTGCTCGTAGATCGCCTTCAGCTTGATCAGCTCGCGCACGTCCGCCTCTTCGCGGAACAGGCGCGACATCGCGCTGCGCATGACGCGGTCGGCGTCGGATTCGAGGCGGTCGATCTCCTCGCAGGTCTTGATCGCGGCCTCGGCGACCTCGGCCTGGTTCAGCTTGGGCAGCAGGGACACCGCATGCTGCACGCGCTCGCAGCACTTGACCGAGATCTCGCCCAGGCGGATCACGTCTTCGGTCACGCGCTGCAGGTCGTACAGCGCCATCACTTCGCTCGAGTCCTGCAGCAGGTCGGTGATGTCGTCCATGGCGTTGATCAGGCCGTGGATCTGCTCGCGGTCGATCGGGGTGATGAAGGTGCGGTGCAGCAGGCGGTTGACTTCGGCGGTGACCTTGTCCGCCCCGCGCTCGGCCACGTCGACCTCGCTGGCGTATTTCTCGCGCAGGTCGGCCGTGCTGTAGTACTGCAGCATCGACATGAAGGCGCGCGCGCCTTCGGAGATGTACTTGCCGTGCTGGTTGAACAGCTCGAAGAAGTTGCCATCCTTGGGCAACAGTTTGCCGAAAAGCATTCGGGTCTCCTGGTGGTGGCGCGGGTCCTCGCGCCTTCACGGAAATGTCACCGAAGCGTCATCGGTGTGTCCGGGCGCGATTGTAGGCAGCCGAGGGCCGGTTCAATTCCGGAAGATGAAATAGACAGCGCCCACCAGACAAAGGCCGGCCCAGAGGTAGTCCAGCTTCAGCGGCTGGTCCATATAGAGCACGGCAAAGACCACGAATACGCCCAGCGTGATCACCTCCTGCCCGATCTTCAGCTGGGCCAGGCTCAGGCCGCCGGCATAGCCGATGCGGTTGCCCGGCACCTGCAGCAGGTACTCGAACAGGGCAATGCCCCAGCTCACCAGCGCCGCCACCCACCAGGCCTGGCCGGCCTGGTGCTTCAGGTGGCCGTACCAGGCAAAGGTCATGAACAGGTTGGACAGCACCAGCAAGCCGAAGGCCTGGACCGGGATGGGCAGCGAGCTCAGGAAGTTCATGGGTGGGGGTCGATCCGGTGGATGGCCTGGTCGGCCACCGATGGCAGCCAGTCGGCAAGCGGCCCGAGGCCCGGCAGCACCAGGTCGGGCGCCAGCTCGGCCAGCGGTTGCAACACGAAGGCCCGCAGGTGCAAGCGCGGGTGCGGCAGCGTCAGCTCGGCGCTGTCCAGCCGCAGGCCACCGTGCAGCAGCAGGTCCAGGTCCAGCGTGCGCGGTGCGTTCGGGTACGGGCGCTCGCGGCCGAAACGTTGCTCGATGGCTTGCAGCGCGTGCAACAGGTCCAGTGGAGCAAGCGAGGTCTCCAGCAGCGCGACGGCGTTGACATAGTCCGGGCCACCGGCGTCCACCGGCGCCGTGCGGTACAGCGACGAGCGTGCCAGCAGCCGGCCGCCCGGCAGCGTGGCCAGGGCATCCAGCGCCGCCTCGACCTGGGCCTGGGCGTCTCCCAGGTTGGCCCCCAGGCCGACGTAAGCACGCTGCAGGGCGTCACCCATGCGCTGACGGCGGTCGCGGTGGGCTCAGTCCACGTCGTGGCCGGGCGAGAACGAGGCCGGGGCGTCAGCGCTGCCGCCACCCGCCTCGCCCGGACGTGCGCCGCCGGGCTTGCGTCGCCGGCGCCGGCGCTTGCGGGGTGCGTCGCCACCGGCTTCGCCGCCCGCGCTATCCGGAGCGCTGTCTGTCTGCTGCTCATCCGGGCCCTCGGACCGGCTGCCGGCGCCAGCCCCTCGTGCGTTCCTGGGCGGGCGTTCGCCGGCGGGCCGCTCTACCTCGGCCGCGGTCCATGAGGAAGCGGCGCGCCGAGGCGCCGGCCCCGTGCGCTTGCTGCGACCCGACTCGCGCGCCGCCTCGACCAGCGCCTCGCGCTCGGCGTCGTCGCCCAGCGAGAAGTCTTCCCACCACTCGGCCAGCTCGGTCTCGACCTCGCCCGCGTCGGCACGCAGGCGCAGGAAGTCGAACCCGGCGCGGAAGCGCGGCTGTTCGACCAGCCCGTAAGGCGCGTTGCCGTTGCGTCGCTCGAAGCGCGGCTGCATCAGCCAGATCTCGCGCATGTCGGTGGCCAGCTTGCCACGGCCGGAGATGTCGCCGATGCGGGCGTCGAACACCGCATCGATCGCCTGGCCCAGCGCCGGCATCGGGTGCTCGCCCTGCTCGCGCAGCTTGGTCCACTGGCCCTGCACGTCGTGCCACAGCATGCAGGCCAGCATGAAGCTGGGCGCCACGGCCTTGCCCTCGGCCACGCGGCGGTCGGTGTCGGCCAGGGCCAGGTGGACGAATTTCTCGCGCGGGCTGCCCGCGGGAGCGTTCGCCAGCACGGCGTCCAGCACCGGGAACAGGCCCCGGTCCAGCCCCTGCTTCTTCAGCTCGGCCAGGCTGTCCAGCGCGTGCCCGGTCTGCAGCAGCTTGATCATCTCGTCGAACAGGCGCGACGCCGGCACATTGGCCAGCAACGACGACATGGCCTTGATCGGCTTCTGCGTCTTGGGCTCGATCGTGAAGCCCAGCTTGGCGGCAAAGCGCACGACGCGGATGATGCGTACCGGGTCCTCGCGGTAGCGGGTCTCGGGGTCGCCGATCATGCGCAGCGTCTTGGCCTTGGCGTCCTTCAGGCCATGGTGGTAGTCGACCACCGTCTGGCTGCGCGGGTCGTAGTACATCGCGTTGACGGTGAAGTCGCGCCGCACCGCGTCTTCGATCTGCGGGCCCCACACGTTGTCGCGCAGCACGCGTCCGCTGGCGTCCACCACGTGGCTCTTGCCGGCGATCTCGTCTTTGGAGGTCTTCTCGTTGCCGCCGACCTGCTCGGCGGCGGACGCGTCCATGTAGGCGCGGAAGGTCGACACCTCGATCACCTCGTGGTCGCGGCCGCGGCCGTGGATCACGTGGACGATGCGGAAGCGCCGGCCGATGATGAAGGCGCGGCGGAACAGGCCCTTGACCTGCTCGGGCGTCGCGTTGGTCGCGACGTCGAAGTCCTTCGGTCGCCGGTTGACCAGCAGGTCGCGCACCGCGCCGCCGACGATGTAGGCCTCGTAGCCGGCGTCCTGCAAGGTGGTGACCACACGCACCGCGCGGTCGTCCAGCAGCGAGGGGTCGATGCCGTGCTCGGCCACCGGCACCTCGACGCGCTTGCCCAGCGGGATGCGCGCGCCCTTGACCGCGGCCGCCGGCTTGTCGGCCGCGGCGGGCTTGCCCAGCAGCTTGTCGATGAATTTTCGGATCATGGGGTCTCGAACAGCTTCAGGATGCGCCAGCCGCGCTCTCGCGCGATGGCTTCGAGGGCCGGCGTAGGGTTGGTTGCGATCGGGGTGACCACCCGCTCCAGCAGCGGAAGGTCGTTGGTTGAATCGCTGTAGAACAGCACATCGTCGAAATCGGACCAGGCGCGGCCCTGCCCAGCCAGCCAGGCGCCGACACGCGTGACCTTGCCCTCGCGAAAGGTCGGCACGCCATGCGAACGTCCGGTGACCCGTCCATTGTCGTCCCGCTCGAGCTCGACCGCCAGCAGGTGCTCGACGCCGAAGGCCGCGGCGATCGGGCGAGTGACGAATTCGTTGGTGGCGGTCACCACGGCAATCAGGTCACCGGCTTGGCGGTGGCCCTCGACCAGGGCCAGGGCGCTGGGGTGCAGTTGGGGCGCGATCACCTCGCGCATGAAGCGCTCGAGGGCGGCTTCGGCCTCGGCAGGTGCGCGGCCCCGCCAGGCCGAGGTGGCGAAGTCCAGGTACTCGGCCAGGTCCAGCGTGCCGGCCTGGTACTGGGCATAGAAGCGGTCGTTGCGGGCGCGCCAGGCGGTGGCATCCACCCAGCCGATCTGCACCATGAACTCGCCGAAGGCGTGGTCGGAATCGGTGGGCAGCAAGGTGCCGTCGAGGTCGAACAGGGCGAGCTTCATGGGTGGCCGATCTCTTCGGTCAGCATCTTCTTGAGCAGCGGCACGGTGACAGCGCGGCGCTCGGCGAGCGAGAAACGGTCGAGCTGGCCAAGCAGGTGCATCAGCGAGCCCAGGTCGCGCGTGAAGCGCGTGAGCAGGTAGTCCATCACCTCGTCGGACAGGAAGATGCCACGGCGGTCGGCTTCGCGGCGAAGCGCGGCCCGGGTGCCGGCCTCGGTCAGCGCCTTGAGCGCATGCACCTGGCCCCAGCCCAGCCGGGTGCGCAGGTCCTCGCGCACGGGCAGGTCCACCGGCGGCAAGCGGCCGGCGGCGGCCACCTGCGCGCCGTGCGTGGTGGCCTCGACGAACAGCGCGAAGGCGGCATGCTGGCGAGGCGCGTCCAGGCGCTCGGCGCCGTCGATGACGACCAGCCACCAGCCCTCGTCGAAATCCCAGGGCAACGGGGTGTCGGCGTCGAACCAGCCAACCCGGGCGCCCTCGGCCCGCAGCTGGCGTGCCAACGCCGACAGCAGGTGGGTCTTGCCCGCACCGGCCGGGCCCCACAGGTAGACCGGCGCCGACGGGATGGCCAGCCGGCGCAGCGCGTCCAGCGCGGCGGCGTTGTCGCCGGTCACGAAATTGTCGAACGACGGCTCGGCCTCGACACCGATGGGCAGCGGGATCTGCTTCATCGCCACCGGTGCCTCACCCACGGTAGAGCTCGCTGTCGAGGTAGGCCGCGGTCAGCCGCCGCCCAGCCACCAGGGCCAGGGCAGACAGCGGCAGCGCGATCAGCACGCCGACGAAGCCGAACAGCTGGCCGCAGGCCAGCAACGCAAAGATCACCGCCAACGGCGCCAGGCCGATGCGCTCGCCCACCAGGCGCGGCGTCAGGAAGAAGCCCTCCAGCACCTGGCCCAGGCCGTAGACCACGGCGACCGCGATCACGCCGTACCAGCCGCTGAACTGCAGCACCCCGGCCATCAGTGCCAGCAGCAGGCCCAGGCCAAAGCCCAGGTAGGGGATGCAGATCGCCAGCCCGGTGAACACGCCCACCGGCAGTGCAAGCTCGAAGCGGGCCAGGGCCAGCGCCAAGGTGTAGTACAGCGCCAGCACGATCATCACCAGGGCCTGGCCGCGCAGGTACTGGCCCAGCACGGCGTCGCACTCGTCCAGGAAGCCGTCGACCTGGGGCCTGAGCCGCGGTGGCACCAGTGCCAGGGTGCGTGCAATCAGGTGGGGCCAGTCCAGCAACAGGTAGAACAGCACCACGGGCACCAGCACGGCATTGCCCACCACCGTCAGCACGATGCTGCCGCCGATGCGGGCCGAGCTGAGCAGCTTGCCGGCCCAGTCCTCGACGTTCCCGTCCAGGGCCTTGAACACCATGGCCTTGATGCCGGCCACGTCGACGCTGAGCTCGATGCCGTGCTGCGCCAGCCAGGGCGAGAGTTGCCGGTTGACTCGGTCGACCAGCAGCGGGATCTGGTCGCGCAGCAGCGGCAGTTCCTTGGCCAGGATGGGCACCACCAGCAGCGCGATGGCCAACACGCCGACCATGGCCGCGATCACCACCCCGGTCACCGCCAGCACGCGGGGCACGCGGCGCCGCGCCAGGCCTTCGACGGCAGGGTGCAGCGCATAGGCCAGCACCGCCCCCAGCACGAAGGGCATCAGCACCGGGGCCAGGGCCCACAGCGCGGCCAGCGCCGCCGCGGCGATGAGCAGCCAGCTCAAGGTCTGTCGCTGGGCGTGGGTGAGGGTCATGCGGTGGGGCAACTGTCGCGCGGGCGCCGCGAGGGCACGCGCCGATCGGGAAAGTGGGCGGGCCGGATTCTAGGTGGGGCCCGCATGCCCGCTCAGTGCAGCAAAGGCCGCGGGCTGTCCCGCAGCTCGGCCAGCATGCGCCGCATCGGCTCGGCATCGACCGCCTCGGGCTCGTGGGCGAGGTAAGCCGCGAGGTCGTCCACCGCGGCGTCGGGCTGGCCTAGCTCGGCCAGGGTCAAGCCGCGGTCGCGCCGCTCTTCCCAGGCCTCGGGCAGCAGGCAGACCAGGCGGTGCTGCACGGCCAGCAGGCTGGCGAAATCCTCGACCTGCTGGTGGACGGCCTTGAGGTTGCGCAGCATGCGGGCGACCACGTCGCGCGGGGCCGCCGATTGCAGGAAAAGGCCCAGCGGCACCTCGAAATCGCCCACCAGGCCCTGCTTGCGGCGAAGCGGCTCCAGTCGGTCTTCCAGCTCTTCGCGCGACAGCGAGCGGCCGTTGAACGGGTCCATCACCGCCTCGCCATGGGGCAGGCGCAGCTTGACCAGGAAGTGGCCGGGGAAAGACACGCCGCGCGCTGTGAGCCCCGCGTGGCCGGCCAGCTCGATGTAGATCAACGCCAGCGAGATCGGGATGCCGCGCCGGCTGGCCAGCACCTTGTGCAGGTAGCTGTTGTCGGCGTCGTAGTAGTCGTTGACGTTGCCGGCAAAGCCCAGCTCGCGGAAGAAATAGCGGTTCAGCGTGCGCAGCCGGTGCATCGGGCTGGCATCGGCCGGCAGGCGTCGCTTGAGCCTCTCGCCGAGGGTCTCGATCTCGTGCAGCACGCCTTGCGTGTCGAGGCCAGGCTCGGCGTCCTGGCCAATCGAGACAGCCGCTTCGAGCAGGGGGAAACCCTCGTCATCCTCCACCAGCGCCGCAAAGTATTCCAGCGGGCTGGGCGCGGCGAAGCGCAGCGGCAAGGTCATGCCGGAAGTTTAGGCGTTTCAGGCCCGGCGCGCGAACTGGCGAAGGTCCAGGCCGCTGAGCCTGAGCACGCCGAAATAGCCCAGCACCGCAGCCGCGATCACGCCTGCCAGCCAGGCAGCGCGCAGCCCGGGGTGGGCCTGCAGCCCGAGCCAGTCCAGCTGTGCCGCAGCGAACGCCAGGCCGCCGCCCAGCACCACGTTGGCGGGCAGCACCCGGGCCACGAAGCCCGCCCAGCCCGCGCCGGGCTTGTAGTGGCCTTGGCGCACCAGGCCCCAAAGCAGCCAGCCGGCGTTCATCATCGCCCCCAGGCTGATCGACAAGGCCAGCCCGGCATGGCCCAGCCAGGGCACGAACGCCAGGTTCATCAGCTGGGTGCAGACCAGCACCACGATGGCGATGCGCACCGGCGTGCGCAGGTCCTGCTGGGCGAAGAAACCGGGCGCCAGCACCTTCACGCCGATCAGACCGAGCAGGCCGCAACCGTAGCCGCGCAGCGCCAGCACCGTCATCTCGGCCGCTTCGTTGCTGAACTTGCCGTAGTGGAACAGCACGGCCACCAGCGGCTTGGCGAAAAGGCACATGGCCACCGCGAAGGGCAAGGCCAGCAGCACCACCAGCCGCAAGCCCCAGTCGAGCTGGGCCGAGTAGCCCACGTCGTCGTTCTGCGCTCGCTTGGCCGACAGACCGGGGATCAGCACCACACCCAGCGCCACGCCCAGCAGGCCGGTCGGAAACTCCATCAGCCGGTCGGCATAGAACAGCCAGCTCACGGCGCCCGGGCCCAGGTGCGAGGCGATCTGGGTGTTGATCAGCAGCGATAACTGGGCCACCGACACGCCCAGCAGGGCCGGCGCCATCTGCTGCAGCACGCGGTGCACGCCCGGGTGGTGCCAGGCGCGCTTGACCTGGGCCGGCGTGAGGCGGATGCGCGGCAGGCAGCCAATGGCGCGCAAGGCGGGCAACTGGATCGCCAGCTGCAGTGCGCCACCCAGCATCACGCCCGCCGACAGGGCGTGGATGGGCTCGATGCCGCGCTGCTTCAGCCATGGGGCCAGCAGCACCGTGCAGCCGATCATCGCGACGTTGAGCATCACCGGCGTGGCCGCCGGCAGGGCGAAGCGCTTCCAGGTGTTGAGCACGCCGGCCGACAGCGCCACCAGAGACATGAAGCCGATGTAGGGGAACATCCAGCGGGTCATCACCACCGCCAGGTCCAGCCGCTCCAGGCCGGCGCCGAAGGCCCAGACGACCACCGGCGCGCCGACCACGCCCAGCACGCAGGTCAGCACCAAAGCCAGCACCAGCACGGTGGCCACGGCGTCAATCAGCGCGCGGGTCGGCTCGTCGCCGTCGGTGGCGCGGGTGCCGGCCAGGATGGGCACGAAGGCCGACGAGAACGCCCCTTCGGCGAACAGCCGGCGCAGCAGGTTCGGGATGCGGAAGGCGACGTTGAAGGCGTCGGTGATCGCCCCGGCACCAAAGGTGGTGGCGATGAGCTGGTCGCGCACCAGGCCGGTCATGCGCGACAACAACGTCCAGAGCGATACCGTCGACGCGGCCTTCAGGAGGTTCATGCGGGGGCCAGCACCCAAGCGAGCGGGCGCGGCGGGAGCGGCAAAGGGGCCGGATTGTAACGAGGCGACCCGCGTCGCCTGGCAGGGCGCCAGCCGCCGCCTTGCGGCTTCATCCGGGAAAATGCTATACTCGACAGTCTTTTCCCACCTGGAAAGCCCTAAACACCCATGGCCACCTCTTCCAAAGCCAAGAAGCGCACCGTGCGCCTGGCTTCGGGCCGCAAGCGCGCCCGCCAAGACGTCAAGCTGAACGCCGCCAATTCGTCGCTGCGTTCGAAGTTCCGCACCTCGATCAAGAACGTCCTGAAGGCCGTTGCCTCGGGCGACAAGTCGAAGGCGAGCGAGATGTTCAAGACCGCCCAAAGCGTGATCGACTCGATCGCCGACAAGGGCCTCTTCCACAAGAACAAGGCTGCCCGCCACAAGAGCCGCCTGTCGGCCAAGGTCAAGGCGCTGGCCGCCTGAGACCCTCTTCCAGGTGGAATGACGAAGGGCCCGCGAGGGCCCTTTTTCTTTGCGGTCACCGGCTCAAAGCCCGGGCTTGGCGGCCGGCTCGTCGGGCAGCAGGCAGGCCTCGGTCACCTGCAGGCCGTTGTCGCGGGCGAAGTTCATCACGAAGTCCCAGGCCATCGGCTCGAGGTCGCGCAGCGCCTCGTTGACGATCACGCACTTCACGCCGTTGATGACCCGCGGCACGCAGTAGGGCGAATAGCCGATGTGGGCCCCCGGCCCGCCCACCGCCCCACCGGGGCGAAACGACGACATCGCGCCCGCCAGACGCTCGGCCCAATCGCTGGGGCGAAACGTCCGGCCTTCCTTGGTCAGGCCTTGGATGAAGACTTGGCGGGGTTTGTGGACGGACATCGGTCGCAACGCAGGCGGAACCAGGCGTTGTACGGGCGAAAACTGGCGAGGCACTGACGCCCCCGATGGCACCGGGGGCTGCGCAGGCGAAGCAGCTATTGTGCCTCGGAGTTGTTGCGCCGCAGCAATCATGGTCGTTCCCCCGGGTGACGGATTCGCTGTTCTTCGGTCACCCTGGGGCCGCGCTTTAGAATCGAGCAGGGCTGGCGCGTGACCGAGCTGACGCGGCTGGCCCTTTCTTTTTTTGTGCCCAGGAGCCCCGCATGACCGCCTCGATGCCCCATGTGATGAACACCTACGGCCGCCTGCCGATCGCCTTGTCGCACGGCCAGGGCTGCCGCGTGTGGGACACCCAGGGCCGACGCTACCTGGACGGCCTGGGCGGCATCGCCGTCAACACCCTCGGCCACGCCCACCCGACGCTGGTGCCCGCCCTGCAGG
>JBGAGZ010000126.1:0-4297 GCA_044226465.1 Burkholderiaceae bacterium | reverse complement strand
TCGCGCGCCGCCGCCAGAGCCTTGCGGATCTCGGCGCTGGCGAGCGGCGCCGCTTCGAGCTCCTGCAAGCTGGCTTCGATTTCGTCGAGCATGGGGCCGAGGCCCTCACGGCGCGCAGGCTCGCCCAGCAGGTCGGCCAGCAGCGCCTGCTTGACCACGCGCTGCACCCGCATGCGCTGACGGCCGCACAGGTTGACCAGGCGCAGCGAGCGGCGACCGCTGCCCTGCTCCAGGGCCTCGGTCAGGGCCTCGGCGCAGTCGAGCAAGACGGTGGCGTCGCGGTCGCAGGCGGCCAGCGACTCGGGCGAGGGGCGCAGCGCCAGCGCGCGCTGCAGCGTGGCCCAGGCCGTCACGGCAGCGGCCAGCGCGGCCCCCAGCGCCGGCGGGGTGGCGGCCATGGCCGCATCGGACGGGTCGGCCGGCAACCAGTTCGACAGGTGGTCGAGGTTGGCCTGCACGCGCTCGGCGGCCTGTTCCTGCAAGGCCTTCGCGCGGCGCGTGTCCACGCCGGCCAGGCGCTGCGCGGCCAACTTGACCAGGCGTTGCGACAGCATGCGCAGCTGACCGCCGCGGTTGACGGCCTCGGCCCACTGCGCCGCCTCGATCACCGCGCGCGAGACCTCGCCCACGCGCAGGTTGGCCTGCATCGACGCGCCGCGCAGCAGGCGGAAGGCCTCGTCCTCGCCCATGCCGCGGGCACTCATCAGCAGGCCCTTGGCGCGGTCGACCCACTTGCGCTCGTCCAACTGGGCGCGGGTACGGGCCAGCTCAGCACGTGCGCCGGCCTCGTGTCGCCAACGGGCCTGGTCGAAGGCCAGGGCCTGGGGCAGGCCCGTCGGGCCCAGCAAGCCAATGGGCCACCAGCCCGTCAGCCCCGCGGCGAGGCTGGCGGCGGCGGCGTCTGGCGGCGCGCCGAAGGCCGTGACCGGGCCAGCGGGCCGGCGGGCCGGCGGCAGCGCCAGCCAGCGGCAGGCGGCCTCGGTGCCGAGCAACGCATGTTGCGGTGCATGCGCACCAGCTTCGGGCACCGCCGGCCAACGTGCGGGGGGCGGCAGGCCGGCAACGACCAGTGCATCGGCCAGCGCCGGGGCCAGGGGGTCGCCCTCCCACAACAGCAGCGGGCAGGCCGGGGCTGTGTCGTCGGGCGGGGCTTCGAAAGAGGTGTCGGGCAAGGCGGTGACGCGGGGGCGGCGCAGTGGCGGGGCGTGACCGATCAAGCATAGGCGATGCCGGGTGGGGCAGCGCAGGCACGGGGCTTGCAAGGAACGGCGGGCGGTGTGACGACGCACCGCTCTGGTGAAGGCCTGGCACCGCCGGCCGCGCGTCGTGCCACCGAAGGCGAGCCCCACGGGCTGCGCTCCCGGCCCTGCGCCCACCGCCCACCGCTGCCGCCCTGATCGTCCTGCCTGGCGGCACCCCCGACGACCTTTCGCACCCGCACGGCGCCCCGGCACCGTGGCGGGCGTTCAGCCATTGCACCCGCCATGTCCAAGTTCTCGACGTTCCTCCGCTCCGGCCACTGGCCGACGCTTGCCGCGTCGTTCCTGTACTTCGACTTCTGCTTCGCGATCTGGGTGCTCAACGGCGCCATGGGGCCGTTCATCAGCGAGAGCTACGGCCTGACGCCAGCGCAAAAGGGCTTCATGGTGTCGGTGCCCATCCTGGCCGGTGCGCTGATGCGCTTCCCGCTGGGGGTGCTGTCGCAGTACATCGGGCGCAAGAACGCCGCGATGGTCGAGATGGGCCTGATCGTGGCGGCCCTGGGCTTCGGCTACGGCTTCGTCGACAGCTACGACCGGGTGCTGGCCATGGGCGTGCTGCTGGGCATCGCCGGGGCCAGCTTCGGCGTCGCGCTGTCGCTGGGCTCGGGCTGGTTCCCGCCCAAGTACAAGGGCCTGGCGATGGGCATTGCCGGCGCGGGCAACTCGGGCACGGTGCTGGCAGTGCTGTTCGCGCCGCCGCTGGCGCAGCGCTACGGTTGGCAAGCGGTGTACGGCCTGGCGGCGCTGACCATGCTGCTGCCGCTGGCCGTGATGTGGTTCGCCGCCAAGGAGCCGCCGGACCGCGAGCACCAGAGCCTGCGCGAGCATGTCGCGTGCCTGTTCGAGAAAGACGGCTGGGCCTTCAGCCTGATTTACATCGTCACCTTCGGCGGCTTCATCGGCTTGTCCAGCTTCCTGCCGACCTACTTCCACGACCAGTTCAAGGTCACCAAGGTCGAAGCCGGCCAGCTGACCATGCTGGCCACGCTGATGGGCTCGGGGGTGCGCGTGCTGGGGGGCTACATCTCCGACCGCGTCGGCGGCATCACCACGCTGACCGGCGTGCTGCTGCTGGTGGCGGTCACGCTGACGCTGTGCGGCTTCGCCGGCTCGTCGCTGCCGGTGACGACCCTGCTCTTCATGCTGTGCTTCGCGGCGCTCGGCGCCGGCAACGGCGCCCTCTTCCAGCTGGTGCCGCTGCGCTGGCCGCTGACCACGGCGATCGCCGGCTCGATGATCGGCGAGGTGGGCGCACTGGGCGGCGGCTTCCTGCCCAACGCGATGGGCCTGTCCAAGCAGTACGCCGGCACCTACCTGTTCGGCTTCCTGGCCTTCACCGCGCTGGCGCTGGCAATGCTGGGCATGCTGCGCTGGGTGCAGATCCGCTGGACGCGGACCTGGGCAGAAAAAGGTGGGCGGGCCCGCGAGGCGGCGCCGCACGCCCAGGCTCGGCGAGGCGGCCCGGGTGTGGCCAAGGCTCGAAGGGCCGGGGCATGACGCGCGACCCGGCGTGCAGCTCAGCGTGGCAGGAACAACAGCCACACGACCAGCAGCACATTGAACATCACCGAGATGGCGAGGCCCGCCTTCCACAGCGCCAGTGGGTCGCGCAGGATCAGCGGCGTGGGCCCCGGCGCGCGCAAGGGGCGTGCAGCCCCGCGCTCGAGCGCCAGCAAGAGCTCCTCGGCCGTCTCGAAGCGCTGGGCGCGGTCGCGGGCCACGGCCTTCTGCAGCAGGTGGTCGAGCCAGATTGGCACGTCGGGCCGGATGCGCGACGGGGCGACCGGGTCGCGCCGGTAGCGCCCGCCCTGGTAGGGCTCGATCTCGCCGTAGGGCAGGCGGCCCGTGAGCCACTGGTACAGCGTGACGCCGAGCGCGAACAGGTCGCTGCCTGCGTCCGGCAGCGCGCCGTCCCACTGCTCGGGGTTCATGTAGCTGGGCGTGCCGGCGTGCAGCTCGCGCTGGGCCTGGCTCTCGCGCCCGCTCAGCGCCACGCCGAGGTCGAGCACGCGCCAGACGCCGTCGTCGCCCAGGTGCAGGTTGCCGGGCTTGATGTCGCGGTGCACGACACCGTGGCGGTGCAGCCGCGCCAGCGCGCGGGCGAAGGCCAGCGCCGCCTCGACCCCCTCGGCCACCGCCGGCCGCTCGCGCGCGGCCATGCGCTGCTCGATCGTTCGGCCCGGGTGCCAGTCGAACACGGTGTAGAAGGCCGTCGCGTCGCGCTGGCGCTCGTGCACCCGCACGAACCCGGCCGGGTCGTCGCCCGCCACGCGCTGGCCCAGCCAGGCCTCGTGCGCCAGCATCGCCCGCTCTTCGGGGTCGCCCGCGCGCAGCGGGTGCAGGGTCTTGACCGCGACGAGCGCGCCGCTGGCGAGCCGGGCCTGGTACAGGCGATGGACACCGGTGTCGGCGATCAAGGCGGTGATGGCCATGCCGTCCAGCACGTCCCCCACCTTGAGGGCCGGCGGCACCGGCAGGCGCCGCCCGTCGGCCAGCTCGTCGTCGAGCTGGCGGGCATCGAGACCGGTGACGCGCAGCACGAGTGCCGTGGCGTTGTCGCGCCCGCCCGCCTGCAGCGCGGCCTGGGTCAAGGCTTCGGCGGCCGCCTGGGCCGCACCTTCGGTGACCAGCGCGGCCAGCAGCGCCGGCTTGAGCGCGCCATGCACCCCGTCGGTGCTCAACACGTAGACGTCGCCGATGCGGGCGTCGCCCTGGGCGTAGTCGACACGCACCGCGTCGTCCAGGCCGACGGCGCGCGTCAGCCGGCTGCGCTGGTCGGGGTGGTCGAAGGCATGGTCCTGCGTCAGCAGCGTCAGCTCGCCCTCGCGCCACAGCCAGGCCCGCGTGTCGCCAACGTGGGCCAGGGTCCAGGTCTGGCCCTGCAGGGCGATCGCGGTCAGCGTGGTCAGCGCCGTGGGCTGGCCCGGCCAGCGCCGGTTGTGGTCGGCCAGCCAGTTGTTCTGGGCGCCGATCAGGCGGTCCAGCACGACCGTGGTCTCCCAGGTGTCGGGGGCTGCGAAATAGTCGGCCAGCAG
>JBGAGZ010000051.1:0-37190 GCA_044226465.1 Burkholderiaceae bacterium | reverse complement strand
GGCACGTTCACCTACACGCCGGCGGCCAACTACAACGGTCCGGACTCGTTCACCTACACGCTGACCGATGCGGACGGCGATGTGTCGACCGCGACGGTCACCGTCAACGTCGCCAGCGTCGACGACCTGCCCGTCGCCAAGGCCGATACCTTTGCCGCCACAGAAGACACCGTCCTCAACGGCTCGGTCGCCGGCAACGACGCGCTCTCCGGCGATGGCGGCAACGTCTTCGCTCTGGGTACTGGCGCTGGCCATGGCACCGTTACCGTCAATGCCGACGGCACCTTCACCTACACCCCGGCAGCCAACTACAACGGCCCCGACAGCTTCACGTACACGCTGACCGACGCGGACGGTGATGTCTCGACCGCCACGGTGACGCTCAACGTCCTGGCTGACAACGATGCGCCGGTGACGAACGACGACACCTTCAACGCCACCGAAGATCATGTCGTCACGGGCAACCTCGGTGCCAACGACGACCTGTCCGGCGACGGTGGCAACGTCTTCGCGCTCGGCGCCGGCGCTGCGCATGGCACGGTCACCGTCAACGCCGACGGTACGTTCACCTACACGCCAGCGGCCAACTACAACGGTCCGGACAGCTTCACCTACACGCTGACCGACGCGGACGGTGATGTCTCGACCGCCACGGTGTCGGTCAACGTCGCCGGCGTCGACGACCTCCCAGTCGCCAAGGCCGACACTTTTGCCGCCACCGAGGACACCGTCCTCAACGGCTCCGTCGCCGGCAACGACACGCTCTCCGGTGACGGAGGCAACGTCTTCGCTCTGGGCACTGGTGCCACCCACGGCACGGTCACCGTCAACGCCGACGGTACGTTCACCTACACGCCGGCCGCCAACTACAACGGTCCCGACTCGTTCACCTACACGCTGACCGATGCCGATGGCGATGTGTCCACGGCGACCGTCACCGTTAACGTGGCCTCCGTCGACGACCTGCCCGTCGCCAAGGCCGATACCTTTGCCGCCACAGAAGACACCGTCCTCAACGGCTCGGTCGCGGGCAACGACACGCTTTCCGGGGATGGCGGCAACGTCTTTGCTCTTGGCACGGGGGCAGCCCACGGCACGGTCACCGTCAATGCCGACGGCACCTTCACCTATACGCCAGCCGCCAACTACACCGGCCCGGATTCGTTCACCTACACCCTGACCGATGCCGATGGCGATGTGTCGACCGCCACCGTCACGCTCAATGTCGCCTCGGTCGATGACCTGCCGTTGGCCAAGGCCGACACGTTTGCCGCCACCGAAGACACGGCCCTCACGGGCTCGGTCGCCGGCAATGACACACTTTCTGGTGACGGCGGCAATGTCTTCGCTCTCGGAACGGGTGCGGCTCACGGAACAGTCGTTGTCAACGCCGACGGTACGTTCACCTACACGCCTGCGGCCAACTACAACGGCCCCGACAGCTTCACCTACTCGCTGACCGATGCGGACGGCGATGTTTCGACGGCCACTGTGACCGTCAACGTCGCCGGCGTCGACGACCTGCCCGTCGCCAAGGCAGACACCTTCGCTGCGACCGAGGACACCGTCCTCAACGGCTCGGTGGCAGGCAACGACACCCTCTCCGGTGACGGCGGCAACGTCTTCGCGCTCGGCACCGGCGCCGCGCACGGCACCGTCATCGTCAACGCCGACGGCACGTTCACCTACACCCCGGCGGCCAACTACAACGGACCGGACTCGTTCACCTACACCTTGACCGACGCTGATGGCGACGTATCGACCGCGACAGTCACTGTCAACGTCGCGTCCGTGGACGACCTGCCTGTAGCCAAAGCGGACACCTTCGCCGCCACCGAAGACACCGTCCTCAACGGCTCCGTCGCTGGCAATGACACCCTTTCCGGTGACGGCGGCAACGTCTTTGCACTGGACACCGGCGCGGCCCACGGCACCGTAGTGGTCAACGCCGACGGCACGTTCACGTACACGCCAGCCGCCAACTACAACGGCCCGGACAGCTTCACCTACACCCTGACCGATGCCGACGGCGATGTGTCGACAGCCACCGTCACGGTCAACGTGGCCAGCGTCGATGACCTGCCCGTTGCCAAGGCCGATACCTTTGCCGCAACGGAAGATACCGTCCTCAACGGCTCCGTCGCTGGCAATGACACCCTTTCCGGTGACGGCGGCAACGTCTTTGCACTGGGCACCGGCGCGGCCCATGGCATTGTCGTCGTCAACGCCGACGGCACGTTCACCTACACACCGGCCACGAACTACAACGGGCCCGATTCGTTCACCTACACCCTGACGGACGCCGATGGCGATGTCTCGACGGCCGCCGTGACGCTGAACGTGGCTTCGGTCGACGACCTACCCGTTGCCAAGGCAGACACGTTCGCTGCCACCGAAGACACCGTCCTCAATGGCTCCGTGGCCGGCAACGACACCCTGTCCGGTGACGGTGGCAACGTCTTCGCACTGGGAACGGGCGCCGCACACGGCACCGTCGTTGTCAACGCCGATGGCACGTTCACGTACACCCCGGCTGCCAACTACAACGGCCCCGATTCGTTCACCTACACCCTGACGGACGCCGATGGCGACGTCTCGACCGCGACGGTGACGCTCAACGTCGCCTCCGTCGACGACCTGCCAGTGGCGAAGGCCGACGCCTTTGCTGCCACCGAGGACACCGTCCTCAATGGCTCCGTGGCCGGCAATGACACGCTGTCCGGCGATGGCGGCAACCTCTTTGTACTTGGCACTGGTGCCGCTCACGGCACCGTGGTGGTCAACACCGACGGCACGTTCACCTACACCCCGGCCGCCAACTACAACGGCCCCGATTCGTTCACCTACACCCTGACGGACGCCGATGGCGATGTCTCGAGCGCGACGGTGACACTCAACGTCGCGTCAGTCGACGACCTGCCGGTCGCAAAGGCCGACACGTTCGCCGTCACCGAGGACACGGTCCTCAACGGCTCAGTCGCCGGCAATGACACGCTGTCGGGCGACGGCGGCAACGTCTTTGCATTGGGCGCTGGTGCAGCGCACGGCACGGTCGTTGTAAACAGCAACGGCACCTTCACCTACACGCCGGCCGCAAACTACAACGGCCCAGACTCGTTCACCTACACGCTGACCGACGCCGACGGCGACGTGTCGACTGCGACGGTGACGCTCAACGTCGCGTCGGTCGATGACCTGCCTGTCGCGAAGAACGACACCTTCGCCGCCACCGAGGACACCGTCCTCAATGGCTCGGTCGCCGGCAACGACACCCTCAGCGGCGATGGCGGCAACGTCTTTGCGCTCGGTACCGGCGCCGCGCACGGCACGGTCACGGTCAACGCCAATGGCACCTTCACCTACACCCCGGCTGCCAACTACAACGGCACCGACAGCTTCACCTACACCCTCACCGACGCCGACGGCGATGTCTCCACGGCCACCGTCACGCTCGGCGTGGCCGCCGTCAACGACGCGCCGGTCGTGAACCCAGAATCGGTCGGCACCCTGGAAGACACGGCCAAGAGCGGCAACGTGCTGGCCAACGACTCCGACGTCGAGGGCAACGCGCTCAGCGTCGTGTCGTTCAGCTGGAACGGCGTAGCCCACACCATCACGGCCGGTGGCACTGCCGTGGCCACGGTGGCCGGTGTCGGCACCGTGTCGATGGGTTCGGACGGCAACTACACCTTCACCCCCGCCGCCAACTACAGCGGCACGATTCCGACCATCGGCTACACGGTCAGCGATGGCTCGGCGACCAGCAGCACCACGCTGAACATCGGCGTGGTCGCCATCGCAGACTCGCCGACGCTGACGCTGAACGCCACCACCGTCACCGGTGGCACCACCAGTTCGGGCAGCCTGCCGCCAAGCACGGGCCTTGTGCGTTCCTTCTACGACGAGATCGCGCTGACCATTGCCGCTGCCGCGGACGCGAAGAACCTGGAAACCGCGGTCGAGGGCACCACCCCGACCTCCACCACCACCGTCACCGACGTGGCCATCGCCCAAGCCGACTTCGACACTGGCGACGCCTACCGCTACACCGGCTACGTCTACCTCGAAGCGGGGCACACCTACACCATCTCCGGCTACCGCGACGACACCATGCAGGTCAAGCTCGGCGGCACCACGGTGTACAGCCTGGGCTACAACAACTGGGGCAACTACACCGGCGACGGCCTCACCGTCACCGTGTCGGGCTACTACTCGGTCGAGGTCAACGTCTTCGACGGCGACGGCATCGGCCAGCTCGACCTGAACATGTCGGTCGACGGCGGTGCCGCCGTGGACTTCAACACCACCAACTTCAATCTCTATGCCAATGCGGCCGACCTGGCCAACAGCAGCGGCGTGGTGGGCGCTTTCGTACCCAACAACGACGGTGGCTTCTACCCGGTCGAGCTGATCGGCGCCGACAACACCTACATCTCGCTGGGCAAGGTGGCGGCCACACTGGCCGACGCCGACGGTTCAGAGTCGCTGAAGGTCACGGTGTCGACCATCCCCGTGGGTGCCACCGTCACCGACGGCACCCACAGCTTCACCGCCACCGCCGGCAACACCAGCGTCGACGTCTCGGGCTGGAGCCTGAACAACCTGCAGTTCAAGTCAACCGCGGGCTTCAGCGGCGCCGTCGACCTGACGGTGACCGCCACGGCCACGGAAGGCAGCAACGGCAGCACGGCCAGCTCCACCGGGCAGATGCACATCGTGGTCGCTGACGCGACGCCGCCGAGCCTTTATTCCGAGAGCACGCTGGTCCTGGTCAACCAGGGCACCAGCGCAGCCAACACCTACCGCCAGGTCGACTTCCCGATCACCACGCTGCCCGACAGCGGCGAATCGATCACCTCGATCGCGGTCAACGGCCTGCCCGTGGGCGTGGTGCTGAGCGACGGTACCCACAGTTTCACGGCGTCGATGACCGACAACTCGGTCGACGTGGCCGGCTGGGACCTGGGCAACCTGACACTGACCGTGCCGACCAGCTTCACCACGGCCGGCAGCACGATCACGGTCACCGCCACATCGACGGTCTACGCCATGGTCAACGGCGTGAACACGGCGATCGACAGCGCCAGCACCAGCGACGAGGTGACGCTCGTCGCCGACTACACGACGACCACGACCACTGGCAACAGCGGCAACGAGACGCTGACCGGCACCTCGGCCGACAACTACATCAGCGGGGCCGCCGGCAACGACACGATCTCGGGCGCGGCCGGCAACGACCTGCTGCTGGGCGGCACCGGCAACGACAGCATCACCGGCGGCGCGAACAACGACGTGATCTACGGCGAAGCGGGCAACGACCGCCTGGACGGTGGCAGCGAGGCCGATCGCCTGATCGGTGGAGCGGGCAACGACACCCTCACCGGCGGCACCGGCGCGGGCGACCTGACGACCGACGTCTTCCAGTGGAGCCTGGGCGATGCCGGCACGGCAGGCAGCCCCGCCGCCGACACGATCACGGACTTCAACGCCAACGCCAGCAACGCAGGCGGCGACATCCTGGACCTGCACGACCTGCTGGTCGGCGAAACGTCGACCAACCTGCTCAGTTTCCTGCACTTCAGCACGTCGGGCGGCAACACGGTGATCTCGATCAGCACCACCGGCGGCTACTCGGGCGGTTACTCCGCCGGGCAGACCGACCAGACCATCACCCTGACCGGCGTGGACCTGGTGACCGGCCACACCGACGCGCAAATCATTGCGGACCTGCTGGCCAAGGGCAAGCTGGTGATCGACGGCTAACGAACTCCTGTGGAGGGAGAGGCAGGGCCGGCCGAGTTTTCGGCCGGCCCTTGCTATTTCAGCGGTCGCGACGCGTCAGCCGGGGACGTGCACGACCGGGCCGGTCAGCCCGTCGAGCCCGCAGCCGACCAGTGCGCTGGCGTCGTCCGAGTCGGCCACGCCTTCGGCGTACACCCTCAGCCCGATGCCGCGCAGCATGCGCACGGCGCCTGCCACGTGCTCGCGCCGGGCGTTGTCGGCCGCCAGGCCTTCGATGAAGCTGGCGTCGAGCTTGACGAAGTCCAGCCCGGCTTCCAGCAGGCCGGAGGCCTCGGTCAGCCGCTCGCCGGCGTGTTCCAGGCCCACGCGCGCGCCGCAGGCGTGCATCTGGGTGGCGAACTCGCGTACCAGCTCGATGTGGCGCAGCGCGCCGTCCTCGGCCACTTCGAGCCACAGGCCGGGCGCCTCGCTGGCCTGGGTGACCAGCAGGGCCCGCAGGCTGGGGATGAAGCCGCCGTCCAGCAAGGACCCGGGGCTCACGTTCACCGCGCGGGCCATGCCGTCCTCGGCAATGGCGGCCAGCGCCAGCTTGGCGGCCAGCAGGTCGATGCGGGCCGTCAGCTGTGTACGGCGAGCCATGGGCAGCCATTGCGCGGCCGGCACCATCTCGCCGCCCTCTTCCAATTGCAGGCGCAGGGGGCACTCGCGGTGCACCACGGCACCGCTCATGTCCACGAGGGGGAATTCGACCAGCTTCGCGCGGCCGTTGTCCACCGCCCCTTGCAGGCGCGCGCGCCAGGCGTCCTCGCCCAGCACCAGGCCGTCGCCGGTGTCGTCCAGCTCCACCGCGTAGGCGCCGCGGGCCTCGGCGCGGGCCAAAGCCTGGTCGGCCGCGGCCAGCAACGACGACATCGGCGCGCCATGCCACCAGCGCACCGCGCCCACCACGGCGTTGGCCGTCGGGTCGCTGGCACGCAGCAGGTTGCGCAGGCGGGCCGCCACGTCCACCGCAGGCTCGCGCAGCGAGCCCACATCCGGCAGCACCATCGCGAAGTCCGAGCCGTTCAGCCGCCCCACCTCGAAGGAGCCAGCGCGGCGCGCCGATTCGACGATCGCCGAGGCCGCCTCTTGCAGCAGGCGGTCGGTCATGGCGTGGCCCAGCTTGCGGTTCAGGCCCTGCAGGTCGGCCAGGCGCACCAGCACGATGGCACCGCCGGCGCTGCCGTCTTCGCTGCCCAGCATCACCTTCAGCCGGCCCATGAAGTGGGCACGGTTGGACAGGCCGGTCAGCGTGTCGCAATTGGCCTGGCGGCGCAGTTGCTCGACCTGGGCGGCCTGCTCTTCGAACATGCCCTTGAGGCGCGCCACCATCGTGTTCATCGCGCGGGTGACCTCGCGCAGCTCGGGCACCACCGGCTCGCTGATCGTGACGAAGCGCCGCTCCGTCAAGGCCACGGCCTGCTGCACGGTGGCCTGCAGCGGCAGGCGGATGCGTCGCACCGCCACCAGCGCCAACGCGCCCACACCCAGCGCCAGCACGCCCATCAGGGCCGCGGTGGACAAGGTGCTGCTCCACAGCTGATCGTGCGCGAAGCTGGAATGGCTGCGCACCTCGAGCCGGCCGATCTGCTTCCAGCCGTCGCTCACCAGCGCCTTGCCGGGCGCGGGCTGGATGCCCAGCGCTCCCACGAACCAGGCCGGCGCCGTGCTGGCCTTGGGGTTGGCGTGCCGGTCCAGCAGCACCTTGCCGTCGGTGCCCGTGAGGCGGATCTGTTCGTAGTAGCCGGTATCGAACTGGCTGGCGATCACCAGTTCCATCGCCGTCGGGTCGCCCTTCTGCTGCGACAGGGTCAGCGCGAGGAACTGCGCCGTGTCGTTGTTCTTGAGCCCGAGCTGGGTCTCGAGATATTCCCGTGCCGAATGCACGGTGATGCCGAACGCCGCGGCGAACGCCAGCACGAGGGTCAGTGCTAGCAACAACCAAACCTGGCGGATCAGTGACATGGTCCCTCCTGGGTCATGCTTATACCTTGTTCATCGGGTGGGATTACTGGGAAAAACCGTCCTGCCGTGCCTTGGCCAGCACGTCGCGCCAGCGCGACAGGCGTTCGACAGGCCCCGCGCCGCCCACGGCCACCGGGCCGACGCCCTCCCACAGACCCTCGGCATTGAAGCTGAAGACGGGCGACAGGTCGGGCCGGCGACCCGCCCGGCGCAACTCGCCGACCAGGTTGTCCAGCACATAGGGTTCGGCGTCCGGACTGGGGTAGTAGGCCAGCACCATGTGCGGCTGCACCGCGCCGCCCGGCACCCCGCTGGCGGCGCCCAGCGCCACCCGCACGTAGACCAGGCGCAGCTTGCGGTGCGGCACGCCCAGCGCGGTGAGCGTGAAGTACTTGGCGATCGCGTAGTCCTCGCAGTCCGCCATGCCCTTTTGCAGGGCTTCGAGCGGGCTGGCCCAGTAGTCCACCTGGCCCCAGATGTCCTGGTCGTCGCGGTACATGAGGCGGTGGTTGAAGAAATCGTTGACCGTGCCGACCTCGCCGAGTTCGTCCATGCCCGCCGCGCCGGCCAGGGCCTGGCGCAGGGCCCGCGCACCCTGCACCGCCTGCTCGCCATGGCGTGCGGCAGCCTGCACGATGCGGTCGGGGTCCCAGGCCTGCACGCTGAAGCCCCAGCAGGCCAGCATCAGCCAGCAAGCCAGCAGGCCCGCGCGCCGCAGCCACCGCATGCCCGGGACCGGCCAGGTCGCGGCAAACGCGCGGGCCCTGCGGGCGGGGTTGGCAATAGGACGGGGCATCGGGTGAATGTCGGCCGATCCACTGCCGACTTGAGCAGCGTGGCATGGCCCGCGTGCGTGGCAATCACCGGTGCGGTTGTGGCTGTGCAGAGACATATGACCGGCGAAATGCAACGGATGCCGCCGATCTCTCGCCCACCTCTGCGCCACTGCACCAATGGCACACCCTGCTCCATTACATTGCTACGCGCCCATCAGAACTGCACGCTAGGAAGAGACGAGGCCCCGATGAACAAGAAGACATGGCTCACGCTGAGCCTGCTGGCCGCGGCCTGTGCCACCGCGCTGGCTCAATCCACGACCGATGCCGCAGCCGCCGCCCAGAAGGCCCTGGCCACCAACCCGGAGGTGGCCGCCAAATTCAACGCCCTGCGCGCTTCGGTCGAAGAGATCGACACCGCCACCGCCGGCTACCTGCCTCGGGTGGACGTGACGGCCGAGGCCGGCCGCACCGACGACCGCATCACCAGCCGCAACCCGCAGGACCAGACGCTTTACCGCGGCGGCGCCGCGCTCAATGTCACCCAGATGCTGTGGGACGGTTTCGCCACCCGCAGCGAAGTCAGCCGGCTGTCGCACGCCCGCATGGCGCGCTACTTCGACCTGATGGACGCCACCGAGCAGACCGCGCTCGAGGCGACGCGCGCCTTCCACGATGTGCAGCGCTTCCGCCAGCTCGTGGCGCTGGCCGAAGACAACTACGTACAGCACCGCTACGCCTACGACCAGATCCAGACCCGCGTGCGTGCCGGCGTGGCCCGGGGTGTGGACCTGGAGCAGTCGGGCGCCCGCCTGGCACTGGCCGAGTCCAACCTGGTGACCGAGAAGGCCAACCTGCACGACGTGGTCGAACGCTACCGCCGCATCGTCGGCGAGTTGCCGCCCGCGGGCAACCTGGCCACCGTTCCGCTGGCCCGCCCGCTGCCGGCCAACGGCACCGAGGCGCTCACCCACACCGCCCGCTTCAGCCCGGTGATCGCGGGCGCGATCGAGAACTTGCGCGCCGTGCGCGCCCAGTCCGAGGCGCGCCGCGCCAGCTACCAGCCGCGCGTCGAGGCCCGCTTGCGCGCCGGCACCGGCCACAACTTCGACGGCGTCGAAGACCAGAAGCGCGACGCCTCGGCCACCATTGCCCTGACCTGGAACCTCTTCAACGGCGGCGCCGACGACGCCCGCCAGCGCCAGCAGGCGCATTTGCTGACCCAGGCCGCCGACCTGCGCGACAAGGCCTGCCGTGACACCCGCCAGACCGCCGCCATCGCCTACAACGACGTGCGGCGCCTCGAGGAACAGCTGGGCTACCTGGACCGCAATGTGGTCGCCATCGGCAAGGCCCGCGACGCCTACCGCCAGCAGTTCGACATCGGCCAGCGCAGCCTGCTGGACCTGCTGAACGCCGAGAACGAGCTCTACACCGCCAAGCGCTCCTACGCGCTGGCCGTGGCCGACCGCGACATCGCCGTGCTGCGCACCCATGCCGCCATGGGCGACCTGGTCGCCTCGCTGGGCCTGGCCCGGCCCGACACCCAGAGCCTCACGCCGGCAGGCGAGGACTGGGCGGCCGGCGACGACGCCGCGGGCCGCTGCCCGGTGGACCCGACCGAGCTGGCCAGCATGGCCAAGGCCGACCTGGACGCCAAGGCGCGCGCGATGATGGTGGCCGCTGCGCCGGCCGCCCCAGCCAGCGCCGCTGCCCCATCGGCGACGCCGGCCCCAGCGCCCGCCGCACCCGCGCCGTCCGCCCTGGTCGAGCAACGCCTGCAAGACTGGGCCGCCGCCTGGTCGGCCAAGGACCTGGCGCGCTACCTCGGCTTCTACAGCCCCGACTTCGCTCCCGCCAAGGGCGGCAAGGCCGACCGCGCCGCCTGGCAGGCCGACCGCCAACGCGCGCTGGGCAAGCCGGGCGAGATCAGCGTGCAGATCGGGCAGGTGCAGAGCCGCACGCTGTCGCCGACCAAGGTCGAAACCCGCTTCGAGCAGACCTACCGCTCGGCCAACTACCGCGACAGCGCGAGCAAGACCCTGACCTGGGAACTGCAGGGGAAGGACTGGCTGATCGTCGGCGAGTCCAACCGCTGAATGGGGCACCCGGCATCGGCGATACCGATGCCACCCTCCGCGAGGGTGCTCAGCCGGCTTGGGGCGGCCCGGCGCTCGGCTGAGCGCAGCCCTGCTTCAGGGATGCCGCGACTCGAACGCGTGGTTGGCCAGGTTGAAGACCACGTAGGCCGTGGCCTTCGACGCCCGCTCGAGCACCGCCGGGTCGTTGTTGGCCAGGTTGTCGCACCAGCGGTGCGGCCGGTCGACGCAGCCGCCGTCGCGGCCGGGGACCTTGCCCTCGTAGTTGCCGGTGCTGCCGCCCCAGAGCGCCACCTCCCAGTCCTTCTTGCAGCAGTTCTGCTGCGTCAGGATGCCGGTGTTGGGAATGCCGACCAGGCTGAACGAATTCGAATCGGTGCCGTCGTTGCCGAACCAGGCCGGCTGCGACGGCACGCCCACCGCGGCGAAGTAGTCCGCGAACAACTGGTTGCCCAGCTTTGACTCGGGCACCACGTTCTTCGGGAAGCGTTCGACGTTGTGGGCGAAGGCCGGGTCGGCCACCAGGTAGTCGAAATTCGGCGTGGCGGTCACGTCCACATCGACATCGAACGCGATGCGCTTGCGCTCGGCGGGGCTGAGCTGCCGGGTGTAGTAGCTCGAGCCCTTCAGGCCGATCTCCTCGCCACCGAACCACACGTAGCGCAGCCGGTTCTGTGTCGGCGTCTGGGCCAGCTTCAACGCGATCTCGGTGACGGTCACCGAGCCCGAGGCGTTGTCCAGCATGCCGGCGCCGTAGATCGAGTCGAGGTGGGCGTCGACCACCACCGTGGTGTTCGGGTCGCCCCAGGGCGATTCGGCGATCAGGTTGTAGTCCAAGCCTGATTTGGGGCGCATGCGGATGTCGATGTCGACCACCGGCGCCTCGCCCGCGGCGTAGCGCCGCTGCAATTCGGTGGCCAGCGCGTTCGAGACCGTGCCGATCACCGGAATGTCGGCGGGCCGCGTCAGCCGGGCCTCGAAGGCGCCTCCCTTGCCGTCACCGGGGTTGTTGTAGAGCACCACCGCCCGCGCACCGGCCTCGCTGGCGTGGGCCACCTGCAGGTCGTGATGGCAGTCGCCCCGCCGCAGCAGCGCCACGTGGCCGGCCACGAAGCCGTCGAAGTCGCTGGCACTGCAGCCGCCGCCGGAGCCGCCCACCGGCTCGACCGGTGCCGAGAGCGCGCCGCCGGCCGACAGCCGGGCCACGAACCAGTCGCGCCCCAGTGCGAACTCGCGCCCGCCGCTGGCAAAGCGCGGCAGGCCGTCGATCTCCTGCGTGGTGTAGCGGTACTTCTGGACCTGGACGCGGTAGCCGGCCTGGCGCATCAGGCGCGCCACGTAGTCCACCGACGCCTTGTAGCCCGCCGTGCCCGTGTCGCGGTTGCCGTGGCCGTCGGCGTCAGGGTGGTCATCGGCGATCTGCTGGAAGTCCTCCATCCGCTTCCACAAGGTCTTCTCGCGGATGCATTCCAGCAGCTTGTCGGCGCTGTCGTTGGCCCGAGACTCGCAAACCTGGTTGGACGGCCCGTCGCTCGCGCCGGCCGGCAGTTCGGCCGGGGCCTGTGCCCAGGCGGCCGTGGCGGCGGCCAGGCAAGCAGGCAGGCCGCCCACGGCCAGCCGCCAGGCCCGGCCGAGGCGGCGGTGTACGGTTGGGTTCCTCATCGGTGTCTTTCGTCGTGTCGTGGAGCGGCGCGAGCTTCTCGGCGGATTGTCAAGCCGATGTTTCCGCGCACCGTGTCTTGACGGTGCTTGACGGTCCGGCCGCAGGGTGGTTTTTCGTTAGACTCGCGGCAGCGATTTCCGGGGCGGCCCCAGCCCTGGCCACGGGCCACGCCGCCCGCAAGAAAACACAGCTGCCCACATGCCCTTCCGCCCCGCTGCGCCGCACCGCACCCCGATCGGCCTTGCCGCCGCCGCCCTGGTCCTAGGCATCGGCTGGGCCGGGCCCTTGGGGGCGCAGCCGGCGGCAACGCCTGCGGCCAGCGCTGCCGTGTCGCCCGAGACGGCCGAGATCCAGCGCCTGATCAAGGACGGCCAGCACACCCAGGCGCTGAAGCTGATCGACGATTCGCTGGCCAAGAACCCGAAGGACGCGCAGATGCGCTTCCGCCGCGGCGTGGTGCTCTCGATGCTGGACCGCAAGTCCGAAGCCCTGGCCGTGTTCCAGAAGCTGGTTGAAGACCACCCCGAGCTGCCCGGCCCCTACAACAACCTGGCCGTGCTCTATGGCGCCCAGGGCGACTACGAAAAGGCCCGCCAGACCCTCGAAAAGGCGATCCACACCAACCCGGCCTATGCCACGGCCTACCAGAACTTGGGCGACGTCTACGCCCAACTGGCGAGCCAGGCCTACAGCAAGGCCTTGCAGGTGGACGGCAAGACCGAGGCCAGCGTGCAGCCCAAGCTGGCTTTGCTGCGCGAGCTGATCGCCGGGCCAAACACGGCGCCCACCGCCGCCGCGGCGGCCAAGCCGGCCGCGAAGCCCCCCGCCGCCACGCCCACCACGGTGGCCGCCAACAAGCCGCCGGCCCCGCCGCCCGCCATCGCCCCGCCCCCGCCATCGCCCCCGCCCGCCCCTGTGGCCGTGGCCACCCCCAAGCCCGCGCCGGCACCGGCGCCGGCCAGCGCCGACACCGGCGCCGACCAGTGCCAGTGCGTCGACCAAGCCGGCCTCGGCGCCAGCCTCCGTGCCGGCCGCCCCGCGCGCCGCCGCCCCGGTGGCGGCGGTCAAGCCGGCGGCAGCCCCAGCGCCTGCCGCAGCCGCCGCGCCGAGTGGCACGGCCGAGGTCGAGGCCGCCGTGCGCGCCTGGGCTGCTGCCTGGTCCAAGCGCGACATGGCCGCCTACTACGCAGCCTACACGCCCGAGTTCAGCGGCCAGGCCGCTTCGCGCAAGGCCTGGGAACAGGACCGGCGCGACCGCATCGCCACGCGCAAGCAGATCAAGGTCGACCTGCAGGACCTGCGTGTCAGCGTCAACGGCGACCAGGCCACCGCCAAGTTCAAGCAGGTCTACGCGTCGGACGCCTTGTCGGCCACCAGTCGCAAGACGCTGCAACTCGTTCGCTCCACCAACGGCCGATGGGTGATCAAGCAGGAAGCCGTGGGCAACTGAGCCTCGGCCCCACCCCAACCCATGCCCCGCTTGCCCGGGGCGACGCTGCCCCGATGACGCCCGACACTTCAACCCCCAGCCGCAAACGCCGAGGCGCCGTGCTCGTCGGCACGCTGGGCCTGTTGTGCGCGGGACTGTTGTCGGCCACCGACTCGCGCGGCCTGGGCTGGTGGTCGTCCGCCAGCGCCGCGCAGCGCCCCAGCCTCGCGAGCAACGCGCTGCGCCTGGCCGACGATGCTGTTTCGCTGCCGGTGCGCGACCCCGCACCCGCCTTGCAAGGCAGCGCCGAGTCGCGCCTGATCGCCATCTACCGCCTGGTCGGCGAGCGGCGTCTGGACGACGCCCTGGCCGCGAGCTCGGCCCTGGTCCAGAGCCAGCCCAACTTCCGCCTCGCCCAATTGCTGCACGCCGACTTGCTGGCCGCCCACGCGGCGCCCTTGCCGGCCTGGGGCGGCAGCACCACCGCGGCCGGCCTGGCCCCGCTGCGCGACGAAGCCCTGCAGCGGTTGGCCGCATTGCGCGAGCGGCCGCCTGCGGGTACGGTGCCCGCCGAGTTCGTGCAACTGCCGGCCAGCGTGCCCTACGCGATCGCGGTGGACGCTTCGCGCAACCGGCTCTACCTGTTCGAGAACGGCGGCCAGGGCCCGCGGCTGGCGGGCGATTTCTACGTCTCGGTCGGAAAGCAGGGCGTGGACAAGCTGGCCGAGGGCGACCAGAAGACGCCGCTGGGCATCTACTACACCACCGCCCGGCCCGACCCGCATGCCCCGCAGGACCGCCGCCTGGGCGCCGGCGTGCTGCCGCTGAACTACCCGAACGCCTACGACAAGACACGAGGCCGCACGGGCAAGGCCATCCTGCTGCACGGTGTGCCGGCCGACACCTACTCACGCCCGCCGCAGGACAGTGATGGCTGTGTCGTGCTGGCCAATGACGATTTGCTGCACCTTGCCGCGCTGCTCCCCGAGCGCGACACCCCGGTGCTGATCAGCCGCCACATCGACTGGCGCGCCCCGCAGGCCACCCAGGCCACGCTGGCCCCCGAGTTCAAGCGCGCCTTCGAGCGCTGGACCGCCGAACGCCTGGCCTCGCCGCAGGCGCCCGCGGCGATCACCGACACCAGCCTGGTGGCCTGGAAGGACGACCGCGAGCTGATGGTCGTCACGTTCCGCGAGGCCGCCGGCCCGGGCCAGAAGTACGAGCGAGTCATGCGCCAGTACTGGGGCCGCGAGGGCAACGACTGGCGCATCGTCGCCGAAGGCCAAGTTCACTAGGCCCCCACGCTCGCTGCCCCCCGAGGGGGCTCGCGCAGCGGACCGGCGAAGCCGGATCCGCGCACGCCCCTTGAATTCGGGCGGCCCCGCGGCCGCCCGTTGAGTCAGCGCTTTTGGGGTGGGAGGTCGGTGCAGCTGCCGTGAGCCACCTCGGCCGCCATGCCGATGCTCTCGCCCAGCGTCGGGTGCGGGTGGATGGTCTTGCCGATGTCCACTGCGTCGGCGCCCATCTCGATGGCCAGGGCGATCTCGCCGATCATGTCGCCGGCGTGCGTGCCGACGATGCCGCCACCGACGATGCGGTGCGTGGCCTCGTCGAACAGCAGCTTGGTGAAGCCCTCGTCGCGTCCGTTGGCGATGGCGCGGCCCGAGGCCGTCCACGGGAACAGGCCCTTCTTGACCTTGATGCCCTGCGCCTTGGCCTGGTCCTCGGTCAGGCCCACCCAGGCGACCTCGGGGTCGGTGTAGGCCACGCTGGGGATCACGCGTGCGTCGAACTGCGCTTTGTCGTCGCCAGCCGCCACCTCGGCCGCCACGTGCGCCTCGTGCACCGCCTTGTGGGCCAGCATCGGCTGGCCGACGATGTCGCCGATGGCGAAGATGTGCGGCACGTTGGTCCGCATCTGCACGTCCACAGGGATGTAGCCGCGGTCGCTGACCACCACCCCCGCCTTGTCGGCACCAATCTTCTTGCCGTTGGGGCTGCGGCCCACGGCCTGCAGCACCAGGTCGTAGGTGTCTTCGCTCTTCGTGCCGTCGGCCGCCTCGAACTGCACCGTGATGCCTTCGGGTGTGGCCTTGGCGCCCACGGTCTTGGTCTTCAACATGATCTTGTCGAAGCGGTGGGCGTTCATCTTCTGCCAGACTTTGACCAGGTCGCGGTCGGCGCCTTGCATCAGGCCGTCCAGCATCTCCACCACGTCCAGCCGGGCGCCGAGCGTGGAGTACACCGTGCCCATTTCCAGGCCGATGATGCCGCCGCCGACGATCAGCATCTTCTTCGGCGAGCCGCGCAGCTCCAGTGCGCCGGTGGAGTCGACGATGCGCGGGTCGTCCGGCAGGAAGGGCAGCCGCACCGCCTGCGAGCCCGCCGCGATGATGGCGTTCTTGAAGCGGATGGTCTTGGTGCCGCCGGTCTTGTCCTGCGCCTCGCCGGCGGTCTCTTCCACCTTCACATGGTGGGGGTCGACGAAGGCGCCGTAGCCGCGCACCACCGTGACCTTGCGCATCTTGGCCATCGCGCCCAGGCCGCCGGTGAGCTTGCCCACCACCTTGGCCTTGTGGGCACGCAGCTTGTCGATGTCGACCGTCGGCGCGCCGAAGGCCACGCCCAGGTCGGCCATGTGGCTGACCTCGTCCATCACCGCCGCCACGTGCAGCAACGCCTTGGACGGGATGCAGCCCACGTTCAGGCACACGCCACCCAGCGAGGCATAGCGTTCGACCAGCACCACCTTCATGCCGAGGTCGGCCGCGCGAAACGCCGCCGAGTAGCCACCCGGGCCGGCGCCCAGCACCAGCATGTCGCACTCCAAGTCTGCCCCACCGGCGTAGCTGGCGGCCGCGGGGGCCGGTGCGGCGGGGGTGGCCGGCGCCGCAGCGGCGGTGGGCGCTGGTGGCGGTGCCGTTGCTGGCGCCGGGGCCGCCGCAGCGCCGGCCGCCTCCAGCGTCAGGATCACGCTGCCCTGGCTGACCTTGTCGCCCAGCTTGACCTTCAGCTCCTTGACCACACCGGCATGGGTGGACGGGATCTCCATCGAGGCCTTGTCGCTCTCGACAGTCATCAGGCTCTGGTCCACCGCCACCGTGTCGCCGGCCTTGACCAGCAGCTCGATGACGCCCACGTCCTTGAAATCGCCGATGTCCGGCACTTGCACTTCGATCGTTGCCATGTCGTGTCAGCTCCCGATCAAAGCGCGATGCGCCGGAAATCGCCCAGCAGCGAGGCGAAATAGACGTTGAAGCGCGCCGCGGCGGCACCGTCGATCACCCGGTGGTCCCAGCTCAGGGAGAGCGGCAGGATCAGGCGCGGCACGAAAGCCTTGCCGTCCCAGCGCGGCTCCATCGAGCTCTTGCACACGCCCATGATCGAGACCTCGGGCGCGTTGATGATGGGCGTGAAGTAACGCCCGCCGATGCCGCCCAGCGAGCTGATCGAGAAGCAGCCGCCGCTCATGTCGGCCGGCCCCAGCTTGCCGTCGCGGGCCTTCTTGGCCAGCTCGCCCATTTCCTGGCTGATCTGGAAGATGCCCTTCTTGTCGGCGTCCTTGATCACCGGCACCACCAGGCCGTTCGGCGTGTCCGCCGCGAAGCCGATGTGGAAGTAGTTCTTCAGCACCAGGGCGTCGCCGTCGAGCGAGGCATTGAACTCTGGGAATTTCTTCAGCGCCGCCACCGCGGCCTTGATCATGAAGGCCAGCATCGTCACCTTGATGCCCGACTTCTCGTTTTCCTTGTTGAGCTGGACGCGGAAGGCCTCGAGCTCGGTGATGTCGGCATCGTCGTGGTTGGTGACGTGCGGGATCACCACCCAGTTGCGGTGCAGGTTGGCGCCGCTGATCTTCTTGATGCGGCTGAGCTCCTTGCGCTCGACCGGGCCGAACTTGGCAAAGTCGACCTGCGGCCAGGGCAGCAGGCCGGGGAAGGCACCGCCGGACGCGGCCGGTGCGGCGGCCGGGGCCTTGGCCTTCTGCGCCGCGGTCTGCAGGCTGCCGGCCATCACGCCCTTGACGAAGCCTTGCACGTCGTCCTGGGTGATGCGGCCCTTGGGGCCCGAGCCCTTCACCTCGGCCAGCGGCACGCCCAGCTCGCGGGCGAAGCGGCGAATCGATGGCGACGCATGCGGCAGCTGGGTCGACACCGCGGTGGGCTCGTGCGCTGGCAGCGCAGCCGTCGGCGCGGTGCGCTCGACCGGGGCGCTGGTCAGCGTGCCGGGGGCGTTGCCGGTGGCCACCACGGTCTGCGCCGCGGCAGCAGCCGGTGCCGCGGCAGCCGCTACGGCACCGCCACCCGCGCCTTCCAGCACGACCAGCGGCGAGCCCTGGCTGACCTTGTCGCCCAGCGCGACCCTGATCTCTTTCACCACGCCAGCGTGCGACGAGGGGATCTCCATCGAGGCCTTGTCGCTCTCGACCGTGATCAGGCTCTGCTCGGCCTTGACCGTGTCGCCCACCTTGACCAGCAACTCGATGACGGCCACGTCCTTGAAGTCGCCGATGTCGGGCACGGCCACCTCGATGCGGCCGCCGCCCGCGGCCGGGGCCGCAGCAGCTGCGGGCGCGGCGGCCACAGGTGCCGGCGCAGGCGCAGACGCCGCGGCCGGCGCGGGGGCCGGCGCAGCGGCCTCGCCAGCGGCTTCCAGCAGCAGCAGCACCGAGCCTTCGCTGACCTTGTCGCCCAGCGCGATCTTCAGCTCCTTGACCACGCCACCGTGGGTGGACGGGATCTCCATCGAGGCCTTGTCGCTCTCCACGGTGACCAGGCTCTGCTCGGGCTTCACCGTGTCGCCGGGCTTGACCAGCAGCTCGATGACGGCCACGTCCTTGAAGTCCCCGATGTCGGGGACCTTGACTTCAACCAATGCCATGTTGTTTGTCTCCGTCGCCGCGTCAGGCGTACAGCGGGTTGATCTTGTTGGCGTTGATGCCGTACTTCGCGATCGCCTCGGCCACCTTGGCCGCCGGCACGCTGCCCTCGTCGGCCAGTGCCTTCAGCGCGGCGACGACGATGTAGTGGCGGTTGACCTCGAAGTGCTCGCGCAGCTTGCTGCGGAAATCGCTGCGGCCGAAGCCGTCGGTGCCCAGCACCTTGTACGCACGGCCCTTGGGCATGAAGGCACGGATCTGCTCGGCGTAGTTCTTCATGTAGTCGGTCGACGCGATCACCGGCCCGGCGTGCGGGTTCAACTGCTCGGCCACGAAAGGCACGCGCGGCGTCTCGGTGGGGTGCAGCAGGTTCCAGCGCTCGCAGTCCTGGCCGTCGCGGGCCAGCTCGTTGAAGCTCGGGCAGCTCCACACGTTGGCGGCCACGCCCCAGTCGGCTTCCAGCAGCTTCCTGGCGGCCATCGACTCGCGCAGGATCGTGCCCGAGCCCAGCAGGTTGACGCGGGGCGTCTTCTTGGCGCCCTCTTCCAGCAGGTACATGCCCTTGAGGATCTGCGCCTCGGTGCCGGCCTTCAGCCCGGGCATCGGGTAGTTCTCGTTCAGCAGCGTGATGTAGTAGTAGACGTTCTCCTGGCGCTCGACCATGCGCTTCAGGCCCTCGTGCATGATCACCCCCACCTCATGCGCGAAGGTCGGGTCGTAGCTGACGCAGTTCGGGATCGTGCCCGCCAGGATGTGGCTGTGGCCGTCTTCGTGCTGCAGGCCTTCGCCGTTCAGCGTGGTGCGGCCCGAGGTGCCGCCCAGCAGGAAGCCCCGCGCCTGCATGTCCCCTGCCGCCCAGGCCATGTCGCCGATGCGCTGGAAGCCGAACATCGAGTAGTAGACGTAGAACGGGATCATCACCCGGTTGTTCGTCGAGTATGAAGTGGCCGCGGCAATCCAGCTGCCCATGCCGCCGGCTTCGTTGATGCCCTCTTGCAGGATCTGGCCGCCCTTGTCTTCCTTGTAGTAGGAGACCTGGTCGCGGTCCTGCGGCGTGTACAGCTGCCCCGCCGGGTTGTAGATGCCGATCTGGCGGAACAGGCCCTCCATGCCGAAGGTGCGCGCCTCGTCCACCAGGATGGGCACGGTGCGCGGGCCCAGCGTCTTGTCGCGCAGCAGCGCGGTCAGGAAGCGCACATAGGCCTGCGTCGTCGAGATCTCGCGGCCCTCGGCCGTCGGGTCCAGCACGGACTGGAAAAACGACAGCTCGGGCACCGGCAGCGATTCCTCCGCCTTCGGGCGGCGCTTGGGCAGGTAGCCGCCCAGCGCCCGGCGGCGCTCGTGCAGGTAGCGCATTTCCGGCGTGTCGTCGGCCGGCTTGTAGAACGGGATCTTCGGCAGCTCGCTGTCGGGGATGGGGATGTTGAAGCGGTCGCGGAAGGCCTTGATGTCCTCGTCGGTCAGCTTCTTGGCCTGGTGGGCGGTGTTCTTGCCCTCGCCGGCCTTGCCCATGCCGAAGCCCTTGACGGTCTTGATCAGCATCACCGTCGGCTGGCCGGTGGTGTTGACCGCCTGGTGGTAGGCCGCGTAGACCTTCTGCGGGTCATGGCCGCCACGCTGCAGGCGCCAGATGTCGTCGTCGCTCATCTTGGACACCATCTCCAGCAGCTTGGGGTGGCGGCCGAAGAAGTTCTTGCGGACGAAGGCGCCGTCGTTGGCCTTCATGGCCTGGTAGTCGCCGTCCAGCGTGTCCATCATGACCTTGCGCAGCAGGCCGTCCTTGTCGCGCGCCAGCAGCGGGTCCCAGTAGCTGCCCCACAGCAGCTTGATCACGTTCCAGCCGGCACCGCGGAACTCGCCTTCGAGCTCCTGGATGATCTTGCCGTTGCCGCGCACCGGGCCGTCCAGGCGCTGCAGGTTGCAGTTGACGATGAAGATCAGGTTGTCCAGCTTCTCGCGCGCGGCCAGGCCGATGGCGCCCAGGCTTTCCGGCTCGTCCATCTCGCCGTCGCCGCAGAAGACCCAGACCTTGCGCTTGCTGGTGTCGGCAATGCCGCGGGCGTGCAGGTACTTCAGGAAGCGCGCCTGGTAGATCGCCATCAAGGGGCCCAGGCCCATCGAGACGGTGGGGAACTGCCAGAACTCGGGCATCAGCTTCGGGTGCGGGTAGCTCGACAGGCCCTTGCCGTCCACCTCTTGCCGGAAGTTCAGCAACTGCTCTTCGGTGATGCGGCCTTCCAGGAAGGCGCGGGCATAGATGCCGGGCGCCGAGTGGCCCTGGATGTAGAGCAGGTCGCCGCCGTGGTCGGGCGTGTCGGCATGCCAGAAGTGGTTGAAGCCGGCGCCGAACATGGTCGCCACCGAGGCGAAGGACGAGATGTGGCCGCCCAGGTCGCCACCGTCTTCGGGGTGCAGGCGGTTGGCCTTGACGACCATGGCCATCGCGTTCCAGCGCATGTAAGCGCGCAGCCGCTCTTCGACCTCGAGGTTGCCCAGGCAGTGGGCCTCGTCCTCGGGCTCGATGGTGTTCACGTAACCGGTGGTGGCCGAGAACGGCATGTCCACGCCGTGCTGGCGGGCGTGTTCGAGCAGTTGCTCGAGCAGGAAGTGGCCGCGCTCGCGGCCTTCGGTGTCCAGGACGGCCGACAGGGCATCGAGCCACTCTCGGGTCTCCTGGGCGTCGGCGTCGTTGGCAGCAGCGCCCAGGAACGGTTCAGGCATGGCGGACATGGCTTGTCTCCTCAGTGGTCAATGGCCGTCGGCAGCGGGTCGGCGCGAGTTTCGCACAGCCCTGGCGTATTTTCAAATGGTGGCTAGTGATTTCATATTGTGGTGTCTACGTAGCCGGCCGATCGTCGCCCCGCCGGCCACCGCGCCTGTGGCCGCGGGCCGCCCCGCGATAATGCGCCGCAATGGTCCTGGCGCGCGAACCCCTCAAACCCTCCCCCTCGCGGCTGCAGCGCCTGGTCGGCCGCTGGTGGCGCCAGCAGTCGCCCGCCCGGCAGGACCGCTTCGCCACCATCGGCCCGCTGGTCTCGGTGCTGCTGTTCCTGGCGGCCATCACGGCCGCCTTCTGGTACCTGCGCAGCGAGGAAATCGACCGCGCCACCGACGCGCTGCGCCGCGACACCGAGGTGGCCCAGCAGCAGATCCGCCTGCACCTGATCGAGAACCAGGAGCAGTTGGTGCGCATCGCGCGCGAGGTGGTCACCCGCGACATCGACACGCCCGAGTTCCTGGGCCAGGCCGGCGCCTTCCAGCGCGAGCGGCCCGAGGTGCGGCATTTCACCTGGGTGAACGCCCAGCGCCGCGTGCGCGCCAGCCAGGCGGTGCTGAGTTTCCACCCCGACAGCGAAGACAACGCCGGCCCCGATCCGTCCCTGCCCGCCGACGGCGCGCACACCGAGGCCGAATACGCCTTCGAGGCCGCGCGCGACACCCGCCAGCCGGTCTACTCGCGCCCCTTCACCGACGCCAACGGCATGGCGGTGTTCCAGATCCAGGTGCCGCTGATCGACCGCAGCCACTTTGCCGGCACGCTGATCGTCGAGTACTCGGTCGAGGCCCTGGTGCGCTTCTTCGTGCCCACCGAGGTCACGCGCCGCCACCTGGTCAGCGTGCTGGGGCCGGACCAGCAGGTGCTGGTCAGCACCGTGTCCACCCTGCCCGGCAAGCCGCCCACGTCTGCCCCCTCGCTGCAGTACGACCTGCCGCTGGCGCCGATGTCCAACGGGCTGACGCTGCGCGGCCAGGGCTACCGCACATCGATCGGCCTGATCGGCAACACGCTGTTCTGGATGGTCGTCGCCCTCTCGGTGCTGACGGTGTGGATGCTGCTGGGCACCTGGCGCCACATGCGGCGGCGCTCGCAGATCCAGACCGCGCTCGTGAAAGAGACCAACTTCCGCCGGGCGATGGAGAACTCCATGCTGACCGGCATGCGGGCCATGGACAAGGACGGCCGCGTCACCTACGTGAACCCGGCCTTCTGCGCGATGACCGGCTTCGCCGAGGCCGAGCTGATCGGCCGCTACCCGCCCTTCCCCTACTGGCCGCCGGACCGCATCGAAGAGAACACGCGGCTGCTGCAGCAGGAGCTGCAGGGCCGCAGCCCGGTGGGCGGCATCGAGGTCAAGGTCATGCGCAAGGACGGCTCGCTGTTCGACGCGCGCATGTACGTGTCGCCGCTGATCGACCCCAAGGGCCAGCAGACTGGCTGGATGACCTCGATCACCAACATCACCGAGGCCAAGCGCATCCGCGACCAACTCTCGGCCTCGCACGAGCGCTTCACCACCGTGCTGGAAGGGCTGGACGCGGCGGTCTCGGTGCTGTCGGTGCAGCACAGCGAGCTGCTGTTCGCCAACCGCTCGTACCGGCTCTGGTTCGGCGCCGACGCGCGCGGCCACGCCATCCTGGCAAACAGCTCTGGCGGCGTGCCCTTCGTGCCCGAGCCGGACGAGGAGGTCGACGGCCTGTCCGGCCTGCCCACCCAGCCGCTCACCGAGACCGGCGCCCAGCTGCGCGAGGTCTTCGTCGAGTCGCTGCAGATGTGGTTCGACGTGCGCGCGCGCTACCTGCAGTGGACCGACGGCCGCCTGGCGCAGATGCTGATCGCCACCGACGTGACCGCCCGCCGCCGCGTCGAGGAACAGGCCCAGCAGCAGGCCGAGAAGGCCCAGGTCACCAGCCGGCTGATCACCATGGGCGAGATGGCCTCGTCGGTGGCCCACGAGCTGAACCAGCCGTTGACGGCGATCAACAACTACTGCAACGGCATGGTCAGCCGGGTGCGCAACAACAGCATCGGCACCGAGGACCTGATCGCCGCGCTGCAGAAGACCGGCCGCCAGGCCGAGCGCGCCGGCCAGATCATCCACCGCATCCGCTCGTTCGTGAAACGCAGCGAGCCGCAGCGCCAGCCGGCCCATGCGCGCGACATCGTCGAGGACGCGGTCGAGCTGGCCGGCATCGAGCTGCGCCGGCGCAAGGTCAACATCCACACCTACGTCGCGCAGCGCCTGCCGATGCTGAACGTCGACCCGATCCTGATCGAGCAGGTGCTGCTGAACCTGCTGAAGAACGCCGCCGAGGCGATCGACACCGCCAAGCTGCCGAACTCTCGCCGCCACATCGAGCTGCGCGTGGTGCCGCGCCACACGCCCGAGGAAGGCGGCGTGATCGAGTTCAGCGTCACCGACATGGGCCCGGGCATGAAGGAAGAGGTGCTGGCCCGGCTGTACGAAGCCTTCTTCTCGACAAAAGCGGAAGGAATGGGCATCGGGCTGTCGTTGTGCCGCTCCATCGTCGAGTCGCACCGGGGGCGGATACGCGCCCAGAACCTCTACAATGCCGGGTCGGTCACGGGGTGTCGTTTCGCCTTCACCCTGCCGGTCGATTTGTCCCAACGCGCCGAAGCCCCCGCCGTGCCAGATGTGCCGGACGTGGCCGCGGCCTCGAACCCGAACGCCTCCGCCTCATGAGCCTGATTCCGAAGAAGGGTACCGTCTACGTGGTCGACGACGACGAGGCGGTTCGAGATTCACTGCAATGGCTGCTCGAGGGCAAGGACTACCGGGTCAAGTGCTTCGACTCGGCCGAATCCTTTCTCTCCCGCTTCGACCCGCGCGAGGTGGCCTGCCTGATCGCCGACATCCGCATGGACGGCATGAGCGGGCTCGAGCTGCAAGACCGGTTGCTGGAACGCAAGAGCCCGCTGCCCGTGGTCTTCATCACCGGCCACGGCGACGTGCCGATGGCCGTGACGACCATGAAGAAGGGCGCGATGGACTTCATCGAAAAGCCCTTCAAGGAAGACGAACTGGTCGCCCTGGTCGAGCGCATGCTGGACCAGGCCCGCGTCGCCTTCAGCCAGTACCAGGAACAGGCCAGCCGCGACGCCCTGCTGTCGCGCCTGACCACCCGCGAGGCCCAGGTGCTCGAGCGCATCGTGGCCGGCCGGTTGAACAAGCAGATCGCCGACGACCTGGGCATCAGCATCAAGACGGTGGAGGCGCATCGCGCCAACATCATGGAAAAGCTCAACGCCAACACCGTGGCCGACCTGCTGAAGATCGCGCTCGGTGCCACCCACAAGGCGGCCTGAACTTCACCACCGCGAACCACATCACCAACGGGGCCTGCGGGCCCCGTTCGTCCTTCTGAACCCGAATCACGAAAGGCCCGCATGACCGCTCAACTGATCGACGGCAACGCCCTGTCCCGCCAACTGCGCGCCGAGGTCGCCGAGCGCGCGGCCGCCCTCACCGCCCGCGGCCAGCGGCCCGGCCTGGCCGTGGTGCTGGTGGGCGACAACCCGGCCAGCGCGGTCTACGTGCGCAACAAGGTCAAGGCCTGCGCCGACGCCGGCCTGCACTCGGTGCTCGAGAAATACGATGCCACGCTGACCGAGGCCGAGCTGCTGGCGCGCATCGAGGCGCTGAACGACGACCCCGCCATCCACGGCATCCTGGTGCAGCTGCCGCTGCCGGCCCACATCGACGCGAACAAGGTCATCGAAACCATCTCGCCCGACAAGGACGTGGACGGCTTCCACGTCGCCTCGGCCGGGGCGCTGATGGTCGGCCAGCCCGGCTTCAAGCCCTGCACGCCCTACGGCTGCATGAAGATGCTCGAGTCGATCGGCGTCAGCCCCCGTGGCAAGCACGCGGTGGTGATCGGCCGCTCCAACATCGTCGGCAAGCCCATGGCCATGCTGCTGCTGGCGGCCAACGCCACGGTCACTGTCTGCCACAGCGCCACGCCCGACCTCGCCCACCACACCCGCCAGGCCGACATCGTGGTGGCCGCGGTCGGCAAGCGCAACGTGCTGACGGCCGACATGGTCAAGCCCGGCGCCGTGGTGCTGGACGTGGGCATGAACCGCAACGACGAAGGCAAGCTCTGCGGCGACGTCGACTTCGCCGGCGTCGCCGAGGTCGCCAGCTGGATCACCCCGGTGCCCGGTGGCGTGGGCCCGATGACCATCACGATGCTGCTGGTCAACACCATCGAAGCCGCGGAACGCCGCGCCGGCATTTGAGTCAGACTGCCTACACCGCGGAGCACGCCCCGATGAGCACCCCCAACCCCTTGTTGCAGCTCGACGGCCCGATCGCCTTCGACGCCATCCGCCCCGAGCACGTCACCCCGGCGGTCGACGAGTTGCTCGCCGCCGCCAACGCCGCGCTGGAGCGCGTGGTCGGCCCCGAGGTGCCGGCCGAGTTCGACGCGATGTCGCGCGTGCTGGCCGTGGCCACCGAGCGGCTGGCCCGGGCCTGGGGCGCCGTCGGCCACCTGAGCCACGTGGCGGACACGCCAGAGCTGCGCGCCGCCCACGCGGACAACCTGGCGCGGATCACCGAGTTCTACACCCGCCAGGGCAGCGACGAGCGCCTGTACGCCAAGTACCGCGCGCTGGCCGGCAGCCCGGCCGCGGCCAGCCTGAGCGGCCCGCGCCAGCAAGCCCTGGCCCACTGGCTGCGCGACTTCAAGCTCGGCGGCGCCGACCTGCAAGGCGAGGCCAAGGCCCGCTTCGCCGCGCTGCAAGACCGCATGGCCGAGCTGTCGCAGGCCTATTCCAACCACGTGCTCGATTCGACCGACGCGTTCGCGTACTACGCCAGCGACGACGAGCTCGCCGGCGTCCCCGACGACGTCAAGGCCGGCATGCGCGCCGCGGCCGAGGCCGAGGGGAAGGACGGCCACAAGATCACGCTGCACTTCCCCAGCTACTTCCCGGTGCTGCAGTACGGCACCCACCGGCCGCTGCGAGAGAAGCTCTACACGGCATACGTCACCCGCGCCAGCGAGCTGGGGCCGCCTGAGCTGGACAACACCGCGGTGATGGCCGAGCTGTTGGCGCTGCGCCAGGAAGAGGCCACGCTGCTGGGCTACGCCAACTACGCCGAGGTCTCGCTGGCGCCCAAGATGGCGCGCACGCCGGCCGAGGTGATGGCCTTCCTGCGCGACCTGGCGCAGCGCGCCCGCGGCAGCGCCGAGAAGGACCTGGCCGAGCTGCGCGACTTCGCCGCGCGCGAGCTGGAGCTGGCCGATCTGCAGTCCTGGGACATCGCCTTCGCCAGCGAGCGGCTGAAGGAGGCCCGCTACGCCTTCAGTGACCAGGAGGTCAAGGCCTACTTCCCGCTGCCCAAGGTGCTGGACGGGCTGTTTCGCATCATCGAAACCTTGTTCGAGGTGGCCATCCGCCCGTCGCAGGCGCCGGCCTGGAACGAGGCGGTGCGCTTCTTCCGCATCGAGCGCACCGACCCGGCCCGTGCCGCCGCCGAGCCGCAACTGGTGGGCGAGTTCTACCTCGACCCCTACGCCCGCCCCGGCAAGCGCCCGGGCGCCTGGATGGACGACGTGCGCGAACGCTGGCTGCGGCCGGACGACGGCCGCCTGCAGACGCCGGTCGCGCACCTGGTGTGCAACTTCGCGGCGCCGGTGGGTGACAAGCCCGCGCTGCTGACCCATGACGACGTGATCACCCTGTTCCACGAATTCGGCCACGGCCTGCACCACCTGCTGACCCGGGTGGACGACCTGGGCGTCTCGGGCATCGCCGGCGTCGAGTGGGACGCGGTCGAGTTGCCCAGCCAGTTCATGGAGAACTTCTGCTGGGAATGGGACGTGCTGCGCCACATGACCGCCCATGTCGACACCGGCGAGGCCATGCCGCGCGCGCTGTTCGACAAGATGCTCGCGGCCAAGAACTTCCAGAGCGGGCTGCAGACGCTGCGCCAGGTCGAGTTCGGCCTGTTCGACATGCGGCTGCACACCGAGGCCGACGCACCGCAGCGCGTGCAGGCCATCGCCGACGAGGTGCGGCGCGAGGTGGCGGTGCTGTTCCCGCCGGCTTTCAACCGCACCGCCCACACCTTCTCGCACATCTTTGCCGGCGGTTACTCGGCCGGCTACTACAGCTACAAGTGGGCCGAGGTACTGTCGGCCGACGCCTTCAGCGCCTTCGAGGAAGAAGGCGTGCTGCAGCCCGACACCGGGCGCCGCTACCGGCGCGAGATCCTCGAAGTGGGCGGTAGCCGGCCGGCGATCGAGAGCTTCAAGGCCTTCCGCGGCCGCGAGCCGACGATCGACGCCCTGCTGCGCCACCAAGGGATCGCTGCCTGATTCACCCGCCGCCCCGCCTGCCCTTCGGCTAGATTACCGACATGCGCCACACCCACCGCCCCGCCACGCTGCTTGCCAGCGCCCTGCTGCTGACGCTCACCGCCCTGCCCGCCCACGCGATCTACAAGATCGTCGGGCCCGACGGCAAGGTCACCTACAGCGACACGCCGCCACCCGAGGGCAGCCAGGCCAAGGTGCGCACGGTGGCCGCCGGCGGCAGCCCCTCGGGTGCACCCAGCCTGGCCAACCTGCCCACCGAGCTGCGCCGCGCCGCCACGCAGTACCCGGTCACCCTGTACACCGGCAAGGGCTGCAAGCCCTGCGACGCCGGCCGGCAGCTGCTGCAGCAGCGCGGCATCCCGTTTGCCGAGAAGCAGGTGGGCAACACGAGCAACGACGTGGCCGCGATGCAGCAGATCTCGGGCAGCGCCACGCTGCCGGTGCTGGTGATCGGCAAGCAGCAGCTCAATGGCCTGACCACGGCCGACTGGCAGAGTTACCTGGACGCCGCCGGCTACCCGCGCGAGTCCGTGCTGCCCGCCAGCTACCGCAACCCCGGCCCGACGCCGCTGGTGCCGCCGCAGGAAGAGGCGCCGCCCCCGCCCGCCGCCGAGCCCGCGCCCATCCAGGACCCGCTGCCCCGCGCCTCCAGCAGCCCCAGCATCCGCTTTTAGGGGCACCCGGTGGCGCGGGTACGCGCCACCACCCGCCGGGCGGGTACGCGGCCGCTCGGGAGCGGCCCAGCGCTGGCCGCGTGGGGCACCCGGTGGCGCTGGCTCAGCGGGCCATGTCCGCAGGGCTGATCCGGCGTGCGGGCCACTGCGCCGCCAGCACCAGCGATCCCATCAGCCACATCGGCGCCACCGGCCCGGCCACGGCGGCCAGGGCGCCGAAGCCCACCGGCATCACGATCGTGGCCCCGTTGGTGGCCAGCATGCGCAGGCCCAGTGCCTGGCCGTGGCGGTCGCTCGGCGTCACCTGGTGCAGCATGGACAGGATCATCGGCTGCACCGAGCCCAGCGCCAGGCCCAGCAGGGCCGAGCCCAGCACCATGCCGGCGGCGCCCGGCAGCCAGTAGAAGACCGCGCAGGTGGCGGTGGCCAGCGCCATCGCGCGGCGCAGCGCGCGTTGCTCGTCCAGGTGGTCGGCCCAGCGCGAGATGGCCAGCCGCACCAGCGTGGCCGCCACCGCGAACGAGCCCAGGATCACGCCGATGCTGGACGCGCTGTAGCCGCGCGCGTGGCCCAGCACCGGCACCGCGAAGCTGTGCGCGTCCCAGCACGACGACAGCGCCAGGTTCACCAGGATCAGCCGGCGCAGCGACGCCAGCCGCAGCAGGCCGAACGCCGAGCCGACGGCCCCGCGCGGCCGGCCCTGGCTGTCCTCGCTGGCCTGTGCCGACGGCGGCGGCGCGCTGCGCGGCACCCGCCGCCCCAGGGCCCAGGCGGCCAGCGGCAACACGGCCGCGAAGACGAAGCCGGCGCGAAAACCCACGTGATCGATCAGCAGCCCCACCAGCACCGGCGCCAGCGCGTTCGACAGCGCCGGCCCCAGCGCCACCCAGCTGAAGACGCGCTTCAGGTCGCCCGGCTCGCGCGCCATCAGCCCCGCCTCGCGCTGGATGCCGACCGCCGCCACCGAGATCGCGCCGCCGGTGGCCAACGCTGCCACGGCCAACGCGGCGGGGTGCTGCGACAGCACCGCCACGCTGGCGCCCGCCGCCCCCATGGCCACGCCGATGGCCAGCGGCCGGTGCATGCCGTGCCGGTCCGCCAGGCGCCCGGCCCACAGCGACAGCCCGATCGGCGCCACGGCGAACAGCGCCAGCAACACGCCCACGGTCCACTCCGGGTAGCCCTGGTGCAGCAGCAGCAGGCTGGCCGTCACCCGGGTGGCCGCCATCGCCGCGTGCACGCAGACCAGGGCGCCGATCACCGCCGGAAAAGCGGCCCGCAGGCGCGAGGCGTCGTGATCGGAAAGGCTCAAACCTCGGCCTCGCCGCCGGCTTCGTCGTCCGGCGCCGGGCTGCCCAGCAAGGCCTGCGCGCGGCCCTCGGGCAAGGTCTCCACGGTCTTCAACTTGCGCGCCATCATGCGGGTGCGGGTCTCGGCCAGGTCGATCTGGTTGCCGGCCTCCTCGATCTTCTTCTTCGTCTTGGCCAGCACGTCGCCGAACTTGGCGAACTCGCCCTTGACGGCGCCCAGCACCTCCCAGACCTCGGCGCTGCGCTTTTCGAGCGCCAACGTGCGAAAGCCCATCTGCAGGCTGTTCAGCGTGGCCAGCAGCGTGGTGGGGCCGGCGAGCATGATCTTGTGCTCGCGCTGCAGCGCCTCGGCCAGGCCCGGGCGGCGCAGCGCCTCGGCATACAAGCCTTCCGTGGGCACGAAGAGGATGCCGAAGTCGGCGGTGTGCGGCGGGGCGATGTACTTCTCGCGAATCTTCTTCGCCTCCAGGCGCAGCTGCTGCTCCATGGCCTTCGCCGCGGCCTCGACCCCCACCGGGTCGGCGCGCTCCTGCGCATCGAGCAGGCGCTCGTAGTCCTCGCGCGGGAACTTGGCGTCGATCGGCAGCCACAGCGGCGCGCCGTCCTCGCGCCGGCCGGGCAGGCGGATGGCGAAGTCCACCCGCGCATTGCTGCCCGGCACCGTCTCGATGTTGCGGCCGATCTGCTCGGCGGTGAACACCTCGTCCAGCAGGGCCGAGAGCTGGATCTCGCCGAAGGTGCCGCGGGTCTTCACATTGGTCAGCGTGCGCGACAGCGTGCCCACGTCGCTCGCCAGCTTGCGCATCTCGCCCAGGCCGTTGTGCACCGCGTCCAGCCGGTCCGCCACCTGCTTGAAGCTCTCGCCCAGGCGCTGCTCCAGTGTGGCGTGCAGCTTCTCGTCCACCGTCAGGCGCATCTGCTCCAGCTTCTTCTCGTTGCCGTCCTGCAGCGTGGCGAGCTTGGTCTCCACGGTCTGGCGCACCTCGGCCAGGCGGCGCTCGTTGGCGTCCGACAGGGCCTGCAGCTGCTCGCGCTGGCTGTCGGAAAAACGCTTCAAAGCCTGGTCCATGGCCTCGCGCCCTTGCAGCTGCGCCTGGGCCAACGCCTGGGCGCTGGCCTGCAGGGCCTGCGTCAGCTGCTGCTGCAGCGTCGCGAGCTGGACGCGGAAGCTGTCGATCTGCTCGTTCTGCGTGCGGGCCACGTCGCCGGATTGGCCGAGCAGCGCCTGCTGAAACAGCGACAGCCCCTGGCCCAGCTCACCGCGGGTGGCGCTGGCGCTGGCCTGCACCTCGCCGCGCAGCTCGCGCTCGAGTCGCTCGCCGGCCTCGCGCTGCTGGCGGGCCAGCTCGTCGATGCGCGGGCTCAGGTCCGGGGCGTCGGCCGGCCGGCGCGAGGCCAGCCACAACAGCAGGACCAGGTTCAGCGCCAGCAGCGCCAGAGTCAGCCAGTCAGCGGTCGTCATGCGTGGTGGTCGTGCACAGGCTCAGATGGAGAGCCAGCCGCGGAAGCCGCGGGCAGCGTAGTAGGACTCGGCCCCGTTGTGGTAGGTGAAGACGCGGCCGAAGCGCCGGTCGCAGAACAGCGCGCCGCCCAGGCCGCGCACCTCGTCCGGCGTGGCCACCCAGCTCGAGGTCTTGGTGTCGAACGCACCCAGCGTCTGCAGGTGGCGGTACTGCGCTTCGTCGAGCAACTGCACGCCCATCTCGGCAGCCAGGTCCTGCGCGCAGCCCTTGGGCTTGTTTTCCTTGCGGGCGTCGAGCGCGGCGCGGTCGTAGCAGAGGCTGCGTCGGCCCGTGGGGCTTTCCGCCGCACAGTCGCAGAAGACGACCGCGCCGGTGGCCGGGTCGCTGCCGATCACGTCCGGCTCGCCGCCGCTGCCTTCCATCGCGCGAAGCGCGGCCAGTGCCCCGGGCCGGGCCGCGAGCCGTTCGCGCACCTGGGCCCAGGCGATGCCCGCGTGGCGCTGCGGGTGCTTGTCGAACCGGGCCTGCAGCAGGCCGAGCAGCGCGGCTTCCTGTTCGGCGGTGACGGGGTTGGGGGTGGCGTTGGTGGTGGTGTTCATGGGCAGCCGGTCATGATACGCAGGCAGGGCCGTGCGGGCCTCAACCCGCCAGCACCTCGGGGTTGAGCGGTGTCTCGGGGCGGCCGCCGGTGAGCGCGGCGATCAGGTTGGTGGCCGCCAGGCCCGCCATGGCCTGGCGCGTGGGCAGGCTGGCGCTGGCGATGTGCGGCGTGAGCACGACATTGGGCACCTGCAGCAGGGCCGGGTGCACGGCGGGCTCGCCTTCGAACACGTCCAGCCCCGCGGCCGCGATGCGGCCGGCGCTGAGCGCGGCGGCCAGGGCCTCGTCGTCGACCACGCCGCCACGCGCGATGTTGGTCAGCGTGGCGGTGGGCTTCATCTGTGCCAGCTCGGCCGCGCCCACCAGGTGGTGCGTGGCGGGCGTGTAGGGCACGACGATGACCAGGTGGTCGGCCTCATGCAGCAGCGTGGGCAGGTCGACCCAGCAGGCGCCGACGGCGGCCTCGTCCGCCGGCGGCAGGCGGCTGCGGTTGTGGTACACGACCTTCATGCCGAAGCCCAGCACGCCACGCCGCGCGATGGCCTGGCCGATGCGGCCCATGCCCAGGATGCCGAGCGTCGCACCGTGCACGTCGGCCCCGGCCAGCAGGTCCACCGACCAGTGCGTCCAGCGGCCGGCGCGCAGGTAATGCTCGCCCTCGGCGATGCGCCGCGCCGCGGCCATCATCAGCGCGAAACCGAAGTCGGCCGTGGTCTCGGTCAGCACGCCGGGCGCGTTGGTGGCCAGCACACCGGCGGCGGTGCAGGCCGGCACGTCGATGTTGTTGAAGCCCACCGCCATGCTGCACACCGCACGCAGGCCCGGGCAGGCCAGCAGCAGGGCCGCGTCGATGCGCTCGGTGCCGGCGATCAGGGCCCCGGCGCAGCCTTGCAGCCGCTTGGCCAGCGCGTCGTGGGCCAGCGGCTCGTCGGCCTCGCGGTAGTCCACGTCGAAATGCACGCGCAGGCGGTCGACCACGTCAGGGAAGAGGCGGCGCGCGACGAGCACGCGCGGGCGGGGGGCGGGGGTGGTCATCGACGGGCTCCGTGGGCTGCGGTGTGGCAGGAGGATTCTCTGCCAGCTAGCGGAAGTCCCTGCTGCGCGTATCGAGACCCCGCAGCAGATCGGTGTGGTCCACCAGCCGCTTGGCGATCAGGTGCATCACCTCGCCCTGCCGCTGCCAGACGCCGTAGACCGTGAGCAGCCGCGCTGCCAGCATCGGCCGCCGCTGCGCCTCGGCCACCTGGGGCCAGACGATGACGTTGACCTGGCCGGTCTCGTCTTCCAGCGTCACGAAGACCACGCCCTTGGCCGTCTGCGGCCGCTGGCGGTGGGTGACCAGGCCGCTGGCACGGGCCAGCTGGCCGGGCCGGCAATGCGCCAGCTCGGCGGCAGTGAGCACGCGGAACTCTGCCGCCAGCTGCTCGCGCAGCAAGGCCAAGGGGTGGTTGTCCAGCGACAGGCCGGTGCGGCGGTAGTCGGCCAGCAAGGCGGCACCGGCACTGGGGGGCAGCAGCCGCGGGGCCTCGGGCTCGACGGTGCGGGTGGCGCGCAGCACCGCCGCGCCCTCGCCGCGGGCGCTGTCCACACCCGCCACGGCCCAGGCCGCCTCGCGCCGGTGGCCGGCCAGCGCCGCCAGCGCATTGCCGTCGGCCAGCAGGCGCAGCGCATGCGCGTCCAGCGCGGCGCGACGTGCCAGGTCTTCCACGCTGGCGAACGGCGCCTCGGCGCGCGCGGCGACGATGCGCCCGGCCGCGTCCTCGCGAAAGCCGATCAGGCGGCTAAAGCCCAGGCGAACCGGCGCTGGCCCGGGCCCCCGGTCGGTGAGGCCATCGACGCCTTCCAGCGTCGAGTCCCAGTCGCTCGTGTTCACGTCCACCGGCCGCACGACCACGCCATGGGCGCGCGCGTCGCGCACCAGTTGCGCCGGCTGGTAGAAGCCCATGGGCTGGCTGTTGAGCAGGCCGACGAGGAAGGCATCGGGGTGGTGGCACTTGAGCCACGCGCTCACGTAGACCAGAAGCGCGAAGCTGGCCGCGTGGCTCTCGGGGAAGCCGTATTCGCCGAAGCCCTCGATCTGGCGGAAGATGGCCTCGGCGTACTCGGCCTGGTAGCCCTTGGCCACCATGCGGCCGACCAGCTTGTCGTGGAAGGGCCCGAGCCCGCCCTTGCGCTTCCAGGCGGCCATGCCGCGGCGCAACTGGTCGGCCTCGCCCGGCGTGAAATCGGCCGCCAGGATGGCCAGCTGCATCACCTGTTCCTGGAAGATCGGCACGCCCAGCGTCCGCTCGAGCGCTTTCTGCACTTCGCGGCTGGGGTAGTCGACCGGCTCTTCGCCGTTGCGCCGCTTGAGGTAGGGGTGGACCATGCCGCCCTGGATGGGCCCGGGCCGCACGATGGCCACCTCGACCACCAGGTCGTAAAAGCACTCGGGCTGCAACCGCGGCAGCATGCTGAGCTGGGCCCGGCTCTCGACCTGAAACACGCCGATCGCATCGGCCGCACAGAGCATGCGGTAGACGGCGGCGTCCTCCTGCTGCTTCATCAGCGCCTGGATCGGGTACGGCGGCCCGCCCTGCTTGCGCCCCACCCAGGCCAGCCCCCGGCGGATGGCACTGAGCATGCCCAGCGCCAGCACGTCCACCTTGAGCAGGCCGAGGGTGTCCAGGTCGTCCTTGTCCCACTCGATGACGGTGCGGTCCTCCATCGCCGCGTTCTCCACCGGCACCAGGGTGGACACGTCGTCGCGTGCAATCACGAAGCCGCCCGGGTGCTGGCTCAAGTGCCGCGGGAAGTTGCGCAGCTGCGCCGCCAGGCTGGCCCACAGCTGGACCAGCGGCGCCTCGGGGTCGAAGCCATGCTCCTTGAGCTTGCCCGGGTCGAAGCGGCCGGGGTGGTCGTCCCACCAGGGCTGCATCTTGGTCACGGCCTCGATCCGGTCCAGGTCGATGCCCAGCGCGCGGCCCACGTCGCGCAGCGCCGAGCGGCCGCGGTAGCAGATGACCACGCCGGTCATCGCGGCGCGGTGGCGACCGTACTTGCGGTAGATGTACTGGATGACCTCTTCGCGGCGCTGGTGCTCGAAGTCCAGGTCGATGTCGGGCGGCTCGTTGCGCTCGGCGCTGACGAAGCGCTCGAACAGCAGCTGGGTGCGGGCGGGGTCGACCTCGGTGACCCCCAGGCAATAGCAGACGGTGGAGTTCGCCGCGCTGCCGCGCCCCTGGCACAGGATGCCCTGCTCGCGCGCCCAGCGGACCAGGTCTTCGACCGTGAGGAAGAAGGGCTCGTACTTCAGCTGCGCGATCAGCGCCAGCTCGTGCTCGACCTGCTGGCGCACGGCCGGTGGCACGCCCTCGGGGTAGCGCCAGGGCAGGCCACGCTCGGTGAGCACGCGCAGCCAGCTGGCGGGGGTGTGGCCGGTGGGCACCAGCTCGGCCGGGTACTCGTAGCGCAGCTCGCCGAGCGAGAACGTGCAGCGTGCCGCCCAATCGACCGAGGCCTGCAGCCACGCCGGCTCGTAGAGCTCGGCCAGACGGGCGCGCGAGCGCAGATGGGCCTCGCCGTTCGATTCCAGCCGCAGGCCGGCCTCGGCGACAGTGCAGCGGTGGCGCGTGGCGGCCAGCACGTCCTGCAGCGGCTTGCGCGAGCGGCTGTGCATCAGCACGTCTCCGGTGGCCACGATGGGCAGGTTGCTCAGCTCGGACACCTTGCGCGCCACAGCCACGCGCTCGTCGTCGAAGCGGCGGTGGCGCAGGGCCAGCGCCAACCCGGCCCGCTCGGGCCCGAACACCGTCTTCAGCCACTGGGCCTGGGCGTAGAGGGTGTTGAACTGCGGTGGCGCGGCCTCGCCGCCCTCACCCACCATCTCGGGCCCGTCGACCACCAGCAAGGCCAGGCAGTCCCCCAGCCCGGCCAGGTGCGGCGCGGTCGACGCCAGGCCTTCCAGGTCCGACGCGAACGCCTGGTACCGGCCCTTGGGCGCGCGCCGCCGCGCCACGGTGATCCACTGCGACAGGTTGGCATAGCCGCGTCGGGACTGGGCCAGCAGCAGCAGGCGCGCGCCGTCGCCCGAGGGGCGGTGGGGGTGGTCCGGCGCCGGGGGCACTGCGGAAGTCGTCGACAAGCGCATCTCGGCCCCGACGATGAAGCGGAAGCCGGGCAGTTCGTCGGGTGGTGTTTGCCGTGCCGGCTTCTCTTCTTCGTGCAACTCCTTCATCGCCTCGTAGGCACGCACCACACCCGCGAGCGAGCACTCGTCCGTCAGCGCCAGCGCCCCGTAGCCCAGTGCCCGCGCGCGCCGCACCAGCTCGGCCGGCTGCGAGGCGCCGGTCAGGAAGCTGAAGCAGCTGCGGCAGTGAAGCTCGGCGAAATCGGGCAGCAGGGCCATGGCGGCACCGGCGAATCAGAAGAAGAAGCAGCAGCGTAGCGAGCAGGCGGCTCATAGGCGATGAGGTGGATGCGCTCGAGACTGCACTCCGAGTCACCGCCGCCATACCCATACGCAGGCACCGGCTCGGCCACGCCAGGCGGCGGTGCCACGCCACCGCCATCGGCGCCCGTTGCTGCGAACTGCGATGCCAGGTCGTCCAGCGGGCTGCGCACCCCGCTGCTGCCCAGGCGCAGCACGTGGGTGTAGATCATGGTGGTGCTCACGTCCGAGTGGCCCAGCAGCTCTTGCACGGTGCGGATGTCGGTGCCGGCCTGCAGCAAGTGGGTGGCAAAGGAATGGCGCAGCGTGTGCGGCGTGGCCGGTTTGTGGATCTGCGCCGATTGCAACGCCCGCTTGAAGGCGCGCTGGAAGGTCTGGTCCGGCAGGTGATGACGGCGCGTCTCGCCGCTGCGCGGGTCGCGCGACACCTGGGCCTGCGGGAACACCCAGGACCAGGTCCAGGACTCGGCCGCCCGCGTGTACTTGCGCGCCAGCGCGTGCGGCAGGTAGACGCCCGACATGCCGGCCGCACGGTCGGCCCGGTACCAGTCCAGCGCCTGCTTCAGCTGCGCCTTCAACGGCGCCTCGAGCGCGGCCGGCAGCATGACGACCCGGTCCTTGCCGCCCTTGCCGTCGCGCACGATGATGACCCGCCGCGCGAACTCGACGTCCTTCACCCGCAGGCGCAGGCCTTCCAGCAGGCGCATGCCCGTGCCATAGAGCAGGCGGCCGACCAGGCGGTGCTCTTCGGGCAAGGCGGCCAACAGGCGCGACACCTCGGCGTGCGTGAGCACCACCGGCAGCCGCACCTGCCGCTTGGGCCGCCCCAGCTCGCTCATCCACGGCAAGTCCACCTGGCCCAGCACATGCTGGTAGAGGAACAGCAGCGCCGACAAGGCCTGCTTGTGCGTCGACGGCGACACCTGCCGCTCGGCCGCCAGCCAGGTCAGAAAGCCCTCGATCTCGGCCCGCCCCAGCTCGCGCGGGTGCCGC
>JBGAGZ010000050.1:0-37215 GCA_044226465.1 Burkholderiaceae bacterium | reverse complement strand
CAGCTTGTCCAGCGCGGCTTCGAGCTCGCCCTCGTCCAGCGCGTAGATCTTGGCCGCGGGCTTCTTGCCGCGGGCCGGTGCGTCCACGCGGAACAGCGGTGGCTTGGCCACGAAGATGTGGCCAGCTTCGATCAGCTTCGGGAAGTGGCGGTAGAACAGTGTGAGCAGCAGCACCTGGATGTGCGAGCCGTCGACGTCCGCGTCCGACAGGATGCAGACCTTGCCGTAGCGCAGGCCGGACAGGTCCGGCGTGTCGTTCGGGCCGTGTGGGTCCACGCCCACGGCCACCGAGATGTCGTGGATCTCGTTGTTCTTGAACAGCAGGTCGCGCTCGACCTCCCAGGCGTTGAGCACCTTGCCGCGCAGCGGCAGGATGGCCTGGGTCTCCTTGTCGCGGCCCATCTTGGCCGAGCCGCCGGCCGAGTCGCCCTCGACCAGGAACAGCTCGTTGAGCGTCAGGTCTTTGCTCTCGCAGTCGGTGAGCTTGCCGGGCAGCACGGCAACGCCCGAGCCCTTGCGCTTTTCCACCTTCTGGCTGGCGCGCTGCCGCGTCTGGGCCTGCTTGATGACCAGCTCGGCCAGCTTCTTGCCGAAGTCCACGTGCTGGCTGAGCCACAGCTCCAGCGCCGGCTTGGTGTAGGCGGACACGAGGCGCAGCGCGTCGCGGCTGTTCAGCCGCTCCTTGGTCTGGCCCTTGAACTGCGGGTCCAGCACCTTGGCTGAGAGGACAAAGCTGGCACGCGAGAACACGTCCTCGGGCATCAGCTTCACGCCCTTGGGCAGCAGCGAGTGCATCTCGATGAAGCCCTTGATCGCGCCGAAAAGGCCGTCCTTCAGGCCCGCCTCGTGCGTGCCGCCGGCCACCGTGGGAATCAGGTTGACATAGCTCTCGCGCAGCAGGTTGCCCTCTTCGGTGAAGGCCACGCACCAGGCCGCGCCCTCGCCGTCGGCGAAGTTCTCGGTCTCGCCCTCGCCGGCGTAGTGCTCGCCCTCGAACAGCGGGATCATCGGGTCCGCCGGCAGCGACTGCTGCAGGTAGTCGCGCAGGCCGCCCTTGTAGAGCCAGGTCAGCGTCTCGCCGGTCTTCTCGGTGGTCAAGGTCACCGTCACGCCCGGCATCAGCACGGCCTTGCTGCGCAGCAGGTGCATCAGCTCGTGCCGCGGCAGCTCGGCGCTCTCGAAGTACTTGGCGTCGGGCCACACGCGCACCGAGGTGCCTTGCTTGCGCTCGCCGGCCGCCGGCTTGCGCAGCGACAGCGGCTCGATCACGTCGCCACCCGAGAAGGCCAGGCTCGCGCACTGGCCCTCGCGCCAGACGGCCACCTGCAGCCGCTTGGCCAGCGCGTTGGTCACGCTGACGCCCACGCCGTGCAGGCCGCCCGAGAAGCCGTAGGCGCCGCCCGAGCCCTTGTCGAACTTGCCGCCGGCGTGCAGCCGGGTGTAGACGATCTCGAGCACCGGCACCTTTTCCTCGGGGTGCAGGCCGAAGGGGATGCCGCGGCCGTCGTCGTCGACGCTGACCGAGCCGTCGGGGTGCAGGGTGACGGCGATGCGCTTGCCGAAGCCGCCGAGCGCTTCGTCGGCGGCGTTGTCGATCACCTCCTGCACGATGTGCAGGGGGTTGTCGGTGCGGGTGTACATGCCGGGCCGCTGCTTGACGGGCTCCAAGCCCTTCAGCACGCGGATCGACGCCTCACCGTAGTTCACGGGTGTCTGAGCCATAGGGGCGCGATTCTAGGGAGGCAGGCCACCCTCCCCCGGCGCGAGACCCTATCGATACCTGTCCAGCGTCAGTCCATCGAGAGAAATGTCCGGTTTCCGGCCCGACAGCAGGTCGGCGATCACCCGGCCGGTGCCGGCTGCCATGGTCCAGCCCAGGGTGCCGTGGCCCGTGGCCAGCAGCAGGTTGGGCACGGCCGTGGGGCCGACCAGCGGCGTGCCGTCGGGCGTCATGGGGCGCAGGCCGCACCAGAAGCTGGCTTTCGACACGTCGCCCCCGGTGGGGAACAGGTCGGTGACGACGTGGGTCAGGGTTTCGCGCCGCGGCTCGCGCAAGGCCAGGCTGAAACCGGCGATCTCGGCCGTGCCGCCCACGCGGATGCGGTCGCCCAGCCGGGTGACGGCGACCTTGTGGGTTTCGTCCATCACGGTGGACTCGGGCGCGCCCGCCGGGTCGGTGATGGGCACGGTGATCGAGTAGCCCTTGATCGGGTAGACCGGCAGATCCAGGCCCAGCGGCCGCACCATCTGGGGCGTGAAGCTGCCCAGCGCGGCCACGTAGTGCTCGGCCGTCAGCAGGCCGGCGCTGGTGCGCACGCCCGTGACCTGGCGGCCATCGTGCTCGACCGCGTCGATGCGCGTGTCGAACAGGAACTTGACGCCCAGCGCCTGGGCCATTTCGGCCAGGCGGGTGGTGAAGAGCTGGCAGTCGCCGGTCTCGTCGCCCGGCAGGCGCAGCGCGCCGACGAACTTGTCCTGCGTGAGCTTCAGTGCTGGCTCGGCGCGCACGAAGCCGGGCTTGTCCAGCACCTCGTAGGGTACGCCGTACTGCTTCAGCACCTCGATGTCCTTGCCGGTGCCGTCCAACTGCTTCTGGGTGCGGAACAGCTGCAGCGTGCCCATGGCGCGGTCGTCGTAGGCAATGCCGGTCTCGGCGCGCAAGGCCTTGAGGCAGTCGCGGCTGTACTCGGCGATCGGCACCATGCGGCTCTTGTTCAGCGCATAGGCCTTCTCGGTGCAGTTGGCCAGCATGCGAAAGCCCCAGCGCCACATCGCCGGGTCCAGCAGGGGCCAGATCACCAGAGGGCTGTGCTTCATCAGCATCCACTGCAGGGCCTTCACCGGCACGCCCGGGCCGGCCCAGGGAGACGAGTAGCCGGGCGACACCTCGCCCGCATTGGCGAAGCTGGTTTCCAGTGCCGGGCCGGGCTGGCGGTCGACCACCGTCACCTGGTGGCCCGCCCTGGCCGCGTAGTACGCGATGCTCGTCCCGATCACGCCGCTGCCCAACACCAGCACGCTCGCCATTCCCGCCCTCCTCGTAGGTGATGCCGAAGTGTGCATCACGCCTGAAAGATTCTTCCGCTAAATTGGCCGGATGACCACGCAAGCCCAGGCTTCTGCCAAGCCGCCCGCCCTGTCCATGACCCAGGTGCTGATCTGCGGCGCCATGATCGTCACGCTGTCCATGGGCATTCGCCACGGCTTCGGCCTGTGGCTGCAGCCGATCACGATGGACCGCGGCTGGAGCCGCGAGACCTTTGCCTTCGCGATCGCGATCCAGAACATCGCCTGGGGCGTGGCCGGGCCGTTCGCCGGCATGCTGGCCGATCGGTTCGGTGCCTTCCGCGTCCTGCTGATTGGCTCGCTGCTCTACGCGCTGGGCTTGGTCGGCATGGGGCTGGCCACCTCGGGCCTGGCCTTCACCGGGTCCACCGGCCTGCTGCTGGGCATGGCCCAGTCGGGCACGACCTACGCCGTCGTCTACGGGGTGATCGGCCGCAACGTGGCGCCTGAGAAGCGCTCGTGGGCCATGGGCGTGGCGGCCGCCGCGGGCTCGTTCGGCCAGTTCCTGATGGTGCCGGCGGAGAATTGGCTCATCGGCACCTGGGGCTGGCAGAACGCGCTGTTCATCCTGGGCTGCCTGGCGCTGGCCATCATGCCGCTGGCCTTCGGCCTGCGCGAGCCCGCGCTGGCCGCGGGACACGGCCCCAAGCAGAGCATCGGCGCCGCGCTGAAAGAGGCCTTCGCCTACCCGAGCTTTCGCTGGCTGATGGCCGGCTACTTCGTCTGCGGCTTCCAGGTCGTCTTCATCGGCGTGCACATGCCCAGCTACCTGCGCGACAAGGGCCTGACGCCGGACGTGGCGACCACCGCGCTGGCGCTGATCGGGCTGTTCAACGTCTTCGGCACCTACACCGCGGGCGTGCTGGGGCAGCGCCTGGCCAAGCGGCACATCCTGTCGGGCATCTACCTGGCGCGCTCGGTGGCGATTGCGCTGTTCCTGCTGGTGCCCCTGAGCCCGGCGAGCGTCTACGTCTTTGCCTCGGCGATGGGCTTCCTGTGGCTGTCCACCGTGCCGCCCACCAACGCGGTGGTGGCGCAGATCTTCGGCGTGCAGTACATGTCCATGCTGGGCGGCGTCGTCTTCTTCAGCCACCAGGTCGGCTCGTTCATGGGGGTCTGGCTGGGCGGGCGGCTGTACGACACCACGGGCAGCTACGACATCGTCTGGTACATCGCCATCGCCCTGGGGGTGTTCGCCGCGCTGGCCAACCTGCCGGTGCGAGAGACGCCGATCGCGCGGCCCATGCCGCTGCCGGCATGAGCCGCGACGCCCCGGCCCGCCCCTGGCTGCGCCTCGGCTTGCTGGCCTGCGGCGGCGCGGCGCTGGCCCTGGTCTTCCTGGCCTACCAGAGCCCGCACACCGTGCTGGACCTGGCCAACCGCGTCTGGACCTGTTTCTGATGGCCGCGCCGGCCCTGGCCCACGGCGACGGCGCCCCGAGCGACTGGCTGCTGCGCTGGGCGCACCTGTTGCCCGCGGGCGGCACGGTGCTGGACCTGGCCTGCGGCCGGGGCCGCCACGTGCGCTGGCTGGCCGGGCGAGGCTGTCGCGTGACGGCGCTGGACCGCGATGCCGAGGCGGTCGCGCCGCTGCGGGCCGTGTCCGAGGTGATCGTCGCCGACATCGAGGGTGGCCCATGGCCGCTGGCCGGCCGCGCGTTCGACGCCGTGCTGGTCACCAACTACCTTTGGCGCCCGCTGTGGCCCGCCATCCTCGCCAGCGTTGCGCCCGGCGGCTGCCTGATCTACGAGACCTTTGCCAGCGGGCAGGAGACCGTGGGCCGCCCTGCCCGGCCCGATTTCCTGCTGCAGCCGGGCGAGCTCTGGCGTGCCGCCGAGGGCCTGGCGGTCGTCGCCTACGAGTGCGGCACTCTCGCGGAGCCACCGCGCTTCGTGCAGCGCATTGCCGCCTGCCGCGACCCGGTGGGGCCGGTGAATCACCCGCTGCAGGGCCCGGTCGCCGTGTAAAGGCAAGCCCGTGCGTGGTCGCCGAATCGGCCCGCCCTGGCAGGTGGCTAAAATCATCCGGTTGCAAGGAACCCTGATGAAACCGATTGTTGGCAGCATCGTCGCCCTGGTGACGCCGATGCACGAGGACGGCAGCGTCGACTACCCCGCGCTGCGCGCCCTGATCGACTGGCACATCGCCGAACGCACCGATTGCATCGGCGTGGTCGGCACTACGGGCGAATCGGCCACCGTGTCGGTGGAAGAGCACTGCGAAATCATCCGCGTCGCCGTCGAGCACGCCGCGGGCCGGGTGCCCATCATGGCCGGCGCCGGTGCGAATTCGACCGCCGAGGCCATCCACCTCACGCGCTTCGCCAAGGAAGCCGGCGCCGACTGCACGCTGCAGGTCGTGCCCTACTACAACAAGCCCTCGCAGGAAGGCATCTACCGCCACTTCAAGGCGATCGCCGAGGCGGTGGACATCCCCATGGTGCTGTACAACGTGCCGGGCCGCACGGTGGCCGATATGCAGCACGACACCGTGCTGCGCCTGGCCCAGGTGCCCGGCATCGTCGGCATCAAGGAAGCCACCGGCAACATCGAGCGTGCGGCCTGGCTGATCAAGCATGTGCCTGCCGGCTTCTCGGTCTATTCCGGCGACGACGGCACGGCCGTGGCCCTGATGCTGCTGGGCGGCCACGGCAACGTCAGCGTCACCGCCAACATCGCCCCGCGCCAGATGCACGAGATGTGCATGGCCGCGATCGAGGGCGACGTGAAGCGTGCCCGCGCTATCCACCTTAGCCTGCTGGCCCTGCACCGCCAGCTGTTCTGCGAGCCCAGCCCCGCGCCCGCCAAGTGGGCCCTGTCCCGGATGGGCCGCTGCCGCGCCGGCGTGCGCCTGCCGCTGGTGGAACTCACCGAGGCCGGCCAGGCTCTGGTGGGCAGCGCCCTGCGCGAATGTGGCCTTCTTTGAGTTCCCGCTGGCCTTTCCATCCGACGACCATGCCTTCAGCCGCTGCGCGGCGGCTGGCGACCTGACATGCACTTCATGAAAACAAACTTCTCGATCACGCCCGTGCGGGCCGCCGTGCTGACCTCGCTGGCGGCGCTTGCCACCGGCCTGGGCGGCTGCTCGCTGATGGGCATCAACACCAGCGGCGATTCGATCGACTACCGCAACGGCGCCGCCAAGACGGCGACGCTCGAAGTGCCGCCGGACCTGACCCCCCTGGCCAGCGACAACCGCTACCTGCCGCAGGCGGGCGGCATCAGCGCCAACGCCCTGGCCACCGGCGCGCCGCGCACCGGGGTGGCCCCGGGCGCCCCGACGGTCGCCATCCAGCAGGCGGGCGACGTGCGCCTGGAGCGCGCCGGCAACCAGGCTTGGCTCGTCACCGCGATGACGCCCGAGCAGGTGTGGCCCAAGGCCCGCCAGTTCTGGATCGACCGCGGCTTCGCGATCGCCGCCGAGAGCGCCGAGGCTGGCACGCTGGAAACCGACTTCCAGCAGAACCGCGCCAAGCTGCCCCAGGACCTGGTGCGCCGCACGCTCGGCACCGTGTTGGACGGCGTCTTCGACACCGGCGAGCGCGACCGCTACATGATGCGCGTGGAGCGCGGCGCCGCCGGCACCGAGATCTACGTGAGCCACCACGGCATCGAGGAGCAGCAGGTCGGCCGCACCACCGAGGGCCAGTTCCAGTGGGCGGCCCGCCCGTCGGACCCGCAGCTCGAGCGCGAGATGCTGACCCGCTTGATGATCAGCCTGGGCGCCAAGGACGACGTGGCCCGTGCCGAGGTGGCCGCCGCGGGCGATACCGCCAAGGCCAAGGCCCGCATCGTGACCGGCAAGCCCGGCGCGGCGCTGCAGGTGGACGACGCCCTCGACCGCGCATGGCGCCGCATTGGCCTGGCGCTGGACCGCGGCGGCTTCACTGTCGAGGATCGCGACCGCAACCAGGGCATCTACTTCGTCCGCTTCGTCGACACGAAGGAAGCGGCCAAGGACGAGCCGAACTTCTTCACCAAGCTCTTCGGCGCAAAGGACCCGACCGCCAAGGCGTTGAACCGCTACCGCATCCAGGTCAAGGCAGACGGCACGGGCACGCTGGTCAGCGTGCTGAACTACAGCGGCGAGCCCGACAACTCGGCCAGCGCGCAGAAGATCGTCTCGCTGCTGGTCGACGAACTGAAGCTCTGACGGAAAGAAACAGGGCCTGCACGACACCGATCGCGCAGGCCCTGGCAGAAGCAACAAAGCCGCCCGAGGGCGGCTTTGTCATGTCACGGCACCTTGGCTCGCGCCAAGGGCCGAGGCTCCAATTACTTGCCGACGGCCGAAGCGGCGGCGTCCATGGCGGCGGAAGCGCCAGCGGAGACAGCCGAAGCGGCGGCGTCCATGGCAGCCGAGGCAGCCGGGGCGGCGGCCGAAGCGGCAGCTTCCATGGCCGGGGCAGCGGCCGAAGCAGCGGCAGCGGCGGTGTCTTCGGCCTTCTTGCCGCAAGCGGCCAGGGCGGTGACAGCGATCAGGGAAGCCAACAGGAGCGACTTGTTCATGAATGTCCTCGAAACTAAGAGTCGAACAATTACCGGTAATTTTGGAAGCTCGCTGTTCGTGCGTGCCTCCTCCTCGAGACAGACCAGGAAACTCTTGAGCACTCGAGATACCCAAGGCCATTGGGGGCGATAGCTCCTGTGCCTAGCCCTCGATTATACCTATCCCAGGGAACTTCCTCAGAGGCCCAGAGTCACCGCGGGAAACGCTTCCGTCGATCGTTGCGAAATTGCGTCGATCTGCTCGTGCGCACGGTGCACGTCGGCGGCCTCGTGGCTCACCCAACCGCGCACACGCTCCAGGTCGAGCAAGCGCAGCACGGCGGCATGGTCGGCCACCAGCAGCGTGGGCAGGTCGGGCCCGGGCACTTCCCCCGGTGAGCGGCAGCTCAGCATGTGCGAGAAGTTCTGACGCCAGCGCGTCAGGCGCGGCATCGACCGGCGCACCCGCTCGAAGTCGTGGCCGAGCCAATGCAGGCGCGCGCCCGGCGAGCGGGCCCAGTGGGTCAGCGCGTCCAGCACCGGGGGCTCGTCCAGCGGCCAATCGGCATAGTCGGGTGACACCCACCACAGTTGCTTCACGTTGGCCGCCAGTGCGGCCCCGATAAAGGCACGGACGGCGGCCTGGAAGTCCGCCCGCGAGGCCACCGGCCCCGAGGGCACGGCCTGTTTCAGCAATTCATTCGTCGGCATGGGCCCAGCCGGCTTCCACCCAGTCGCGCAGCAACGCCTGCGCCTCGCCGCCCAGGCGGGCCACCGCCCGGGCGTCCAGCGCGCGAGCGTCGGCCAGCGCCTGCATCAGCTTGGCGTCGCGCCCCGCCGCTCGGAAGGATTCGCCGTTGATGAAGACATGGTGCGTGTCATACATCATCCGGGTGCGCGCGTCCAGCCGCACACCCTGCCCATCGGCCAGGGCACCGCCACCGTCGAACCAGACGATGGACTTCGGCTCGGTCAGCGCCTCGCCCAGTGCACAAGCCAGGCTGTTTGCGTCGTTGAGCGCGCCGATCACAGCCTTCTGCGCAAAGAATTGCAAAGCCTCCGGGATATGGCCTGGCGTGGCCGTGGCGCTGCCCGCCGGGTCGCGGTAGTGCGGCTCGTCGGCCGTGGCGTCGAGCGCGTCGACCATGCGCTGCAGCACTTCGCGCGCCAGCTCGGTGGGCGTGGGCGTGCGAAAGCCGATCGAGCAGGTCATGCAGTCGTCGCCGACGGCGACGCCGTCGTGGCCCCAGCGCGGCGGCAGGTAGAGCATGTCGCCCGGCTCCAGCAGCCAGTCCTCGGTGGGCTCGAAATTCGCCAGCAGCTTGACTGGCATGCCCAGCACCAGGCTCGCGTCCTTCACCGGCCCGACGCGCCAGCGACGGCGGCCGCTGACCTGCAGCAGGAACACGTCGTAGGAATCGGTGTGCGCGCCGACGCCGCCGCCGTCGCTGGCATAGCTGATCATCAAGTCGTCCAGCCGCGCCTCGGGCACGAAGCGGAAGCGGCCGAGCAGTTCGTGCGCCGCCGGCACATGCAGGTCCAGCCCCTGCACCAGCAGCGTCCAGCCCGGGCGCGTGCGTGGCGGGATCTGGCGGCGGCCGAACGGCCCGTGCTTCAGCGACCATCGCCCGCCGTGGCTGGACACCAGCCGCGACTCGACATCGTCGCGCCCCGCGAGGTCGAACAGCTCGGCTCGCCCGATCGGCGGCACCACGCCAGGCACGGCCTGACGGATCAAACAGGGCTTCTTCTGCCAATGTCGGCGCATGAATTGCGCCGGCGACAGGCCGCCCAACAGGGCGAGTTTCTGGGTCACATCCATCGCTGAGATTGTGACCGGCCTTGTGCGATCATCCCCTGATGAACATCACTTCCCCCTGCGTCGTGACGCTGGTCTGGACGCTCACCGACGCGCAGGGCCAACTGATCGACGAGCTGGACGAGCCGGTCGAGTTCTTCTATGGCGGCACCGATTTGCTGCCCAAGGTCGAAGAAGTCCTGGCGGACCAGGAAACCGGCTTCGAGACTCAGCTGCAGCTCGAGCCCGAGCAAGCCTTCGGCGACTACAACGCCGACCTGGTGTGCTACGAAGAGCGCGCCCTGTTCCCCGACGAGGTCGAGCCCGGCATGCAGTTCGAGGGCCTGCCCGAGGGCGCCACCAGCCCCGACATGCCCGAGGACCTGATCTACACCGTGACCGAGGTCTACCCTTCGCACGTGGTGCTGGACGCCAACCACCCGCTGGCCGGCATCGCCCTGCGCATCCAGCTCAAGGTGCTGGGCGTGCGCGAGGCCACCGAGGCCGAGGTGGGCGCCGGCTCGGTCGGCGAATCACCCTTCGCCGTGCTGAATGGCGCGCCGCCCGACGAACCCCTGCACTGAGCGCTACTTCGTGCCGCTGGAGCCGAAGCCGCCCTCGCCGCGGTGGCTCGCGTCGAAGTCGTCGACGCGGCGGAACGTGGCTTGCACCACCGGCACGATCACCATCTGTGCGATGCGCTCCATCGGCTGGATGGTGAAGGCGGCGGTGCCGCGATTCCAGCAGCTGACCATCAGCTGGCCCTGGTAGTCCGAGTCGATCAGGCCGACTAGGTTGCCCAGCACGATGCCGTGCTTGTGGCCCAGGCCAGAGCGCGGCAGGATCATCGCGGCCAGGCCGGCGTCGCCGATGTGGATGGCCAGCCCGGTGGGGATCAGCGCGGTCTGGCCCGGCGCCAATTCGATCGCGTCGTCCAGGCAGGCGCGAAGGTCCAGGCCGGCGCTGCCGGGCGTGGCGTAGGCAGGCAGCTGGTCGGCCATGCGCGCGTCCAGCACCTTGATGTCGATGGTCGTCATGAGGCAGTGTGTTGTCGAAGCCGGTCGGCGATCTCGCGCACCAGCTCGCGCGCCAGCGCCAGCTTGCCGGCGGTGGGCAACTCGCGGTGGCCTTGGGCGTCGACCAGCAGCAAGGTGTTGTCGTCCTGGCCGAAGGTGGCCGGGCCCAGGTTGCCGACGATCAGCGGCACGCCCTTGCGCTGGCGCTTGGCCTGGGCGTGGGCCAGCAGGTCGCGGCTTTCGGCTGCGAAGCCCACGCAATAGGGCGGCTTCGGCAGCCGGGCCACGGCGGCGAGGATGTCTGGGTTCTCGACCATCGCGATCGCCGGCGGCTGACCGCTGCCGTCCTTCTTGATCTTGTGCTCGGCGCTGTCGGCGGGGCGCCAGTCGGCGACCGCGGCGGTGGCCACGAACACGTCGTGCGTGCCGGCGACCGGCAGCACCGCGTCGTGCATCTGGCGGGCGCTTTCCACGTCCAGCCGCGTCACGCCGCGCGGGGTGGGCAGCGCCACGGGGCCCGCCACCAGCGTGACCTGTGCCCCCGCCTCGCGCGCCGCACGGGCCACCGCGAAACCCATCTTGCCGCTGGACCGGTTCGTGATGCCACGCACCGGGTCGATGGCTTCGAAGGTGGGCCCGGCCGTGATCAGCACACGTTTGCCGGCCAGGCGCTTGGGCTGGAAGAACGCGACCAGCTCGTCGACCAGAGATTCGGGCTCGAGCATGCGGCCGTCGCCGACCTCGCCGCAGGCCTGGTCGCCGGCGTCTGGCCCGAGCAGCGTGGCGCCATCGGCGCGCAGCTGGGCCGCGTTGCGCTGCGTGGCCGGGTGAGCCCACATCTCGCGGTTCATCGCCGGCGCCAGCAGCAGCGGGCAGCGCTCGATCGGGCGCGCCAGGCACAACAGCGACAGCAACTCGTCGGCCCTGCCCTGCGCCAGCTTGGCCATGAAGTCGGCACTGGCTGGCGCCACCAGCACGGCGTCCGCCTCGCGCGACAGGTTGATGTGCGCCATGTTGTTGGGCTCGCGCGCATCCCACTGGCTGGTGTAGACCGTGCGGCCCGACAGGGCCTGCAGCGTCACCGCCGTGATGAAAGCCTCGGCACCCTCGGTCATCACCACCTGCACCGTGGCGCCGGCCTGCTGCAGCTGGCGCACCAACTCGGCCGACTTGTAGCAGGCGATGCCGCCAGACAGGCCCAGGACGATGTGCTTGCCTTGCAGGTCCATGCCCGAGCTCATTGCATCTGTGCCCCGTGGCACTTCTTGAACTTCTTGCCACTGCCGCAGGGGCAGGGGTCGTTGCGGCCGGGCAGCGCGTCCACGCGGCGGGGTGGGGGCTTGGGTGCGTGGTCCAGCCAGTACAGGCGCAGATCCTGCGCGGCGTAGAGCGCTTCCTGGATCAGCTCGTCGCGGTTGAGTTGCTCGCCTTCGTAGAGCTCTTCGAAGACTTCCTTCAGCTCGTCGTCGCTCATGGTGAGCGACGCGATGCGCAGCAGCGTCTCGTCGTAGAGCTGGCCCTCCTCGGTTTCCACGTCGGGCTCGGGCCAGTCGTTCGGAAAGTCCTCGGTCGCGTCCAGGAAGCCCACGGCCCAGACCTCACCGGTCTTTTCCAACAGGGCCAGCTCGTCCGCCTTCACATGGCCCTCGTCGACCAGGCGTTGCTTGTCCTCTTCGGTCAGCTCGATCATCAACGGCGCCAGGCGCAGCACGTCCGGGTCGTCCAGGATCAGCTCGGGGTCCAGCTGCTCGGCCATCACCTGCCAGCGGGCATCGATCACGGCGCGGGCGGCCTCGGCGTCGGCCGGGTCGGCGAAGGTGCGGTCGAAGACGCCGTCGGCGAACACCGGCAGCCACTCGGCCGCCACGATGCGACGCGGGCCGGCCAGCAGCGCGGCCATGTAGCCGTCCAGCCACTCCAGCGACACCTGGTCCTCGAAGCCGGCCATGTGCTGGCACAGCGCGTCCAGGGCTTCGATCTCTTCTTCGGTGCTCATGCGGGGTTCGGCCACGGCCACCCTCCTCTTTCGGGCGATGTCAGACAACACCCGGCAGTGTCTCACGCCACCCCTTGGCGTCGCCCGTTCGTGTCACCTTTTGCGGCGGGGCGCCCCGCTCAGGCGGCGGCCTGGCCGCTCGGGGGCGCCGGCCCCCATTGCGGCGGGTTCGGGTGCAGCCGCGCCATCATCAGCGAGTCGACGTAGACGCCGTCGCGCAAGGCGTAGGCCCGCTGCAGGCCCTCGACCTCGAAGCCGAACTTGCGGTACAGCGCCTGGGCCCGCAGGTTGTCGGCGTAGACGCCCAGCTCGATGCGCAGCACACCCAGCCAATGGTCGGCGCTGTGGCACAGCGCACCCATCAGCGCCGCGCCGACACCCTGGCCCTGCCAGGGCACCGAGACCGACATGCCCAGGCTCATCGCGTGCCGCCGCCGCACGGCCGGCCCCACTGGGTGCAGGCCGGCGCTGGCGATGACCTGGCCGTCCACCTCGGCCACCAGGTGCAGCTCTGGGCTTTGCCAGGCCTTGGCCTGGTCGGACAGTCGGGCCCGCCACATCTCCGCGTCCGGGTAGGGCAGCTGCAGCAGCTGGGCGTAGACCGCCGGGTCTTCCATCATGCGCACGAAGGCCTCGGCGTCGCTCGGCCGGGCGCGGCGCAGTGTCCAGGGGTGAGGCTCGGGTCGTTCGTCGGCGCGATCGTCGTCGTTCATGGGGTTCACGAGAAATGCAGGCCGCCGATGCGCAGCCAGGGCAGCACCGTGGCGCCGGTGTCCAGGCGCTCGCGGCTGACGGCCAGCACGTCTTTCAGCATGCGCGCCATGTTGCCGCTGATCATCACCTCGGACAAGGCCGGCCCGACCACGCCGCCGTCGATGCGGAAGCTGTTCTTGATCACGGCCGAGAAGTCGCCGTTGGCCGCCGGCATGCCCATTGACAAACGGCCGACGATGGCGCCGCGCGCCACCTGGCCCACCAGCTCGGCCCGCGGCGTGGCGCCGGCGGCCATGTCCCAGCCAAAGGTGCTGGGCACATGGGTGAGGCCGGTCTTGCGGCTGCCGTAGAGGCTGGGCAGCAGGCTCAGCAGGCGGCCCTCGCGCAACACGTCGACGGCCGGCGTGCCGCACGCGTCGGTCGACACGGGCACGACACCGGGCGCTGCGAAGCGACTGGTCAAGCCCAGCAGCGGCGAGGCGATTTCCTTCCCCACCTGCTCGCGGTAAAGCGAGCTGCCGGCGATCAACTGGGCATCGCCCAATTGCCCGAGCAGCCAGCCCAGCAGGTCGCCCACGGCCGGGGGTGTGAGCACCACCTCGCCGACGCACTTGCCGCCCAGGGTCTGGGTGACCACCTGCTGCGAGGTGTCGCGCATCATGTCGCCCAGGCCGAAGCAGTCTTCGGGCCGCCGGCCTCCCCAGTCGTGCGCGTCACCACCGGTCACGTTGAACGAGCTGGCACGCGTGCCCTCGCGCGCGGTGCCGAAGGCGCTGAGCGACAGCCAGCCCGCGTGCACGGCCAGGTCGCTGCCGCCGCTGGTGAGCGTGTGCGAGCGGCTCAGGTGGTGGGCACAGACGCCCTCCTCGATCGTGAAGCTCGGCACCTCACGCTCGCGAAACGCCAGCAGGCCCGCCATGGTGTCTGCCAGCAGTGCCGGTTCCGCTTGCAGCGGCCCTTGCACGATGCGCGCTTGCTGCCCGCAGGACACGGCGTTGGCCGCGTCCTGCGGCGCCACCCGGGCGGCCGCGAACAGCTCGGCCACGCCCTGGCGCAGTGCCATGTCGTCCAGCGAGCTGAGCTCGGTGCTGGCGCGCCGGCCGTCCAGCAGGCCCAGCAGCGACACGCGGCTCTGCTCGGTGCTGCGCATCAGGCTGGGCTCGTTGTGGGCCACATTCAGCTCGCTCTGGCGGTGCCAGCCGACGCTGACCTGGGCCTGGTCGAAACCCTGGGCGGTCATCCAGCCCAGCAGGCGCTCGGCGTGGTCACGCAGTGTGGGGTCGAAGTCTTGCTCGGCCATGGTCACTCTCCCCCCATGTGCGCCTGCGCGCGCAGTGCCGGGCCGCCCATGGACACCACCATCGGCTGCTTCTTGCCGCAATAGCCGCTGCAGCTCCAGTACATGTCGCTCGACACGGCGTCAACCGATTGCAGCACCTTGATCGCCGAGCCCGATACCGTGGTGTCGCGGATCGCCCGGCCGAGCTTGCCGCCATTGATCTCGTAGGCGAGGCTGATGCCGAACATGAACTCGGTCGTCGAGTCGGCTTGGCCATTGGCCGTCTTCAGCAGCAGGTAGCCGCTCTCGACACCGGCGATCATCTCGTCGAGCGTCGAGCGGCCGGGCAGGATGGCCGTGTTGCGCATGCGCACCAGCGGCTCGTCGTTGGGCGCATAGGCACGGGCGCTGCCGGTGGGCTCGGCGCCCAGCCGCGCGGCCGTTTCGCGGCTGTTCATGAACTCGGTGAGGATGCCGTCGCGGATAAGCACAGCGTCGCGCGCCGGCGTGCCCTCGTCGTCGGCGTAGACCGGGATCATGACCTCGTCGCCCTGGTAGTGGTGGGCGAAGTCGACCATGCTGACCAGGTCGCTGGCCACACGTTGGCCGAGCAGGCTGCCGGTGACCGCGCCGCCGAGCACGATGTCCGCCTCGCAAGGGTGGCCCATGGCCTCGTGCGCCAGCATGCCGGCCAGCGGGGGCGCCAGCACCACGGTTTGCAGGCCGCCGCGCGCAGGCACGGCCTCGCACTTGGCACGCAGGTGCCGGTGCAACTCGTCGAGCTTGGGCGCCAGCGCTTCGATGGACCAGTCGATGTCGGCCAGGCCGCCCTTGCCGGACACCTGCTCGGACAGCTCGACCGGCGCGCCGTCCGCCCCCTGGGCCACGAACACCACCTGGCACACCGCCCGCTGGATGCTGGCCAACGACTGGCCGCCGGTGCTGGTGGCCAGCCGCTTCGCATGGTGCTCGTCTGCCACCACGAAGCGGATGGACTTGAGCCCCGGGTAGCGCTGGCGGCACCAGGCATTCAACGCGCCCAGCCGGTCCTGCACCTCGGCCTGGCCCAGCGCCGCGCGGCCGCGAAACGCGTGCTCGCCACGGTAGCCGCCGTTTGGCAGCGCCACTGACGAGCGTTGGCCGAAGCGCGCCATGGCCTGCACGTTGTCCAGCGCCTGGCGTTCCACCCGCTCGGCGGCCGCGGCCCCGCTGCCGGGCACCGAAGCGAAGCCCCAGTAGCCGTCACGGTAGACGCGGGCACTGGTGCCCCCTTCGCTGCTGCGGCTGTTCTGGGTCAGGTTGCCGTCGATCATCATCACGCGCGACTTGCGCAGCTCGTGCTCGCGCAGCTCGCTGTACTGCAGCCCCGCCGACAGGGCCGGTGCGTTCAGGCTCATCCCAGTCTCCCTGGCGCCGACACGAGCGCCTGCTTGGTGGTGAACGGATTGCTCAGCGATCGTCGTGTTCGAGCCGCTTGCCCAGGCTCACGACTTGGTCGTCGGCGTATCCCAGCGCCGCGTAGAAGGCCAGCACGGCCTCGTTGCCCTGCCGGACCTGCAGGTTGATCTTGGGGCAGCCGCGGGCGCGCAATTGCGCCTCGGCCCAGTCCATCAGTGCGCGGCCCAGGCCGGCGCCTTGCATGCCCGGGTCCACCGCCAGATAGTTGATCCAGCCGCGGTGGCCCTCGTAGCCAGCCATCACGGTGCCAACCACCAGGCCCGCGTCATCCCGCCCAACCATCACGCCGAACAACTCGGGCTGCTCGACCAGCTTGCGGCGAATGTCCTTGGCCGGGTCGTTCCAGGGGCGCGTCAGGCCGCAACGCTGCCACAGCGAGACCACCGCCGCCTCGTCGCCGGCCTGGTAGGCCCGGATCGTCGTCCCGTCGGGCATCGGCCAGCCGCCTCAGGCGCCGGCCTGGTCACCCACCAGGTAGTCGGTCTTGCCCAGGTCCACGCCGTTGTGGCGCAGCAGCGCATAGGCCGTGGTGACGTGGAAGAAGAAGTTCGGGATCGCCCAGTGCTTGAGGTAGGCCTCGCCCTTCATCGTGCGGGTCTTGTCGCGGCCCACCGGGAAGGTGATGTCCACCTCCTCGCGCCCGTCCAGCGCGTCGGCGGGCACCGTGGCCAGCCAGGCCTGGGTCTTGGCGATGCGTGCGCGCAGGTCGTCGAACGTCACCTCGTTGTCGTCGAACTTCGGCGCCTCGACGCCGCCGATGCGCGCCACTGCCAGCTTGGCCGCGTCGCAGGCGATGCGGATCTGCGCCGCGAACGGCAGCATGTCCGGCGCCAGCCGCACGCCGACCAGCACGTTCGGGTCGAACTTGCGCGCCGCGGCGTTGGCCTGCGCCTTGGCCAGGCAATGGTCCAGGTTGGCCAGCCCGGTACGGAAGATCGGCAGGCTGGCGGACGACAGGGTGATGGGCATGGTGTGCTCCGGAAGGACGTGCGGAAGGCGGCCATGATACGCAGCGCCCACCAATGGCCGGGCGGCCCCTGGGATCAACCCTGAAAGCACCCGGGGCGAGCCGGCGCTCGGGCAAAATCCCCCTCGACTCAGCAAGACACCACAGGGAGGTGGAAATGAAAGCAGCCCATTGGCTGGCCGCGGCATGCCTGGCCGCAGCGTCGGTGGTGACCCAGGCAGCGCCGCCGGTAGCGGATTTCTTCAAGAATCCGCAACTCAACGACCTCGAATTGTCCCCATCGGGGCGCTACATTGCCGCGACGCGGGTCAATGACAAGACGCACCACCAGATGCTGGTGGTCATCGACTTGGGCGAAAAGCGCGACATCAAGGTCCTGGCGTCCTACAACGACGCGGACGTGATGCGCGTGCACTGGGTCAACGACGACCGGATCGTGTTCGAACTCGGCGACCAGTCGTCGACCTACTTCAACCAGTACGGCCGGGGGCTGTTCTCGGTCAGCCGAGCAGGCGACGAGAATCCCTCGATCCTCATTCGCCGCGACTGGGGTGCCGGCGTGGTCGACGTGTCGACCCAGGGTGCCCGCGTGCGGCCTCGCGACAACACGCTCGACCCCGACCACTGGTTCCATTCGACGTTGCTCGACGGAAGTCTCAACGTCATGGTTCAGAAGGGCAACTTCGATACCACCGAGCACACGCTCATCAGCACCCAGTTGCTGCGGGTGAACAGTGACTCCGGCAGGGCCGAAGTCGTGGGGCGCGAAGTGTCGGGCCACGCCAAGGACTGGGTGACGGACGCCCGTGGCAACCCGCGCGTGGTCTTCTCCGACAACAAGGACACGACACAGATCCTGTGGCGTGCAGACGCCAACACGGACAAGTGGGTCACCCTGCGCGAGATGCCGCGTTACGACAAGGTCACTGGGCGTGACAGCATCCTCGACGTGCTCGGCATGGACGACCAGGATCGCTTGTACATCGTGACAGGCGGCCAGAATGCAGCCGGCACCACCGTGCTGGCCACGCTCGACCTTCGGACGGCGGACGCCAAGCCGACGCCCCTGGTGTCCGCGCCGGGCTACGATTTCCAAGGCAACTTGGTACAGGCGCCGAACGGCCGCGTGGTCGGCGTGGACTACCTGACCGACGCCTGGGGCACCGTGTGGTTCGATCCCAAACTCAAGGCCATCCAGGAACAGGTCGACAAAGCGCTGCCGAACACGAACAACCGCGTTGCATGCGGCGCCTGCAACGATCCGACACGCGTGCTGGTCACCGCCTACTCCGACCATGTGCCGGCCATGTATTTTGTCTACCACGTCGGCCCGGGCAAGTTTGAGCAGGTGTCGTCAGCGCGACCCTGGATCAAGCCGGAGGAAATGGCAGCCAGGGGTTTCGAACGCATCAAGGCACGCGATGGCCTGGAATTCCCGATCCACGTGACCCGGCCGAATGGCGTCAAGGGGCCCGCACCCACCGTCGTCCTGGTCCATGGTGGGCCATGGGTTCGCGGTGGCGAATGGAAATGGAACGAGGACTCGCAGTTCCTCGCGTCACGCGGCTATGCCGTGATCGAGCCCGAGTTCCGCGGCAGCAAGGGCTATGGCTCCAAGCTTCTGTTCGCGAGTTGGAAGCAGTGGGGCCTGGCCATGCAGGACGACGTCGCCGATGCCACCCAGTGGGCTATCGACAAAGGCATCGCCGACCCCAAGCGCATCTGCATTGCGGGTGGCAGCTACGGTGGCTATGCGACGCTGATGGGGCTGGTGCGCTATCCGCAGCTGTATCGTTGCGGCATCGAATACTTCGGTGTCACCGACATCGACCTGATGTACACCAACTCGTGGAGCGACTTCTCGAGCGACTACAAAACCTACGGCATGCCGCTACGCATTGGTGACCGAGAGAAGGATGCTGCGCAGTTGGTGGCCACCTCGCCGCTGAAGCAGCACGCGAAGATCAACCAGCCGTTGTTGATGGCCGCCGGACGGCAGGACAAGCGGGTCCCGATCGAGCACTACACCAAGATGCTCGATGCGCTGAAGTCGCACAACCCGAACGTGGAGTCGGTGGTGTATGCCGAAGAGGCCCACGGCTGGCACCTGGACGCCAACGAGATCGATTTCTGGACCCGCGCCGAGAAGTTTCTCGACAAGAACCTGAAGAACGCACCGTGACGGTGTGAGGTCTCGCTAAAGCAAAAGGGCCGAGCCGCCGTGAGGCGCTCGGCCCTTGTTGTTGGTGCTGCGCGGATCAGGCGCGTTCCGCCACCCAGCCCGCCACGCTGGCCAGCGCGCCGCCCAGCTTGCTGGCATCGGTGCCGCCGGCCATGGCCAGGTCGGGCTTGCCACCGCCCTTGCCGCCCACCTGCTGGGCGACGAAGTTGACCAGCTCGCCGGCGTTGACCTTGCCCACCGAGTCGGCGGTCACGCCGGCGGCCAGCTGGACTTTGCCGCCGTCGACCGCCGCCAGCACGATGGCCGCGGTCTTGAGCTTGTCCTTGAGCTTGTCCATGGTCTCGCGCAAGGCTTTGGCATCGGCACCGTCCAGCGTCGCGGCCAGCACCTTGATGCCCTTGACGTCCACGGCCTGCGCCAGCAGCTCGTCGCCCTGGGCCGAGGCCAGCTTGCCCTTGAGCGCGGCGATTTCCTTTTCCAGCGCGCGGACCTGGTCCATCACGCCGGCGATGCGCGCGGGCACCTCGGCTGGCGCGACCTTCAGCGTGCCGGCCAGGCCATTGACCGTGGTCTCCAGCCCTTGCAGGTAGGCCAGCGCGTTGTCGCCGGTCACCGCCTCGACCCGGCGGATGCCCGCGGCCACGCCGCCTTCGGCCACGATCTTGAACAGGCCGATGTCGCCAGTGCGGCCCACGTGGGTGCCCCCGCACAGCTCTTTGCTGCTGCCGATGCTGAGCACGCGCACCGTGTCGCCGTACTTCTCGCCGAAGAGCATCATCGCGCCGCTCTTCTGCGCATCGTCCAGCGCCATCACCTGGGCGGAAGCGCCGGCGTTGGCCAGGACCTCGGCGTTGACGATGGCCTCGACCTGGGCGATCTGCGCGTCGGTCATCGGGCCGGTGTGGGCAAAGTCGAAGCGGGTGCGCTCGGCGTTGACCAGCGAGCCCTTCTGCTGCACGTGGGCGCCCAGCACCTCGCGCAGGGCCTTGTGCATCAAATGGGTCGCGCTGTGGTTGCGCACGGTCTTGGCACGGCGCTCGGCGTCGACCTTGGCGGTGAACACGTCGCCGACCTTGACCTCGCCCTCGACCACGTGGCCGTGGTGGCCGAACACGTCGGCCTGGATCTTCAGCGTGTCGTCGACCACCACGCGGGCGGTGGCGTTGCGCAACTCGCCGGCGTCGCCGACCTGGCCGCCGCTCTCGGCGTAGAACGGCGTGTGGTCCAGCACGATCACCGCGTTGTCGCCGGCGCGGGCTGCGGGCACGGGGCTGCCGTCCACGTAGACCGCGGTCACCCGGCTGGTCTCGCAGACCAGGTGCTCGTAGCCATGGAAGGTGGTGGGCGTGCCGCTGTACTCCAGCCCCTGCGCCATCTTGAACTTGCCGGCCTCGCGGGCGCGGGTCTTCTGCTCTTCCAGCAGCGTCTGGAAGCGCGCCTCATCGACCTTCAGCCCGCGCTCGCGGCACACGTCCGCCGTCAGGTCGACCGGGAAGCCATAGGTGTCGTGCAGCTTGAACGCGGTGTCGCCGTCGAGCACCGCCGGCTGGGCCGCCAGCGCCGTGTCGAGAATCTCCATGCCGCGCTCGATGGTCTGGAAGAAGCGCTCTTCCTCCTGCTTGATCACCTCGGTGGCACGGGCCGCGCCCTGGCGCAGCTCGGGGTAGGCCTCGCCCATCTGTTCAACCAGCGCCGGCACCAGCGTGTAGAAGAACGGTTTGCGCGCACCCAGCTTGTAGCCGTGGCGGATGGCGCGGCGGGCAATGCGGCGCAGCACATAGCCGCGACCCGCGTTGCCGGGGATCACACCGTCGACCACGGTGAAGGCACAGGTGCGGATGTGGTCGGCAATGACCTTCAGGCTGGGCGAATCCTTGTCGCTGTCACCAGCGCCCGCCGCGTCGACCGCCTGCTTTGCCGCCGCCAGCAGCGCGACGAACAAATCGATCTCGTAGTTCGAGTGCACGTGCTGCAGCACCGCGGTGACGCGCTCCAGGCCCATGCCGGTGTCCACGCTGGGCTTGGGCAGCTTGTGCATCACACCGTCTTCGGTGCGGTTGAACTGCATGAAGACGTTGTTCCAGATCTCGATGTAGCGGTCACCGTCTTCGTCCGGGCTGCCCGGGGGGCCGCCGGCCACGTCGGGGCCGTGGTCGTAGAAGATCTCGGTGCAGGGGCCGCACGGGCCCGTGTCGCCCATCATCCAGAAGTTGTCGCTGGCGTAGCGCTTGCCCTTGTTGTCGCCGATGCGCACGATGCGCTCGGCCGGCACGCCGACGACCTTGTTCCAGATGTCGTAGGCCTCGTCGTCCTCGGCGTAGACCGTGACCCACAGCTTCTCGGTCGGCAGCTTGAAGTGCACGGTCAGCAGCTCCCAGGCGTACTGGATGGCGTCGTGCTTGAAGTAGTCGCCGAACGAGAAGTTGCCCAGCATCTCGAAGAACGTGTGGTGGCGCGCCGTGTAGCCCACGTTGTCGAGGTCGTTGTGCTTGCCGCCGGCGCGGATGCACTTCTGCGCCGTGGTGGCACGGCTGTAGGACCGCTTGTCGAAGCCGAGGAAGACGTCCTTGAACTGGTTCATCCCGGCGTTGGTGAACAGCAGCGTCGGGTCGTCGCCGGGCACCACCGGGCTCGAGGCGACGATGGTGTGGCCCTTCGACTCGAAGAACTTCAAGAAGGTCTGGCGGATCTCGGCGGCTTTCATCCGTGGCTTTCTGCGGGCACGTCGGCCCTGTTCAGGCGGGGAAAAGGTGGACCTGGGATTATCCCTGCAGTTCGCGGGCGAGGAAGGCGAACAGCCGCTCGTCGCCCGAGAAGGCGACGTTGAAGCGCATCCAGTCGGTCGGCTGCAGGTCGACGCGGAACAAATGCCCCGGGCCCAGCATGATGTCGGCCTCGGCGGCGCGGTTGGACAGGGCCACGGTGTCGGTCAGCCCCGGGTGCCGCGCCCACAAGAACATGCCGGCCTGCGGCTGGGCGAAGAGCTCGAAACCCAGCGCGGCCAGCCGGGCGCCGACCTGCTGGTGGGCGCCGGCCAGGCGCTCGCGCAGCCCCTTCAGGTGCTTGCGGCGGCGGCCGTCCTGCAGCGCGATGTGGGCCAGGCGCTCGCCGAACTCGGCCGAGGTCAGGCCCGAGATCATCTTCAGCTGGGCCAGGTCTTCCAGCAGGTCCGGGTGGGCGGCGACGAAGCCGACGCGGATGTTGGGCGACAAGGTCTTGGAATAGCTGCCGATGTGGATCACCCGCGCCAGCTGGTCGAGGCTGGCCAGGCTGGGCCGCGGCTCAGGGTCCAGCTCGACGTAGATGTCGTTCTCGACGATCGTGAGGTCGTGCTTTTCGGCCAGCTGAAGCACGCGGTGCAGTTGTGCCAGCGGCGCCACCGAACCGGTGGGGCTTTGCAGCCGCGGCTGGGTGAAGAAGACCTTGGGCTGGTGCTCGGCGACCAGCTTTTCCAGCGCACCCAGGTCGTAGCCCTGGGGCGAGCGCGGCACGCCGACCAGGCGCGCGCCCTGGAAGCGCAGCGAGAACAGCAGGTTGGCGTAGCCCGGGTCGTCAACCAGCACCGCGTCGCCGGCGCGCACCAGGCGGCGCACGGCCAGGTCCAGCGCCTGGCTGGAGCCCTGGGTCAGCAGCACCTGGCTGGGCGGCACGGCCACCTGCTGCTCGGCCAGGGCCTCGCAGATGGCCTGGCGCAGCGGTGGGTAGCCCTTGGGGTCGCCATAGCCACCCAGGTCGGCGTCATCGGCGGCCAGCGCGCGCAGGCCGCGGCGCAGGCCATCCTCGAACAGCCAATCGCCCGGCAGCCAGCCGCAGCCGGCCTTCACGCCCAGGTGGCGGTGCTCGAAGATGCGGCGCAGGTACCAGGCCGAATCGAAGCCGTGGGCGCCGACCACCGGCTGGGCCGTGGCCTCGGCCGCCGCCCGCTTGCGCACGAAGAAGCCGGAATGCGGCCGCGACACCAGGTAGCCCTGGGCCACCAGCCGGTCGTAGGCCTCGACCACCGTGAACACGCTGACGCCGTGGCTGGCCGCGAACTGGCGGATCGACGGCAGCTTGGCGCCTTCGCGCAGCGCCGCCTCGTCGATCTGGCGGCCCAAGGCCTCGACGATCTGGGTGACGAGCGGCTTGGCAGCCTGGTGGTCGAGTGAAAGCATGCAGGTGTACTGGTGGCGCGCCCAGCACAGTGCGCGAATCGGGGCATGGGCGCTGTACATGGTAGCGGCCCGCCCGGCGGGGCTAGAGTGGTGGTCTTGGCGCCTCGCCCGAGGTGCCCGCCTTCGTGCCGACCCACCAGGAGCCCGCCATGCACCGCGACCCCCAAGCCACTGCCCACAGCGCCGAGAAAACCAACGCCGCCATCATGGCGCGCCGCCGCGCCGCCCTGCCCACGGGCCTGGGCCAGACCTACGACGTGGTGGCCGAGCGTGCCGAGAACGCCGAGGTGTGGGACGTGGAAGGCAAGCGCTACCTGGACTTCGGCGGCGGCATCGCCGTGCTGAACACCGGCCACCGCCACCCCAAGATCGTTGCCGCCGTGAAGGCCCAGCTGGACAAGGTCCACCACACCTGCTTCCAGGTGCTGGCCTACGAGCCCTACATCGAGCTGGCCGAGCGCCTGATCGCTTTAGCCCCGGGCGACTTCGCCAAGAAGGCCTACTTCCTGTCGACCGGCGCCGAAGCCGTGGAGAACGCGGTCAAGATCGCCCGCGCCGCCACCAAGCGCCAGGGTGTCATCGCCTTCGGCGGCGGCTTCCACGGCCGCACCCTGCTGGGCATGGCGCTGACCGGTAAGGTCGCCCCGTACAAGGCCGGTTTCGGCCCCTTCCCGGCCGAGATCTACCACGCCGAGTACCCCAACGCGCTGCACGGCGTGAGCGTGGCCGACTCGCTGAAGTCGCTCGAGCACCTCTTCAAGTACGACATCGAGCCCGAGCGCGTCGCGGCCATCATCCTCGAGCCGGTGCAAGGCGAAGGCGGCTTCTACATCGCCCCGAAGGAATTCGCCGAAGCCCTGCGCGCGCTGTGCGACAAGCACGGCATCGTGTTGATCGCCGACGAGGTACAGACCGGCGCCGGCCGCACCGGCACCTGGCTGGCCTGCGAGCAGTGGGGCCCGAAGGCCGTGCCCGACATGATCACGATGGCCAAGTCCATGGCCGGTGGCTTCCCCATCTCGGCCGTGATCGGCAAGGCCGAGCTCATGGACAAGCCCCTGCCCGGCGGCCTGGGCGGCACCTACGCCGGCAACCCGCTGGCCTGCGCCGCGGCCCTGGCGGTGCTGGACGTGTTCGAGGAAGAAAAGCTGCTGGACAAGTCCAAGGCCGTCGGCGAAAGCCTCATGACCGGGCTCAAGGCCATCGCGAAGAAGCATGCCAGCATCGGCGAGGTGCGCGGCCTGGGCGCGATGGTGGCGGTGGAACTCTTCAAGGGCGGCGACCTCCATCAACCGGATGCCGACCTGACCAAGCGCGTTTGCGTGGAAGCGCTCAAGCGCGGCCTGGTGATGCTGTCTTGCGGCACCTATGGCAACGTGCTGCGCATCCTGGTGCCGCTGACCGTGCCGCAGGCGCAGCTGGAAGAAGGCCTGGCGATCCTGGCCCAGGCTTTCGACGCCGCGACGGCCGCCTGAACTGACATAGGATCCTCGCCATGGACATGAAGACTTCCCCCCTGTCGACGCTGAACGACCCCAGCCTGCTCAAGACCGACGCCCTGATCGGCGGAGAGTGGGTCGCCGGCAGCGCCCGCTTCGAGGTGACCGACCCGGCTACCGGGCTCAAGCTGGCCGAAGTGGCCAACCTGGGTGCCGAGGCTGCGGAAACCGCCATCGCCGCGGCCAACAAGGCCTGGCCGGCCTGGCGCAACAAGACCGCCAAGGAGCGCGCCGCGATCCTGATGAAGTGGTTCCAGCTGCTGCACGCCAATGCGGACGACCTGGCCCGCATCATGACCGCCGAGCAGGGCAAGCCGCTGGCCGAGGCCAAGGGCGAGGTCGGCTACGCCGCCAGTTTCATCGAGTGGTTCGCCGAAGAGGCCAAGCGTGTCTACGGCGAGACCATCCCGACCACCGACAACAACAAGCGCTACCTGGTCATCAAGCAGCCGATCGGCGTCTGCGCGGCGATCACCCCGTGGAACTTCCCGATCGGCATGATCACCCGCAAGGTCGCCCCGGCGCTGGCCGCCGGCTGCCCGGTGGTCATCAAGCCGGCCGAGGCCACGCCGCTGTCGGCCCTGGCCGTGGCCGAGCTGGCGCAGCGCGCCGGCATGCCGGCCGGCGTGCTGAACATCGTCACCGCCGACGCCGACAACTCCATCGCCGTGGGCAAGGTGCTGTGCGCGTCGGACGTGGTGCGCCACCTGTCCTTCACCGGCTCCACCGAGGTCGGCCGCATCCTGGCCGCGCAGTGCGCGCCGACGGTCAAGAAGGTGTCGCTCGAGCTCGGCGGCAACGCGCCTTTCATCGTCTTCGACGACGCCGACATCGAGTCGGCGGTCGAGGGCGCGATGGTCAGCAAGTACCGCAACGCCGGGCAGACCTGCGTCTGCGCCAACCGCTTCTACGTGCAGGAAGGCGTCTACGACCAGTTCGTGGCCAAGCTGGCCGAAAAGGCCCGCGGCATCAAGGTCGGCAACGGCTTCGAAGCCGGCATCCACCAGGGCCCGCTGATCGACGACCAGGCCGTGGCCAAGGTCGAGTCGCACGTGGCCGACGCGCTGTCCAAGGGCGCCACCGTGGTGGCCGGCGGCTCGCGCATCGGCGACCGGTTCTACACGCCCACGGTGCTGGCCAACGTGACCAGCGACATGCTGGTGTCGCGTGAAGAGACCTTCGGCCCGGTGGCGCCGGTGTTCAAGTTCAAGGACGAGGCCGAAGTGGTCGAGCTGGCGAACAACACCGAGTTCGGCCTGGCCAGCTACTTCTACAGCCGCGACATCGGCCGCATCTTCCGCGTCGGCGAGGCGCTCGAATACGGCATGGTCGGTGTCAACACCGGGCTGATCTCGACGGCCGAGGTGCCCTTCGGCGGCGTCAAGCAGTCCGGCCTGGGCCGCGAGGGTGCGCACCAGGGCATGGACGACTACGTGGAGGTCAAGTACCTCTGCCTGGGCGACATCCAGAAGTGAGCCCCTCGTCCGACGGGTACGCCGGACGATCCCCCGGGGGGATGGCGGGCCGGCTTGGGAGCGGCCCGGCGCTCGGCAAGCACAAGTCCCGGCGGCTACGGGCCGTTGCGGCGGGGCTGACCCTGGCGGCTGCCCCGGCCTGGGCCGGCCCCATGCAGGCCCTGGGGCCGGACGGCGCCCGCTGGAAGCTGAACGACGACACCGACCCGACACGCCTCGAACGCCGCGCGATGAGCGGGGGCTTCGACCCCAGCTTCGGCCGCGATGGCCGGGTGGACATCGACGGCGCCGGTGAGGACGCCAATTTCAGCGCGCTGCGGGTGGACCAGCTCGGCCGCGCCTGGGTGGGCGCCACGGTCACCGGCAGCGGCACGGCCAGCCCCTGGATCCAGCGCCGCCAGCCCGATGGCCAGGTGGACACGCGCTGGGCCGTCGGCGGCCGCAGCACCACCAGCCCAGTGGGCCAGCGCGTCAACCTGGTCGACCTGCTGCCGCAGGCGGACGGCAGCCTCTGGGTCAGCGGCAACCTCTACGGCACGCAGGGCGACAGCACCGCCGCGCTGTGGCGCCTGAAGCCCGACGGCTCGCTGGACTACAACTTTGGCGTCGGCGGGGTCTGGCGCCGGCCGGGTGCCGACCGCAGCCGCGCGATGTCGCTGGCCGCAGGCCCGGCGGGCAGCGTGGCGATCGGCGTGGAGCTCCTCAGCGGCCGCACGGGCGAGCGCGAGGTCTACATCGTGCCCGCAGGTGCGCGCGAGCCCCGGGGTGCCCCCGTTGGCACCACCGGCCAGGAAGATTCCGACGACGAAGCCTTCGTGCTGTTCGACGGCAGAGGCTGGCAATGGCAGCCCGGCCCGCAGACGGCCGGCGTGGCGGGTGCGGCGGTCGAGGTGGCCCAGGCCCCCGCCTGGCCGCCCAGCGCCCCCAACGACGTGGGCCACATCGCGCTGAACCCCTTTGCGGGCCAGGACACGGCCGCCTCGGCACCCACGGCCCCTGCCCCGGTGGCGGACGACACCCCATGGGCCTGGTGGGCCGCCGGCATCGCAGCGCTCGTGGGGCTGGCAGCGGTGTGGCGCTGGCGGGCGAGCCGGGCCTGAGTCCAGGCCGCCGTCGCTGAACCCCGCCTCAGCCTTCAGTTCTCGTCGTTGGCGGCTGCGGCCTGCCCGAGCAAGCGCCCGATCCCGGGGCGGTTGCCGCCGGCGGCCTGCCCCACCGCGTGGCGCATCAGGGTCTGTGCGTCCTTGCCATGGCCTGGGTACTGCGCCACACCGAGCCGCGCCCCCACGGGCACCTCCTGCCCCGCCACCTGGAAGGGCTGGTTGACGGCGGCGAGCAGCTTGCGAGCCACGTGTTCGGCATCCTGGTCGGCGTCGATCCAGGCCAGCAGCACGGCGAACATGTCTGGCCCCAGCGAGGCCACCACGTCGCTGGCGCGCAACGAGCCGCGCAGGCGCACCGCCGCCTTGCGGCGCAGCACATTGGCCGCCTCGGCGCCCAGGCTGGCCTCGGCGCCGTGGAAGCCGTCCAGGTGCAGCACGATCAGCGCCATCGAGGCCGGCTCGCGCTCGCGCAAGGCCAGCAGGTGGGTCATGTGCTCGAGCAGTTGGTTGTGGTTGGGCAGGCCGGTGGTCAGGTCGATGCTGTAGGCGCGCCGCGCCGCGTCGTCCAGGCGCTTGCGCTCGACCGCCAGGCGCAGCACGCGCCCCAGCACTTCAGGAGTGGCCTCGCGTGCCGACAGCACGTCGCGCACGCCCGCTTGCAGCAGGCGCAGGCACATGGCCGGCGTGGGCTCAGGCCCGATCACGACGACGGCGGATTCCAGCACCGCCCGCGGCAGCCCAGCCCAGTGCAACAGGCGATCGATGCCACCGGCCACGGTCAGGTCCAGCAGCGCGGCGTCGCGCTCCTGCTCGTTCATCTGGCTGTCCACCTGCTCCAGGCTGGCACAGGCCTGCACCACAAAGGGCCCGAAGGCCGAGGTGACCAGGTCGGGCGGCAGGCGGCTGAGACAGAGGACGTGCAACGGGTCGGACATGGCAGGAGGGCAGATCACCTGTCATCCATGATGCATAGGCCATGCCCGCGGGGATAGACCGGGAAACCCCGCGCCGGGCTTTCCCGGTCGGTCTCGCTGCAGTGCCGGGTGCCCCGCGGCCAGCGCCGGGCCGCTCCCAAGCGGCCGCGCACCCGCTCGGCGGGTGGCGCCGGTACCCCGGCGCCGGGTGCCCTGTCTAATGCGCCTCGTCCCAGTTCGCGCCCACGCCCACCTCGGCCAGCAGCGGCACGCTGAGTTCGGCCACGCCAGCCATCAGGCGCGGCACGGCTTCACGGGCCCAGTCCAGCTCGGCCTCGGGCACCTCGAAGACCAGCTCGTCGTGCACCTGCATCACCATGCGGGTGGCGCGCTGCTCGTCGTCGAGCGCCGCCTGCACCGCGATCATCGCCAGCTTGATCAGGTCGGCGGCCGTGCCCTGCATCGGCGCGTTGATGGCCTGGCGCTCGGCGCCCGAGCGGCGCGGCCCGTTGCCGCCGCGGATGTCCGGCAGCTCGATGCGGCGGCCGAACAGGGTCTCGACATAGCCGAGCTGCGCCGCGCGGGCCTTGGTCTCGTCCATGTAGCGCTTGACGCCGGCGAAGCGGTCGAAGTAGCGGTCGATGTAGTTGCGTGCAGCTTTCTGGTCGATGCCCAGGCTCTGCGCCAGGCCGAAGGCGCCCATGCCGTAGATGAGGCCGAAGTTGATCGTCTTGGCGTAGCGGCGCTGCTCTGACGTGACCGCCTCGGGCGCGATGCCGAACACCTCGCTGGCGGTGGCACGGTGCACGTCCATGCCCTCGGCGAAAGCCTTGGTCAGGCCCGGATCGCCGCTGATGTGGGCCATGATGCGCAGCTCGATCTGCGAGTAGTCGGCGCTGACGATGCGGTGGCCCGGCGGCGCGATGAAGGCCTCGCGCACGCGCCGGCCCTCGGGCGTGCGGATGGGGATGTTCTGCAGGTTGGGGTCGTTGCTCGACAAGCGCCCCGTCACCGCCACCGCCTGGGCGTAGTTGGTGTGCACCCGGCCGGTCTGCGGGTTCACCATCAGCGGCAGCTTGTCGGTGTAGGTGCCCTTCAGCTTGCTCAAGGAGCGGTGCTCCAGCAGCTTGGCCGGCAGCGGGTAGTCGGCGGCGAGCTCCTGCAGCACCTCTTCGTCGGTGCTGGGGGCGCCGCTCGCCGTCTTCTTCTTCACCGGCAGGCCCAGCCGGCCGAAGAGGATCTCGCCGATCTGCTTGGGCGAGCCCAGGTTGAACGGTTGCCCAGCCAGCTCGTAGGCCTCGCGCTCCAGCGCGACCATGCGCTCGGCCAGCTCCTGGCTCTGGCGCGCCAGCAGCGCCGCGTCGATCAATACCCCGTGGCGCTCGACCCGCTCGAGGATGGCCGACACCGGCATCTCGATGTCCTGGTAGACACGGCGCAGGCCAGCCTCGGCCTCGATGCGCGGCCACAGCGTCTGGTGCACCTGCAGGCACATCTCGCTGTCTTCGCCGCTGTAGGTGGTGGCCCGCTCCACGTCTACCTGCGAGAAGGGGATCTGGTTGGCGCCCTTGCCGCACAGGTCCTCGTAGCTCAGGCCCGAGCGGCCCAGGTGGCGCTCGGCCAGGTTCTCGAGGCTGTGCTTGAGGTGGGCCTCGATCACATAGCTTTCCAGCAGGGTGTCGTGCACATAGCCCTGCACCGTGATGCCATGGTTGGCGAACACGTGCTGGTCGTACTTGACGTTCTGGCCAAGCTTGGCGGCGCCGGCGTCCTCGAGCCAGGGCTTCAGCAGCGCCAGCACCTCGTCCAGCGGCAACTGGTCTGGCGCGCCGGGGTAGTCGTGGCCGGTGGGCACGTAGGCGGCGCGGCCCGGCTCGGTGGCGAACGAGATGCCCACGATGCGGGCCCGCATCGGGTCCAGCGAATCGGTCTCGGTGTCGATGGCCACCAGCGGGGCGGCACGCAGCGCGGCGAGCCAGGCGTCGAGCCGCTCGCGGGCGGTGATGCACTCGTATTCGCGTGCCAGCGCCACGGTAGGCCGGGCCGGCGCCGGGGCGGCTGCGGCTGGCGGCTCGCCCGCCATGGTCGCATCGGGAGCGCCGTCGGCCGAGGCCGTGTCGCCGTTGCGTCCCAGGCCGGCTTCCAGCTCCTTGCGCCAGGTCTTGAAGCCGAAGCGCTCGTAGAAGGCCAGCAGGCCGTCGCGGTCGACTTCCTTCAACGCCAGCGCGTCCAGCGCCGGCCAGCCGGCCACGTGCGCGCCGAGGTCGCAGTCCGTCACCACGGTGATCAGGCGGCGGCCCTGGGGCAGCCAGTCCAGCGCCTTGCGCAGGTTCTCGCCCGCCACGCCTTTGATCTGGTCGGCCGCCGCGACAACGCCGTCGAGCGAGCCGTATTCGGCGATCCACTTGGCGGCCGTCTTCGGACCCACCTTCTCGACACCGGGCACGTTGTCGACCGTGTCGCCGATCAGCGTCAGGTAGTCGATGATGCGGCCTGGCGTTACGCCGAACTTGGCCTTCACGCCCTCGATGTCCAGCCGCTCGGGCGGCTTGGCCATGGTGTTGATCAGGCTGACCTGCTCGTTGACCAACTGGGCCAGGTCCTTGTCGCCGGTGGAGATGATGACCCGGTGGCCGGATTCCGCGCCCAGTCGGGCCAGCGTGCCAATCGCATCGTCGGCCTCGATGCCCGGCACCATCAGCACCGGCCAGCCCAGCAGCCGGACCACCTCGTGGATGGGCTCGATCTGGCGCCGCAGGTCGTCCGGCATGGGTGCGCGCTGGGCCTTGTACTCGGGGTACCAGTCGTCGCGGAAGGTCTTGCCCGGCGCGTCGAAGACACAGGCCGCGTGGCCGGCGCCCACCTGGTTGCGCAGCCACTTCATCATCGCCACCATGCCGTGGATGGCCCCGGTGGGGAAGGCGTCCGGCCCGCGCAGGTCCGGCAGGGCGTGGTAGGCCCGGTACAGGTAGCTGCTGCCGTCGACCAGCAGCAGGGTCTTGTGGTCGCTCGTCGTGGTGGTCTCGCTCATCGGCGGCATTGTGCGCGAGCGGCGGCTTAGAATCCGGTCATGAAATCGCCCCGGTTCGCCCTGATCGCGTTGACCCTGCTCGCTGCCGCACCGCTGGTGCGCGCCGAGGAGCCGGCGGCGTCCCGGGTGCCCGAGCCCCAGGTGCTGAACCAGGTCACCGAGGACGACAACGTGCGGATCGAAGAACTGCGCGTGCGCGGCCAGACCAAGCGCCTGACCGTGAAGCCCAAGATCAAGGGCCTGGACGGCTACGAGATCACCCCGCCCGAGCCTGGCCGCGCGCCGGCCGACGACCCGAAGGCGGGCCAGCGGGTCTGGTGGTCGTTCTCCTTCTGAACCCTGGCCGTGCCTTCGGGCTGCGGCGCCCCTTTGTCGGCACCCCATGGCGGTCTACACCGAAGTGAGCCTCGCCCAGGCGCAGGCCCTGGCCACCCAGTTGCACCTGGGTGAGCTGCAGTCGCTCGAGCCCATCGCCAGCGGCATCGAAAACACCAACTATTTCCTCAAGACCAGCACCGGCAGCGGCACCAACGATTGGGTGCTGACCCTGTTCGAGCGCCTGTCGGCCGAGCAACTGCCCTTCTACCTGCGCCTGATGCAGCACCTGGCCCAGCACGGGCAGCCAGTGCCCGAGCCGCATGCCGACAACGCCGGTGCGCTGTGCCACCGGGTGGCCGGCAAGCCGGCCGCGGTGGTCAACCGCCTGCCCGGCACGCCGGTGCACGCCCCCGACACGCACCACGCCGACCAGGTGGGCGCCACGCTGGCACGCATGCACCTGGCGGTGGCCGATTTCCCGCTGGACCAGCCCAATCTGCGCGGCCTGGGTTGGTGGGCCGCCACGGCCCCGGTGGTGCGCCCGCACCTGGCGCCGGACACGGCTGCGCTGCTGGACGAGGAACTCGCGTTCCAGCAGCACCTGGCCGCCTCGGCCGCCCACGCCCAGCTGCCGCGCGGCGCAGTGCATGCCGACCTGTTCCGCGACAACGCGCTGTTCGAGGGCCTGCCCGGCCGCGAGCGCCTGTGCGGGGTGTTCGACTTCTATTTCGCCGGCACCGACAGCTTCGCCTACGACCTGGCCGTGACGATCAACGACTGGTGCGTCGACGACGATTCGGGCCACCTCGACGAGGCCCGGGCCAACGCGCTGGTCGCCGGCTACCGTGCCGAGCGCGAGCCGGTGGGCGTGGAATGGCGGCTGCTGCCGGCCCTGCGGCGCGCGGCCGCCCTGCGTTTCTGGCTGTCGCGGCTGGCCGACTGGCACCTGCCGCGCGACGCCAGCCTGCTCACGCCCAAGGATCCACGCCACTTCGAGCGCGTGCTGCGCGACTGTGTCGCCAACCCCTGGCACCCGCCTGCCTGAGACCCATGGGACTGAAACTGCAATCGGTGCCGGCCGCCGCCGGCCTGGGCTGGGTGAGGCAGGCCTTCGAAGAGTACTTCCGCCACCCACTGGCCTACTCGGGCATGCTGGTGGGCTACATCCTGGCCTGCTTCGGCATGCTGCTGCTGTGGTCGATGCTGGCGGCAATCAGCACCGTCTTCGCCTATGTCGGCGCGGCGCTGGTCGTGATGGGCATGCCCTTGCTGACCCTGGCCTTCATGATGGGCACCCACGGTCGGCTGCAGGGCCGCCTGGTCCATGTCGGCGTGTACTTCGTCCCCTGGCGCCAGAAAGAGCCGGACCGGCGGCGCGCCTTGCTGCAGTTGATGGTGGCCTTCGTCGTCGCGACGCTGGTCGCCTTCGGCCTGCTCAGCCTGGTCGACGACGGTGCGCTGGATGCCTTGCAGGAAGCCATGCTCAAGGGCTCGGCCAGCGAAGCCGAGATGGCCCGCCTGATGAGCGCGCCTGGGCTGGCCAGCGCCCTGCTCTGGCGCATGCTGGTGACGGCCGTGGTCAGCGTGCCGTTCTGGTTCGCGCCGGCGCTGGTGTTCTGGGGTGGCCAGGGCGCGGCCCAATCGATGTTTTCCAGCGCACTGGCGCTGTGGCGGGCGCGGGGTGCGTTCGCGCTGTACCTGCTGGGCTGGGTGGCCGCGCTGCTGCTGGCCACGCTGCTGGTGAGCTTCATGCTGGCCCTGCTCGGTGCGCCGATCACCGGCCTGGTGGCGATGCCGTTGAGCCTGGTGCTGTCGACGGCGTTCTACGTGTCGCTGTACTTCAGCTTCCGGGACTGCTTCGGCGAGCCCTTCTGACATGACCGCGCCCGAGGCCGGGCCGCCATGATCAGGCGCGTGGCGTCACCTTGACCACGAGGCGCCCGTCCAGGCGGGCGCGCTCGAAGTCGCCCGCCGCGCGCGCCAGGGCTTCGGCCGAGGTCGCACTGCTGGCGCACAGGCCCACGGCCCGGTCGCGGCCCATGGCCTTGGCGCTGTACAAGCCCATGTCGACCAGGTTCACCGCCTGCTCCCACGGCAGCGTGGTGCCGTTCGGCGGCAGCGGGAAGGCGGCGTAGGCCATCGACATGGTCACCGGCACCTCGCGGCCATCGGGCAGCCGGACCGGCCGGTTGCCGATCTCGCCCAGCACCCGCAAGGCCAGGGCCTCGACCGCGTCGCCGGCTTGCGCAGGCGTGTGGACCAGGAACTCCTCGCCGCCCCAGCGGCAGGCGACGTCGCCGGCGCGCACGCAGGCCGACAGCCGGCGCGCCACCTCGACCAGCACCAGGTCGCCCACGGCGTGGCCATGCTCGTCGTTGATGCGCTTGAAATGGTCCACGTCGAGCAGGATCAACCCGCCACCGAAGCTGGCGCCTTCGTCAGCCTGGCGCGCGGCCAGCGCTTCGCGGAAGTGGCGGCGGTTGGCCAGGCCGGTGAGCGGGTCGCGCTCGCTTTGCACCTTCAGCAAGGCCTCGCTGCGGCGCAACTGCAGGTTGGCCTGGCGGGTGCGCCGCACCTGCACCACCAGCACGCCAGCGGCCATGGCCAGCAGCACCGAGGCCAGCATCCACACGCGCTGCATCAGCGTCTGGTTGTCCAGCCGTGCGGTCTTCAGGCTGTTCTCGCGCTCGGCCAGCTCCAGGTCGCGCTGGCCGGCTTCGGTGCGGAAACGCTCTTTCAGCTGGGCCAGCACGCCGTCGCGGGTGTCGTTGTCGATCTGCTCGCGGATCCGGGTGGCACGGTGGAAGTTGTCCAGCGCCGCACGGTGGTCGCCGGCCGCCGCCAATGCATCGGCCGATTCGTTCAGCGCCGCCTCGATGCGGGCCCGCGCCTTGGCCTGCTCCCACAGGCCGAGTGCGCTTTCCAGGTCGGCCTTGCCCTGCGCCAGCTGGCCCAGGCGGATGCGCGCGATGCCGCCGTTGTGCAGCAGCACCGGCAGGTTGCGGCGGTCGGAGAATTGGCGCATCACCGGCAGGGCGGTCTCGATCGCCGCCAGGGCCTCGCGCGGCTTGCCGGCGCGCAGCAGATCGTCGCTGAGCGAGGCCAGCACCTGGGCTTCGAGCCGCGGCGAGCCGATGCTGCGGGCCAGGCGCACCGCCTCTTGCAGTGAGGGCAGCGAGCCGCCGCGCTCGTTGCGTGCCGTGGCCAGCACGGCGTTGCTGGTCAGCACGCGGATCAGCGCGCGGCCGGTCGGGTCCTTGCGGGCATGGCGCTCGGCCTGGCTCATCTCGCGCCGGGCCTTCTCGGGCTCGTTGAGCAACTGGCTCAGCACCGCCTGCGCGGACAGGCCCCAGGCCATCAGCACGTCGTCGCCGGCCTGGGCGGCCAGCTCGTTGGCGCGTTGCTGCAGCCGGGCCGCTTCCAGCCGGTTGCCTTGCCGGTCGGCGCGCACCGCCAGCAGGCGGATCACCTGCCACCAGCCGCGGTGGTCGCAGGTGGGCAGGTGGCCGTTCTCGCCGGCGCAAGCGCGGGCGTAGGCGGCATCGGCTTCCAGCGCGTGGCCGGTGGCCGACTCGGTGCGCCAGAGCTGGTCGTCCAGCAACGCACGCACCATGCCCGCTTCGGCCACCGCCACCGGGTCGCGCTCGCCCAGCTGCGACAGGCGGCCGGCGGCCTCCTGGGCCACCACCTCGCGCCCGGCGCGGGCCGCCACGACACCGCGGGTGCGCTCGACCACCCGCGTCCAGGCCAGCGGGGGCGCCGAAGCCATGCCTTGCTGCAGTTCGTCCAGACGCTTGAGCACCTCGTCCGGCCGGTCGAAGCCCTCGTTCACCCAGTGCTCGGCCTGCTCGTTCAGCTCGGACAGCGCTGGCGCGCCCTCGATGCGCTCGAGCCCGCGGTAGGACTGCAGCGGCCCGCTGACCGGCGGTGCCGCGGCCCAGGCCGGCGCCAAGGCCAGCAGGCAGGCGGTGGCCAGCGCCCGCAGCAGCAGGCGGCCACGCCGCGGGGCACGCAGGCGGGTCGTCACGGCGCGGCCTCCATCGAGGGCGGCCCCTCCAGCACGGTGAGCTGAACACGCCCGTCGCGCCAGGCGCGCTCCAGGTCCTGAACCACGGCGTCCACCTCGGCCAGCGTGGCGGCCGGCACGCGCCCCACCCCGCAGGCCCGGTTGCGCCCCAGGGTCTTGGCCACGTACATCGCGTTGTCGACGATGTCCACCGCCAGGTCCCAGGGCAGCTCCAGCGCCTGGGGCGGCAGCGGGAACTCGGCGAACCCGATCGAGGTGGTCACGACCACGCGCTGGTCGCCCACAGTCACTGGCACGCTGGCCACGGCATTCAGCAGGCGCTGGGCCAGGGTCTCGACCCGCTCCTGGCTCATGGCCGATACCAGCACCAGGAACTCTTCGCCGCCCCAGCGCACGACCAGGTCCTCCTCGCGCAGCACAGCCTTCAGCCGGTGCGCCACCTCGACCAAAACGGCGTCGCCTGCAGCGTGCCCGTGGTGGTCGTTGATGCTCTTGAAGTGGTCCAGGTCGAGCAGGTACAGCGTGCCCCGCGCCGGGCCGCGGACGCCGTCGCCGTCGGTCATCTCGTGGAACTGGCGGCGGTTGGCCAGGCCGGTCAGCGGGTCCTGCAGGCTGTGGCGCTTGAGCTGGGCGTTGCGCTGCCGCAGGGCCGTCTGGGTGGCCCGCAGGCCGCGATACAGGCGCGCCGCCAGCCCGAGCAGGAACAGCACGATCACCGCCGTGAGGGCCCAGATCCTGTATTCCAGGTCGCGCCGGCGCAGTTGCTCTTCCTTGAGCGCGTTGTCCTCGTTGATCAGGGCCAGCTCGCGGCGGCGCTGGGCGGCGTCGAAGCCTTCCTGCAGCTCGAGCACCGCCTCTTGCTGGTCGCGCCGCGCCAGCTCGGCCGACAGCCCGCGCAGCGTCTGGCAGGCCTGGTAGGCCTCGGCCAGGTAGCCCGCCTTTTCGAGGTAGCGGGCCAGGTCGGCGGTGTTCTCGGTCAGGCTGGCGATGTCGTTGGCCGCGCGGTCGAATTCGAGCACCGGGCGGATCAGGGCCAGGCCCTCGTCCTTGCGCCTCATCGAGATCAGCGCCAGGCCACTGTTGAGGTTGGCCAGGTTCTCGGTGGTGGGGTCGCTCAGGCTGTGTGCCAGCGGCACGGCGCGCTGGGCGATCTCGAAAGCCCGTGGGTACTCGGCCGCGTGCAGGTAGAAATCCGACAGGTTGGCCAGGCCCAGCGCCTCTTCACGCATCGCGCCGGCCTTGCGGGCGTAGTCGATGGCGCCGTTCAGCGCGGCCAGCTCCTGCACCGGGTGACCGTTGTCGGTGAGCAGGATCGACTCGGTGGTCAGCGCACCCGACAGCTCCATCCAGTCCTCCGCCTCGGTGGCGATCTTCTTCGCCTCGTCGTTGACGTGGCTCGCGTGCTCCAGCTCGCCGCCACGGAACAGCGAATAGGCCAGGTCCGAGCGATATCGGCTGCGCCGCCAGGCCGAGCCGCTCTCGTCGGCCAGGCGGATGGTTTCCTGCGACAGGCGAACCGCGTCCTCGATGCGGCCGATGCGCTGCTTGACCCGGGCGTGGGTCGAGTAGCAGCGCATGCGCACGGTCGGCAGGGGCACGGCACGCAGCGCCGCTTCGACCTCGACCAGCTGGTTGTCCGCACGCACCAGCGAGCCGCCATCGGTCAGGGCCACCGCGGCGCGCACGCAGGTGGCGACCGCCGCCAGTTGTTCCCGTGGCACGCCGTTGTAG
>JBGAGZ010000049.1:0-37192 GCA_044226465.1 Burkholderiaceae bacterium | reverse complement strand
CGGAATGAAGTGCCGTGGTTTGCCGGGGCGATTTTGTCAGGCGGGATCATCGGCCCCGTACTGTTGATGTTCGGGCTGACGGGGATGCCTGCATCTGGCGCGTCCCTTCTGCTGAATGCAGAAAGCGTGTTCACCGCGTTCCAGGTGGCGGAGCCCACGCCGCCGTACAGGTCTGCCGCAGCCGCCAGCGTGGCGGTGCGCGCGGCGTGGTAGTCGGTGCTGGAGGTCATGTAGACCGACAGCGCGCGGTACCAGACCTTCTCGGCCTTGTCGCGGCCGATGCCGCTGATTGCCGCATTGCCGGTGGCCACGCGGGTGTCGCCAGCCTGGCAGGTGGGCGAGGCGGCGCCGCCAGCGGGGTGCGAGCCTTCGGCGATCAGGTAGTAGGCATGGTTGCCGACGCCAGACGAGTAGTGCACGTCGAGCTTGCCGACGCCGTCGTACCAGCAGTCGGCCGAGGCGCCGTCCCAACTGGGTTGCACCATGCTGCGCAGCGGCGTGCCGCTGCCGTCCTTCAGCAGGCGTTCGCCGATCAGGTAGTCTGGCGTCTCTGCCGGGTTTTTGGCGTAGAACTCGACCATCGAGCCGAAGATGTCCGAGGTCGATTCGTTCAGGCCGCCCGATTCGCCCGAGTAGATGAGCCCCGCGGTGCGCGAGGTCACGCCGTGGCTCATCTCGTGGCCGGCCACGTCCACGGCCACCAGGGGGTTGTAGCTCTTGTCGCCGTCGCCGTAGCTCATGCAGAAGCAGCTGTCGCTCCAGGACGCGTTCACGTACGGCAGGCCGAACAGCTTTTGGTGCACCTTGGACGTGGCGCCGCGGCCATCGTCGGCAATGCCGTGCCGACCGTGCACGTTGAGGTAGTAGTCCCAGGTGTAGGCGTGGCCGGCGGCGGCGTCCACCGCCACGGTCTGGCGGTTGCTGTTCAGGCCGCTGCCCCAGGTGTTGTCGGCGTCGGTGAACAAGGTGCCCTTGCCGGTGAACTTGCCTTTCAGGTCGTAGACCGTGTGGCCGCCGCGCGTCAGGTCGCGCAGCACGTAGTTGGTGGGCCGCTTGTCGGTGTGGATGGCGATGGTGCCGAGGAAGAGGCTGTGGCCGGTGCCGACGGCGTCGACGTGCATCACGTCGTCGAAGCTGTCGAGCACGCGGCCCGTCTGCGCGCTGACGACCACGTGGCGCTCGGTGGGCACGCCCTCGGGCGTCTCGCCGGTGTAGAGCACGTCCCAGGCCAGCACGGGCTGGTGGTGGTGGGCGAAGACGACCAGCTCGCTGGTCGCCGTGGCACCGGTGGCGACACCGGCGGCCTTCAGGCCGGCCAGCTCGGCCGCGGCGGCGCCCAGCCGAGGCTGGGTGGCCAGGCGGGGCGACTCGGCCAGGCTGCGCGACAGGCCGCGCAGCACGCCGTTCGCATGGCTGTGGACGACCACGTCGCCGCCGATCACGCGCAAGCCCTGGACGCGGCGCGCGAAGCGCACATGCTCGGCGCCGTCGGCGTCGACGATCACGTCGCGTGCCTCGAAGGCTTCAATAGAAGGCAGCGCATTGCGCTCGGCCGGCTGCAGGTGGGCCAGCGCGCGGGCGACGGCCTGGGGGTGGTCGGCCGGGGCAGCGGCCTCAGCGGTGGCGGCCAGGCCCAGCAGGGCGGCGCAGGCCAGCGCCACACGGCGCAACGGGTGGTGGTTCAACGACGTCTCTCCTCTTGATGGTTCAGCTCGGCAGGTGCTGCCTGCGTGGGGCGCATGTTGTCGAGCGCGCCGCGCGCCGGCAAGGCGCCGAGGCCGGTTGCTGAACATCCTTGAGGAAGCGCTGCCCCCGCGTGACCAGGCGCGTCGCACTTCATCGAAGCGTCACCGGCGGGTCACCGCCGCGTCATCGCGGCCGGCGAGCATCGCGGGCCATGCAGCCCTTGCCTCTCGATCTGCCGGAGCCTCGCGATGACGTCGAGCCCCTGCGCTACCGCACGTTGTGGATCTCCGACATCCACCTCGGCACGCCGGGCTGCCAGGCGCTGGCCTTGCTGGAGTTCCTCAAGGCCACCGACTGCGAGACGCTGTACCTAGTGGGCGACATCATCGACGGCTGGCAGTTGAAGCGCGGCTGGTACTGGCCCCAGGCCCACAACGACGTGGTGCAGAAGCTGCTGCGCAAGGCACGCAAGGGCACGCGGGTGATCTTCGTGCCGGGCAACCACGACGAGTTCGCGCGCAAGTACCTGGGCCACAGCTTCGGCGGCGTCGAGGTGGTCGAGGACTGCCTGCACGAGACGGCCGATGGCCGCCGGCTGTGGATCACCCACGGCGACCTGTTCGACGGCGTGATCCAGTGCGCCAAATGGCTGGCCTATGTGGGCGACTCGGCCTACGAGTTCACGCTCAAGCTCAACCGCTACCTGAACCACCTGCGCGCCAAGTTCGGCCTGCCGTACTGGAGCCTGTCGAAGTACCTCAAGCTCAAGGTCAAGCGCGCCGTCAGCTACGTGGGCGACTTCGAGGCCGCCGTGGCCCGCGAGGCCCGCAAGCGCGGCGCCCAGGGCGTGGTCTGTGGCCACATCCACCACGCCGAGTTGCGCGAGATCGACGGCATCCTCTACGCCAACGATGGCGACTGGGTGGAAAGCCTCACCGCGCTGGCCGAGCACGCCGACGGCCGGCTCGAGCTGCTGGACTGGACGCGCATGGCGGTCGCGTGGGCCGCTCAGCCGCCGAGCCCGGTGGCCGCCGGGGCCGCGCCCAGCCCTCGCCCGGCCCCCGAACCGATGGTGGCCTGAGCGGCCGGCATGGTCGCAAAGGGTCATGCCATTGTCACAAGAGCTTCATAAACTGGCCTCATGAGCGAACTTCTGCCCAGCCTGGCCCCTGTGGAGGCGGCGCCGGCCCCTGTCTCGAAGCCGCTGGCGCTGCTGAACCGCGAGCAGGCCATCCTCGAGTTCAACCGCCGCGTGCTGGCCCAGGCCCAGCGCGCCGACGTGCCCCCGCTGGAGCGGTTGCGCTACGTGACCATCGTGTCGTCGAACCTCGACGAGTTCTTCGAAGTGCGTTTCGCCGACGTGTTGGAGGCCGCACGGGCGGCACCGGGCGACGCGTCCCATGCCGATCTGGCCGAGGTGGCCGCGCGTGCCCATGCGCTGATCGACGAGCAGTACGCCGTGTTCAACGACGAGGTGATGCCGGCGCTCGCTCGCCATGGCATCCACGTCATCAACCACGCGGAGCGCAACGACGCCCAGCGCCGCTGGGTGGCCGCGTTCTTCGAGCGCGAGGTGCGGCCGCTGCTGATGCCGGTGGGTCTGGACCCAGCCCACCCGTTCCCGCAGGTGGCCAACAAGTCGCTGAATTTCATCGTCCGCCTCGGCGGGCGCGACGCCTTCGGCCGCGCCAGCCACATCGCCATCGTCAAAGTGCCGCGCGTGCTGCCGCGGGTGATCCGCCTGCCGGCCGAGGTCTGCGCGCCGGGCCAGCAGGGCTTCGTGCTGCTGTCCAGCGTGATCCGTGCCCACCTGAACGAGCTGTTCCCGGGCCGCGAGGTCGAGTTCTTCTCGCAGTTCCGCGTTACGCGCGACTCGGACCTGGACGTGGACGAGGACGACGTCACCAACCTGCGCCAGGCGTTGCGCACCGGGCTGACCACTCGGCACTTCGGCCAGGCCATCCGCCTGGAGGTGGTCAACACCTGCCCCGAGGACCTGTGGCGATTCCTGCTCGAGCAGTTCGACCTGCCCGACGCCGCGCTGTACCGCGTCAACGGCCCGGTGAACCTGGTGCGCCTGAACCAGCTGATCGACCAGGCCGACGACCTGGCGGGCGGCGTGTGGCTTCGTTTCCCGCCGTTCGAGCCGGCCTGGCCGGTGGGGCGGCTGCCGCGCGACGGCTCGGTGTTCGACACGCTGCGCGAGCGCGACGTGCTGCTGCACCACCCCTTCGAGAGCTTCGAGCCCGTGGTCGAGTTCCTGCGCCAGGCGGTCAATGACCCGGACGTGCTGGCGATCCGCCAGACGGTCTACCGCACCGGCGAGAAGTCGGTGCTGATGGACCTGCTGATCGAGGCGGCGCGCCGCGGCAAGGAGGTGATGGTGGTCGTCGAGCTGAAGGCGCGCTTCGACGAGGAGGCCAACATCAACTGGGCCGAGCGGCTGGAGGCGGTGGGTGCCCAGGTGGTCTACGGCATCGTCGGGCTGAAGACCCATGCCAAGCTGCTGCTGGTGACGCGGCGCGAGACCAGCGCCAGGGGTGTCACGCAACTCCGGCGCTATGTCCACCTGTCGACCGGCAACTACAACCCCAAGACCGCGCGGCTCTATACCGACGTGGGCTACCTCACCGCCGACGCCGGCATCGCGGCGGATGCCGACGCGGTGTTCCAGCAGATCGCCAGCCTCACGCGGGTGAAACCGCCGCGCCACCTGCTCACCGCGCCCTTCGTGCTGCACAGGCGGCTGATCAAGCACATCGCCCAGGTGGCCGAGGCGGCGCGGGCCGGCCAGCCCGCGCGCATCGTCGTCAAGTGCAATGCGCTGACCGAGCCGGCGATGATCCATGCCCTGGTGGACGCGGCCCAAGCCGGCGCCCGCATCGACCTGGTCGTGCGCGGTGCCTGCATGCTGCCGCCGGGCCTGGCGGGCGTCACCGACAACATCCGCGTGCGCTCGGTGATCGGCCGCTTCCTCGAGCACTCGCGCATCCTCTACTTCCGCTGGGGCCCGGCCGACGAAGACGAAGCGCTGTACCTGTCCAGTGCCGACTGGATGGGGCGCAACATGTTCCGCCGCATCGAACTGGCCTGGCCGGTGCGCGACCCCAAGCTGCGCCAGCGCGTGATCGACGAATGCCTGGTGCCCTACCTGCTGGACACCCGCGACGCCTGGGCGCTGCAGGGTGACGGCCACTACCAGCGCGTGGCCACCCAGGGCGTGAGCGCCCAGCAGGCGCTGATGGCGCGCTTTTCGCCAGCCGGCTGACGACCTGGCGATGGACCTGATCCTCTGGCGCCACGCCGAAGCGGAAGAACTCGCGGAGGGGGTCGACGACCCGGCCCGCGGCTTGACGCACAAGGGCGAGCGCCACGCCCGCCGCGTGGCCGACTGGCTCAACCAGGTGCTGCCGCATTCGGCCAAGGTGCTGGTCAGCCCGGCCCTGCGGGCGCGCCAGACGGCCGACGCGCTGGAGCGCAAATACAAGCTGGTCGACGCCCTGGCGCCCGAGGGCACGGTGGAGGGCCTGCTGGCCGCCGTGCGCTGGCCCGATGCCCGCGAGCCGGTGCTGGTGGTCGGCCACCAGCCCACCCTGGGCCTGGCGGCGGCCTACCTGATGACCGGCGCCCGGCTGGCAGGCCACGGCGCGGACGACCTGCTGCCCTGGTCCATCCGCAAGGGCGGCGTTTGGTGGCTGCGCCACCGGCCGCGCGAGGACCGCGGCGAGGTCGTGCTGGTGGCGGTGCGCTCACCCGAGTTGGTTTAAGCGCCGAAGCTCTAGGTTGGTGCATTGAGCCCCGAATTGGGCTGAGCCGACCAACGGGCTGCTTTTGTTTGGTGCGTCATCGCAGGCCCTGGCGTGGCCTGGCCTGATCTAAAACAGGGCACATCGTTTGCTTTCTGGTGCGCCAGTCGCCCGGCTGGTGCGCAGCGTCGCTGCGCAGGCCGGGCGTTGTCATGACGCTTGGGGGCATTTCCGATGGACACCGTCAAGCAGGGCGCCGACGCCCTGTTCATCCTGCTGGGCGCCGTGATGGTGCTGGCCATGCACGCCGGCTTTGCCTTTCTCGAGCTCGGCACGGTGCGCAAGAAGAACCAGGTCAATGCGCTGGTCAAGATCCTGGTCGATTTCGCGGTCAGCACCATCGCCTACTTCTTTGTCGGCTATGCCGTGGCCTATGGCGTGAGCTTCTTCACCGGGGCCGAGGCGCTGGCGGCGCGCAACGGTTACGAGCTGGTCAAGTTCTTCTTCCTGCTGACCTTTGCAGCGGCGATCCCCGCCATCGTGTCCGGTGGCATCGCCGAGCGCGCGCGCTTCGGCCCGCAGCTGATGGCCACGGCGGTGATCGTCGGCCTGGTCTACCCGCTGTTCGAAGGCGCGGTCTGGGGCGGGCGCTTCGGCTTCCAGGCGGCGCTCAAGAGCTGGACGGGGGCCGAGTTCCACGACTTCGCCGGCAGCGTGGTGGTTCATGCGGTGGGCGGTTGGGTGGGCCTGGCGGCCGTGCTGCTGCTGGGCGCGCGCGCCAACCGCTACCGCAAGGACGGCGCGATGAGCGCGCACCCGCCGTCCAGCATCCCCTTCCTCGCGCTGGGGGCCTGGATCCTCGCCGTGGGCTGGTTCGGCTTCAACGTGATGAGCGCCCAGACGCTGGACAAGATCTCCGGCCTGGTGGCCGTGAACTCGCTGATGGCCATGGTGGGTGGCACGCTGGTGGCCGTCTGGCTGGGCCGCAACGACCCCGGCTTCGCCTACAACGGCCCGCTGGCCGGGCTGGTGGCGGTGTGCGCAGGCTCGGACGTGATGCACCCCATCGGCGCCCTGGTGGTGGGCGGCGTGGCGGGGGCGATCTTCGTCGCGCTGTTCACGCTGACGCAGAACCGCTGGAAGATCGACGACGTGCTGGGCGTGTGGCCGCTGCACGGCCTGTGCGGCGCATGGGGCGGCGTGGCCTGCGGCCTGTTCGGCCAGCCGGTGCTGGGCGGCCTGGGCGGCGTGAGCCTCGGCGCGCAAGTGCTGGGCACGCTGGCGGGTGTCGCTTGGGCGCTGCTGGCCGGCGGCGGGGTGTATGCCGCCGTGCGGGCCGTGGCGGGGCTGAGGCTGAGTGCCGAAGAGGAATTCGACGGGGCGGACCTGTCCATCCACCGCATCGGCGCCACGCCCGAGCGCGAAGCCAACTGGTGAGCGCCGCCCCAAGGGGGCGTTGCCGGCACAATGGCATATGGCGGGTGCCCGGCGTGGTCGGGCGCCTTGGCCCGCACCGCGAGCCCCTCGAAGCATGCCGTACCGCCTCACCTGGGAAAACCGTGGCGTCTATCGCCAATACGTCGGCGACGTGACGATCGCCGAGCGACTCGCCTCATTCGAAGCCATCTGCGGCGACGCCCGCTTCGACGACCTTCGCTACTGCATCACCGACTACCTGGGCGTGCAGCACTACGAGGTCAGCGATCCGGCCACGATCGAGATTGCGGCGCTCCACGTCGGCCCGGCCTTGACCAACCCGGGCCTGCGCATCGCGGCGGTGGCCGTGCGGCCGGACGTGCTGGCCGCGATCCGCATGTTCATCGATGCCGGCTTCACCGAGCAGCCCTACCGCGTGTTCCCCACGCTCGACCTGGCCCGAAGCTGGCTCGCTGCGCCAGGCTGACGCCACCGGCGCTGGCGCTCAGCGCTGCAGGATGGCCTCGACAGTCTCCACCACCCGTGCGGCCTCGTCCATCGTGGCCAGGCCGTGCGCGCTGTCGCCGGCCAGCAGCAGGCGCAGGGCCTCGAGCAGGTGGGGCAGCGAATTGATGCGCTCCGACAGCTTGCCGCGGTAGTCCAGCCGCTGCCAATCGGTCAGGGCCGTCGTGCCCTCGTCGCCGGCCACCTCGAAGCGGTTCACGTCGGCCAGGTTGCCCGAGATCGCGCCGTCGATGTGCATGACCACCTCGCCAAAGCGCAGCGTGGCCCGCAGGCTGTGCTCGGTGCCCTGCGGCGAGCGCTGCAGATCGACCGACTCGACGCGGCCCGGGCCGAACATGCGGCCGGCGAGGAAGATGAAATGCGAGCCGACCTCGCGCACGAAGCCGCCCTGCTCGGGCCGCGCCAGCCAGGACTCGGCACCCACTTGCCAGGCCCGCGGCCAGCGCGCGAAGCGCAGCGTCAGGTGGGCGGTGTGCACCTGGCCCAGCGCCCCGTCGGCCACCAGGTGCCGCATCTGCCGGGCCGCCCAGCCCGTGGCGAAGGGGAAGTTCACCGCCGAGGGCAAGCCGGCCTGCGCCACCGCCTCGCAGCAGGCCCGCGCCTCGGCCGGCGACACGGTCAGCGGCTTTTCGCAGAACACGGCCTTGCCGGCCCGCGCGGCGGCCTGCACGTAGCCCAGGTGGGTGGACGGTGGCGAGGCGATGTAGACGCAGCGCACCCGCGGGTCGCCCAGCAAGGCCTCGGCGCTGCCCAGCATCGGCACATCGGCCTGGCCGGCGGACGGCGCCAGGGGCGCCGGGTCGTAGGCCCCGATGACGCGGAACGCCGCGTGCTCGGCGAAGGACTGCGCCATGCGGCGCCCGATGGTGCCCAGGCCGATGATGCCGATGCCGTAGGCCGCGGTGCTGCTTCGGGACGGAGGCGATGTCATGGGGTCGGTGAACGGTCTTGGGGCAGAGGCTTGCGCAAGAATGCTACTCGCGTCACCGGCCGGGAACCGGCTTGCGTTGCCGACGCTGGCCCCACTGGCCGACGCGAGCCTCGGTGAAAACCATAGGCCCCGCGTGACCTGCCCTAAGTGATTTCCACAGCCACCCCTCGCAGCCAGCGCGAGAGCATGGCCTCGTTCGTCCGCCTTCGTGTTCCATCCCTTCAGGAGTTGTGCATGACCACACGCCGCCAAGCCCTTGCCCTGGCCACCTTGCTCGCCATGGCAGCCGGTGCCCAGGCCCAGAGCTACCCCGCCAAGCCGGTGCGCCTGATCGTGCCCTTCGCCCCCGGCGGCACCACCGACATCGTGGCCCGCGCCGTGGCCGACAAGCTGGGCCCCAACCTGGGCGGCACCGTGGTGGTCGAGAACAAGAGCGGCGGCGGCGGCATCGTCGGCGCCACCGAGATCTCGCGCGCGGCGCCGGACGGCTACACGCTGGGCATGGCCACCGTGTCCACCACTGCCGCCAACCCGGCCATCAACCCGGCGGTCAGCTACGACCCGATCGCCGGCTTCACGCCCATCATCAACATCGCGGCCACGCCGAACGTGATCGCCGTGCACCCCTCGTTCCCGGCCAAGGACTACAAGGGCTTCCTCGCCGAGATCACGGCCAAGCCGGGCAAGTACAGCTTCGCCACCTCGGGCACCGGCGGCATCGGCCACCTGCAGATGGAGCTCTACAAGAGCCTGACCAAGACCTTCGTCACCCACATCCCCTACCGCGGCGCCGGCCCGGCGCTGAACGACGTGGTGGCCGGCCAGGTGCCCATCATCTTCGACAACCTGCCCTCGGCGCTGCCCTTCATCAAGGACGGCCGGCTGGTGCCCATCGTCGTCGCCGCGCCGCAGCGCGTGGCCAGCCTGCCCAACGTGCCGACCTTCGCCGAGATTGGCCTGACGCCGGTGAACCGCATGGCCTACTACGGCATCCACGGCCCGGCCAACATGCCCAAGGACCTGGTCGACAAGATCAACGCGGCGGTCAAGAAGACGCTGGAAATGCCCGAGGTGAAGAAGCGCATCGAGGACACCGGCTCGTTCATCATCGCCAACTCCCCGGCCGAGTTCGGCAAGCAGATCCAGGACGAACTCGTCACCTACAAGAAAGTCGTGCAGCTGCAGCGCCTGAAGCTCGAGTGAGCAGGTGATGCCCGTTCGCATCGTCCGCCTCGGCAGCCCTCGTCAGCCCGACGAGGGCACGCGCATCGGCACCGTGCGGCGCCCGCCGCGCGGTGTGCCCAAGGCCGAGTTCGCGTCGCGCGACTACTACGACACCTGGTACCCCGAGCTGGCGCCGAGCGTCGAGACCATGAAGCTCGGCCAGCAGGCCGAGACGCCGGCGCAGTGGGCGGCCTTCGTCAAGGCCTACCGGCACGAGATGGCCGAACCGGCGGCGGCGCGCTCGATCGCGCTGCTGGCCGCCCTGTCGCGCCACGGCCGGTTCTCGGTCGGCTGCTACTGCGAGCACGAGGCGAGCTGCCACCGCTCGGTGCTGCGCGCGCTGCTGCAGGAGCAGGGCGCCGACATCGCCTGAGGGCGGGTCGCCCGCGGGGCCCGCTCGGGCCAGCGCTGTTACGCCTTTTTCAATCGCCTGACACGCCTCGGTCATCGCCGCCCGCGATGCTGCCGGTCTCCACGCGCCCGGGCCACGAGTCCCGGCGACGAACCAACGACCACGGCGAGGACCGACCCATGCGACTGCGACCCCACCACCGAATCCAACCCTTGTGCGCCGCGCTGGCGCTGGCCTTTGCGGCCTGCACCGCGGTGGCGTCGCCGCTGGGCGTCGTCGTCAGCCAGGTCTACGGCGGTGGCGGCAACAGCGGTGCCACGCTGAAGAACGACTTCATCGAGCTCTTCAACGGCGGCAGCTCCGCTGTGTCGCTGGCCGGTTGGTCGGTGCAATACAACTCGACCACTGGCACCGGCACCTGGCAGAAGACCGACCTGACGGGGGTCGTGCTGCAGCCGCGCCAGTACTACCTGGTGCAGGAAGCCCAGGGCGCTGGCGGCACGCAGGACCTGCCCACGCCGGACGCGATCGGCACCATCCCCATGGGCTCGACCGGCGGCAAGGTGGCCCTGGTCAGCAGCACCACCCAGCTCGTGGGCGACAAACCCGTCTCGCCGAGCATCGTCGACCTGGTCGGCTTCGGCTCGGCCAACTACTACGAAGGCGCCGGTGCCGCGCCGGCGCCGTCCAACACCACGGCCGACCTGCGCGCCGCCGGCGGCTGCACCGACACCGACAACAACAACGCCGACTTCGCGGTCGCCACGCCCGCCCCGCGCAACACCGGCGCGCCGCTGGGCTCGTGCAGCAACGACGGGCCGCCGACCCGCACGATCATGGAGATCCAGGGCAGCGGCGCGACCAGCCCCTTCGTCGGCCAGCAGGTCAAGACCTCGGGCGTGGTCACGCGCGTCAACAACAACGGTTTCTTCCTGCAGGACCCGGTAGGTGACAACGACCCGCTCACGTCCGACGGCATCTTCGTCTACACCGGCTCGGCGCCCACCGTCGTGGTGGGCCAGGCGGTGCAGTTCACGGCCGCGATCAGCGAGTTCAACACCGGCGCGGCCAGCAACGCCGACACCGCCGCCCACCCGGTCACCGAGTTGACGGGCGTGAGTGGCCTGGTGGTGCTGTCCAGCGGCAACACGATCGCACCGACCGTCATCCCCTTCCCCGAGCTGGTCAATGACGACCTCGAGCACGTCGAGGGCATGCTGGTCACGATCACGGGCCCGCTCACCGCATCGCAGAACTACTTCCAGGGCCGCTACGGCCAGGTCACCCTGTCGGCCAACGGCCGCATGGAGACGCCGACCAACCGCCACCGCCCGAACACGGCCGAGGCTCTGGCCCTGGCCGATGCCAATGCGCGCAGCCGCATCATCCTGGACGACGGCACCAGCCAGCAGAACCCCGACCCCACGCCCTACTTCGGCGACGACGACACGCTGCGTGCCGGCGACACCGTGGCCTCGGTGACCGGCGTGGTCGACTACGGCCTGGCCACCAGCAGCTCGGCCGGCTTCGGCGACTACAAGATCCACCCGACTGCCAGCGTGGCCTTCACGCGCGACAACCCGCGCACCAGCGCGCCCGCGCCGGTGCCCGGCAACCTGAAGCTCGCCAGCTTCAACGTGCTGAACTACTTCACCACCTTCACCGACGGCACCGACGTCTTCGGAAACACCGGCCAGGGCTGCCTGCTGGACGGCGTCAGCTCGCCGGCCAACTGCCGCGGCGCCGACAACCTGGCCGAGTTCCAGCGCCAGCGCACCAAGATCGTCGAGGCCATCGCCGCGATCGACGCCGACGCGCTGGGCCTGATGGAGATGCAGAACAACGGCGCGACCGCGGTGCAGAACCTGGTCGACGGCCTGAACGACAAGCTGGGTGCCGGCACCTACGCCATCGTGCCCGACCCGGCCACCGGCACGGGCAGTGACGCGATCAAGGTCGCGATGATCTTCAAGCCGGCAAAGCTGGCCCGCGCCACCGATGCGCTGAGCGACACCGACGCCATCCACAACCGCCCACCGCTGGCACAGACCTTTGCCGCGCTGAACGGCGAGCGCTTCACGCTGGTGGTCAACCACTTGAAGAGCAAGGGCAGTTGCCCGGTCGTGGGCGACCCCGACTACGACGGCAACTTCGATGCCGGCGATGGCCAGGGCTGCTGGAACGCGCGCCGCCTGGCCCAGGCTGGGCGCACCGGCACCTGGGTGGCCAGCCTGGCCACCGGCGCCGGCACCGACGCGGCGCTGCTGCTGGGCGACATGAACTCGTATGCGCAGGAAGACCCGATCGTGGCCTTCGCTGGTGGCGGCTACGCCGACCAGATCGCCCGCTTCAACAGCTTCGGCTACTCGTACGTGTTCGACGGCGCGGCCGGCCGGCTGGACCATGCGCTGGCCACCTCGACGATGTCAGCCAAGCTGACCGACGCGATCGAGTGGCACATCAACGCCGACGAGCCCTCGGTCATCGACTACAACACCGAATTCAAGAAGCCGCTGTGCTCGAGCTGCGGGCCGGACTACTACACGCCCACGCCCTTCCGCTCGTCGGACCACGACCCTGTCGTGGCGGGCCTGTACCTGGTCAAGGTGATCAACGGCACGCCGGGCAAGGACAAGCTGGTGGGCACGGCGGGTGACGACCAGTTCATCGGCGGCGGCGGGGCGGACAAGCTCACCGGCGGCGCGGGTGACGACGTGTTCACCTACACCGCCCTGAGCGATGGCAAGGACACCATCCTCGACTTCACGCCGGGCTCGGACCGCATCGATCTGCGCGGCCTGCTGGCCAGCATCGGCTACGGCGGCAGCGACCCGATCGCCGACGGCGTGGTGCGGCTGAAGGACAGCGCCAAGGGCGCCCTGCTGCAGATCGACACGGACGGCACCGGCGGCGGCGCGAAGTGGAAGCCGCTGGTGCTGCTCAGCGGCGTGGCCGCGGGCGACATCGTGCCGGCCCGCGACCTGGTGTTCTTCGACGCCGCGCAGCGCGGCCGCCGCTGACAGCGGCCGCTGATCAGTTGCCGGCCGTCGGGGCGCCGACGGTCACGCCGTGCCAGAACTCGAAGTCGGGCTGCTTCCAGGTGATGCTGGAATAGGTGCCGACGAACTGGAGCACGCCGTGGCCCTCGGTGCCGGTCAGCGTCTTCTTCTTGACCACGAGACAGGTCTCGCAGCCGCCGAAGAAGCCGGCGCCCGACGACAGCAGCGTCGGCACCTGGCCGAAGACGTAGCGCGTCGGGATGCCGTTGCGGCCCAGCGACATGACCGCCATCACCGGGTTGGTCACCGGCTTGCTGAACGTGATCTTGTAGGTCAGCTTGTCGGTGCCGCCCTTGAAGGCCAGGATGTCGCTGCCCGGGGGCGCGCCGGTGACGTCATAGGCGGTGCCGGACCAGTAGTCGGTGGCGCCGTCGGCGACCTGGGCGAAGTACAGCGTCGGCCCGGTGAACTTGACCGTCACGTTGCCGCTGGGCAGCACCAGCGTGCCGCTGGCGGTGGTGAGGCCGTCGGTGTTGGTCCAGTCGACCCAGGCGGTGTCGATGGTGGTGGCGTGGGCGGCGGTGGCGCCCATGGCGATGGCCAGGGCGGCCAGGCGGGGGGCGATCGAGAACAGGGTTCGGGTCATGGTCGTGCTTTCTTGGATGGAACAGGGTGAAAGGGAAAAGGGCCGGTGTCAGCGCTGGCCGGCCTGGCGCGGCGGCAGCGAGTTCAGGTACAGGTACAGGGCCTCGGCGTCCACGTCGTTCAGCTGGGCCAGGGCCTCGAAGGGCATGACCGTGCTGACGGCGCTGCCGTCCGGCCGGCGGCCGCTGCGCAGCATGGCCTTGAAGGCCGCCACGTCGCGGTAGCGCGGCAGCGCACTGCCTTCGCCGGGGGTCAGGTTGGCGGCGGCCGGCCAGTCGGGCGGTGCGCCGGGCACCTTGCCGCCGGACAGGTGCGGGCCATGGCAGCCCTGGCACCCCTGGCCGACATAGGCACCGTGCGCCACGGTCACGCCCGCGGGCACCGGCGTGGCGGGGGGCAGCGTGTGGTCGATCTTCTCGGCCGCGTCCTGCACCACGCCCAGGCCGTACAGCGCGCGCACCGGCAGCGGCAGCTCGAACACCGCCGGGCCGCCGTCGGCGGGGGGCAGTTGGCGCACATAGGCGGCGAGCGCGGCCACGTCCTCGTCGGTGTAGCGGGCGAAATCTTCCGACGGCATGATCATCGCCGGCCGGCCGTCGGGCTTGACGCCGTGGCGCAGCGTGCGCTCCCAGTCCTCGGCGCGGTAGCCGCCGACCACGTTGCCGCGGCCGGGCGAGATGTTGGGCGCGGCCACACGCAGGCCGGTCTTGGCGTCGTCGATGAAGCGGCGGCCCGCGCCATTGGCGCCATGGCAGTCGGCACAGCCGCGCGACGCGTAGAGGTAGCGGCCGCGCTCGACGGTGCCACCGTCGTCGCGCAGGGCCAGGGGGTAGGCCGGCAGCGCGATCTGGCGCTGCAGCTTGCCGTCGGCGTGGTGCACGGCCAGGGCCAGCCCGCCGGCCATCAGGGCCAGCAGGGCGCCAGCGCCGAGCAGCGAACGCCGTATCCAGGGTTTCATGGGTGTCTCCAGTGCAGGTCTCAACGAGCCCTCACTGTGACGAACCGCACACGCCGCCGCATCGCCCAAACGGGCCATTCCAAGCCCATGGCCCGGGCTGAACGGGCCACGGCGCCGGGCCATGGCCCGGCATTCACCCCTAGGTCAAGGGAGTGGCAGTGGCTCCCAGGCCTCGATCCAGCGCGCGAAGCGGCCCAGGCCCACGTCCAGCGGTGTGCTGGCCCAGTCGCCGATGCGCGTGCGCAGCCGGCCGTCGTCGGCGCAGGTCACCGGCACGTCGCCCGGCTGCATGGGGCCGAACTCTACCTGCGCCTTCAGGCCCAGGGCGTCTTCCAGCGTGCGCACGAAGTCGACCACCTTGACCGGCACATGGTGGCCCAGGTTGTAGATGTCGGACTCGGTGGCCGCGCTGCCGGGCGCTGGCGCGTTCAGCAGGCCGACGATGGCGGCGACGATGTCGTCGACATACGTGAAGTCGCGCAGCAGCTGGCCCTCGGCGAACAGCGTGATCGGCTGCCCGGCACGGATGCGGCGCGAGAAGGAGAAGTAGGCCATGTCCGGCCGGCCCCAGGGCCCGTAGACCGTGAAGAAGCGCAGCCCCGTGCTGCGCAGGCCGTGGATGCTGGCGTAGGTGTGGGCGATCAGCTCGTTGGCGATCTTGGTCGCGGCGTAGAGCGAGGCCGGGCGGTCGACGCGGTCGGTCTCGCGGAACGGGGCGTCCCTGCGGTTGCCGTAGACGCTGGACGAGCTGGCATAGAGCAGGTGCGGCACGCCGGCTTCACGGCAGGCCTCGATCACATGGCCGAAGCCGACCAGGTTGGACTGGATGTAGTCGGCCGGTGCCTTGATCGAGTGGCGCACACCGGCCTGGGCAGCGAGGTGGATCACGGCGTCGAAGCGGCCGTCGACGATGAGGGCGCGGGTGGCGGCCGCGTCGCACAGGTCCAGCCGTTCGCAGGGCACGCCCAGCGGCCCCAGCAGGGCGGCGACGCGGTCGTGCTTGAGGCGCGGCTCGTAGTAGGCGTTGAAGCTGTCGACACCGACCACCTGGTGGCCCGCGCGCGCCAGCTCGGCCGCGGTGTGGGCCCCGATGAAGCCGGCCGCGCCGGTGACGAGGATGCGCTGGGGGGAAGCGGTCGACATAGGCGCGGGATGATAGCCCTCGGCCCTGAGTGAGCGGCTGCTACCATCGCGCGCCACCCCGAGCCTGCCCACGATGCCCCCGACGCCCCCGACGCAGGCCCCCGCGCGCCGCCGCTGGACGCGCCTGCTGCTGGCCAGTGCCCTGGGCCTCGGCCTGCTGGCCTGGCTGCTGCGGCATCTGGACCTGGCGCCGCTGGGCCAGGCCTTGCGGCAGACGCCGCCGGGCTTGTGGCTGCTGGCGCTGGTCGGCCTGCTGTTGAGCTATGCGTTGCGGGCCGAGCGCCTGCGCCGCGAATGGGGCTCGTGGTTCGCGGCCGACCTGGCACGCGGCCGGGCGCCCGGGTTCATGGACTGCCTGGCGCTGTTCCTGACCCACAACGCCGCCATCGTCGTGCTGCCGCTGCGCGCCGGCGAGGCCGGCTACCCGCTGCTGATGCAGCGCCGCTTCGGCGTGCCGCTGGCCGAGTCGCTCAAAAGCCTGCTGTGGCTGCGGCTGCAGGACGCGGCGGTGCTGGCCACGCTGGCGGCCTGGTGGCTGCCGCTGTTCGCGCCCGCGGCGCGCACGGCCTGGACCGCGCTGCTGGCGGCGGCCTGGGTGCTGGCCCTGCTGTTCGGGGCGCGGCTGCTGGCCGCGCTGGGTGCGCGTGTGCCGGCGGTGCAGCGTTTCCAGGCGGCCTGGCTGGCCCACCGCAATGACCGCCTGGGCTGGGCCCTGTGCGTGGCCAATTGGGTGGTCAAGCTGGCGGTGTTCGCGCTGGTGCTGCAGGCGCTGGCGCCGCTGGACGGCGCGGCCGCGCTGCGGGGCGCGCTGGGCGGCGAGCTGGCCTCGGTGCTGCCGCTGCAGGGCCCTGCCGGCCTGGGCACCTACGAGGCCGGCGTGTGGGCGGCCGCCCTGGTCGGGCAGTCGTCAGCGCCCGGCGTGACGGCCCAGGTGGCGGCTGGCGCACTGGCGCTGCACGCCTTCGCGCTGGCCGTCGCCCTGGCCGCCGCGGCCCTGGTCATGCCCTGGGCGCGGCCGGCGGCGAGCGCGGCCAACGGGGCCGCCGGTGGCGCGGGGCCGCGGTCATGACGACGAGCCTGCAGGTTCTCGCGGTGGCCGGCAGCCTGCGGGCCGCGTCGATCAACGCCGCCTTCTGCCGCGCCGCGGCGCGGCTGGTGGGTGACGGCCTGCAGGTGCGGCTGTATGACGGCCTGGGCCACCTGCCGTTGTTCAACCCCGACCTCGAACCGAGCCCGCCGCCGGCCGTGTGCGCCTGGCGCGAACAGGTGGGCCACGCAGACGCGTTGCTGATCGCCAGCCCCGAATACGCCCACGGCGTGTCCGGCGTGCTGAAGAACGCGCTGGACTGGCTGGTCGCCTTCGAGGGCTTCGTGCACAAGCCGGTGGCGGTGGTCAACACCTCGCCACGCGCGCACCATGCCTACGATGCGCTGCTCGAAACACTGAGGACAATGTCGGCCACGATCGTGGTCGACGCCTCGGTCAGCCTGCCGCTGCTCGGCAGCCCTTGCACCACGGAAGAACAGATGGTCCATTCGCCCACCGTTGCGCCGATGATCGCCGCCGCGATGTCGTCGCTGGCCGCGTTCCTGCGGCAGGGCGGGGTGGCCGAGCCGCGATTCACCTTCGGCGCCTGACACCGGCGCCCCGAACCATGAACCAGACCACCGCCATCGAACCTGCCCGCGCCGCGGCCACCGATCTGCCCGCCGCGCGCGCCGAGGCCCTGACCCGGCTGCCCGCCCACCGCTTGTCGGTGGTCGTGCCCATGTACAACGAGATCGACAACGCCAAGCCGCTGATCGACGCGGTGCAGGCCGCGCTCGCGGCCTACCCCCAGCCCTGGGAGCTGATCGTCGTCGACGACGGCAGCCGCGACGGCACCGGCCGCGCGTTGCAGGAGCATGCCGCCACGGTCGGCCCGCACATCCGCGTGCTGCGGCTGCTGCGCAACTTCCGCCAGACGGCGGCCATGCAGGCCGGCATCGACGCGGCGCGCGGCGACGTGATCGTGACGATGGACGGCGACCTGCAGAACGACCCGCAGGACATCCCGCTGCTGGTGGCCAAGCTGCTCAACGAGCCCTACGACATGGTGGCCGGCTGGCGCCAGAACCGGCAGGACGGCTTCGCGCTGCGCAAGTTCCCGTCGATGCTGGCCAACCGCCTGATCCGCCGCGTGACGGACCTGAAGTTCCAGGACCTGGGCTGCAGCCTCAAGGCCTTCCGCGCGCCGGTGCTGCACGAGGTGCGGCTGTACGGCGAGATGCACCGCTTCATCCCCGCCTGGCTGGCCACGGTGACCTCGCCGGCCCGCATGGCCGAGGTGCCGGTGAGCCACCACGCGCGCACGGCGGGCGAGTCCAAGTACGGCATCTCGCGCACCTTCCGCGTGCTGGTGGACCTGCTGGCGGTGTACTTCTTCCTCAACTTCGGCGCGCGGCCGGGGCACTTTTTTGGTATCGCCGGGCTGGGCCTCGGCGCGCTGGGCGCGACTATCCTCGGCTACCTGGGCGTGCTCAAGCTGCTGGGCGAGTCGGTGGGCGGCCGGCCGCTGCTGATCCTGGGTTTCTTCAGCGTCATCGCCGGGCTGCAGTTCCTCTGCACCGGGGTGCTGGCCGAGTTGCTGATCCGCATCTACTACGAAGGCGGCCACGCGCGGCAGTACCACACGATGGTGCAGCCGACCCTCGGCGACGCCGACGCCTGGCATGTCTGACTCCGGCTCGCCCGACACGCTGTCCTACCGCGTGCAGCGCTGGCCGCGCATGCTGGCGCTGGCCTTGCTGCTGTTGGCGCTGTTCCAGCTCGGCGCGGCGCCGCTGTTTGACGTGGACGAAGGCGCGTTCAGCGAAGCCACGCGCGAGATGCTGCAAAGCGGCGACTGGGGCCACACCACGCTGAACGGCGAGGACCGCTTCGACAAGCCCATCCTCGTGTACTGGTTGCAGGCGGCCAGCGTGTCGGCCTTCGGCCTGAACGAATTCGCGCTGCGCCTGCCCTCGGCCCTGTGCGCCTGGGGCTGGGCCCTGGCGCTGGCCATGTTCGCCCGGCCACGCCTGGGCCAGCGCGTGGCCAACAACGCCGGCCTGATGATGGCCACGAGCCTGGGCGTGCTGGCCATCGGCCGTGCCGCCACGGCGGACGCGCTCCTCAACTTCCTGCTCGTGCTCGCGGTCTGCGACGGCTGGCGCTGGCTGGAAACGGAAAGCCCCCGCGAGCAGAAGGCGCCGCTGCGCCGCGCCTTTGCCTGGATGGGCCTGGGCCTGCTGGCCAAGGGCCCGGTGGCCGTGCTGGTGCCGGTGGCGGCGGTGGGCCTATGGCTGGTCACGAGCTGGAACGTGCGATTGATCGGCAAGCGCCTGTTGCAGGCGGTGACCGACCTGCCGGCCTGGGCGTTGCTGATCGGCATCGCCGCACCCTGGTACGCCTACGCCTTGCACCGCCACGGCCAGGCCTTCATCGACGGCTTCTTCGTGCGCCACAACCTCGCGCGCTACACCGGCACGCTGGAGCAACACGGCGGCGGCTGGGGCTACTACCTGGCCGTGCTGCCGCTGCTGCTGCTGCCGTGGACGCCGCTGCTGGCGACGGTGCTGTGGCGAGCCAAGATGCACTGGGGCGACCGGCTCGGGCGCTTCCTGCTCGGCTGGGGCGGCTTCGTGATCGTTTTCTTCTCGCTGTCGGGCACCAAGCTGCCGCACTACGTGCTCTATGGCGCCACGCCCTTCGTGCTGCTGATGGCGATCGAGCTGGACCGCTGCGGCACGGCCATGCGCTGGGCGATTGCCGTGGCCTGCCTGGCCTTGCTGGCCCTGGTCGCCGGCCCGGCCTGGACGCTGCCGCAATGGCTGGGGCAGGTGCACCACCCGATGTACCGGGCGCTGCTCACCGGCGCACCGGCGCCCACGGCGCTGGGTGCCGCCGCACTGGCCGGCGCGCTGGCCGTGCTGGTGCTGGCCGCCGCACCGGCGCGCTGGCGAGATCGTTTGTCGCGCAGTGGCCCGCCGCTGCTGTCGGCCTGCGTGGTGGCCCTGGTGCTGCTGGGCTTCGGCCTGCCGTGGTGGGGCACGCTGCTGCAAGGCCCCGTGCGTGACGCTGCGGCCTTCGCACGCAACCGGCCCGAGCAAGCGGTGCAGTGGCAACTGCACCAGCCCAGCTTCTCGGTCTACCGCGAGCAGCCCACGCCGCGCCGCGCGCCGCAGCCCGGCGAGCTGGCGCTGATCCGCGTCGACCACCTGAAGAAGCTGCCGCCCGAGGTCGACGGCGCCTGGGAGACGGTGTTCGAAGAGCGCGGCATCGCGCTGATCCATTGGCGGGGCGAGGCACCGGCTAAGTAGTTGCCGACGTGGCCGGCGTTCGGCGCTGGCCAGAATCCTGGTCGACCCTTCACGACAACCAGGAGACCGCCATGACCACCCGCCGCGACTGGATCGCCCACACCACCGCGCTCGGTGCCGCCGGCCTGGTGCCGATGCTGGCCCGGGCGCAAGCCGCCTGGCCGACCAAGGCCGTCCGTTTCGTCGTGCCCTTCGCACCGGGCGGCAGCTCGGAGATCGTGGCCCGAGCCACCGCGGCCGAGCTGACCAAGTCGCTGGGCCAGAGCGTCTACGTCGACAACAAGCCTGGCGGCGCCGGCAACGTGGCCATGGCCGAGGTGGCGCGCGCCGACGACCAGCACACCCTGGTGCTGGGCCACATCGGCACGCTGGCGGTGAACCCCTACATCTTCGACAAGCTGCCCTACGACCCGGTCAAGGACTTCAAGCCGATTTCGCTGCTGGCCAAGGTGCCCAGCCTCTACCTCGTCCACCCCGACGTGCCGGCCAAGAACCTGAAAGAGTTCATCGCGCTGGCCAAGGCCAAGCCGGGGCGGCTGAACTACGGCTCGGCCGGCAACGGCAGCGCCGGCCACCTGGCGATGGAATACCTGAAGATGGCCAGCGACACCTTCATCCTGCACGTGCCCTACCGCGGCACCGGCCCGCAGCTGACCGACCTGCTGGCCGGCCGACTGGACGCGGCCTCGGTGGGGGCGCCGGCGGTGATGCAGTTCATCAAGGCCGGCAAGCTGCGCTGCATCGCCACCGGCACCACGCAGCGCATCCCGCAACTGCCCGACGTGCCCACCGTGGCCGAGCAGGGCTACCCCGGCTTCGAGATGACCCAGTGGTACGGGTTGATGGCGCCCGCCTCGTTCCCCGCGGCCGCGGCCGACAAGCTCGCCGCCGCGGCCGCCAAGGCCATGCGCGAGAAGGAAGCGCTGGACCGCCTGGCCAACGACGCCGCCATCGCCGTGGGCAGCACGCCGGCCGAGTTCGCCGCCTTCATCGCCGCCGAGCAGCAGCGCTGGAAGCCGGTGATCGCGCGGGCGAAGATCAAGCCGGATTGAGCCGGCGCTTCAGGCCTCGCTGGGCGCGCGGCTCAGGTCGTTGTTGGCCTCGACCAGGGTCTTGAGCATGGCCAGGAAGCGCGGGCGGTCGGCCGCCGGCAGCGGCGCCAGGATGCGCTGCTGCGCCGCCAGCATCAGCGGCACCACCTCGTCCAGCAGCGCGTCACCCGCGGGGGTGACGTGCAGCAGCCGCACGCGGCGGTCGGTGGGCGAGACCCGGCGCTCGACCAGGCCGCGCCGCTCCAGGCGGTCGATCACGCCGCCGAGGGTGGAGGTGTCGAAGCCGATGCTGCTGGCGAGCGAGCGCTGGTCCAGCCCCGGCTGGCGCTGCGCCGCTTGCAGGGCGGCGTACTGCACCGGCGTGATGCCGTGGGCCTCGGCCTCTTCCAGGAAGATGGCGACCGCGATCTGCTGCAAGCGCCGGATCAGGTAGCCCGGCTGGTCGTCCAGCCGGGTCACGCCGGTCTTTTTCTGGTCGCGCATCGTCATGCTCCTTGCTTCGCCCTCATGCACATCGTCAGTGTACGGCGGGCCTCCATCGAACGTGGGGGGTGCGCAAGGCTAACGCCTCACTGGAGTGGGTCCTGGCGACGGGCACCGCTACCATCGTCGCTTCTTCGATGGCCGAGGTGGCAAATGCTCCAGCGCGTGCGCGTGATCGATGTTCTCAAGGGCCCCCGAGCGGCGTCGCTCGCGCTGATGCTGGTGGCACTGACCGCTGCCGGCGCGGCCCAGGCCGGCACGCGCTTTTCCGAGCCGGCGGTGTTCGATGCCGAACGCGACGGCGCCAACTCGCAATCGGCCCTGGTCGTCGGGGCGGACGGTGCGATGTACGGCACCACCGAGTTCGGTGGCAAGCACAACCTCGGCACGGTGTTCCGCTTCGTGCCGGGGCAGGGCATCGAGGCGGTGCACCATTTCAGCGGCAAGACCGGGGCACGCTCGCGCGCCGGCCTGCTGCGTCTGCCCGACGGCAGCCTGTGGGGCGTGGCCGGCTTCGGCGGTGCACACGACCTGGGCACGGTCTTCCGCCTGCTGCCGAACGGCAAGGTCAAGCTGGTGCACTCCTTCGACGGGGTCGACGGCGAGTACCCGCTGGCGCGGCTGACGCTGGGCCGCGACGGCCTGGTCTACGGCACCACCACCGGCATGACGGACGCCTACGCCGGCTCGGTCTTCCGCATCGACCCGGCCACCGGCGCCTTCACTTTGCTGCACCGCTTCGAGGGCGACAAGAACTCGGCGCCGCTGGGCCACAGCCCCTCTGGCCGGCTGCTGCAGGCAGCCGACGGCTACTTCTACGGCACAGCCTACAAGGGCGGTGACAAGGGCCAGGGCACGATCTACCGGCTCGACCCCGCCAGCGGCGCGGTCGCCCTGGCGCACGCCTTCCAGCAAGGCGAGGGCTGCCATCCCTACGCCGGCCTCACCGAAGGCACCGGCGGCGACTTCTACGGCGTGGCCACCGGCTGCGGCGACGGTGGCTCTGGCACCGTCTTCCGGGTGAAGCTGAAGGGCGGGCAGGCCAACATCCAGCCCATGCACCACTTCGACTGGTTCAACGAGGCGTCCAACCCCATCTGCGACCTGACCCTGGCCAGCGACGGCTACCTCTACGGCTGCGCGCACGACGTCGGCTATGGCAGCGCCTTCCGCATCCGACCGAACGGCGAGGGCTACAACCGCTTCCTGCTCGCCGGCTGGCGCACACCGAGCAAGGGCTGGTTCCCCTGGGGCCAGATGCTGGAGCACGAGGGCGCGCTGTGGGGCACGTTGGCGCTGGGGGTCGACACCCAGTACAACGCGGGCACCATCTACCGCCTGACCACCACCGCGCACCAGCCCTGAACGCCACGGGCGCAAAGCCCGCTGCCGGCGCAGGGGCTTGGCCAGGCCGCCTATGCTCGGTGGCCCCATCCTCAGGAGCCGCCCGCATGAGCCAGCCCCTTCGCATCGCCTTCGTCGCCGGCAGCCTGCGCCGCGACTCTTTCAACCGCCGCATGGCGCTGGCCCTGGCCAAGCTGATGCCGGCGGACGTGCAGACGCAGCAGCTGCGCATCGACGACCTGCCGCTCTACAACCAGGACGACGACGCGAACCCGTCCGAGCCGGTCAAGCGCCTCAAGGCCGAGATCGCGGCGGCCAGCGGCGTGGTCTTCGTCACGCCCGAGTACAACCGCTCCATCCCCGGCGTGCTGAAGAACGCGCTGGACCATGCGTCGCGCCCTTACGGGCACAACGCCTGGGCCGGCAAGCCGGCGGGGGTGATCGGCGTGTCGGTCGGTGCCATCGGCACCGCACTGGCGCAGCAGCACCTGCGCAACGTGCTGGCCTACCTGGACATGCCGGTGCTGGGCCAGCCCGAGGCCTTCATTCAGGCCAAGGACGGGCTGTTCGACGCCGATGGCGGCATCGGCGAAGGCAGTGGCGCCTTCCTGCAGGGCTGGGTCGACAAGTACCTGGCGTGGGTGCGCGCCCACGCGGGCTGAGCGAGGCGGCGAGCCCTGGTCAGGCGGCTGCGCCCGCCGCGCTGCGCCCCTGCGACAGGCCACCCAGCAGTTGCAGCGTGAAGCCGGCGTCCAGATCCTCCACTGCGCAGGCGGGCTCGTTGGCCGGCAGATCGGCGTTGAAGCGCACCCCGAAGTCGGCCGCCAGGCGCTCGTTGCTGGCGTCGAACTCGGCCAACAGACGCCGCCGCTCGTCGCCGCCCAGCAGGTGGCGCATGGCTGGCAGGCCGCTCTGCGTGAGCGAGCGCGTGGCGTGCAGCAACGGCGTCAGCTCGTAGGGCACACGCAGCCGGTTCATGCGATTCAGCAGCAGCGCCAGGCGCATGTCGGGCGAGGGGTTGGCGCGCTGGTCGGGCAGCCCGACCGCGCTCAGCCCCAGCGCCGATTCGAAGGCCGCCATCAGCCCGGGGCCGCGCACCGCAGGGCCATCGAAATCCAGCGCCTGCACCCGGGCGCCAAGCCCGGACCAGCGCGACAGCAGCGCGTGGTAGTCCAGCCGTGCGCGCGTGGCGGGGGCGCGCGCGAAGGTCAGGATCGGGCGCGACTCGCGCCGCGCGCTCTCGCGCACGAACTGGTTGAACAGTGCTTCGACGAACAGGTCCTGCCGACGCAGGAAGCACAGCACCTCGATGTCAAAGCGCTGCGCCAGCGGCTCGAAGAAGCGCAGCACCTTGTCGTCCGGCTCGGACAGGCCCTCTTCGCTCAGCAGCAGGGTGGTGGCGCGGCTGGCCTCGAACTCGGACAGCAGCAGCTCGCGTTCGCGCGTCTGGGCCGCGGCGTCGCCGTGTGCTGCGGCCTGGTAGACCGAGCAGTGCTTGGGCAGGTCGGGCCAGGGCGGGCGGCGCGTGTCGGCGTAGAGCAGGCCGTGGTCGTGCAGCAGGTGGTCGCGGGCACCGTCCAGCGCCGCTTGCAGGGCGCTGGTGCCGGTCTTGTGGGTGCCCACGTGCAGGACGAGGCGGGGGCGGGCGGCGGTGGAAGACATGGCGCAATCGGCGGGGTGGCGGTGGTGAGGCTCGGTGCGCTCGTCAGGCGCGGTAGCGCCGGCCTTCGGCGCGGCCGAACTGGCGGTAGTGCAGGCTGGCGTCGATGCCGGTGCGGGCCACGTCGGCGTTCAGCGCCAGGTACTGCGCAGGGTCGAAGTCGGCAGGCAACGGCGCGGCAGCGACGCGGCCAGAGCCCGGCCGGCGGGCGGGGCCGGCCCACAGCGCCTGCCACCACGCGGCCACGCCGCGGCCGGCGGGCACGGCAGCGCCACCGGCCTGGGCCTGCCGCAGCCGCGCGAGCTGCGACAGCTCGCGTTCCAGCCGCAACCGCAGCTCGCGGATCGGCACCGCCGGCGGCAGCGGGTCGTTGGCGGCCACGCGGCTGCGCTCGCCAGTGGCCACCGGCGGCGCAGGCGGCGCGCGGTAGTCGCCACGGTGCAGCTCGCGTGTGCCCGCGGCATGCTGCGCCGCCACCTCGGCCCAGAAGGGCGCCTGGGCGGAGGCCACCAGGCGCGTGCACCAGTGCGCTCGCAAGGCGTCGAACTGCTGCACCAGCTGCTGCAGGCGGGCGAGGTAGCGCTGCATCAGCGCCAGGCGCTCGGTGGTGTCCGCTGGCGGCAACTCGCGGTAGGTGCCGGCAGCCTGGTTGACCAGCACCACGGCTCGGTGGCGCGCGGCCCCGGGCTGGTAGCCGGGGTAGAGGAAGGGCCGCAGCAGCACGCCCTGGCCCGCGGCCTCGCGCTCCAGCCGCTGGCGGTCGGCCTCGGGCAATGGCGCCATGCGCAGCGCCTGGCAGGGTGGCAGCGTGGCCCGGTAGTGCGCCACGAAGCCGGGCGTCAGCAGCGGGCCCTCGGTGTCGAGCACGGCGTCGAGCACGCGCAGGTACAGCGCCACGCCGTCCAGGTCGCCGATCGACGCATGCTCGGCCAGGCGTTGCTCGAACCAGGCCGCCAGTTCGGCCGCGCCGCCCTCGGAATGCGCGAAGTTGATCAGCACCGCGTGCAGGATCGCCAGGTACTCCTGCGCGTAGCCGTGGCCCGGCTCGTGCCACGCCGCCAGGTTGGGGTTGGTGACCACCGGCACACCCAGGGCCTGCGCGCGCATTGAGTACTCGATGTCGTCGCCGCGCAGAAAGAAGGCCGCCGGCAGGCCGACGCGGCGCAGCGTGGCCAGCGGCAGGCCGAAGAAGATGAAGGTCGCGTACTCGCAGTGGTTCAGCGGGCCGAAGGCGTCCAGGTGCTCGAAGCCGTCCAGCGACAGGCCGTGCTTGAGAAGGTGGGGCGCCAGATTGCGGCGGCGGCCGAACTCGCCCTGCTCGTGGAAGTTCAGCCGGCCCCAGAAGCCGCCGTCCTCCCACACCTGGGTCGGCCGGCTCTTCATCAGGATGGGCAGGCTGGTGATGTGCTCGACGGTGCGCAGCGCACAGGCCACCAGGTAGCGCGCCAGCGACTCCATCGACAGCACGCCGTCGTCGTCGAGGATCAGCACCTCGTCCGGCGCGGCCAGCGGGTCGCGGTCGCACTCGGCCAGGAAGTGGTGGATCAGGTGGCTGGCGTTGCCGCCGCCGCCCAGGTTGGGCCCGGCCAGCACACGGAGGTTCAGGCCGTGTTCGGCCGCGTCCTGCCACAGGTCGCCCGCGTCGACGCTGGTGTCCAGCACCCAGAAGTCGATTCGCGCCAGCAGCGCGGCGTGGAAGGCGTCGGTGGCGGCTGCGTCGGCCAGGCGGGCCAGCTGGCAGTGCAGGTCGGTGGTGCGGCCGAAGGTGCGCATCAGCACGGCCAGGCGCGTGGCCGCGCGCGGGCGCGTGCGGGTGCACCAGGCCGCCTCGTGGACACGCGCGCCATCGATCGCGTCGACATGCCAGAACAGCCGGCTGCTCTCCGGCAGGGCGTCGATGGCGCCCACGCCCAGCACCAGGCGGCCGCGCTCGGCGGCTTCGAGTCGGGTCTCGCGCAGCACCTGCGCCGGCCGGCCCGGCGACGCGCAGAGGATGCGCACGCGCAGGCTGCCCTGGGCCTCGATCACCAGGGCCAGGTCGCGGGCGGCGCTCAGCCGAGCCCAGGGCTCGACATAGAAGCTGTTGCGCAGCGTGCCACTGCCCAGCCAGTCGTCGGCGCGCAGGTCGATCGGGCCTTGCGCGTGCTGCCAGGCCACGCCCTCGCTGGCCGCCATGTAGAGCGAGGGCGCGCCCAGCATCGAGCGGTCCAGCGCCTGCAGGCGGTAGAAGGCGGTGCCGGCGTGACGGTGCCAGGGGACGAATTCGGTGGGGAACGAGGGCATGTGGTGGGCGGGCGGCGCTTCGGCGCAGGCCGCGATCTTGGCGCCAGCGCATGACGGTTTCGCGTCAGCCACGCCAAAAGCACCACGCGGTGCCACAGCACTGTCATGCCGCGCGCCTACCCTGTCGGGCTTCCTTTACCCCTGCCATGCTGTCCACCCTGTCCCATGCGCCCGATGTCGGTGACGCCTTCCTGCGCGCCGCCGAGGCCGCGCACCACATCGGCTCGCCGCAGCAGTTCTTCGTCTGGCTGCGGCTGCACCTGTACCGCTTCCTGCCGCACGACGTGGCGCTGCTGTGCACCGACGGTGGCCGCGACGGCGGGCGGCAGACCCATGTGCTGAACTGCGTGCCGCTGGCCGAGGGCCTGGAGGCCGAGCTGGCCGATCCGGCGGGCCGCTTCTGGTACGCGCTGGCCGAGGCCTGGTCTGCCTCCGGCGAGCGCGCGGTGTGGCTGGGCACGCGCGAGCGGCCGCTCGTGGCGCTGGGCGCCGTGCAGCGCCTGGCCGACGCCGGCTTCGGCCAGGCCCTGGTCCATGCCATGCACGGGCCGGGTGGACAGGGCGAAGAGCTGGTCGTCGCCTTCTGGCGCCTGGGCCCGTCCGACGCGGAGGCAGCCGACGCGGCTCGCCTCGCGCTCGACCTGTGGATGCCCTACCTGCGCTTCGCGCTCGGACGCGCCCACGGCCCAGGCACCGCGGGCGCCGAGCGCCGCGGCCGGCGCCCGGGTGAAGCACCGGCCAGCCGGCCGTTGACCGACCGCGAGCTGCAGGTGCTGTCGGCCGTGCGCGAGGCCAAGGCCAATGCGCAGATCGCGGTGATGCTGGGCATCAGCCCGCTGACGGTGAAGAACCACCTGCGCAGCATCCAGAAGAAGCTCGGTGCGCGCAACCGCGCCCACGCCGTGGCCGAGGCCATGGCGATGCGGCTGATTTCCTGAAGCGCGATGGCCGCGCGCGTCCTGATCGTCGGCGCCGGGCTGTACGGCGCCGTCTGCGCGCGTGAGCTGCACGACGCGGGCCATCGCGTGCTGGTGGTCGAGCGGCGCGCGGCGCCGGGCGGCAACTGCGCCACGCGCTACGTCGAAGAGGCGGACTGCCACGAGCACCTGCACGGCGCGCACATCTTCCACACCGACAGCGAGCGCATCTGGGCGTACGTGAACCGCTTCGCGCGCTTCAATGGCTTCGTCAACCGCGTCAAGGTGCGGCGCGGCGATGCGCTCTACAGCTTCCCGATCAACCTGTTGACGCTGTACCAGGTGTTCGGCGTGTGCACGCCGGCCGAGGCCCGCGCCGCGGTGGCGCGCGAGCGGGTCGAGATCGACGCGCCGGCCAACCTGGAAGAGCATTGCCTGGCGACCGTGGGCCCGACGCTGTACCGGCTGTTCATCGAGGGCTACACGCGCAAGCAGTGGCAGCGCCACCCGCGCGAGCTGCCGGCCGAGATCGTCAAACGCATCCCCGTGCGCTTCGACTTCGACGACAACTATTTCAACGATCGCTGGCAGGGCGTGCCGGTCGGCGGCTACAGCGCGCTGTTCGACCGCCTGCTGGCGGGCATCCCGGTCGAGTTCGGTGTCGACTTCCTGCCCGACGCGGCGCACTGGCTGTCGCGCTTCGACCATGTGGTCTACACCGGGCCGATCGACGCTTTCTTCGGCCACGCCCACGGCCCGCTGGAATACCGCTCGCTGCGCTTCGAGCGCGAGCTGTTGCCGATGGCCGACTTCCAGGGCAACGCGGTGGTGAACTACGCCGACGCCGACGTGCCGTTCACGCGCATCATCGAGCACCGCCATTTCGACCGCAGCAGCCCCGGCCGCCGCGCCGGCGTGGGTCACACGCTGATCACGCGCGAATACCCGGTGCCGCGCGGCGAGGGCGACGAGCCCTACTACCCGGTGGCCACCGCGGCCAACCAGGCGCGCTTCGAGCGCTACCGCGCGCTGGCCGACGCGCTGGCCGGCCCCGTGCATTTCGGCGGCCGCCTGGCCGAGTACCGCTACTACGACATGCACCAGGTGATCGGTGCGGCGCTGGCCCACGTGGGCCGCTTCACGCGCGGCGAAGCGGCCGTCACCCTGCCTGCCTGAGCACGCCGCGCGGACGAGAGCGCCGGCTGCCTCAAGTCACGGTGCCAGCGGCACCAACTTCTGCGCATCCAACTGGCGGCGCAAGGTTTCGGCCTCGTTCTCCAGCCGCACGCTGGCCAGGCCGAAGAAGGGCTCGCCCTTGGCCCAGTTCGCCTCGGGTGTGCGCTCGGTGTAGGCCTCGACGGCCTTCAGGCCCAGCGCATGCAACTGCCGGTTCGCCTCTTCGGCCGCGGCCAGCGACTTCACGCTGCGCGCCAGCAGCGCGCTCACGGCCTGGGTCACGCGGCGCTGCTCTTCCAGTGCCTGAGCGCCGGCCAGCCCCCTTTCCTGGGAGACTTCGAGCTGGCGCTGCAGGTCGTCGCGCGTCGCTGCGTCGCGCTGTGCTTCGGCCTGCAGGCGGTCGCGCTCGGCCTCGGCCTGGGCCAGCGCGGTGCGCAGGCGCGCCAGCTCGGCACCACGCTGGCGGCCCTGGGCCTCGGCCGCGTCGAGTGACTTCTGGCGCGTGGCCTCGGCCTGGGCCAGGCGGTCGCGCTCGGCCTTCACGCTGGCCAGCTCCTGCTGGGCGGCCTGGGCCGCGGCCTGCGCGCGGCGCGCGGCCTCGCGCAGCTGCGCCGCGCGCTTGTCGTCTTCGGCATGCAGGGCTGGGGCGGCCAGCGCCAGGCAGGTGGTCATCACGACGGCGAACCAGTGGTGGTGGCGTTTGGGGCTGATCGTCATCGCGTCGTGCTCCGGTCAGAACCGCACATTGGTTTCGAGCTGGACGGTGTCGATGCGCAGCGGCGCGCTGCTCATGTTGCCGCGCACCTGGCCGCTGCCGTCGGTGAAGCGCACGCCGTCGTCGAGCTCGCGGGTGCTGTAGTAGCGCAGGCCCAGCGTGGCGTGGTGGTCGAAGGCGTAGTCCGCACCGACGCCGAAGCCCTTGTAGTTGGTGCCACCACCGTGCCAGCTGGCGTCGGTGTAGGCGTCGACCCAGGCGTCGCGCTCGAAGTGGCGCCAGGCCACGAAGCCGCGCCAGTCGCCGCGCTCGGCCAGGTGGGCCGTGCCCACGCCCAGCCGCAGCTGGTAGCCCAGGGTCTTGGCCTTCAGGTTGCCCAGGTCCTGCCCGGCGCGGCGCTCGATGTCGGCCAGGTCGAAGCCGGTGTTCTTCACCACGTCCAGCCCCAGGTCCACCTGGTAGGGGCGGAACTGCTTGGCCACCACGGCCAGGTTCAGGTCGACCGGGTGGAACTTCGAGGCCAGGCCCCAGGTGGCGCTGCTGGCGCAGCCGGGCGTGTTCGGCACGGTCAGGCAGATCGGTGCGTTCAGGTTGATCAGGGTGTTGCCTTTCTGGCGCACGGCGGCCGGGTATTGCCACTGCAGGTAGGGCGTGGTGCCCACGGCCTGGTTCACCGGCGGCGCGGCGGCTTCGCGCTGCCCTTCGAGGCGGTCGAAGTTGTACAGGCCGATGGCGCCGCGTACCGTCCAGTCGCCTCCGGGTGAGGCCCAGTCCACGCCGATCTGCGCGCCGTAGAGCCACTTGTCGTTGGTGCTGTTGGCGAACTCCTCCAGCGGGAAGGCACCGCCGATGGCGAAGCCGTAGACGCCGGGCATCAGGTCCCATTCGGCCTTGCCCGCCACGCCGTCGAGCGCCACGTCGTCGGGCCAGACCAGGTCGCTGCGGTCGAAGGGCACGGCCATGCGGCCGCCCTTGAGCCAGTCGCCCTGCAGCGGTTCCCACTGCAGCCAGGCGCGGTCCACGCCCACGGCCCAGCGGTTGAAGTCGCCCGCCAGGGTTTGCGATTCGGACGCCGGGCTGCCCGACGCACCGCCGGTGGCGATGCGCACGGCCGCCGTGGTGGCGTCGCTCAGCTTGGCGGCCACGCCGATGCGGGCGCGCGCGGTGAGCCGGCTGCGGTCGTTCTGGGTGTTGGTCAGGTCCGGCGCCCAGGCCGGCGACTCTTGCGTGATGTTCTGCAGCGCGAAGAGGTCGGCCGAGGCGTTGTTGGCGTCGAAGCTTTCGCCCTGGGCGCGCACACGCAGATCGCCTTCGACCGTCACCGACTTGAGCCAGCCGGGCAGGCGGCGGCCATCGGTCCAGCCCTCGTCGCGCGCGGTGGCCAGCACCTCGTTGCGCAGCTCGTCCTTGATCTGGGCGCGGGCGGTTTCCGGCAGGTAGGGCACGCGCACCACGCTCTTTGGCGCGGGCGCGCCAGGCAGGGGCTGGCCCCAGCTGGGCGCGGTGGCAGTGGCCGCAGTGCTGTTCGCTGCGCTGCCGCGGGCTCGCTGCACCAGCTCGTCGGCCTTGGCGCGCGTCAGCAGGCCTTGCTCGACCAGGGCGTCGATCAGGCCCAGCGTGGTGGCGCGCAGCTCGGTGAGGGCGGCACGCTCGTCGGCCGCGGCCGATGGGGCCGTCGTCTGGGCCTGCGCGGCCAGGGGCAGGCCGGCCAGGCTGGACATGCTCAGTGCCAGCAGCGTCTGGCGCAGCGGCGGGCGAAGGTGGGGTGGGGTCATGGGTCGGTCCCTCGGGTTCGTGTTCTGGTGGTGCGGCCCTCAGCCGCCGGCGCGCACCGTGAGGCGAAAGCGCATCGGCTGCTCGGCGGTCGGTGGCGGGGGCAACTGCAGCTGGCCGGCGCTGCGGTCCAAGGCCAGCTTGAGAGCCGCCTCGCGCTGGGGTTCCAGCGCGGTGTTCTCGCGCGCGTCGATTTCCCACTTGCGGATGCGGCCACTGCCTTCGATCCACAAGGCAAAGGCTGCGGTGAGCTCACCGGCCTCGGGGCTGAGCTGGCGTTCCAGCTCGTCGCGCAGCAGCTGGCGCACCGAGTTGGCATACAGCCGCTGCTGGGCGCGGCGCGCACCGTCGCCGGAGGGGGCCGATGCGCCGTTGCCGCCGATGGTCGGCGCGCCGCCGCGGTAGTCCTGCGTGACCGCGCCGGCCGCGAAGGCGCTGGGCCCGTTGCCGGCGGCGCCCTCCATCTTCAGCGGCGCGGCGGCCTCGGTGGGCGGCGGCGGCTTGGGCGTGTCCGGCGTGGGCTGGGCCTGTTTCTGAGGTTTGGGCAGCTCTTCCCTGCGCTCTTTCGGCGGCGGCGGGGGCGGGGGCGGCGTGTCGGGCAGCACGGCGATGCGCGCCACCTGGCGCTTGGGCGGGCCCGACTCGCGTGCGAGGCTTCGCAGCCCCCACACGGCCAGGACTGCGGCGAGCAAGACGAGGCCGGCGATGGCGGCCAGGCGCAGAGTCGAGGGGCGGCGGGTCGAGGGGGTGCTCATGGCGTGGGCTCCGTGTTCTTCAGGTGCCGATGCGCGAGGTGACCAGGCCCATGTCGATGGCCAGCTGGTTGCACAGGTCGATCACCTGCACCACCTGTTCGTAGGCCACCGCCGCGTCGCCCTTGATGGCGACGCTGGTCTTGGGGTCGCGCGCCTTGGCGTCGGCCAGCCGCGCCTCGATCTCGGCCAGCGACAGCGCCGCGCCGTTGAGCAGCAGTTGGCCGTTGGCCGCCACCTGCACGATGATCAGCTCGTGCTTCTCGGTGGGCGGCTGGTTCGAGGGCTTGGGCATGCTGATCGACAGGCCCTGCACCGAGGCCGTGGTCATCAGGATGAAGACGACCAGCAGCACGTAGGCCAGGTCCAGCATGGGCGTGACGTTGATGGTGTCGTAGGGCTTGGATTCGTCGCCGACCTGAATGGACATGGCATTCCCCTTTCAGCGTTCGACGGCCACGCGCTGGGTGACCAGGCCGATCTCGGTGATGTCGAGCTTCTTGGCCACCTCCAGCACCTCGGTGACCTTCTGGTAGGCGGTGCGCGCATCGGCCTTCAGCACCACCGGCAGCGCGGGGTTGCCGGCCTTCAGCGTGGCCAGGCGCTGCGACAGTTCGTCCAGCGTGACGGGGTAGGCGTCAAGGTAGACCGCACCCTCGCGGGTGATGGTGATTGCGCGGGTCTGCGGCTTGGCCAGCTGGTTGGCGGCCTGGGTGCGCGGCGAATCGACCTTGATGCCCTGCACCGACGCGGTGGTGAGGATGATGAAGGTGACGAGCAACACGTACGCCAAGTCCAGCATCGGCGTGATGTTGATGTCGTCATAGGGCGCGTTGTCGGCGCGGATGTCGGCGGCCATGTCAGGCGCTCCTGGCTTGGGTCGGCGCTTCGCGGCGGGCGGCACCCGCCGGGGGCTCATGTGTCCGCGCCCTCGCCTGCGGCTCGGGTGCCCTGCGGTGCTCGCGGCGCGGGGCGGCTGCGATGACTCCGCAATGGGCCTCGACGGTCCCTTGCATAGAGCCTTCTCGCTCGGTCCGCTGCTGCGCAGCGGACTGCCCCCGCGCCGCTGCGCTCCTCGGCGCTTCCAAAATCGCCCCCACCGGGTGCCGCCCGCCGCGAGGGCCACCGTGGGTGTCGATGGCAACCGCTCGATTCCGCTTCCTTGAAGCCGCCGTCCACCTGGCCATTCGCGGGGGGTGATGCCCGATGGGGCAATTTCGGCAGCGCCGAAGCGCGCAGGCTTTGTGGCAGCGAGCGAAGCGAGCCTCGTGAACCGACTCGCTGGCGACTGTCTGAACGAAGCGAGCGCAGTGAGCGAAGTGAGTTCGACAGCGGCCACAAAGCCGAGCACTGCAGGGCACCCTCGCCAACGGCGAGGGCGCGAACGCATGAGCCCCAGCGGGCATCGCCCCCCGCGACCCGCCACCGACGGCCGATTCGGCGAAGCTCCCCACCTCAGCCCCCGTGCGCCTCGGCAGCCCGCGTGACGAACTCGTCGACGAAGATCTGCATGTCCGCCGAGATGTTCTTGATGCGCGAGGCCAGCCAGTTGTAGCCGAACAGCGCCGGGATCGCGACGCCCAGGCCGGCCACGGTGGCCAGCAGCGCGGCGGCGATGCCCGGGGCGATGGCGTTGACGTTGACGTCCCCCGCCGCGGCGATGGCGGCGAAGGTGATCATCACGCCCACCACCGTGCCCAGCAGGCCGAGGAAGGGGCCGCCCGAGATCGCGATGGTCAGCAGCACCATGCGGGCGTTCAGCGTGTGGTTCTCGCGCACCAGCGTTGCGTCCAACGTGGCCTTGATCGCGTCGAGGTTGGCGCCGCTCAGCGCCTGCACGCCCTTGGCCTGGCGCTTGCCGACCTCGCGCGTGCCGACCTGGTACAGCCGCCACAGCGACGAGGCCTCGAAGCCCGGCTCGGCGGCCATCGCCGACGCGTCGCCGGCGTCACGGAAGCGCTCGATGAAGACGTCGTTGGCGCGGCCCATGCGCGCCACCAGCAGGGCCTTGGTCACCATCACCCAGGCGGCGATCGCGAACATCACCATCAGCACGCCGATCACCACCCAGGCGTCGGTCGTCAGGTTCTTCAGCAGGATGCCGAAGTAGCCGCCACCACCGCCCTCGCCGCCACTGTCGCGGCCTTCCTTCTGCGCCTTGACGAAGCCGCTGTCGGGGCCTTGCGAGGCGGCCGCCAGACGCACCCAGCCCTCGTCGCGCGCGGCGCCCAGCACCTGCACCTCGTCGAGCTGGCCCTGGAAGCCCTCGGCCAGACGGAGGTCCGGCGTGGCGTCGGGCAACAGCAGGTCGGCACTGCCACCGGGCTTGCCGTTGACGAACAGCGTGGCCTTGCCGCCGGCCACGGTCAGCGCGACATGGGTCCAGGCCGAGGCGGGCAGGGCGGCCGCGCTGAGCTTCTTGCCGTCCAGTTGGGCCTCGACCTCGTCGACCGCGCGGACCAGCTTCAGCGTGCCCAGGGCCAGCAGCGTGGACGGGCCGTTCCCGGGCTCGGGCCGCACCCACAGCGCCACCGTCAGCGCGCCGCCGGCGGCCAGCTTGAGCCGGCCGTTCAGCGGCAGCTCGACCACCGTGCCGGTGGCGCGCAGAGCGCCGCCCAGCAGACCGTTGGGTTCGCGCGTGGCAGATGCCGATGAGGCCAGGCCGGCGCTCGCGTCCTTCAGCGGGCCATCGGCCTCGCTGAAGTGCAGCACGGCGGCGTAACCGTTGGCGAAGGGTTTCGCCGGGGCTTCGGCCGCGGCCTTGGCATTGCCGGCGTAGACGTGCAGCAGGTTCTTGTCGCTGCCTTGCGCCACGCTGCCCACGCGCACCCACAGCGTGGCCAGCTCGTTGACCATGTCGAAGCGCTCGACCTCGAAGGGCAGGGGGGTCTTGTCGTCGGCGGCCAGCACGCGCAGGTCGGCGCCGTCCGGTGCCGCCGCGGCGAAGTCGAAGTTGCCCGAGTGCAGGCGCACCGGCACCACCACCTCGGTGGGCGACGAAGGCAGGGCCAGGCCCTTGTCGGTGGTGTCCAGCACGATGCGGGTGCGCTGGCTCCAGTCGTCGTTCCACCAGGCGTGGGCGGGCCCGGCGAGCAGCGCGGCACAGAAGCCGAGGGCGAACAGCAGTCGTTGTTTCATGGTGGTGTGGTGATCGTCGGGATCGCGGGCACGGGCCTCAGCCCTGGTGGCCGAAGCCGAGGAAGTCCAGCAGCAGCTGGCGGCGTTGGCGGCGGCGCTTGCGGCGCTCGTCCTCGTCGTCGCCGGCGGCCTTCTGCGCGTCGCCCAGGTTCGGCGCGGCGCTGGCCGGCAGGCTCACCGGCACCGCGCCCAGCGTGGCGCCGGTGACGCTGCCGCCGACCTGGAAGTTGTCCGCCCCGCGCACGGTGACCGCGCCGACGAAGACGTTGCCGCGCGCGCGGATGCCGGCCTCGCCGGCGTCGATGGCGCCGGCCGGCGCGTAGAGGTCCAGGTCGCTGTGCTCGTCCAGCACGGCGATGCCGCTGCCGGTGAACGAGCCCGAGGTGTCGAGATAGAGCTGGCCGCTGTTCGGGTCCAGCCGCAGCACCGGGGCCGGCGCGCCGGTCACTGTCTTGGCGCCGCGGCCGGCGTCGATGTCGCCGGTGGACGACCAGAGCAGGATGTCGCCTTCGGCCAGCGAGAACACGCGCGACTGGTTGACCATGAAGTTCTGTCGCACGACCGACGCGATGTCGCCGCCGGCCACGGTCACGATGCCCAGGTTGTTGGCCGGCTGGCCGCTGGCGCTGACCTCGCCGGCATTGACGCCGCCGCCCGGCGCCAGCAGCGTGATGCCGCCCAGCTCGGTGGGGCGTGCGCTGTCGGTGCCGGCCAGCAGCGGGGTCGCCGCGTCCTGCAGGGTCTTGACCTGGGTGCTGGGCATCTGGATGTCGCCGCTCGGCCGCGCGCCCGGGAAGACCGCGTCGATCGCCAGGTAGCCGCGCAGGTAGGCGGCGTCCTTGTCGCTGCCGCTGCTGCTGGCAGCGGTGCGGCCGGCACTCCGCAGCTCCTCGACCAGCACCTGGTTGATCCAGCCGAGCTGGCGCTCGACCGGCAGGCGCTCGAAGGTGGCAATCGCGTCGGCCAGCGCCAGGTCCTGCCCGGTCTTGGCCTTCAGCCAGGCCTGCATGGCCGCGGCATAGCGCGGTGTGTCAGCCTGGGCCACCTGGACCAGGAAGTCGGTGCGGGCCGGCGCGGCCACGCTGGCCAGCCGGCCGGCCAGCAGGCTGCCCGGTGCGGCGGCCTGGCGCGCCGGTGTCAGCGACGAGAACGCCGCCAGCGCCGCGGCGTCCGAGTCCTGCTCGTGGCCGGGCAGGCTGCGCACGTAGCCGGCCAGTGCGGTGTTGGTGGCCGCCTCGCCCCACAAGGCCTTGAGCGCGTCGAGCTGGGCGCTGCTGCTCTTGGCATCGAAGGCCTTGGCGCTGTCGCTGCCCAGCCGCACGGGCTGGCCGTCAGCGGCCGTCTGCAGCGCGTAGAGGTCGCCCGCACGGGCGATCAGTGCGCCCGCGCCCACCACCTCGAAGCCACGGCCCACGGCCTGGCCGTAGTCGCTGCCGTCCAGCCGCAGGCCGGCCACCAGGGTGATGGCGGCACTGGCCTTGGGCAGCAGGCCGTTCACGCTGTTGCCCGTGCTCATCACGCCCGAGCCGAAGGACGCGCCGCCGTTGTAGTCGCCCAGGTTGATGTCGCGGCCGGCCAGCAGCAGCACCTCGCCCGGGCCGCCGACCTGCAAGGTGCCGGCGATGCCTGCGCTGTCGTGCAGCACGATGTCGCGGCCGGCCTTCAGCACCGTCTGCTCGCTGGCGTTGCCGGTGGCCGCGTCCGGCTGCTGCTGGGCCTGCACGATGCCGGACAGCAGGATGTCGCCGCCGGCCGCCAGGCGCAGCGGCCGGGCCGACAGCGCCAGCCCGCTCTGCGGCGCGATCTCGAGGTCGCCCGCCGCGGTGGCGAACTGCACCGGGCGGCGGCTGCTCTGGTCGAGCCGGCCTTCGCCGTCGGTCGGCAGGCCGGTGGTTTCGGCCAGCGCCTGCTCCGCCGATTCCCAGCGCGCGCC
>JBGAGZ010000048.1:0-37296 GCA_044226465.1 Burkholderiaceae bacterium | reverse complement strand
CGCCGCCGCCAGCACGGCGCTGCCGCAACCGCCCAGCACCAACCAGAACGTGCCGAAGAACTCGGCGCCATATGCGTTCATTTGAATCTCCTTCCTAGCAGGGTTTGGCTCATGGCCGGCGCGATTCTGTTCACCGCCGCATGACAGGCGCAACCGGGGCCCAACCCTGAGCCGGCCCCAATGCACACGCGCGTGGCGCCACCGCCACTGAGGGCGGTCGCACGCACGCGCGCGGCGAGAGAAAGTGGGGGGAGAAAAGGGCAGGCCGCCGGCTCAGGGCGCGGCGCAGTCGTCCGTGCCCGGCACTGCTTCGCAGGCGGTGGACTTGATGGTCCACACCGCGAAGGTCACCAAGGGGTGGTCGATGTCCTTGGCCAGGTAGCCCACGCGGAAGGCGTCGAACGACCATTCGTTCAGGTGCTTGGGCAGGCGCAGCGACTTCAGCGCGTCCACGTTGCCCGGCTGGCTCAGCAGCGAGACGCTGTAGCGGCCGTCGGGCTGGTGAACGCCGTCGATGGTGGCGCCGTTCACCGCTTCGAAGTCCAACTCGTCGCCGAAGGGCTGGTTCAGGTCATTGAACAAGCGGACGCGAAACTGCGGCACGTGGACGCGGTGCTCGCCCACCCGCATCTTGAAGTGGTAGGGGCCGGTGAAGTCGTACACCGCGGTGCCCGAGCCGTCCATGTTGCGCGCCATCTCGGACGCCATCTGCTTGCTGTCGTAAGTGAGGGTGACCGTGACCGGCGCGCCCTCGACGACACGGCTGCCGTCGTCGAACTCGCCACCCTGGGTGACGAAGCCCGTCATGCGGTACTTGACCAAGGCGGCCTGCGCCGAGGCGCCTGCCAGCAACACCATCGCGGCCAGTGCCGCGGCCCGAACGACCTGCTTCTTCATCGAGATCTCCCCATCGTTGTGGAAGTCACCCCGATGAGCGCACGACCGAACGCGTGAGGCCCCAGGGCATCGGCATTTGACGCCCGCGCCCGCCCGGCCGCAACCCCACATTCGTGCAGGGGAATCCGTGAAGTTGTGCTCAGACCTTCAGGTCGAAGCCCAGGTCCAGCTCGCTGGCGGGCTGGCCTCCGCGCAGCCCCCAGTTGTCCAGCGGCGGCTCGTTCAGCACGATCATCACGTCCGACGGAGCAATGCCCAGCGCCTCGTATCGCCGCACGATGGCCGCATAAAGCGCCTTCTTGGCCGCCAGCGAGCGCCCCGGGAACATCGTGATCTCGACCAGGGTGGCATTGGCCGTCTTGCCCGGCGGCACGGCGAAGTGCTCGGGCCGGTGCTCCACGTAGCGGATCTGGCGGTCGCCCTCGGGCACCTTCAGCGCCTCGCGAAAGCTCTCGTACACGGCGTTCATCAGCGCCTGCACCTGCTCGGGTGGCCAGGGGCGGCGGGTTTCGATGCGGGCGAGTGGCATGTCAGCGCAATTCCTTCCTCACGACGAGCTTGAGCCCCGACCATACCTCGCTGACCGCACAGACCTTGACGTCCACCCAGCCCAGTGGCAGCGCCAGTGCGCGGATCACGTCCTCGGTGATGTCGGTGGGGACCTTGCTCGCCTTCTTGGGCCAGGACACCCACAGCACGGCGTCGGCTGCCAGCGTCTCGCGGCAGCGCTGCAACGCCTGGGCCAAGGCGGCCTTCTCGTCGCCGAACCAGTGCACCACGTCGACGCCGGAACCCAGGCGGGTCTGCCAGCGCAGGCCGTCCGGCAGCGGTGCCAGCCAGCCGCGGTAGCCCTCGGGCTCGCCGGCCACGTGCACCGCCATGCCGGGCTTCAGGCCCAACTTGCGGGCCAGCGGTGTGCCCGAGTAGCCCGCGGCGGGCGCTGCCGCCGTCATCGGATGGGCGACACCGTGCGCTCGAAGCGCGGCGCCCAATGGCCCAGGATGTCGGCCGACACCAGCACGCGCTCGGCCCGGCCGATGAGCAGGTGGCGCGGCACGAAGCCGATGAAGCGCGAGTCCTCGCTGTTGTCGCGGTTGTCGCCCAGCATGAAGTAGTGGCCCTCGGGCACTGTCACCGGGCCGAAGTCGCGCCGCGCACCCACGCCTTGCAGGAATTGCACCGTGCGCTGGCTGCCTGCCAACTGCTCGGTGGCGCGCAGGGCGGGCACCGTGTAGTCGTCGGCCAGCGTCTCGCTCACCGCTTGCACCTGGCTGTACTCGGCCGCCTGGCCGTTCACCCGCAAGCGGTCGCCATGCATCTCCACCACGTCGCCCGGCAGGCCCACGATGCGCTTGATCAGCCGCGTGCCGTCCCGCGGCGAGCTGAAGGTGACCACCTCGCCGCGCTGCGGGTCGTGCAGGCGCACCACCACCCGGTCGGTCAGCGGAATCTTGGCGTCGTAGGCCAGGCGGTCGACGAAGACCACGTCGCCTTCCAGCAAGGTGGGCCGCATCGAGCCCGAGGGAATGGGGTTCCAGTCCGCCACCGCGGTGCGGAAGAAACCGAAACACAGCAGGAAGACCAGGAAGCCCCGGTTGTCTCTCGCCCACTTCGTCACCACGGTCAAGCCCATCAGGTCACCTCTTTGCGACAGGAGCCGCCACGGTGCCCCGGCCAGGCCGGGCCTGTCAAGCGCCGTGCGACAGGCCGCATGCCGGGCCGCATGCGCGGCAGCCCCGGGATACCGCGCTGACCGCGGCCCCGCCATGGCGCTACATTGGCGCCGCACCCCGGACCGCCCCATGCCCGCTCCCAGCCACTGCCCACCCCCTGCCCTCCCGAACGACGCCGACGACCTGCTGCGCCTGGCCGCGCAAAGCATGTTCGACACTTTTGCCCAGGCAGCGCTCGGCATGATGGTGGTCGACCGCGCGCACCGCATCGTCTGGATCAGCGAGGGCTACAAGCACTTCCTGCCGGCGCTCGGCTTCGAGCGCGAGGAAGACTTCGTTGGCAAGCCGGTCGAGGCCGTGGTGCCCAACACGCTGATGAACCAAGTCATCGATTCGGGCCGCCCGATCGTCGTGGACCTGCTGACCAACAAGGCCGGCACCTTCCTCGTCAGCCGCCTGCCGCTGCGCGGCGAGGGCGGCGAGGTGATCGGCGCCATCGGCATCGTCTGGCTCAACGAGTCGCCCGACCACAGCCAGAGCACCATGCAGCCGCTGATGGCCAAGTTCAGCCGCATGCAGCGCGAGCTCGACGACGCACGACGCGAGCTCGCCGCGCAGCGGCGCCCGAAGTACACGATCGCCAGCTTCATCGGCAGCAGCCCGGTGGTGATGGAGGTCAAGCGCCAGGCGCGCCGCGTGGCGGGCACCGACAGCACCGTGCTGCTGCTCGGCGAAACCGGCACCGGCAAGGAGCTGATGGCCCAGGCCATCCACGCCGGTGGCCACCGCGCGGCCGGCCCCTTCGTGGGCGTCAACATCGCCGCCGTGCCCGAAACGCTGCTAGAAGCCGAGTTCTTCGGCGTGGCGGCCGGTGCCTACACCGGGGCCGACCGCAAGGGCCGGCCGGGCAAGTTCAAGCTCGCCGACGGCGGCACGCTGTTCCTGGACGAGATCGGCGACATGCCGCTGGGCCTGCAGGCCAAGCTGTTGCGCGTGCTGCAGGAGCAGGAGGTGGAGCCGCTGGGCAGCAACAAGGTCGAACGGGTGGACGTGCGCGTGATCGCCGCCACCAGCCGCGACCTGACGGCCATGGTGACCCAGGGCCAGTTCCGCGCCGACCTGTACTACCGGCTCAACGTGCTGCCCATCCGCCTGCCGCCGCTGCGCGAGCGCCTGTCGGACCTGGACGCACTGGCCGATCACCTGCTGGACGACATCGCCCGCCGCACCGGGCTGGCGGCGCCCAAGAGCTTGACGGCCGATGCGCTGGAACTGCTGTCGGCGCAAGCCTGGCCCGGCAACATCCGCGAACTGCGCAACGTTCTGGAGCAGGCCTGCCTGATGACCGACGAGCTGGTGCTCGCGGCGGTGAGCCTGCAGCCTCTGGTGAGCCAGCGGCCCGCAGTGGGGGGCGAGGCCAGCCCGCCGATCGGGCCGGCACCGAATTCGGCGGGGGGCAGCAAGTCCTTGCACCACGCCGTGGCCGAGCTTGAAGCCGAGGCCATTCGCGCCGCGCTCAAGGCGACCAATGGCAACAAGCTGGCCGCCGCGCGCATGCTGGGCATCGCGCGGGCGACGCTCTATGAACGACTCGCCGAGATCGGCAAGGCTGACACAACGATGCCTTGAGCTTTCAGGTTGTAGTGAACAAGTCGGCGGCTACGATCATTTCCTTTGGATCAGAGGGCTTCCGCCCCAATACCACTATGAATTTGACATTGAAATTGAAGCGACGGCCGCCTTTGATGGGGCTTCCATTGGCGATGCTGATGCTGGCTGGCTGCATGTCGGCGGCATCGTGGAAGCGGGCCGATGGCGACGTCGCATTGCAGATTCCACCTTCGGTGCTTGCTAAGCTTGAAGGCCTTGAGGGGGGCGCTGGGCAAAGTCGTCTGGTGTCGATCAAGCGCCGTGTCGACGACGCGGCCACCGGCAATTTTGGGATGCATTTCTACAGCAACAGCGAATTGATGCTCAGTGCGCAAGACCGCCTGCTGCAGGTGGCCGAAGTGCGCCGATGGGCTCCGCCGGACGCGCCAACGACCGGCGTTCTCGTGGCCGATGCAAGCAGTGTTTGCGGGTTGGTCGACATACTGCGCGAGGAACAGGACGTGGCGCATGGCTCCTTCAGCATGGCGATAGGGAACTTTATCCACACCCAGTCGAGCACAGCCTCCATGTTTCGCCGATCGAGACTCGACACGCTGGAATCTTCGGTGGCCCTGTGCAGGCCCGTGGCGGGAACGTCGTTCAGCTACCGCGTCGTTCATGCCATGCAGCGCCACTGGGTCGGTCCCAAGATCAACCAGTTGGCGACGATCGATCGGACATTCCGGTGCACCGTTGGCGCTGTCGCGCACCAGGGGAGCGAGCTGACGCCGGCCGTCAGAGGCGACTACCTGGACGTCAAGTGCACCGCGGCGTCGACCGATGGCGACCACGAGAGCACGAACTACGCCTTCCTGATCGACGGCGGGCTTTACCTTCCGTTGGAAGCTACCGACGCGGCGGGAACGAGGAAGTACAAGTACCTGGACCCCGTCTACCGTTGAGGGGCTGTCCCGCCGGATAGCGGTCGGCTCCGGGGGCTCATGCCGATGTCTGATGCCCCTAGTGAGCCAGCGCCCCTATGCTTCGGCCGCAGGTGTCAAGACTTTGACGGCACGCGACCTGCACGCACGCGCATCGGCTGAACCCAGTACCAAGTCGCTGCACCACGCCGCGCATGCTGGGCATCGCGCGGGCGACGCTGTACGAGAAGCTGGGCCAGCTCGGCTGAGCAAGCCCGCTTCGCTCAGAAGCTCGACCAGTCGTCGTCGGTCGCCGCCACCGTGGCCGCCGCAGGCGCGGCACGCTGAGGTGCGGGCGCGAGGGGGCGCACCTGAGGGGCCTTGCGTGCAGCCGCAGGGGCCGTGGCTTGCGGGCGTGGCGACATCGGCGGTCGGGCCGGGCTCGCATGACCGTGCGCCAGCTGGAACACGCCCACGATCTCGGCCAGTTTCGAGGCCTGCACGCGCAGGCTTTCCGCCGCCGCGGCGCTCTCCTCGACCAGTGCGGCGTTCTGCTGCGTGACCTGGTCGAGCTGCGTCACGGCGTCGCCCACCTGGCTGATGCCGCGGGACTGCTCGCCCGTGGCGTTGCTGATCTCGCTGATCATCTGGCTCACGCGCTGGACTTGGGCGACGATGGCCTGCATCGACTGCCCGGCGTCGTCGACCTGCTTGGCGCCCGCCTCGACCTTCTCGACGCTGGCGCCGATCAGGGTCTTGATCTCGCGTGCCGCCTCGGCCGAACGCTGGGCCAGGGTGCGCACCTCGCCGGCCACGACCGCGAAACCGCGGCCCTGTTCGCCGGCACGCGCGGCTTCCACCGCCGCGTTCAGCGCGAGGATGTTGGTCTGGAAGGCGATGCCGTCGATCACGCCGATGATGTCGCCGATCTTGCGCGACGAGGTGGAGATGTCCTGCATGGTCTCGACGACCTTGCCCACCATCTCGCCGCCATGCACTGCCGATGCAGCGGCTTCGGCGGCCAGCTGGGTGGCCTGGCTGGAAACCTCGGCGTTGTTCTTCACGGTGCCGGCCAGCTGTTCCATGGACGCGGCCGTCTGCTGCAGGTTGCTGGCCTGCTCCTCGGTGCGCTGGCTCAGGTCGGCATTGCCGGTGGCGATCTGGGCCGAGCCGGTGGCGATGCTGTCGCTGCTGTTGCGCACCTCGGTGACGACCGACAGCAGCTTGTCGCGCATGCCTTGCATGTCCGCCAGCAGGCTGCCGTTGTCGCCGGCGTGCAGGGCGATGTCCACCGCCAGGTTGCCGCGGGCGATTTCGCCCACCACCGTCTTGGCGTAGGCCGGGTCGCCGCCGATCTGGCGCAGCACCGAGCGCGTGATCACGACGGCCGCCGTCACCCCCACGCCCAGCGCCAGCAGCGCGATCACGGTCATCACCAGCCTGGCGTTGGCGTAGGCGGTTTCGGTCTCTTTCTGCGCCTGCTCCGACAACACCACGTTGTATTTCCACCAGGCGCCGATGGCGGCGTCGGCGGCCTGGAAGGACTTCAGTCCATCGCGCAGCAGTTGCTTGACGTTGGCAATCTCGTTCGGGTCGGTGGCCGTCTTGCGCGACGCCGTGCGCACGGCATCCCACGTTGCAGCGTAGGCGTTCACGGCGGCTTGGGTCTGCTGGTACAGACGCTTGTCCTCGTCGTCGGCCAGCAGGTCCTTGGCGTAGTGGTCAATCGCCGCCTGCATTTGCTGGCGGGCCTTCGTCCAGTGCTCTTCGATGGCGGCCATGTCGGCCTCGTCGTCCGACAGAACGTGGCGCAGTTCCCAGCGGCGCATCTCGTTCAGCCCCGAGTCCATGTCGTTCTGTGCGGTGAGCGACGGGACGATGTTGTCTGCGAAGGCGGTCGTCTGCGCCGCCAGTACCCGCATTTCCCACACCGACGCGCCCAAGGCCACCAGCAACAGCAACAGCAGCACGCCGAAGCCGGCCGCCAAACGTGTACTCAGCTTGAATCGATCACTCATGAACAACCTCTTGTGTTTTGACTTGCCAAGATTTCGTGGCCCTCGCCCGACCGTGTGGTCGCGCAGGGCCGCTGTCCTGAATATCGGCAGGAGTCGCCGGTGTTAAATGATCGATCGAGCAAAACCCGCCGTGAGGATTTCACGCCCTTTCCTCCGTTGGCTCACAGCTGACGGATTCGAAGAAGCTGTCTGGCCGTCGGACATGGTCACCGACGCAGTGTCCGGCTATCAGACACATTCCCGCTGCTGCGTGGCCTGGCCCGAAAGGCGAGGGTGCCGCAAGCCCCCGCGTCGTACCTGAACCGAGCGGAGATCTCGGTACTTGCCCTAGGCTGTGACCTGGCGGCACGGCCATTGCGTTTGGGCTGGTCATGCCAACACACCACGGCCCCAGCGCCAGGAGACAAGCCCCTATGCCGCGCCGCACCCTTGCCCGACGCCCCTTCACTCTTGCCATGGCGGCGCTTGCCGCGGGCGCCGGCTGGCTGGCGGCCGGCCCGGCCGCAGCCGCAGGCGGCGAAATCCGCATCGCCCACATCCACAGCCTGACCGGCCCGCTCGAGGCCTACGGCAAGCAGACGACCGTCGGCTTCAACCTGGGCCTGGAGTACGCCACCGGCGGCACGATGATGGTCGGCGGCAAGAAGCTCGTGGTGATCGAGAAGGACGACCAGGGCAAGCCCGACCTGGGCAAGAGCCTGCTGGCCGCGGCCTATGGCGACGACAAGGCCGACATCGCGGTCGGCCCCACCTCGTCGGGCGTGGCGCTGGCCATGCTGCCGGTGGCCGAGGAATACAAGAAGATCCTGCTGGTCGAGCCGGCGGTGGCCGACTCGATCACCGGCGACAAGTGGAACAAGTACATCTTCCGCACCGGCCGCAACAGCAGCCAGGACGCGATCAGCAACGCCGCGGCGGTGGACAAGGCCGGCGTCAGCATCGCCACGCTGGCGCAGGACTACGCCTTCGGCCGCGACGGCGTGAAGGCCTTCAAGGACGCGCTCAAGACCGCCAAGATCGTCCATGAAGAGTACCTGCCGCAGAACACGACCGACTTCACCGCCGGCATCCAGCGCGTGGTGGACGCGCTCAAGGGCCAGCCCGGCCGCAAGATCATCGAGGTGATCTGGGCCGGCGGGACGCCGCCCTACAACGCACTGGCCGCGCAAGAGCTGGCCAAGCGCTACAACATCGAGGTTTTCACCGGCGGCAACATCCTGCCGGCCATGGCGGCGTACAAGAACTTCCCCGGCATGGAAGGCGCCACCTACTACTACTTCGGCATCCCGAAGAACCCGGTCAACGAGTGGCTGGTGGCCAACCACTACAAGCAGTTCAAGGCCCCGCCGGACTTCTTCACCGCCGGCGGCATGACGGCGGCCATCGCCTTGGTCGAGGCGCTGAAGAAGACCGCCGGCGACACCAACACGCCCAAGCTCATCACCACGATGGAGGGCATGAGCTTCGAATCGCCCAAGGGCAAGATGAGCTTCCGCAAGGAAGACCACCAGGCCATGCAGAGCATGTACCACTTCAAGATCAAGGTGGACCCGGCTTTTGCCTGGGGCGTGCCCGAGCTGATCCGCGAGATCAAGCCCGAAGAGATGCAGGTGCCGATCCGCAACAAGCGCTGAGGCGCTGACCGTTCCCACGAGGGCCGGCGCCAGACCGGCCCCTTTCAACCACCAGGAGACAAGCCATGAAACCCGCACGTGTCGCACGTGCGGTCGCGGCGTGGGCCGCGATCGCACCCCTTTTCGCATCGCCTCTCGCCCTCGCCGCCGTGAGCCTGCCCGCCTACAACATCGACAAGAGCCAGACCACGGTGTCGGGCCTGTCCTCGGGCGGCTTCATGGCCAACCAGCTGGGCTACGCCTACTCGTCCACCTTCAAGGGGGTGGGCGTGTTCGCGGGCGGCCCCTACATGTGTGCGGGCCACAGCAACTACACGGCCTGCATGTACAACGCCAGCATCACGAGCGGCATGCTCAGCACCATGCAGGCCGACCTGAACAACTGGAGCGGCACGTCGAACGACGCGCTGGCCAACGTGGCCGGCCAGAAGATCTACCTCTTCGTCGGCACCAGCGACTACACCGTCGGCCCCAACCCGATGAACGCGGTGAACACCCAGTACGGCAACAACGGCGTCAGCGGGGCCAACCTCAGCTACGTGCAGCGGGCCAGCACCGCGCACGTCTTTCCGACCGACTTCGACTCGACGGGCAACAACAGCTGCTCGTCCAGCGCCTCGCCCTACATCAGCAACTGCGGCTACGACGGCGCGAAGGCCGCGTTCACGCAGTTCTACGGCACGCTCAACGCGCGCAACAACGCGCCCGCCGCCGCGAACTACATCGAGTTCGACCAGACCCCGTTCATCGCCGGCAACCCCGGCATGGCGGCCACCGGCTGGGCCTACGTGCCGGCCAGCTGCGCCAGCGGCACCCCCTGCAAGCTGCACGTGGCCCTGCACGGCTGCCAGCAGAACTACGCGACCATCGGCGACAAGTTCGTCAAGAACACCGGCTACAGCCGCTGGGCGGACACGAACAACATCGTCGTGCTGTTCCCGCAGACCAAGGTCGACAACACCAGCCGCGCCACGGCCGCCAGCGGCTCGCTCGCCAACCCCAACGGCTGCTGGGACTGGATCGGCTGGTACGGCAGCAACTTCGCCCGCAAGGCCGGCACGCAGATGGCCGCCATCAAGGCCATGGTGGACCAGGCCTCCTCGGGCACCGGCGGTGGGGGCGGTGGCGGCGCGCTGCCCGCGCCCACCGGCGTGGGCACCTCGGGCGCCACCGACACCAGCATGACCATCGCCTGGAACGCGGTCACCGGCGCCGCGGGCTACAACGTGTTCCGCAACGGTGCCAAGGTCAATGCCGCGCTCGTCGCCAGCACGAGCTACGTCGACACCGGCCTCGCGCCGGCCACCACCTACTCGTGGACGGTGGCGGCGGTCGACTCGGCCGGGGCACAGGGCGCGGTGTCCAACCCCGCCAGCGGCACCACCACGGGCGCCGCGCCGGTGTGCTTCACCGCCAGCAACTACGCCCACACCACGGCGGGCCGCGCGCACCAGACCGGCGGCTACGCCTACGCCAATGGCTCGAACCAGGCCATGGGTCTGTGGAACGTGTTCATCAACACCACCCTGAAGCAGACCGGCCCCAACTACTACATCGTGGGCACCTGCCCCTGAATCTTCACTGACCGCATGCTGGAAACCCGAGACCTGACCATCCGCTTCGGCGGCCACGTGGCGGTGGACCACGTGAGCTGCGCCTTCGCGCCCGGCACGCTCACCGCGATCGTCGGGCCCAATGGCGCCGGCAAGACGACCTACTTCAACCTGATCTCGGGCCAGCTGCCGGCCAGCGAGGGCCGGGTGCTGCTGGACGGCATGGACATCACCGCGCTGCCCGCGCCGCTGCGCACCCGTCGCGGCCTGGGCCGTGCCTTCCAGCTGACCCAGCTGTTCCCGCAGCTCAGCGTGCAAGAAAACGTGCGCCTGGCCGTGCAGGCGCGCCACGGCGGCGGCCTGAACCTGTGGCAGGTCTGGCTCGACCGCAAGGACTGGATCGAGGAGGCGCGCGAGATCCTCGCCACGGTGCGCCTGCTGGACAAGCACGCCGCGCCGGCCGCCAGCCTGCCGCACGGCGACCAGCGCAAGCTCGAGGTGGCCTTGCTGATGGCGCTGGAGCCGCGGGTCTACATGTTCGACGAGCCCACGGCCGGCATGAGCGTGGACGAGGTGCCCGTGGTGCTGGACCTGATCCGCGCCCTCAAGGCGCGCAAGGACTGCACCATCCTGCTGGTCGAACACAAGATGGACGTGGTGCGCGAGCTGGCCGACCGCATCATCGTGCTGCACAACGGCGCCCTGGTGGCCGACGGCGAGCCGGCGGCCGTGATCGCGAGCGACATCGTGCAGCAGGCCTACCTGGGCACTGCACCGGTCGAGGAGGCGGCATGAGCGCCTTGCTTGAACTGGCCGGCGTGCACACCCACATCGGCGCGTACCACATCCTGCACGGCGTGGACCTCGTGGTGCCGGCCGGCCAGGTGACCATGCTGCTGGGCCGCAACGGCGCCGGCAAGACGACGACGCTGCGCACCATCATGGGCCTGTGGCAGGCCAGTGCAGGCAGCGTGCGCTTCCAGGGCGAGGCCATCGGCGGGCCGGGCGGCCAGCTTGCGACACCGGACATTGCCCGGCGCGGCATCGCCTACGTGCCCGAGAGCATGGGCATCTTCGCCGACCTGACGGTGAAGGAGAACCTGCTGCTGGCCGCCCGCTCGGCCCGCCGCGAAGAGGACCTGGACCGGGCGCGGCTGGACTGGCTCTTCGGCCTCTTCCCCGCGCTGCACAAGTTCTGGCTGTACCCGGCCGGCAAGCTGAGCGGTGGGCAGAAGCAGATGCTGGCGGTGGCGCGCGCCATCGTCGAGCCGCGCAGCCTGCTGCTGATCGACGAGCCCAGCAAGGGCCTGGCGCCGGCCATCATCCACAACCTGGTCAGCGCCTTCAGCGAGCTGAAGCGCCAGCAGACCACCATCCTGCTGGTCGAGCAGAACTTCATGATGGCCAAGGCCCTGGGCGACCGCGTGGCGGTGATGGACGACGGCCGCGTGGTCCACGCCGGCAGCATGGCCGAGCTGGCCGAGGACGAGGCCTTGCAGCAGAAGCTGCTGGGGCTGTCGCTGGGGGCGCACCAATGAGCGCGGCTTCCATTCCCAAGGCCAGCTTCGACTGGAAGCCGCTCGCGCTGGTGGTCGCCGTCGCGCTCGCCGCCCTGCCGCTGGTCGGCTCGGGCGCCACCTGGCTCACCCTCACCGTGGCCGGCCTGGCGATGGGATTGATCGTGTTCATCATCGCCTCGGGCCTGACCCTGGTCTTCGGCCTGATGGACGTGCTGAACTTCGGCCACGGCGTGTTTATCGCCTTCGGGGCCTTCGTGGCGACCAGCGTGATGGGCGGCATGGCGGACTGGACCGGCAGCGCGTCGGCCTGGCAGAACCTGGCGGCGGTGTTCGCCGCGATGCTGGCCGCCATGGCCGTGGCCGGGGCCTTGGGCTGGGCCTTCGAGCGCGTGGTGGTGCGGCCGGTCTACGGCCAGCACCTCAAGCAGATCCTGATCACGATGGGCGGCATGATCGTCGGTGAAGAGATCATCAAGGTGGTCTGGGGGCCGGCGCAGATCCCGCTGCCGTTGCCCGAGACCTTGCGCGGCGCCGTCCTCATGGGCGATGCGGCGGTCGAGAAGTACCGCCTGCTGGCGGTGGCCATCGGCCTGGTGGTGTTCGTCGCGATGGGGTGGGTGCTCAACCGCACCAAGCTCGGCTTGCTGGTGCGCGCCGGCGTGCAGGACCGCGAGATGGTCGAGTCGCTGGGCTACCGCATCAGGCGCCTGTTCATCGGCGTCTTCGTGGCCGGCTCGGCCCTGGCGGGCCTGGGCGGCGTGATGTGGGGCCTGTACCAGCAAAGCGTGGTGCCGCAGATCGGCGCCCAGGTCAACACGCTGCTGTTCATCGTCATCATCATCGGCGGCCTGGGCTCCACGCTGGGCTGCTTCGTCGGCGCGCTGCTGGTGGGCCTGCTGGCCAACTACACCGGCTTCCTGGCACCCAAGGTCGCGCTGTTCTCCAACATCGGGCTGATGGTCGCGGTGCTGCTGTGGCGCCCGCGGGGCCTCTATCCGGTCACGAACCGATGAGGACGCGCGGCATGCTGAACCGAATCCTCTCCCATGACCTGCCGCGCAGCCGCGCGCTGGCGGTGGCCCTGGTCGCGGTGCTGGTGCTGCTTGCACTGGAGCCCTTCCTCTTTCCCGGCGCCAAGGCTTTGAACGTGGCGGCCAAGATGCTGGTCTTCGTGCTGCTGGTGGCGAGCTACGACCTGCTGCTGGGTTACACCGGCATCGTCAGCTTCGCCCACACCATGTTCTTTGGCATCGGCGCCTACGGCGTGGCCGTGGGCTGCACGCGCGGGGCGGGCGACGATGGCGTGGGCTGGCTCGCCGTGCTGGCCGGGCTGGCCGGCGCGCTGGCCGTGTCGCTGGTGTTGAGCCTCTTGATCGGCTTGTTCAGCCTGCGCGTCAAGGCCATCTTCTACGCCATGATCACGCTGGCCGTGGCGGCGGCCTTCCAGACCCTGGCCTCGCAGCTGAGCGACGTCACGGGTGGCGAGGACGGCCTGAGCTTCAAGGTGCCCGAGTGGTTCTCGCCCTCGTTCGAGCCCTTCGAAGAGCCGGTCTTCGGCCTGATGGTCGATGGCAAGGTGGTCGCCTACTACGCGCTGTTCGTGGCCACTCTGCTGGCCTTCCTGGCGTTGCTGCGCATCGTCAACTCGCCTTTCGGCCGGGTGCTGCAGGCCATCCGCGAGAACGACTTCCGCGCCGAGGCCATCGGCTACCGCACGGTCGTCTACCGCACGCTCAGCAACGTGCTGTCGGCCGGCTTCGCCACGCTGGCTGGCGCGCTGCTGGCGCTGTGGCTGCGCTACACCGGGCCGGACACCACGCTCAGCTTCGAGGTCATGCTGGACGTGCTGCTGATCGTCGTCATCGGCGGCATGGGCACGCTCTACGGCGCGGTGATCGGCAGCGTGCTTTTCGTCTTCGCCCAGAACTACCTGCAGGACCTGCTCAAGCACCTGGGCGGCGATGGCGGCTGGCTCGCCGGCGTGCCAGTGCTGGGGCCGCTGGTGTCGCCCGACCGCTGGCTGCTGTGGCTGGGCATCGGTTTTGTGCTGTGCGTGTACTACTTCCCGAGCGGCGTCGTGGGCCGATTGCGCGCTCCGGGTTCAAGCAAAGAGTCGGCCTGAGGAGACCTCCTTGAATCGCACCCTGACCCTGGTGGCCGCGGCCACCACGCTGGCCTGCAGCAACGCTGCCCTGGCCGCCCCGCCCAACACCCGCCCCGCCGTGCTGCGCGGGCCCATCGCCGAAGCGGTGTACGACGGCGTCGGCAACGACCTGCTCACCGCCGGCCTGGGCAAGACCGGGCTGCTCGGCGCCGCGCCGGCCTTCGTCGACCCGCTGCACCCCACACCCGCCGAGTTGCGCCGCAACGCCATCTACACCAACTACCGCGCGCTGGTCGACTACACCGTGCCCGGCGGTTTCACGGTGTTCTACGGCCCGAACATCGACGTGAACGGCAATGACACGCTGGGCGAGGGCAAGATCGCCGGCCGCGAGTACATCGTGTGGGCCGACGACGGCACCGGCGTGCAGAACGTGACGCTGATGGTGCAGGTGCCCGACAGCTTCAGCCCCGACAACGCCTGCATCGTCACCGCCACGTCGTCGGGCTCGCGCGGCATCTACGGGGCCGTCGGCACCGCCGGCGACTGGGGCCTGAAGCACGGCTGCGCGGTGGCCTATGCCGACAAGGGCTCGGGCAACGGCCTGCATGACCTGATGACCAACACCGTTACCGCGCGCGACGGCACGCTGGGCGACGCCGCCGCATTGGGCATCGAGTCGCAGTTCACGGCTGCGGTGAGCGACAGCGAGCGTGCTGCCTTCAATGCCGCCACGCCCAACCGCGTGGCCTACAAGCACGCCCACTCGCAGCAGAACCCAGAGAAGGACTGGGGCCACAACACGCTGGATGCCGTGCGCTTCGCCCTCTATGTGCTCAACGAGCGCTACGGCAAGGTCGACGGCAAGGGCGTGCGGCGCGCCACGCTGAACGCCAAGAACACCCTGGTCATCGCCAGCAGCGTGTCCAACGGCGGCGGCGCCGCGCTGGCCGCCGCCGAACAGGACCGTGACGGCTTGATCGACGGCGTGGCGGTGACCGAGCCCAATGCCCAGCCGCGTCACAGCGGCGACCTCACCATCGTGCAAGGCAGCCATGTCGAAGCCACGATCGGCCGGTCGTTGACCGACTACTTCACTTTTGCCAACGTTTACCAGCCCTGCGCGCTGCTGTCGTCGCAGGCCGGCCTGTCGCTGCACGTGGCCTTTTGGCCGGCGGCGTACACCGCTTCGGCGCAGAACCGCTGTGCCGCGCTGGCCGTCAAGGGCCTGGTCAGCGGTGCCACGCTGGACGAGCAGGCCGACGATGCGCTGGCGAAGATGCATGCCTATGGCTGGAAGCCCGAGAACGATTTCCTGCAGCAATCGCACTTCCGCTTCGCCACCAACTCGATCGCCACCACCTACACCAATGCCGCCGGCCGCTTCAGCGTGCTGGACAACCTGTGCGGCTTCAGCTTCGCCAACACCGACACCAACGGCAACCTGATCGCGCAGGTCCCGTCCGTCGAGGCGGGCATCTTCGCCACCGGCAACGGCGTGCCGCCGACCAGTGGCGTCAACATCGTCTACAACGACTCGGTGGGCGGGGCCAAACTCGACTTCCTGGCCACCTCGCCCAGCACCGGCACGGCCGACTTCGCGCTCGACGGCGCCCTGTGCCAGCGCGCGCTGGCCACCGGCCGGGACCCGGCGACGGGTGCAAAGCTGACCGGCGACATGAAGGCCAAGGCCGACCGCGTGCGCGTGGGTATCCACCGCGCGCAGCTGGACGGCCGGCTGGGCGGCAAGCCGACCCTGATCGTGGCCGGCCGCAGCGACACGCTGGTGCCGGTGAACCACGCCTCGCGTGCCTACTTCGCACGCAGCCAGGAGCAGGGGCCGCAGGGTGCCAACACTCGCTACATCGAGGTCACCAACGCCCAGCACTTCGATTCGTTCATCGCGCTGGGCCTGTTCCTCGGCTACGACACACGCTTCATCCCGCTGCACGTGTATTTCAACCGCGCGATGGACGCGATGTGGGCGCACCTGAAGACCGGCGCGCCACTCCCGCCCAGCCAGGTGGTGCGCACCGTGCCGCGTGGCGGCGTGACCGGCTCCGCGCCGCCGCTGACCGCCGCCAACGTGCCGCCGATCCAGGCCAGCCCGGCCGCGGGTGACCTGATCACCTTCGGCGCCAACACGCTGTCGATCCCCGACTGAGTCGACCAAGGAAGAAGGCCTGGCGATGACCGATTTCGCTTCACGCTACCTGGTCTGTGAAGGCCGGGAGCTCCACGTCACCGAGTGGGGTGTGGCCGGCGCGCCGGTGGTCATCGCCTGGCACGGCCTGGCGCGCACCGGCCGCGACATGGACGAGGTGGCGGCGCACCTCGTCTCGCGCGGCTACCGGGTGGTCTGTCCGGACACGATCGGCCGCGGCCTGAGCCAGTGGAGCCCCAACCCGGCGCAGGAGTACTGTCTGCAGTTCTACGTGAAGCTGGCGGTGTCGCTGGTCGACCAGTTGGGCCTGGCGCAGTTCCACTGGCTGGGCACGTCGATGGGGGGGGCGATCGGCCTGCGGGCTGCGGCCACTTCGCTGCGCGGGCGCATCCGCAAGCTGCTGCTCAACGACATCGGCCCGCGGCTCGCGCCGCCGGCGGTCGAGCGCATCCGCGGCTACGCCGGCAACCCGCCGGCCTTCGACACGGTGGGCGAGCTGGAACGTTACTTCCGCACCATTTACGCGCCCTACGGCTTTCTCACCGACGCGCAGTGGCGGCGCCTGACCGAGACCTCGGTGCGGCGTCTGCCCGATGGCCGCGTCACGCCGCACTACGACCCGGCGATGGTGCAGCAGTTCATCCAGCATCCCACCGACTACGACCAATGGGACGCGTGGGACACGCTGGACATCCCGGTGCTGTGCCTGCGCGGCGAGACCAGCGACCTGCTGGAGCCCGAGGTCGCGCAGGCGATGCGCGAGCGCGGCCCCCATGCCGAGGTGGTCGAGGTGGCCGGCTGCGGCCACGCGCCGGCGCTCAACGTGCCGGCGCAGCTGGCGCTGGTCGAGCGGTTCTTTGGCGCTGCCTAGAATCCCGGCGCGCGTCGGTGTTCGGCGCGGCTGAGGGAGCAAGAATGAACAAGAGTCGGTGGCGTCTGGCGGCGCTGCTGTGCGGTGGCGTCGCGGCGATGAGTGCGCTGGCGGCGCCCGATCCGGTGCGCTGCGCGATCGCCGACGCGGACCGCGTGTTGCGCGAGACGCGGGCCTCCAAGGAAGCGCAGGCCCGCCTGCAGGCCGAGTTCGCCCCCCGTGAGGCACAGCTGCGGGACGTGTCGGCCCGCCGCAATGCCGCAGAAAAGGCGTGGATGGACGCGCTGTCGGCCGGCGCACCGGCCGATCAGGTGGCCTCGCTGCGGGCGGCGTACGACCAGGTGCGCACCGATGAGAGGAAGGCCTACGAGCTGCTGAAGAAGGACCTCGACGCGCGCAAGCAGCAGGAACTCCAACGCTTGGTCGACCGCGCCAACGAGGCCCTGAAAGCCATTGGCCGGCGCGAGCACTATGCGCGGATCTACCAGCAGGGCGAGAAAGACCCTGCCTATGACTTCGCGCCGGGCGATCGCGCCGTGCCCTGCGGTGCCCAGACCGACGTCACCGACGCGCTGATCGCCGAGCTGGACTCAGCGCCCTGAGCGCATCGGTGACGCCCTGCCCGGGCGGCGATCAGTGGACCGGGCTGATCCGGCTGACCCACTCGCCGCGGCCTTCGTCGAAGCGGTACATCATCAGGAAGCGCTGGGTTTCCATGTTGACCTGCTCGCGCGACAGGCTGCTCATGTCGCGCGGCTTGCCGGTCGAGACCCAGGTGCCACTCGGCTCGTCGTAGCGGTGCATGGTCAGCCACTGGTCGCGCATGTTGAGCACCTCCGAGCGCGAGAGCACGCCCTTGGGCGGCTCCATGCCGGACTTGAGCACCCACTGGCCCATGCCCTCGTCCCAGCGCATCAGCGACAGGAAGGTGTCGCGGTCCATCTGGACCTGCTCGCGGGTGAGCTGGCCGCCGGCGGCATGGGCCGGCGTGGCGACGGTGGTGAACATGCTGGCCAGCAGCAGGGTGAGGGCAACAGTGGTCTTCATGAGGGGTCTCCGAAAGGGTCGATGGGATGAACGTGAATGGCGTGCTGCCTGGTCGTCTCGAGGGCCTCGCTCTGACTTCATCCGACAGCTGAACCTGAGTCGCGCGGCGTTGCGCGTTCTTACACGCCCCGTTCGTGTCGGCCCCTCGACCCACAACCTTTCACCGGCCCCGCTGCACCCACGGACGTGGATGACATGGAGTGAACATGGGCCTGAATCGCAAGCAGTTCCTGGGGGCGGTCGGCAGCGGCAGCGTGGTGCTGTGGCTGCAGGCCTGTGGTGGCGGTGGCAGCAGCTATGGTGGCGGTGGTGGCGGCGCGCAGTCCTGCGGCGCCAGTGGCGCGGCGATCGCCGGCAACCATGGCCACAGCCTGACGATTCCCGAGGCCGACCTCAGCTCGTCCACCGACAAGACCTACAACATCATGGGCTCGGCCAGCCACGACCACACGGTGACCTTCACCGCCTCACAGCTGGCCCAGCTCAAGGCCGGGCAGAGCGTGGTCGTGACCTCGTCGGTGACCAGCGGCCACCAGCACGAGGTGACGGCGCATTGCGCCTGAGCACCGCGCGCCGGCTTGGCGCACGGTGTCGGCCCCTCACTGGGCAGCCGGGCAAACGACCAGGGGCAGCGTGCCCACTTCCTCGTAAGTGTTGGTTCCCTGCCGCGAGATGTAGCCGCGCACGGTGTAGGACGCACCGCAGGCCACGGCCACGGCACCCGACACGTAGGTGGTGAAGCCAACCACGGGGTTGGTGCTGTCGTTGACCGACTGCGCAACGACCACGCCGTTGACCTTGATCTGTGCCTTGCGCACGTTGGCCGGCGGCGAGAAACCGTCGGTCAGCAGGTAGGTCAGCTGGCACTTGCCTTGGCCGGGCACGACGCTGCTGACGTGGCAGACCCCTTCGAGGCTGACCGGATCGGCGAACGACAGGCTGCTGGTCACGGCCAGGGCCAGGGCGACGGTGGCGTGCGGGAGATGAGCGAGAAGACGAGACATGGGGTTTCCTGTAGAGAAGCGTTGCGGAACATCGTCGAGACGATCTCAACGACTCTATCCAGCGCCCCGTGTCGCGGCAAGGCGAGGCCGGTCCCTAGATCAAGGCTCGCTGACCCCTGTCAATGGGGCAGGTCATCACCGGCTGGTGTTGCTGCGCTCGCGCAGGCCCGCCAGCGCTGCCCCGGCGTCCAGCGCCTGGCCCGTGCGCGCGGCCAGCAGCCCCTGCAAAGCCTCACGGCTCAAGCGGGGCTCGACCGCCAGCAGAAGCGCTGCCACACCGCTGACATGGGCGGCGGCGATCGACGACCCCGAGGCATAGTCGTAAGCGCCATCGGGCTGAAGGGTCAGCACGTCGCGCCCTGGCGCGGCCACGATGGCGGGGTCGCCCGGGGAGAACTCGCCCGCCACGCCGGCGGCGATCACGCCCGCGGTTCCGGTGGGAAAGCCATCGCGTCGGCCGCCGGGCGGCAGTGCGCCGACCACGATGCGGCCCTGGCGCAGCAACTCGCCCAACAGCTTGTCCAACAGTGGGTCGCTGGGCCCACCCAGGCTGAGGTTGACGATGCGTGCGTCGGAGTCCAATACCGCAGCCAGGGCCTTGGCCAGGGTGAACGAGTTGCAGCGCGCGCCGGCGCCAGCCCCGAGCGGCCAGCAGGCGCGGTACAACGCCAGCCCTGCCATGGGCGCGATGCCGACGATGCCCTGGTGGTTGTTGCCCACTGCAGCGATGACGCCGGCGACCTCGGTGCCGTGGCGGTCGGCGTCGAAGCGAGGTGCAGGCGAGTCGACCAGGTCGCGCTGCGCGATCACGCGGCCTTGCAGGTCGGGGTGGCGCACGGCCACACCGGTATCGACGATGGCCACGTGCACCCCGGCACCGGTGCTGGTGCGGTGGGCACGAGCCGCGCCGGTGTCGACGAAGCCCCGCTGCAGGTTGACATAAGGGTCGTTGTAATCCAGGCCGACTTCGGCGGGCTCGCCCCGCGTGTCGAAGTCCTGCAGCGCCTGCACCAGCCGCACCCGCGGGTCGCGCGCCAGGCTGGTCAGCAGGGCCTCGCGGCGCGGGCCCACGTCGGGCCCCTCGGGCAGCTCGAAGACCACGCACTGCCAGCCCAGCGCCGTGATCGGCCAGCCGGCGGCTTGGCGCAGGCCGTGCTCTCGGGCCAGCGCGGCCAGGATGTCGGCTGCGCGCTGGCCCTGCAGGTAGCGCGGCGCGGGGCCGTAGCCGCCCAGGCTGCTGCCCGCCCGGCCGGGCGGCGCGTCGAGCGGGTTGTCGACCGCCAGCACGATGTAGCGGCTGCTGTCTTCGCGCATGGACGGCGCGGGGCTGCCGTCGGCCGTGCCTGGCGGCGCGGCGGTTGCTGGGGCCGCGGTGCTGCAGCCGCCGAGGCCGGCGCAGGCCACCGCCAGGGCTGCCAGCAGGGCCGCGGCGGCACGGATCATGGCGCCTCGCCGATCGGCTCCGCCAGGCGGATGCCGGGGCTGGCGCGCAGATGGGCCAACGCCACGCCGCGCGGCAGCGCGCCGGCGCCCGCCACGGGGGCCAGGGCATAGGCGCCGGCGGCGTTCGGGCCGGCCACCACCTGCAGGCCCTGGGCCTGCAGCAGGGCGCGCCAGTCGGCCTGGGTCATCGCGCCATCGGGCAGCACGCGCAGCGTGCCGGCCGCCGCCGCGGGCTCGGACAGGGTCTGGTAATCGGGCGACGCATCGCGCCCGGTGCCCGGCCACAGGTGCAGGCTGAGCAAGCCCAGCCCGATGGCCTGGGCGACGACCGCCGCGGCCAGCGCCTGGGTCAGGTAGCGAGGCCCGTGGCTCGGTGCCGGCGGCGCCGGCTGCGCTTCGGGCGGCACGTCCAGCCGGGCCATCAGCCGCTGCAGCGCGGCTTCGGGTTCGCCCGCCGCCGTGGCGGGCGGCGCAGCGATGGCGTCGCGCAGCGAGCGCTGCCAGGCCAGCTCGGCGCGGCAGTCGTCGCAGCCCGCCACGTGCGCCTCGACCCACTGCGCCTGCTCGGCCGTGGCCCGCCCGTTGACCACCCAGGGCAGCAGGTCCCAGGCGCGCAGGTGGTCGGCCTGCGTGGTGTGCGGCAAGAGCGTGTCGGGGCGGGGATCGTCGGTGCTCACGAGGCTTCTCCGGTGCGTGCGCCGGGTGCCGCGCCACGCTGGCCGGCCAGGTCCGGCAGCAGGTTGCGAAGCTTCACGCGGGCGTGGAACATGCGGGCCTTGATCGTGCCCACCGGGCATTGCACGATGGCGGCGATCTCTTCCAGCGAATGGCCGCCGCCATAGGCCAGCTCGAGCACCAGGCGCTGGTCGGCCGGCAGGCGCGACATCGCCTTGCCCAGCCAGTCGCGCAGCTCGTGCTCGGCGTTGGGGTCGCTGGACAGCTCGGGCAGCTCGGCCATGCCTTCGGGGGGCAGGCCGGAGGCATCGTCCTCGCCATGCTGGCGCAGGCATTTGAGTGCGCAGCGGTAGGCGATGCCCATGATCCAGGTCGACACGCGAGAGTCGCCGCGGAAGCTGCCGGCCTTCTGCCAGACGATCCAGAAGCAGTCGTTGACGACCTCGTCGATCACGTCGGCGCGCCGCGTCATGCGCGACAGGAAGCGCGCCAGCCGCCGGTGGTAGGGGCGGTACAGCGCGGCCAGCGCCTCGCGGTCGCCTTGCGCCATGCGCTGCAGCAGGGCGCGCTCGGCGTTGTCGCTGTCGGTCGGGTCCGAGGGGGCGTTCATGTCGCAGCGTTCATGGGCGGCGGGCGTTCATGCCGGTGAGTGCATCGCACTGTCGAAAAGGTTGTGCCGCCGGCCGGCTATTCGAAAGCGACGGTGACGCTGGCCACCAGCCGTGGCTCGGCCGCTTCGCCCAGCAGGCGCCGCAGGCCCTGGCTGGTGCCCACGTAGCGCAGCGTGGCGCGCCAGCGGCCACCTTGCCAGGCCAGGCCCGCGTCGGCATAGGTGTACCAAAGGCCGGGCCAGGCCGGCAACTCGGCGCGGCCCACCCCACCGGCCAGCGACAGCCGGCCAGGCACCTGCCAGCCCGGTGGCGAGGCCAGCGGCCAGCGCAGGCCCAGGTCCAGCGCGGGGTAGAGGTGGGCGCTGTCCTCGTTGAGGCGGATCTCGGTCAGCTCCAGCGACACCAGGTCCCGGAAGCCCGCACCCAGCGTCGCCTCGGCGCGGTTGTAGCCGCGGTAGCCGCCGCCGCCTGGGTAGTTGTAGCTGCCCAGGCGCGCCTGCAGCTGCCAGTCTTCGCCCGGGCTCCAGTAGGCCGAACCGCGCGCCACCGCCTGGTAGCCGCCGGGGCCCCGCTCGAGCGGCGTGCTCAGCGCCAGCGAGGCCGACCAGTTGGCCCCGTCGGACACGGCCACCAGGCCCTGGGCCACGGCGCGCCGCGACCAGGACGCGATGCCGCGCTCGCTGAGGTCCGAGGCCAGCGAGGCCTCGGCGTCCAGCCGCAGGCCCTGGGCGCAGGCCGCCCCCATGGCCAGCACGCAGAAGAGGAGCGTGGCGCAGGCCCGGATGCGGGTTCGCATGGGACGCGCCGTGGGTGCGGGGCGGGCCGGCTCAGCCGGCCATCGCCTCGCCGAGACGGACGGGCCCGCCCGGCGCCCAGTCGGGGTTGAAGCGCAGTGGCGGCCGGTCCGCCGCGCGGGGCGGGAACAGCATCACCACGGTCGAGCCGAGCAGGAAGCGGCCCATCTCGTCGCCCTGGCGCAGCGTGACCGACTGGTCGCCCTCGTAGCGCCAGTCGCGCAGCCGCCCGGGCCGCGGCGGGTTCACCACACCGTGCCACACCGTGGCCATGCTGCCGACGATGGTGGCGCCCACCAGCACCAGCACGAACAGGCCCTCGGCGCCTTCGAACACGCAGACCACGCGCTCGTTGCGCGCGAACAGGCCCGGCACGCCGCGCGCGGTGGTTGGGTTGACCGAGAACAGCGCACCCGGCACGTGGATCATGCGCACCAGCCGCCCGTCGCAGGGCATGTGGATGCGGTGGTAGTCGCGTGGGCTCAGGTACAGCGTGGCGAAGTGGCCGCTGTGGAAGCGCGCCGCGAGGGCCAGGTCGCCGCCCAGCAGCGCGCCGGTCGAATAGAAGTGGCCTTTGGCCTGGAAGATCTGGTCGCCCTCGATGGGGCCGAACTGGCTGATCGCGCCATCCACTGGGCAAATCAGCGGGGCGGTGGCGATGGGCCGCGAGCCGGCCTTCAGCGGCCGGGTGAAGAAGTCGTTGAAGCTCTTGTAGGCGGCGATGTCGCTCTCGGCCGCCTCGGCCATGTTGACGCCGTAGCGCGCCACGAAGCGCCGGATCGCGCCTGTGGTCAGACCGCCCAGCTCGCGCCGCGCCAGCGCGCCGGCCAGCGAGGTCAGGGCCTGCTTGGGCAGCAGGTATTGCGGCAACACGCGCAGGTGGTCGGACACGGGCAAGCGGGCATCGAGTGGCGAGGCGCGCGATTGTAGGAGGGCCGGCGCCTTGCAGGCACTGCCGTCCGAGGGGGATTCGATCCGCTCAACGCCGCGGGGGGAACAGCGCGTCCCAGCCTGCGTGCCCCAGCTTCTCCAGCGTCTCGATGTTGCGCTCGTAGATCGTCTCGGCCTCGGGGAAGGCTTCGACCGCGCGGTCGATGCTGGCTTCACGGATCAGGTGCAGCGTGGGGTAGGGCGAGCGGTTGCTGAAGTTCGAGATGTCGTCTTCGCGCGTGCCGGCGAACTGGAATTGCGGGTGGAAGCTGGCGATCTGCAGCGTGCCTTCCAGGCCGAGCTGGTCGAGCACGGCCTCGGCGTCGGCGAGGAAGTCGTTGAAGTCGAGGAAATCCTGCAGCACCAGCGGGTGCACCAGCAGCGTGGTGTCGGTCACCTCGGGGTCGACCTCGGCCAAGTGGCCCAGCTCGCGCTTCAGTTCCGCCAGCAGGTCTTCGGGCCGCACCGCGCCGCTCAGCACATAGCGCACCTGGCCCTTGACCTGCACGCTCTTGGCGAAGGGGCACAGGTTCAGGCCGATCACGGCGCGGTCCACCCAGTCGCGCGTGGCGGCGATCGCGGGGTCGTCGGCGCTGCCGTTCGTCTCGTGGGGATCCATGGGGGCATTGTGGCGCGGCGACAATCCGGCCATGGCCGACGACAGCACGCTTTCCGACCCTCCCCACGAAGCCTTCGCCCAGGTGACGCGCCTGCTGGCCGAGGCGGGCCACCCGCATGCGCCGCGCTGGCTGACCGTGCCGGCCCGCACCTGCCAGGAGGCCGCCGAGGCCCTGGGCCTGCAGACCGGCCAGATCGCCAAGAGCGTGATCTTCCGCCGCAAGGCGGACGATGCCGCGGTGCTGGTCGTGGCCTCGGGCGACAAGCGCGTCGACGAGAAGAAGGTGGCTGCCCTGGTCGGCCCCATCGGCCGCGCCGACGCCGACTTCGTCAAGGCACGCACCGGCTACTCGATCGGCGGCGTGGCGCCGGTGGGGCACGCGACCCCACCGGTGACGCTGATCGACCGCGAACTGTTCCGCTTCGGCGAGGTCTGGGCCGCGGCCGGCCACCCGAACGGGGTGTTTTGCCTGGCCCCGGCCGACCTGGAGCGCCTGACCGGCGCGCCGGTCGCCGACGTCGTGCAATGACCGCGGGCCGAGCGCCGGGCCGCTCCCAAGCCGGCCCGCATCCCCTCGGGGGATCGCACGACATACCCGTCGGGCGAGGGGCTGCAGTTCTTTCGCCTTGCACCAGCGTGTGCAAGCTCAACGAGCGCACGGGCTGGTGCGAGGGCTGCTTTCGCAGCATCGACGAGATCATCGCCTGGGGCACGATGGGCGACGAGGGCAAGCGCCGGGTCTGGGCGCTGCTGCCCGAGCGCCGCGCCCAGGCCGCCCAGGAGCCCAAGACATGACCCCCATCGTCTTCCACTTCGACGTCATCTCGCCCTTCGCCTACCTGGCCTTCGAGCACCTGCCCGAGGCACTGAAGGACGCGAGCTACGTGGTCGAGTACCGGCCGGTGCTGTTCGCCGGCCTGCTCAAGGCCCACGGCCACAAGGGCCCGGCCGAGATCCCGGCCAAGCGCGAGTGGACGTTTCGCCAGGTCGACTGGCTGGCCGCCCAGCTCGGCCAGGCCAGCATGCGTTGCCCCGTCAACCACCCGTTCAACCCGCTGGCGCTGTTGCGGCTGTCGCTGGCCTGCGGGCCCGCCGGGCGCATGCCCAACCGCCGTATCGTCGAGGCTCTGATGCGCCATGCATGGCAGGCCGGCGGCGCCGACCCGAACGAGCCCGGTCGCCTCGGCGCACTGCGTGAGGCGCTGGCGCCCCAGCGCGACCCGGACAGCGACGAAGTCAAGACCGAGTTGCGCGCGCTGACTGACGCGGCCGTGGCGCGCGGCCTGTTCGGCGTGCCGACGTTTGAGCTCGCTGGCCGGTTGTACTGGGGCCTGGACGCACTGCCGATGCTGCGCGAAGACCTGCTGGCGATCGATACTTCAGCTCACCAATGACACCCCCGGTCTTACCCTGGGAAGGCCCCCGTTTACCGCATCGCGCAATCAACCCTCAGGGTTAGGCCCGAGTTTGTCAGTCTCGGTTCAGCCAGGCGTCAGAGACCGGTCAGAGCCCGCCCAAATAGTCGCGCCATGCGCCACCGAGGGGGTGGTGCAGCAGTCCCCAGGAGACGCTCATGGCAACTGCAGCGGCAAGCGCGCCGATGACGAAGGAAGAGAAGAAGGTCATCTTCGCCTCTTCGCTCGGCACGGTGTTCGAGTGGTACGACTTCTATCTGTACGGCACCTTGGCCGTCATCATCGGCAACCAGTTCTTTTCGGCACTGGACCCGGCCTCGCGCACGATCTTCTCGCTGCTGGCCTTCGCCGCCGGCTTCATCGTGCGGCCGTTCGGCGCCATCGTCTTCGGCCGCCTGGGCGACATGATCGGCCGCAAGTACACCTTCCTGGTCACCATCCTGATCATGGGCCTGTCGACCTTCATCGTCGGTGTGCTGCCCAGCTACGCCTCGATCGGCCTGGCCGCCCCGGTGATCCTGATCGGCCTGCGCATGCTGCAGGGCCTGGCGCTCGGGGGCGAGTACGGCGGCGCCGCCACCTATGTGGCCGAGCATGCGCCGCACGGCAAGCGCGGCGCCTACACCTCGTGGATCCAGACCACGGCCACGGCAGGCCTGTTCCTGTCGCTGCTGGTGATCCTGGGCGTGCGCACGGCGATTGGCGAAAAGGACTTCGCCGACTGGGGCTGGCGTATCCCGTTCCTGGTCTCGATCCTGCTGCTGGCCATCAGCGTGTGGATCCGCCTGTCGATGAACGAATCGCCCGCCTTCAAGAAGATGAAGGAAGAAGGCAAGACCTCGAAGGCGCCGCTGACCGAGTCCTTCGGCCATTGGAAGAACCTGAAGATCGTGATCCTGGCGCTGCTGGGCCTGACCGCCGGCCAGGCCGTGGTCTGGTACACCGGCCAGTTCTACGCGCTGTTCTTCCTGACCGGTGCGCTCAAGGTCGATGGCGCCACCGCCAACATCCTGATCGCCGCCTCGCTGCTGATCGGCACGCCGTTCTTCATCGTGTTCGGCACGCTGTCGGACAAGATTGGCCGCAAGCCCATCATCATGGCCGGCTGCCTGATTGCGGCGCTGACCTACTTCCCGCTGTTCAAGGCGCTTACGCAGGCTGCCAACCCGGATCTGGCTGCGGCACAGGCCAAGAACAAGGTGGTGGTGGTGGCCGACCCCGAGCGTTGTTCCTTCCAGTTCAACCCGACGGGCACGGCCAAGTTCACCAGCTCTTGCGACATCGCCAAGCAGGTTCTGTCCGCCGGTTCGGTGAGCTACGACAACGAAGCGGCTCCGACCGGCACGGTGGCCCAGGTCAAGATCGGCGACGTGGTGATCCCGGGCTTCGAATCCAAGGGCTTGGCGCCGGACGAAGTCAAGGCCAAGGACGCCGAGTTCAAGAAGGCTATTTCCGCAGCCCTCAAGGACGCGGGCTACCCCGCCAAGGCCGACCCGGCCAAGATCGACAAGGTCAAGATCGTGCTGATCCTGACCCTGCTGGTGATCTACGTGACCATGGTCTACGGCCCGATCGCGGCGATGCTGGTGGAGATGTTCCCGACCCGCATCCGCTACACCTCGATGAGCCTGCCGTACCACATCGGCAACGGCTGGTTCGGCGGTTTCCTGCCGGCGACCGCGCTGGCCATCGTGGCGCAGACCGGCAACATGTACAACGGTCTGTGGTACCCGATCGCCGTGGCCGTGATGACCTTCGTGATCGGCATGCTGTTCGTCAAGGAAACCAAGGACGTGGACATCTACGCACAGGACTGAGCGTGTGCGCCTTCGGGCGCCCGCGATCTACCCCGGGCGGCCTCAATGGCCGCCTTTTTTCTGATGCTGTCCGCTGCGTAGGCACCACGTCAGCCGCGCCGCCTATCGTGCCGCGAACGTCTTCAAGCCCCCCGACGCCATGTGGAAGCTCATCCTCGCCTTCATCCTCTTCGCCGCCATTGCGATGTACATGCTGTCCAAGGGTGGCGACCTGGACCTGAGCGGCGAGAAGCACGGCATCGAGGCCCCGCACCCGGCGGCCGCGGCGTCCGAGCCGGCGCCGGCTGCCAGCGTGGCCGCGCCGGCCGCGTCCGCCGCGTCGAACTGAACCGACGCCCGCGCGAGCGTTGACATCGCGCAAGACAGCCCCGGCCCGGCGGCGTAGATTGGTCTCGTTGCGACCCCGAGCGAGACCCCATCATGTATGAACACCTGCTGGTGCCGGTGGACGGCAGCGAGCTGTCTGAACGCGCGATGACCGAAAGCATCGTGCTGGCCAAGAAGCTGCGCGCGGCCATCACCGGCTTCGTCGCCGAGCCCGACACCAGCCTGCCCTCGGTCGGCCGCCACCCGTCGGTGGTGTTGCGCGAGAACGAACAAGCCGAGGCCGCCGCCGCCAGTCATGCCCGCCACATCCTGGCGAAGTTTCGCGCCAAGGCCGACGAGGCCGGCGTCACCTTCCACGGGCACTTCCAGCGCACCGACCAGGTCGACGAGGCCATCGTCCACGCGGCCGAGCAGTACCACTGCGACATGATCGTCATGGTCACCCACGGCCGCGGCGCCTTCGGCGAGTTGCTGTTCGGCTCGCACACCAAGAACGTGCTGTCGCGCTGCAAGCTGCCGGTGCTGGTATTGCACTGAGCCCGGCGGCCCGGGGCCTGCTCAGCCCAGCAGGCCGACCACCGCCTCGGCGATCGCCAGCGAGGCGGTCAGCCCCGGCGACTCGATGCCGAACAGGTTGACCAGCCCCGGCACGCCGTGGCGCGCCGGCCCGTCGAGGCGGAAGTCCGCCGCTGGCTGGCCCGGGCCGCTGATCTTGGGCCGCACGCCGGCATAGCCCGGCTGCAGCGCCCCGTCCGGCAGGCCGGGCCAGTAGCGCCGCACCTCGGCCGCGAAGCCGTCGCCGTCCGCCGGGTCGACCCGGTAGTCCACCGTGTCCAGCCAGCGAAAGCTCGGCCCGAAGCGGGCCTGGCCGGCCAGGTCCAGCGTCAGGTGCACGCCCAGGTGCCCGCTCTGGCCGGGCACGGGGTAGACCAGACGGCTGAACGGCGCAGCCCCGGCGAGGCTGAAGTAGGCCCCCTGGGCGTAGTGCGGCACCGGCACCTGGTCGGCGGCCAGACCCTCGATCGACCGGGCGAGCGTGCAGGCCTGCAGCCCGGCGGCATTGACCAGGGCGCGGGCGTGCAGGCGGGTCGGCGCGCTGCCGCCGATCTCGAGCACGAAGCCGCCGCCCACCACCTCGGCCCGTTGCAGCGGCGACTGCAGGGCCAGCATCGCGCCGTGGGCCTCCGCGTCGCCCAACAGCGCCAGCATCAGGCCGTGGCTGTCGACGATGCCGGTGGACGGCGACAGCAGGGCGCCGTGGCAGGCCAGGGCCGGCTCCAGCGCCTGCGCCTCACGCGCCGACAGGCGCTGCAGGTCGTCGACGCCGTTGGCGCGCGCCTGCGCCTGCACCGCGTCCAGCAGCGGCAACTCGTGCGCGTCGCAGGCGACCACCAGCTTGCCGCAGCGCTGGTGGGCCACGCCGTGGCGGGCGCAAAAGGCGTACAGCAACTGCCTGCCTTGCACGCACAGCCCGGCGCGCAACGAGCCGGTGGGGTAGTACAGCCCGGCATGGATCACTTCGCTATTGCGGGCGCTGGTGGCCGTGCCGAAGGCCGATTCCGATTCGAGCACCACCACCTCGCGCCCGGCCCTCGCCAGCGCCCGCGCGCAGGCCAGGCCCACCACGCCGGCGCCCACGACCACGGTGTCCACGCTGTCCATTCGGCGATTGTCACCAGCGAAGAGCATGGGTGAAAACCACCCACTTCTAAAGATTGGTGCCAGAAGTGACGACAAACAATCGTTCCCGGCGATGAGATCACCGGTCGTGCCTGTCGCGGCCGGGTGTGCGTCGTCGCCACCGCCCTTGGAGAGCTGTATCCATGCCATCGAACGATCGCGCCGAGCAGGCCGCCAGCCACGACAGTTTCTTCCGCCACCACGGCATGTGGGCGCCTGGCATCCGGCTGTTCCGCCGCCTCGGCTTCCGTGCCAAGGCGCTGGTGGTCAGCGGCTGCTTCGTGCTGCCCCTGGCCGTGCTGGGCTACGCCTGGTTCAGCCAGTACGGCGACCAGCGCGATTTCACCGACAAAGAGATCCAGGGCCTGGCCTTCGCGCGCCAGGCCATGCCGCTGCTGCCGCTGGCCTTGCACCAGCGCGAGGCTGCGCTGCGCTCGCCCGCGGAGGCGGGCGCCAAGCCGGACGGCGACCCGGCCGCTGCCTGGTCGGCAGCGATGCAGAAGGTCGAGCAGGCGCAGGTCGCCAGCGGCGACCAGTTCGCCACGGCTGCGCCGCTCAAGGCCTTGCAGGCGCGGGTCGCGGCAGTTCCCGCGGCAGGGGCGCCGCGCGCCAGCGTCCTGGCCGCCCATGATGCGGTGGTCGCCGCGGTCATCGACCTGGTGAACCAGGCGACCGACGGGTCCAACCTGACGCTCGACCCCGACATCGACACCTACTACCTGATGGACGGGGCGCTGATGCGCGTGCCACAGCTGGCTGCCGAGGCCGAGCACATGCGTGACCTCGCCGTCGGCGTGGCAGGCGGCCAGATGACCGAGGCCGACGCCCAGCAGGCCCTGAACCGCTCGCAGGCCTATGCCGAACTGCTGCGCAGCCAGCTCGACACGGCCGTCGCCAAGGTCGACCAGGCCCGCCCGGGCAGCCGCGAGCGGTTCCAGGCCAAGGCGCTGGCGGAAAGCGCAGACCGCTTCTTCAAGATCGCCGCCGACATGACCGACGCGCCGGCCATCGGCAACTTCGGCCAGCAGTTCGACCAGCAGCTGATGGCCCAGCAAGCCCAGATGATGGACATGCTCGACGAGTTGCTCGCCGCGCGCCAGGCCCGCGGCGACGCCAAGGCCGAGATGATCGCCGCGGTGGTGGTGGCCGGCCTGCTGCTGGCCGGCTACTTCTTCGCCAGCTTCTACCGCGTGATGGACGGCGGCCTGAAGGAGACCCGGCGCCACCTGCTGGCCATGACCGAGGGCGACCTGACCACCCACCCGCGCCCCTGGGGCCATGACGAGGCGGCCGAGCTGATGGTGGCCCTGGGCCAGATGCAGACCTCGCTGCGCTCGATCGTGCGCGACGTGCGCGACAGCAGCGACGAGATCCTGCACGCCAGCAGCGAGATCGCCAACGGCGCGATGGACCTGTCCTCGCGCACCGAGCAGACGGCGGCCAACCTGCAAGAGACGGCCGCGTCGATGGAAGAGATTTCCGGCACCGTGCGCAACACCGCCGACCATGCGTCACAGGCCGCGACCATCGCCCGCGAGAACGCCGGCGCCGCCACGCAGGGCGGCCAGGTCATGGGCGACGTGGTGCGCACGATGGAGGCGATCGGCCAGTCCTCGTCGCGCATCGGCGAGATCATCGGCGTGATCGACGGCATCGCCTTCCAGACCAACATCCTGGCGCTGAACGCGGCGGTGGAAGCCGCCCGCGCCGGCGAGCAGGGCCGCGGCTTCGCGGTGGTGGCCAGCGAGGTGCGGGCCTTGGCCCAGCGCTCGGGCGAGGCCGCCAAGGAGATCAAGTCGCTGATCCAGACCAGCGTGGCCCAAGTCACGGACGGCAGCAACGTGGTCGTCCAGGCCCGCCAGGCGATCGACCACGTGGTCGAGAGCGCCGCCCGCGTTGGCCAGCTGATCGAGCAGATCGCGGTCGGCTCCAACGAGCAGTCCACCGGCGTGCAGCAGGTCGGTTTGGCTGCCCAGGAGTTGGACCGCACGACCCAGAGCAACGCGGCCCTGGTCGAGGAGACGGCCGCCGCCGCGGCCTCGCTGCGCGACCGCGCAGCGGCCCTGGCCGAGCGTGTCTCCACCTTCCGCCTGCCGGCGGCCGAGCCGGCCGCCGCGATGGGCTCGGCCGGTGCGGCGCCGGTGCCGGCCAACTTCGATTTCGACCAGGCCGTCGAGGCGCACCGCGCCTGGAAGGTCAAGCTGCGCAGCGCGATCTCCCAGAAGCAGCAGCTCGACGCCGACACCATCTGCCGCGACGACCGCTGCCCGCTGGGCCAGTGGCTGCACGGTGCCGGCGCCCGCCGCTGGTCCACCCAGCCGTCGTTCGTGAGCCTGGTCGAGCACCATGCCGACTTCCATCGCGCCGCTGGCGAGGTGGCCGTGCTCGTCAACCGCGGCGCCTACGGCCAGGCCGAGCAGATGCTGGCCAGCGGCTCGCGCTTCTCGGCCGTGTCCAACGAGACCGTGACCCAGATCCTGCGGGTCAAGCGCGACCTGCGCTGACCCCGGCGGCGCGGCCGCTGGCCGGCCGCGCGGCACCGCGCCGGCTTGACGCATACTCGCTGCACCGTGGCGGGCCCGCCTGGCCCGCCCACAGCCGAGTTCCTGCGCCGTATGCCGAAGCCTTCGTCACCGGGCACCGAGACCCGCATCCCGATCAGTGCCTTGCGCGGCGGCCGAGCCGGCCGCGGGGCCCGCACCCAGGGCAAGGGCCGCCAGCCGGCCGAGGCCGCCACCGCCGCGGTGCGAGCGCTGGTCGGCCCGGGGCCGCACCGGCGCGACCAGCTGATCGAGCACCTGCACCGGCTCAACGACGCGCACGGAGCGCTGTTCGAAGGCCACCTCGTGGCCCTGGCCGCCGAGATGCGCCTGGGCATGGCCGAGGTGGCCGAGGTGGCGAGCTTCTACCACCACTTCGAGATCCTGCCCGACGAGGCCGCCGCGCCGGCGCTGACGGTGCGCGTCTGCGACGGGCTGGCCTGCACGCTGGCCGGCGCTGGTGCGCTGATGCAGGGACTGGCCACTGCGTTGGGCCCCAGCGTGCGGGTGGCGCATGCGCCCTGCGTGGGCCGCTGCGAGCAGGCGCCGGTGGCCGTGGTCGGCCAGCGTCCGGTGCCGCAGGCCGTGGGCCCCGCCGTGGCAGCGCACGCGCTGCGCGCCGAGCACCGCCACCCGCTGCCGCGCGACGATGACCACTTCGAGCCCGCTGCCCTGGCCCCGGGCGAGATCGCCTCGGCCGACGAGGTCTCGCCGGCCTATGTGGGCCTGTCGGCCTACCGTGCGGCCGGCGGCTACCGGCTGGCGGCCGAAGTGGTCAACGGCGAGCGGCCGGCCGACGAGGTGCTGGCGATGCTGGAACAGTCCGGCCTGCGGGGCCTGGGCGGCGCAGGCTTCCCGGCCGGGCGCAAGTGGCGCATCGTGCGCGGCTTCGCGGCTCCCCGCTTGATGGCCGTGAACATCGACGAGGGCGAGCCCGGCACCTTCAAGGACCGCACTTTCCTCGAACGCGACCCGCACCGCTTCCTCGAAGGCGTGCTGGTCGCGGCGCAGGTGGTGGGCTGCGAGGCGGTGTACCTCTACCTGCGCGACGAGTACGCCGGCTGCCGCGCCATCCTCGAGCGCGAGCTGGCGCGGCTGCAGGCCGAGCCGCCGTGCCCGCTGCCGCGCATCGAGCTGCGGCGCGGCGCGGGCGCCTACATCTGCGGCGAAGAGTCCGCGATGATCGAAAGCATCGAGGGCAAGCGTGGCGAGCCGCGGCTGCGGCCACCCTACATCGCCGAGGTCGGCCTGTTCGGCCGGCCCACGCTGGAGCACAACTTCGAGACGCTGTACTGGGTGCGCGACATCGTCGAGCGCGGCCCCGCGTGGTTTTCGGGCTTCGGGCGCAATGGCCGCCAGGGCCTGCGCTCGTTCAGCGTCAGCGGCCGGGTCAAGCGACCCGGCGTGAAGCTGGCACCGGCCGGCATCACGCTGCGCGAGCTGGTCGAGGAATTCTGCGGTGGCATGGCTGAGGGCCACACGCTCTACGCCTACTTGCCCGGCGGGGCCTCGGGCGGCATCCTGCCCGCTTCGCTGGCCGACGTGCCACTGGACTTCGACACCCTGCAGCCGCACGGCTGCTTCATCGGCTCGGCCGCGGTCACGGTGCTCAGCCAGCACGACCAGGCGCGCGACGCGGCACTGAACGCGATGCGCTTTTTCGCCGACGAGAGCTGCGGCCAGTGCACGCCCTGCCGCGTCGGGACGGCCAAGGCCGCGGGCCTGATGCAGGCCCAGACGTGGGACCAGGCCACGCTGGACGACCTGTCCACCGTGATGGTGGACGCGTCCATCTGCGGCCTGGGCCAGGCGGCGCCCAATGTCATTCGCTGCGTGCAGCGCTACTTTGCGGACGAGGTGAAGGAATGAGCGGCGTGAACTTCACCTTGAATGGCCTGCCCTGCGAAGCGCGCGAGGGCGAGACCATCCTGAAGGCGGCCGAGCGCGCCGGCGTAACCATCCCGCGGCTTTGCTACACCGACGGGTTGCGCCCCGACGGCAACTGCCGCGCCTGCGTGGTCGAGGTCAAGGGCGAGCGCACGCTGGCGCCGTCGTGCTGCCGCGCGGTGCAGCCCGGCATGGTGGTGGACACGGCCAGCGAGCGCGCACTCAAGAGCCAGCAGATGGTGCTGGAATTGCTGCTGGCCGACCTGCCCGAGGCCGGGCAGCTGTGGAACGATGGCGACCCGGCCCGCCCGCACGGCGAGCTGAGCCAGTGGGCCACCGAGCTCGGGGTGTCGCCGCGGCCCGCGCTGGCCGCGCTGCGCCGCGAGCAGCCTGCCGCCGACCTGAGCCACCCCGCGATGGCGGTGAACCTGGACGCCTGCATCCAGTGCACGCGCTGCGTGCGTGCCTGCCGCGAAGCCCAGGTCAACGACGTGATCGGCATGCTGGGCCGCGGGTCGCATGCCCAGATCGCCTTCGACCTGGGCGACCCGATGGGCGACAGCTCGTGCGTGGCCTGCGGCGAATGCGTGCAGGCCTGCCCCACCGGCGCGCTGGCCGTGAAGACGCTGATCGGCGACCAGCGGGTCGACAAGCAGGTGGACTCGGTGTGCCCTTACTGCGGCGTGGGCTGCCTGCTGACCTACCAGGTCAAGGACAACCAGATCGTGGCCGTGCAAGGCCGCGACGGCCCGGCCAACCACGGCCGGCTGTGCGTCAAGGGCCGCTTCGGCTTCGACTATGTGAGCCACCCGCAGCGCCTGACCACCCCGCTGATCCGCAAGCCCGGCGTGCCCAAGGACGCGGGCGCGCAGAGCCACCCCGAGCAGCCCCCGCGCGACTGGCGCGAGGTCTTCCGCGAAGCCAGCTGGGAGGAAGCGCTGGACGTCGCCGCCGGTGGTCTGAAAGGCCTGCGCGACGCGCACGGCCCGGCGGCCCTGGCCGGCTTCGGCTCCGCCAAGGGCAGCAACGAAGAGGCCTACCTGTTCCAGAAGCTGGTGCGCACCGGCTTTCGCAGCAACAACGTCGACCACTGCACGCGTCTGTGCCACGCCAGCAGCGTGGCCGCACTGCTCGAAGGCGTGGGCTCGGGCGCGGTCAGCAACCCGGTGGGCGACGTGGCGCACGCCGAGCTGATCATCGTGATCGGCGCCAACCCCGCGTCCAACCACCCGGTGGGCGCCACCTGGATGAAGAACGCCGCCCAGCGCGGCACGAAGATCGTGCTGGCCGACCCGCGCCGCACGGACCTGGCCCGCCACGCCTGGCGCACGCTGCAGTTCCGCGCCGACACCGACGTGGCCTTGCTCAACGCCATGCTGCACACGATCATCGAAGAGGGCCTGACCGACCCGGCCTTCATCGCCGCGCGGGTGGACCATTTCGAGGAGCTGCGCGACAGCGTGAAGGCCTTCTCGCCCGAGCGGATGGCGCCGGTCTGCGGCATCCCGGCCGAGACCATCCGCGAGGTGGCGCGCGCCTACGCGACGGCCAAGGCATCGATGATCCTGTGGGGCATGGGTGTCAGCCAGCACGTGCACGGCACCGACAACGCGCGCTGCCTCATCGCGCTGGCCAGCGTCACCGGCCAGATCGGCAAGCCCGGCAGCGGGCTGCACCCCTTGCGCGGCCAGAACAACGTGCAGGGTGCGAGCGACGCGGGCCTGATCCCGATGATGTTCCCGAACTACCAGCGCGTCAGCAATGCCGAAGCGCACGCCTGGTTCGAGAGCTTCTGGGCCACCCCGCTGGACGCCAAGCCGGGCCTGACCGTGGTCGAGGTGTTGCACGCCGCGCTGCTGGAGCGGGACGACCCGCAGCGCGTTCGCGGTATGTACATCATGGGCGAGAACCCGGCCATGAGCGACCCCGACCTGGCCCATGCGCGCGCCGGCCTGGCCGCGCTGGACCACATGGTCGTGCAGGACCTGTTCCTCACCGAAACGGCCTGGCTGGCCGACGTGGTGTTGCCCGCCAGCGCCTGGCCCGAGAAGACCGGCACGGTGACCAACACCGACCGCATGGTGCAGATGGGCCGCCGCGCGCTGGACCTGCCAGGCGACGCCCGGCCGGACCTGTGGATCATCCAGCAGATCGCCCAGCGCATGGGCCTGGCCTGGCGCTACGAGGGCGAGGAGGCCGGCGTGGCGGCGGTGTATGAGGAGATGCGCCAGGCCATGCATGGCGTGATCGCGGGCGTGAGCTGGGAGCGCCTGGAGCGCGAGCACAGCGTGACCTACCCCTGCCTCAGCGACGACGACCCGGGCCAGCCCATCGTCTTCCACGACCGGTTCGCCACCGACGATGGCCGCGTGAACCTGGTGCCGACCTCGCTGATCCCGGCCAACGAGCAGCCCGACGAGGCCTACCCCTTCGTGCTGATCACCGGCCGCCAGCTGGAGCACTGGCACACCGGCAGCATGACGCGGCGCACCGAGGTGCTGGACGCGATCGAGCCGGCCCCCACGGCCAGCCTGAACGGACAGGACCTGGGCCGCCTGGGCTTGCTGCCGGGCGACTGGCTGCAGGTGGCCTCGCGCCGCGGGGCCGTGAAGCTGCAGGCACGCCGAGACGACGGCACGCCGGCGGGTGCGGTGTTCATTCCCTTTGCCTTCGCCGAGGCCGCGGCCAACCTGCTGACCAACCCGGCGCTGGACCCGTTCGGCAAGATCCCCGAGTTCAAGTACTGCGCGGTGCGCGTGGAGCCGGTGCCGGCCTGATCAGGCGCTGCGCTTGGCGGTGGCTGCCGCCGCCTCGCGCAGCTTGTCCTTCTTGCTCTTGCGCTGGCCCTTGATGCCGCCGTTCGGGTCCAGGCCGGTGCCGGGGCCAGCGGCTTTGCCGTCGGTCGAGGGGGCGCTGGTCGGCTCGAAGCCCGGCAGCGTTTCGCGTGCGACGCGCAGGCCCTGGCGTTTCTCGATCAGGCGGAAGTGGGCTTCGGCGCTGGGGGTGATGAAGCTGATCGCGTCACCGCTGCCCCCGGCGCGGCCGGTGCGGCCGATGCGGTGGATGTAGTCCTCGGCAGCGCGGGGCAGGTCGTAGTTGACGACCATCGGCAACGCGTCGATGTGCAGGCCGCGGGCGGCCATGTCGGTGGCCACCAGCACCTGCACGGCGCCGTCCTTGAACGCGTCTAGCGTGCCGGTGCGGGCACCTTGGCTCAGGTCGCCGTGGAAGGCTGCGGCGCCGATGCTGGCGCGGCGCAGCTTGTCGGCCACGTGCTCGGTGGCGTACTGCGTGGCCACGAAGACCAGCACGCGCTCATCGCACGCGGCCTGCACCAGGTGCTTGAGCAGCGCGGTGCGTCGGTCGGCGTCGACCACGATGGCCCGCTGGCGGATGTCGGGCCGCGCACTGGCCATCGTCGCCATCTGCACCGCCACCGGGTCGTGCAGCAGCGTGTCGGCCAGGTGCTTGACCGCCCCCGGGAAGGTGGCCGAGCACAGCACGGTCTGGCGCCGCGCGGGCAGCAGGCCCAGCACCTCGTCGAGCTCGTCGGCGAAGCCCAG
>JBGAGZ010000047.1:0-39045 GCA_044226465.1 Burkholderiaceae bacterium | reverse complement strand
GCCGCCACGCCGACGGCCACCGACAGCTCGGTGCCCTTGATGGCCTTGCTGAGCACGTCGCGGCCGAAGCGGTCGCCGCCGAAGGGCAGGGTCTCGGCCTTGGGCACCTCGGCCGTGTGGTACTTCTTGGCCAGCTCGGCCCATTCCTTGTACTTGGGCGCCAGGGGGTCGATGTCCGAGATGTCGACGTTCGGCCCCTTGGGCTGCTCGATCGCGCCGGTGGCCTCGGGCGGCGCCGGGCCCAGCAGGGTGGGCGGCGCGTTGGGCACGCCCACTTCCTGTTGCCAGTTCTTGGCCACCAGGCCCAGAGCGGCCAGCAGGATCAGCACCAGGAAGGCCAGCACGACGGCCATCGAGACGACGCCGACACGGTCGCTCTTGAAGCGCCGCCAGGCGGCGTGCCAGACGCCCTCGGAGTGCTCGATGCCGACGGCGGCGTTCGGGGAGGGGGTGAGGACTGCACTCATGGCTTAGGTTTGTGGCCGGGCGTGGGCCGGTGTGCGCAAGGGCTCATTAGTCCGCGCCCTCGGCTGCGCCGAGGGTTCCCTGTGGTGCTCGCTCCGCCGGGCGCCTGCGATGACCCCGCATGGGCGCGCGGGCGCCCATGCATAGAGCCTTCTCGGCGGTCCGTCGCTTCGCGTCGGACTGCCCCGGCTGCGCTGTGCTCCTCGGCGCTACCAAATCGCCCTTGCGCGCACCGGCCCCCACCCTCACCACCGTCGTGGCTGTTCGAGCGACAAATGCCACGACGTATCGAAAGGCCGGGGGCGGGTTGCCGCTGGGGCGATTTGGCAGCGCCGAAGCGCGCAGCGCTCGTGGCAGCGAGCGAAGCGAGCCTCGTGAACTGACTCGCTGGCGATTGTCTGAACGAAGTGAGCGCAGCGAACGGAGTGAGTTCGACAGCGGCCACGAGCGCGAGCACTGCAGGGCACCCGAGCCAACGGCGAGGGCGCGGACTAATGAGCGCCAGCGGCAACCCGCCCCCGGCCTCAACGCCAACCGTCGAAAAGCGGCATTCGAATTCACTTCAACACCACCCGTGGATCAGCCACCTTGTAGAGCAGGTCGGTCGCCAGGTTGATCAGCATGGTCAGCATCGCCAGGTAGACCGTGGCCGCCTGGATCACCGGGTAGTCGCTGCGGTTCACCGCCTGCAGCACCTCTCGGCCCAGGCCGGGGATGGAGAAGAAGACCTCGATCAGGAACGAGCCGACGAAGATGCCCGGCAGCGCCAGCCCCACGTTGGTGAGGATGGGGATCATCGCGTTGCGCAGCACATGCTTGAACAGCACCGCCCCCTCGCCCAGGCCCTTGGCGCGCGCGGTGCGGACATAGTCCTGCCCCAGCTCGTCGAGGAAGAAGCTGCGGTACAGCCGCGTCTGCGGCGACACCCCCACCGCCACCGCCAGCAACACCGGCAGCGGCACGTAGGTGGCCAGGTTCTTCCAGGTCGAGTCGCTCCAGCCCTGCACCGGGAACCAGCCGAGCTGGAAGCCGAACACGTATTGCCCGACGATCACGTAGACCAGGAACGAGATCGACAACGCCACCGTGGTCACCACCATCAGCGCCCGGTCGGTCAGCGAGCCCCGCACATAGGCCACGCCCAGCGCGATCGGCACCGCCAGCAGCGTGTCCAGGATCAGGATCGGCGTCATCACCGTCAGCGTGGCCGGCAGGCGCGTGGCGAAGATGTGGGCCACCGACTCGCTGGTGGCCCAGCTCTTGCCCCACTCGAAGGTGGCGATCTGCTTCAAGAAGATGCCCAGCTGCACCCACCACGGCTGGTTCAGGCCCAGCTGCTCGCGGATCGCATCGACCTGCTCGGGCGTGGCGTTCAGCCCGGCCAGGATCTCGGCCGGGTCGCCGCCGGCGAACTTGAACAGCACGAAGACGAACAGCACGACGCCGACCAGGGTCGGGACCATCTGCCACAGGCGCCGGATCAGGTAGGCGGCCATCGGTTGTTGCGCGAAAGGCGTGGGTGGGGGTGGCGCGAGTGTAGGGGCCGGCCGCGGCGGTGCGGCTTGGCGTTTGCCCCGCATCGCCCCGCACGCCGGCCGCGGGATTGCGAAACCCCCGATGCAGGTGCCGTGCCCGATCGACTATCGTTGCCGCGTGCTCGTCCGTTGGCTCCCCCTGCTGCTGATGCTCGCCCTTGGTGCGGCAGGCGCCGCCACGCCGCCCAGGGTGCTGCGCTACGCGCTGGTCAGCGACGCCACCTCGCTCGACCCAGCCCAGATCAGCGACATCTACAGCCAGGAAGTGGCCGGCAGCATCTTCGAGCCGCTGTACCGCTTCGACTACCTGGCGCGCCCCGTCGCGGTGCGGCCGCAGGTGGCCGCCGGCCTGCCCGAGGCCAGCGCCGACCAGCGCGAGTTCACGGTCCGGCTGCAGCCCGGCATCTTCTTCGCCGACGACCCGGCCTTCGGCGGCCAACCGCGCGAGCTGGTGGCCGCCGACGTGGTCTACGCGATCAAGCGCCATTTCGACCCGCGCTGGAAGAGCCCGCAGTACCCCACGCTGGCGGCCTGGGGCCTGAAGGGCCTGGATGCCCTGCGCCAGCGCGTGCTGGACGGCAAGCAGCCCTTCGACTACGACCAGCCGGTGGACGGGCTGGTGGCGCTGGACGCGCACACGGTGCGCTTCCGGCTCGAGCAGCCCAACCCGCGCTTCGTCTTCGAGCTGACCGGCGTGGTGGTCGCCGCGCCGGTGGCCCGCGAGGTGGTCGAGCGCTACGGCGACGCGGTCGGCGAGCACCCGGTCGGCACCGGCCCCTTCGTGCTGCGGCAATGGCAGCACGGCTCGCGCATCGTGCTGGCGCGCAACCCCGGCTACCGGGCGGTGACCTACGACGAGCAGCCGGCTGCCGACGACGCCGCGGGCCAGGCCATCCGGCGCCAGCTGCAGGGCCGCCGCCTGCCCCTGGTGGACCGCGTCGAGATCGCCATCTTGGAAGAGGACCAGCCGCGCTGGCTGTCCTTCCTGCAGCACGACCTGGACGTGATCTCGCTGCCCGCGACCTACGTGCCCAACGCCTACCCGGGAGGTCATGTCGCCCTCGATCTGGCGCGCCAGGGCGTCACGGCCCAGCGCCTGGCCCGGGCCGACGTGGTCTACACCGTGTTCAACATGGACGACCCCGTGGTCGGCGGCTACGGGCCGGCGCAGGTGGCGCTGCGCCGCGCCATTGGCCTGGGCTACGACAACGAGGAAGAGATCCGCAAGCTGCGCCGTGGCCTGGGCGTGCCGGCGCAGTCGGTGGTGCCGCCATCGACCTTCGGCTACGACCCGGCGCTGAAGACCGAGATGAGCGAGTTCGACCCGGCCCGCGCCAACGCCCTGCTCGACCTGTATGGCTTTGTCGACCGCGACGGCGACGGCTGGCGCGAGCGGCCCGACGGCTCGCCGCTGGTGCTGCAGTTCCACACCGATCGCTCGCAGGCCCTGCGCCCCTTCAACGAGCTGTGGCAACGCCACATGGCCGCCTTGCACCTGCGCATGGAATTCATGACCGGCCTGTGGACCGAGCAGGCCAAGTCGGCGCGCGCGGGCACGCTGCCGATCTGGTTCCTGTCGTGGAACGCCCTGGTGCCCGACGCCGACCCCTTTCTGCGGCTGGGCTACGGCGGCGCGATCGGCGGTGACAACATCTCGCGCTTCAAGCTGCCGGCCTACGACCGTTTGTACGAGCGCCAGGCCGAGCTGCCCGACGGGCCCGAGCGTATGGCCGCCATCACCGAGGCCAAGCGCCTGCTGGCCGCCTACCTGCCGATGAAGGCCCACGTGCACCGCGCCAGCGTGTCGCTGACCTGGCCGCGCCTCGTGGGCTACCGCCCGCACCCCTTCCTGCTGCCCTTCCACGCCTTCGTGGACGTGGCGCCGGACGCGCCATGAAGCGGCTGGCCCTGCTGCTGGGTGTCGTGCTCGCATGGGCGGCGTTCGCCCTGCCGGGCGCCCTCGCCGCAGGCGCACCGGCGCCCAAGGTGCTGCGCTACGCCTTCCCGGTCGCCGAGTCGGGCTTCGACCCGGCGCAGATCAGCGACCTGTACTCGCGCATCCTGGCGGCCAACCTCTTCGAGGCGCCGCTGACCTACGACTTCCTCGCGCGCCCGGTCGCGCTGCGGCCGGCCACCGCGGTGGCGCTGCCCGAGGTCTCGGCCGACCTGCGCCGCTACACCTTCCGCATCCGGCCCGGCATCTACTTCACCGACGACCCAGCCTTCGGCGGCAAGAAGCGCGAGCTGGTGGCCGAGGACTACGTCTACTCGGTCAAGCGCCACTACGACCCGCGCTGGAAGAGCCCCAACCTCTACGCCTTCGAGAACGCACAGATCCTGGGCCTGTCCGAGCTGCGGGCCAAGGCCTTGCGCGACAAGACGCCCTTCGACTACGACACCCCGGCCGAAGGCCTGCACACGCTGGACCGCTACACCTTCGTCGTGCAGGTGGCCGAGCCCGCGCCGCGGCTGGCCCTGGCCTTTGCGGATGCGGGTGTCGCCGGCGCGGTGGCGCGCGAGGTGATCGAGGCCGACCCCGACCGCGCCATGGCCCACCCGGTGGGCACCGGGCCGTTCCGCCTGGCCGAGTGGCGGCGCTCGTCGCGCATCGTGTTCGAGCGCAACCCGGGCTACCGCGAGGTGCGCTACGAGGCGCAGCCCGCGCCGGACGACGCGCGCGGGCAGGCCATCGCCCGGCGCTTCGCGGGCCGGCGCCTGCCCATGGTCGACCGGGTGGAGGTGGACATCGTCGAAGAGTCGCAGCCGCGCCTGCTGGCCTTCCTGAACGGGCAGCACGACTGGCTGGAGCGGCTGCCGGCGGAGATGACGACCAAGGTGGTTCGCGGTGGCCAGTTGTCCAGCGACCTGCAGCGTCAGGGCGTGCAACTGGAGCGCACGGCCGGGGTCGATATCTCCTACGCCTACTTCGGAATGGACGACCCGGTGGTCGGCGGCTACACGCCCGCCAAGGTGGCGCTGCGGCGCGCCATCGGCCTGGCCTACGACGTGCAAGCCGAGATCGACCGCATGCGCCAGGGGCAGGCGATGCCGGCGCAGGCCATCGTGCCGCCGCAGATGGCGGGCTACGACCCGGCCTTCAAGAGCGAGATGAGCGAGCACGACCTGGCCAAGGCGCAGGCGTTGCTCGACCTGTACGGCTACACCGACCGCGACGGCGACGGCTGGCGCGAGCAGCCCGACGGCACGCCGCTCCTGATCGAATACGCGGCCTCGCCCGACCAGCAGTCGCGCATCCTGCAGGACCTGTGGCGCAACGCGCTGAACGCCCTGGGCGTGCGGGTGGTGTTCCGCATCGCCAAGTGGCCCGAGCAGCTCAAGGCCTCGCGCGCCGGCAAGTTGATGATGTGGGGCCTGTCGTGGAGCGCCACCATGCCCGACGCGAGCGAGATGCTGGGCCTGATGTACGGGCCGAACAAGGGCCAGTCCAACCACGCCCGCTTCGACCTGCCCACCTTCAACGAGGTCTTTCGCCGCCAGGCCGTGCTGCCCGACGGGCCCGAGCGCGAGGCACTGATCCGCGAGGCCAAGAAGCTCGGCGTGGCCTACATGCCGTACAAGATCAGCGGCCACCGCATCGTCAACGACCTGCTCCAACCCTGGGTCCTGGGCTACCGCCGCCACCCCTACCTGCGCGGCTGGTGGCAGTACGTGGACGTGGACCCCGAACACCGCAGCCCATGAACAAGAAGCTCCTCGCCCTGTGCACCCTCGCCCTGACGATCTGGTGCAGCGCCACGGCCCCCGTGCGCGCCGAAGCCGAATCGCCGGCACCGCCCCAGAAGGTGCTTCGGTACGCCTTCCGTGTCGCCGAGACCAGCTTCGACCCGACACAGATCAACGACATCTACTCGCGCATCGTCACCGGCCACATCTTCGAGGCGCTCTACACCTACGACCACCTGGCGCGGCCGGTGAAGTTCAAGCCGCTGACGGCCACCGCCATGCCCGAGGCGGCCGACGGCTGGCGCACCTGGACGATGAAGGTGCAGCCCGGCATCTTTTTCGCCGACGACCCGGCCTTCGGCGGCAAGAAGCGCGAGCTGGTCGCTGAAGACTATGTCTTTGCCATCAAGCGCTTCGCCGACCCGGCGCTCAAGAGCCCCGTCTGGGGCTACCTGGAGGACTTCAACTTCGTCGGCCTGGCCGAGGCTCGCCAACGCGCGCTGGACGGCAAGAAGCCCTTCGACTACGACGCACCGGTCGCAGGCCTTCGCGTGCTCGACCGCTACACCCTGCAGATCAGGCTGTCCGAGCCGCGGCCGCGCTTCATCGAATTCCTGGCCGCCAGCGACCTGTTCGGCGGTGTTGCGCGCGAGGTGGTGCAGGCCTATGGCGACAAGATCGCCGAGCACCCGGTGGGCACGGGCCCATTCAAGCTGGTGCAGTGGCGGCGCGCCAGCTTCATCGCGCTGGAGCGCAACCCGAGCTACCGCGAGCGCGTCTACGACGCCGAGCCCGCGCCGGACGACGCCGACGGCCAGGCCCTGCTGGCGCGCTTCAAGGGCCGGCGCATCCCGATGGTCGACCGGGTCGAGGTGTCGATCATCCAGGAGAACCAGCCGCGCTGGCTGGCCTACCTGAACGGCCAGCACAACTTCATCGAGGACGTGCCGGCCGAGTACTCCGGCCTGGCCATGCCCAACGGCCACCTGGCGCCCAACCTGGCCAAGCAGGGCATGCACGGCTGGCGCCAGGCGCGGGCCAGCCTGTACATGACCTTCTTCAACATGGACGACCCGGTGGTCGGCGGCTACACGCCGGCCCAGGTCGCCCTGCGGCGGGCCATCTCCCTGGGGCTGGACGTGGCGCGCGAGGTGCGCCTGGTGCACCGCGGCCAGGGCATCGTGGCCCAGGGGCCGATCGTGCCCAACACCGTGTCCTACGACCCCGCGTACAAGAGCGAGATGAGCGACTACGACCCGGCGCGGGCCAATGCGCTGCTGGACTTGTACGGCTTCGTCGACCGCGACGGCGACGGCTGGCGCGACCGGCCGGACGGCTCGCCGCTGGTGCTGCAATGGTCGATCGAGACCGACCAGCGGGCGCGCCAGATCTCCGAGCAATACCAGCGCGACATGGTGGCGCTGAAGATCAAGGTCGACTTCAAGCCCGGCCAGTGGCCCGAGCTGCTCAAGGCCGCGCGCAGTGGCAACTTCATGGTCTGGCACGTGGGTGGCCTCTCGGCCTCACCCGACAGCCAGGGCGCGCTGCAACGCTACGACGGCAGCCAGATCGGCGGCCAGAACATGGCGCGCTTCAGGCGGCCCGAGTTCGACGCGATCTACAAGCGCCTGTCCGAGCTGCCCGATGGCCCCGAGCGCGAAGCCGCCTTCGACGAAGCCCGGCGCATGACGGTCGCCTGGATGCCCTACAAGTCGCGCTTCCACCAGCTGGTCACCGACCTCGCTCGGCGCGAGCTGGTCGGCTACCGCCGGCCGCAGTTCTGGCTGGACTGGTGGCAGTACGTGGACGTCGTCGACGCGCCGGCGGCCGCCCAGCCATGAGCCTTCCGGCGCTGAACCCCATGCTGCGTTCGCTGGCGCGGCGCGCCACGCCCGGCCAGGGCGGCAAGGACTTCGGCCGCTGGGTCACGCCGGAAGAGCTGAACGTCGCGCCCGGCCTGCTGGGCATGCCGCTGGCGCGGCCGACGCGGCGGCTGCTGGCCATGGGGGTGGACCTGGCGGCCATCGGCATCGTCTCCAGCTTTTCCAACTTCTGGCTGCTCTTCGCGGTGGCGCTGGGCGTGTTCGAGCGGGCCCGCACACGCCGCAAGGGGCCGTCGACCCTGCGCACGGTGCTGGCCTGGCTGCTGGTGGCGCTGATGGCCTACGCCGGCGTGCGCGAGCTGGTCGACGACGCCGCCACCCCCCGCCGCAGCAGCAGCAACGCCACCGCCGCGGACGACGACGATGACGACATCGAGACGCCCGAGTCGCGCGAGACCAAGCTGGCCGTGGCCCAGGCGCTGCAGGCTGCGGCGAACAAGGCGTCGAACCCCACGCTGACGGCGGTGGCCGCCGCGGCCTCTGCCGTGGCGGCGTCGGCGGTGGCAGCAGCCTCTGCACCAGCGGCCGCAGCGAGCGACCCGGTGCTCGCCCTGCAGGCACGCGTGCACCAGCTGCAGCGTCAGCTCGCCAAGGAGCGCGAGGCCACCGAGCGCGCCACCCATGCGCAGAACTGGCACGAGCGGCTGCGCCAGCTGGGGCTGGACTTCGGCATCGGCTACGGCTGGTCGCTGGTCTATTTCACGATGCTGCCCACCTGGTGGCGCGGTCAGACTTTGGGCAAGCGGCTGTTCGGCCTGCGGGTGCTCGAGATCACCGGCAAGCCGATGACGCCGCTGCTGAACTTCAAGCGCTTTGGCGGCTACCTGGCGGGCATGGCCACCGGCGGCCTGGGCCTGGTGCAGCTGCTGTGGGACCCGAACCGCCAGGGCCTGCAGGACAAGGCCGCCCACACCGTGGTGGTCGACGAGCGCGCCCCACGGCGGCCCGAGCCGGCCGCTGTCGCTGCGCCGCCCGCACCGCCATCCGGCCCCGGCCAGACCGAGCCTTCTTGAGGTGACGATGCCCCTGCCCGTTCCCCGCATCACCGTCTTCCAGCGCTGGCTGGCCGAGCAGCGTGGCCTGCAGTTCGCGCGTTATGAAGACCTGTGGCAGTGGTCGGTGACCGACCTGGCGGCGTTCTGGCGCGCGGTGTGGGACTTCTTCGAGGTCGAGTCGCCCACCGCCTTCAGCGCGGTGCTGGTGGAGCCCGGTCACGGCCTGCGCATGCCCGGCGCGCGCTGGTTCCCCGGCGCCCAGGTCAACTACGCGCGCCAGGTGCTGCGCCACGCCGACGCCGCCCACACCGCCGGCCACCCCGCCATCGTCTGGGCCGACGAGGCATTGCTGCAGGCCGGCCGGACCGGCGAGATCGGCTGGCCCGAACTGCGCGACCAGGTCGGCGCCCTGGCCGCTGCGATGAAGCGCCTGGGCGTCGCCCAGGGCGACCGCGTGGTGGCCCTGCTGCCGAACCGGCCCGAGACGGCGATCGCTTTCCTGGCCGCGGCCAGCATCGGCGCCATCTGGTCGGTGTGTTCGCCGGACATGGGGCCGGTGGCCGTGCTGGACCGCTTCCGCCAGATCGAGCCGACCTTGATCTTCGCCGCCGACGGCTACCGTTTCGGCGGCCAGGCACACGACCGCCGCGCCCTGGTGGCCGAGCTGCTGCAAGGCCTGCCCAGCCTGGCCCACGTGGTGGACGTGCCGGTGCTGGGGCTGGGGCCTGTCGAGGGGCTCGAGGGGCCCGCCACGCCCGTCGGCATCCAGCGCCATGCCTGGGCCACGCTGACCACCGGGCCCGAGCGCGCCGCGCCGGAATGGCTGCCCTTCGACCACCCGCTGTGGGTGGTCTATTCCAGCGGCACCACCGGGCTGCCCAAGGCCATCGTGCACGGCCACGGCGGCGTGGTGCTCGAGGCGCTCAAGGGCGGCACGCTGCACAACAACATCGGCTCGGCGGTGGACACCGGCGAGCGCTTCTTCTGGTACAGCTCGACCGGCTGGATCATGTGGAACAGCCAGGTCGCCGGCCTGCTGGGCGGCAGCACGGTCTGCCTCTACGACGGCTCGCCAGCCTCCTGCGACGGCACCGCCGACTGGTCGCCGCTGTGGCGCTTTGCCGCGCTCGCGCGCTGCACTTTCTTCGGCGCCGGTGCGGCGTTCTACGCCAGCTGCCTCAAAGCGGGCGTCGAGCCGCAGTCGCTGGGCGACCTGTCCGCGCTGCGCGCCGTCGGCTCGACCGGCTCGCCACTGGCCGACGACGCCTACCGCTGGATCTGGCGCGCCTTGCCGACCGTGGACGGGCGCGACATCTGGATCGCCTGCATCTCGGGCGGCACCGACTTCGCGGGCGCCTTCGTCGCCGGCCTGCCCACGCTGCCGCTGGTGGCCGGCGAGATGCAGTGCCGCTGCCTGGGCGCCGCGGTCGATGCCTGGAGCGAGCCCGACGCGCATGGTGTCGGCCGGCCGCTGATGGACGAGGTCGGCGAGCTGGTCTGCACCGCGCCGATGCCGTCGATGCCGCTGTACCTGTGGGGCGACACCGACGGTCGGCGCTTGCACGACAGCTATTTCGACACCTACCCCGGCGTGTGGCGCCATGGCGACTGGCTGCGCCTGGTGCCGCACGACCAGGCCACCGGCGCCATCATCTACGGCCGCTCGGACGCCACCATCAACCGCCATGGCGTGCGCATGGGCACGGCCGAGCTCTACCGCGCGGTCGAGGCCCTGCCCGAGGTGATCGACAGCCTGGTGGTCGACCTCGAATACCTGGGTCGCGAGAGCTACATGCCGCTGTTCGTGGTGCTGCGCGAAGGCGTGGCGCTCGACGACGCGCTGCGCCGGCGCCTGGTCGACGGCATCCGCCGGGCCCTGTCGCCACGCCACGTGCCCAGCGAGATCCTGGCCGTGCCGGCGATCCCGCGCACGCTCAGCGGCAAGAAGATGGAGCTGCCGGTCAAGAAGCTGCTGATGGGCGCCGACCCGGCCCAGGTGATGAACCGCGACGCGATGGCCAATGCCGCCGCGGTCGACTGGTTCGTGGCCTTCGCGGCGCGGCGGCGGGCGGCAGCGGGTGGCTGAAAACCGTGGCAGCACGGGGTCTTGCGCCACGCGCTAGGCTGACCGCATGACCACCCTCAACGACTTTCCCATCACCCGCCGCTGGCCCGGCCAGCACCCCGACCGGCTGCAGCTGTATTCGCTGCCCACGCCCAACGGCGTGAAGGTCTCGATCATGCTGGAAGAGACCGGCCTGCCCTACGAGGCGCACCGGGTCGACTTCGAGACCCAGGACCAGCTCTCGCCGGCTTTCCTGTCGCTGAACCCGAACAACAAGATCCCGGCCGTCGTCGACCCGCAGGGCCCGGGTGGCCAGCCGCTGGCGCTGTTCGAGTCCGGCGCGATCCTCTGGTACCTGGCCGAGAAGACCGGCCAGCTGCTGCCGGCCGACCCCGCCGCGCGCTACGAGACGCTGCAGTGGCTGATGTTCCAGATGAGTGGCGTCGGGCCCATGTTCGGCCAGGTGGGCTTCTTCCACAAGTTCGCCGGCAAGGACTACGAGGACAAGCGCCCGCGCGACCGCTACGTGGCCGAGTCGCGCCGCTTGCTGGCGGTGCTGGAACAGCGGCTCACCGGCCGCGACTGGCTGATGGGCGACGCCTACACGATCGCTGACATCGCCACCTTCCCCTGGGTGCGCAACCTGATCGGCTTCTACGGCGCGGGCGAGCTGGTGCACTTCGACGAGTACCCGCAGGTGGCCCGTGCGCTGGCGGCCTTCGTGGCCCGGCCGGCGGTGGAGCGCGGCCTGGCGATCCCCGCCAAGCCGGCCTGAAGCGGCGCGGTGCGCCACCGAGGGCTGGCGCAGTGCGGCCGATTTCATGCATGATCCGCGGCCTGACCGCCGAGTTCAACGCACCGCCCTGAGCCCCATCGGTTGCTACATGGGGCCCGGCCCAGGTTCGCCACCCGCCATGTCGCATATCACCCAGCTGCTGCACCGAAGCGCCGAGGGCGACGGGGACGCCTTGCGCCAGCTCTATGCCGAGCTGTACCCCGAGATCAAGCGGGTCGCCCGCGCCCGTCTGTCGGAACTGGGCGGGGTGCCGTCGCTGGACACCACCGGGCTGGTGCACGAAGGTTTCCTGCGCATCGCGCAGCAGCAAGGCCTCGAGGGCGCTGCCCGCGGCCAGTTCTTCGCCTATGTCGGCAAGGTGCTGCGGGCCGCCGCGATCGACCACCTGCGCCACCAGGGGCGCGACAAGCGCGGCGGCGACGCGGTGCTGGTCACGATGTCGGCTGCGCAGGACCTGGCGGCTGCCGGCGCCGAGCCGTCGGACCTGGTGGCCGTCGACCAGGCGCTGGCCCGCCTGCAGTCCATCGACACCGGGCTGTACGAGCTGCTCGAGATGCAGGCCTTTGCCGGCGTCAGCGCCGAAGAGGTGGCGGCGCTGCGCGGCGTGTCGGCCCGCACCGTGCAGCGCGACCTGGCCAAGGCGCGTGGCCTGCTGGAGCTGCTGCTGGGCGAGACCGCCTGATGGGCCGCGCGCCATGACGGGCAGGCGGGTGTCGGCCGAGAACTGGCCGCTGATCTCGGCCCTGCTGGACGAGGCGCTGGAGCTGGCCCCCGCCGAGCGTGCGGCCTGGCTCGATGCGCTGCCGCCCGAGCACCAGGGCCTGCGGGCCACGCTGGCGCTGATGCTGGCCCGGGCCGACGACACAGCGCCGGCGTTCGAGGCGGCCCTGCCCCGCGCCGCGGCACGCGTGGCGGCAGCCGGCTGGCAGCCCGGCGCGCAGGTCGGCCCCTACACCTTGCGGCGGCTCATCGGGCGCGGCGGCATGGGCACGGTCTGGGAAGCCACCCGCGACGACGCCGTGCTGCAGCGCACGGTCGCGCTCAAGCTGCCGCACGCCTGGCTGGACGAGCCGGGCCTGGTCGAGCGCCTGGCCCGCGAGCGCAACATCCTGGCACGGCTGGCCCACCCCCACATCGCGCGGCTGTACGACGCCGGCATCACGCCCGAGGGCCACCCCTTCATGGCGATGGAGCTGGTCGACGGCGAGCCGCTCACCGCCCACTGCGACGGGCGGCGGTTGTCGCTGCGCCAGCGGGTGACGCTGTTCATCCAGGTGCTCGATGCGGTGCAGTACGCGCACGAGCGGCTGGTCATCCACCGCGACATCAAGCCGGGCAACATCCTGGTCACGCCGGCCGGGCAGGCGATGCTGCTGGACTTCGGCATCGCCAAGCTGCTGGACGAGGGCCGAGCCGCCGAGACCGAGCTGACGCGCCAGGCCGGCCGCATGCTGACGCCCGAGTACGCCAGCCCCGAGCAGATCACCGGCCAGACCCTGACCACGGCGAGCGACGTGTACTCGCTGGGCCGCGTGCTCTACGAGTTGCTGGTCGGGCGGCGGCCCTTCGACCTGGCGCACGAATCGGCGGCGGCCCTCGAGCAGGCCATCGTCGGCAGCGAGCCGATTGCGCCGAGCGCAGCGCGGGTGGACGAGGCCACGGCGGCGCAGCGCGGCCTGTCGAGCAAGCGCCTGTCGGCCGAGCTGCGGGGGGACCTGGACACCATCGTGGGCCGCGCGCTCAAAGCCGACCCGGCCCAGCGCTACGCCACCGCCAGCGCGCTGCGCGACGACCTGCAGCGCCACCTCCGGGGCGAGCCGGTGCTGGCGCAGCCGGACTCCCGCTGGTACCGCGCGCGCAAGTTCACCGCCCGCCACCGCCTGGGCATCGGCGCGGCGGTGGCGGTGTTCGTGGCCCTGGCCGTCGGCCTGGGCACCGCGCTGTGGCAGGCCTCGCTGGCGCGGCAGGAAGCCGCGCGCTCGGCGCTGGAAGCGCGCAAGGCGTCCAGCATCAAGGACTTCCTGGTCCAGGTCTTCGATGCGAACGACCCCAACGACGCGAGCAACAAGAACGCCTCGCAGTTCACCGCCTTGGAGATCCTGGACTCGGGTGCGCGTCGCATCGAGTCGGCCTTCCTCGACGAGCCGCCGCTGCGGCTGGAGCTGCTGCTGACCCTGGCCGGGCTGTACGACGAGATCGGCGTGCCCGGCCGCGCCGTTCACCTGTGCGAGCTGGCCGTGAAGGCGGCAGGGGCCGAGCCGGCCCGGGCCATCGCCGAAGCGGCGAGCGGCGCCAACTCCGCCAGCGCCGCTGCGGTGTCGTCCGCAGGGCTCGGCACGCCCAGCCTGGGCCTGGCCGACGCCTGGCGCTGCCTGGGCATGGCGCTCGAAGGCCGCGACAAGAACGCCTCGCTGCGTGCGCTGGAGCAGTCCGAAGCGGTGATGAAGGCGCTGGGAGACCACGACTCTCTGGTCTACGCCCAGGTGCGCACGCTCAAGGCCGGCATGCTGCGCGAGCACGGCGCCGGCCAGCTGGAACTGGCGCGGGACATGCTGCACGACGTGATGCCGGTGTGGCAGCACTACCCCGCGCACCAGGGCCACGTCTATGCCTGGACCTTCCTCGCCGGCATGGAATGGGACCTGGGCAACCAGCCCGCCGCACTGCAGGCGTCGGACCGTGCGATCGAGGTGGCCAGCGCGGCCAGCCAGGCGGTGGCGCTGGGCGAGGCGCGCCGCGAGCGGGCCACCTACGCGATGAAGATGGGCGACCTGGGGCGCGCCCAGGCCGAATACGAAGGCGCGCTGCAAGCCCTGGAGCCTCTGCTGGGCGCGCGCCACTGGCGCACGCTATGGAGCCGTTGCGACCTGGGCCGTGCGCTGGTGCTGCATGGGCAGCGCGAGGCGGGCATCGCCATGCTCGAGTCGGCCACGCAGGCCATGGAGCAGGTCTTCCCGGCGAGCGACCCCCTGTCGGTCTGCTACGAGCGGCTGGCGTTTGGCCAGGTGGCCAGCGGCCGGGCCGACCTCGCGGAACGGCCCTTCAGCCTGGCCGCACCCATTCTTCGGCAACTGGATTCGCGCCCGCAGCTGACGGCGGCTCGGCTGAGCCTCGTACAGGTGCAGAACTTCCTCGGTCGGACGGCGGCGGCTCGCGAAGCACTGCAGCAGGTGGTACAGGACAGCCCGGGCGGTGCCGCGCCCCCCCGTGCGCGCCTGCGCCTGGCCGAGATCGACCTGCACGAGCAACACCTGGACGCCGCGGCCTCGGGGCTGGACGCCTTGCTCGCCGAGGGCGCAGGGTCGGCGGCCGACCAGGTACAGGCCAAGGCCCTGCGGGCCGAGGTCACCCTGCGCCAGGGCGACACGGCGGACGCGACCCGGCGCGCCACGCAAGCCCTGGAAGAGCTGGCGGCCCGTCGCCTGCGTTGGTTGCCGGGGGTGGAGCCCGGCCTGCAGCTCGTGCTGGGCGAGGCGCGCTGCGTACAGGGCGCGGGCGAGGACGCGGCCCGCCCGATGCGGGACGCCGTCCAGGCCCTGCAGCAGTTGCAGCACCCGGACAGCCCCACGCTGGCCGCCGCCCGTGCCCGGCTGGGCCTGTGCCTGCTGCGCCTGGGCCAGCGCGACGAGGCGGCGGCGCTGGCGCGGCAGGCCGACACCGCGCTGCGGGCCCACCGCACACTGAATGCCGACTTCGGGCGCCCGCTGCAGATGCTGCAGGCGGGCCTGCGCCGCGGCGCCTGACCGGCGGCCGACCTCCGGTTTTTCCCTGAGCGATGGCCCGGCGTGTCGCCGCGGCGGCGATTTGTCGTCTGTCCCTTCAACGCCTCGCCATGTCGGCGGGCGGCCACCACCGGGGGGACCCCATGCACACGCCTTCGCGCGCCGGCACCGAGATCGTCTTTCGCGACCTGGTGCGCCAGCACGGCACGCGCCTCGTCCACTTCGTGCGCCGCTATGTCGGCGACGACGGCGAGGCCGAGGACCTGGCCCAGCAGGCCTTCGCCGACGCTGTGCGCCACCACGACCGCTTCCGCGGCGAATCGCAGCTGTCGACCTGGCTGTACGGCATCGCGCTGAACTTGGCGCGCAATCACGCCAGCCGATCGCCGCACCACCGCCACCGTTTCGAAGACGAGCAGGCGCTGGCCCGGCTGCCCTGCGCACGCGCGGACCCGTCCGAGCAGTGCGCGATGGGCCAGCTGATGCGGGTGCTCGAGCGCGAGCTCGCGGCGCTGTCGCCCGACATGCGCGAGGTGCTGTGGCTGGTCTCGGTGGACGAGCTGCCCTACGCGGACGCGGCGGCCCGGCTGGCGGTGCCGGTGGGGACGGTGCGCAGCCGCGTCTCGCGTGCGCGGCAGCAGCTGCGCGCGGGCTTCGCGTCGCGCGGCGCGGCCCTGCCCTTCTAGGGCACGGCCGGCCGTGGGCCGATCAGCGGCTCAACCGATCAGCACGTTGAGGATCGCGTTGCCGATGCCCATCAGCGCCGAGCCCGAGATCAGGCCGGCGCAGATCGGCTCGGCGCCTTCGACCCAGATCTCGTGCTTGCGGGTGCCCGGCGCCTTGTGGCGCAGGCCCATGAGCCAGAAAATCAGCGCGCCGACGAACATCGCGAAGGTCGATTCCGGCGGCAGGACCACGCCCAGGCCGATGGACACCGCCGACAGCGGGAAGCGGCCCTTGGTGAAGACGCGCGCCAGCTCGATGGCGATGGCCGCCGCGACGGCGAAGCCCATGGTGATCAGCGCCGACGCCGGCAGGCCGCCGAAGCCCTTGGCGATGATCTCGGCGACGCCCTTCCATTGCAGTGCGCCGGGCATCGCGAACTGCTCGCTGATGATGGTGGCGGTCGAGCGCACGCCGTTGGCGTCCGGCGGCAGGAAGAGCAGGAAGTACAGCGGCACGCAGGCCAGCACGCCGGCGACCAGGCCGATCACGTGGCCGGCGGCCTGGTGGCGCGGCTTGCCGCCCAGCATGTAGCCGGGCTTGATGTCGCTCAGCAGGTTGGCGGCGTTGGCGGCGATCTCGGCCGTCATGCCGGCCGGCAGCAGGTTGCTGGCCGGGTTGGTCTTGTCGATCGCGCCCATCGTGAACTGGGTGATCTTGGACAGCGCGCCGGTCGGCGTCCACGAGGTCAGCGCCATCGAGTTGGTGCAGATCACCGTCAGCACGAAGATCAGCGGCAGCGAGATCAGCGCCAGGACCATCGGCACGCCGAAGAAGGCATGGGCCACCCAGGCGCCCAGGATGCTCAGCACCGGCACGCCGACCCAGCTCATCCACAGCGGCAGCTCGATGTCGGCCAGCGGGTCCGGCCCGCTGTCCTGGGCCGTGTTGGTGCCGCCGCCGCGCAGCGACTTGAAGGCCGAGGTGAACAGCTCAGGCTTGGCCAAGAGGCTGACCAGGGCACCGGCCACCATCATCGCCACGCCCCACCACAGCGACCACTGGTTGACGATCTCGGCGCGCGAGATCGGCACCGTCTGGCCGTTGGCCAGCACGCGCTGCACGATGTCGCCGCGCTCGATCATGATCGGCGCCAGCACGACGAAGTTGATGAAGGCACCCAGCAGGCAGCTGGTGGCCACGGCGATGCCCATCAGGCCGCCGACGCCCAGCATCGCCGCGTCCAGCGTCAGGCGCAAGCCCAGCGCGCGGATGTCGGTGCCCAGGATCTTCAGCGCGGCGCCCTGGGCCTGGTAGTAGTAGGTGTCCAGGCGCTCGTGGACCATCCAGGGCTCTTTCATGCCGGCCCAGTGGTCCATGCGCAAGATCTTGAACTGGATCAGCTTCATCCAGCCGTCACTGACCAGGGCCTGCCAGACCGCCGTGCCCACGGCCACCACGCCCAGCAGCTTGGCCTTGAACATGCCGGCCCCGGCGGCGCCGTGGTACAGCGCGTCCAGCACCACGCCGCTGGCGCGGCCTTCGGGGAAGGGCAGCTGGTCCTGGTTGATGAAGCGGCGCTTCATCGGGAACGCGAGCAGCACGCCGATGCAGGCGATGAGCACGATCCAGACCATCATCTGCCACCAGGGAATGATGACGCCGGTGACCAGCATGTAGGCGCCCAGGCTGGAGCTGAGCGCGGTGACCGTGTAGCCGGCGGCGGTGGCGATCGACTGGGTGCAGTTGTTCTCGAGGATCGTCAGGTCCTGCACCAGGCCCGCGCCGTGCAGGATGCGGAAGATCGCGAAGGCCAGGATCACCGAGGTCAACCCGACGCCGATCGTGATGCCGGTCTTGGCCGCGATGTACAGCGCGGTGGCGGCCAGCACGCCGCCGAGCAGGAAGCCGGTCAGGCCCGAGCGGAACGTCAGCTGGGCCATGTCGCCACGGTAGACGTTCTTGAACCACCACTCGTCTTTCTCGCGGCGGGTCCAGGTGCGGATCTGTTCTTCGGTGAGTTGTTGCAGTGCCATGGTCAGGAATGCAGGTGGCGGCCGGGGTCGGGCCGGGGCGGATTGTGTCAGCCATGGTGCATGGCGCCGACAGGGGATTCCTGGGGCTCCCCGATGGTGCCGGACGCTGTCATCAACGTAGCGAGGTGGCACACGGTGCGACTCTTTGTGTATCGCCCCCTTGTCATTAGGCGATCGGGGCCAGGTGACGGGTTTGGATACATCTGAGCGAACGAAGCCCGACACAGTCCGCCACGCCGGGCCCGCGACGAGGCCGCGGCGAACCGAGGAGGACTCGCCATGGGCACCACGCCGTTCCCTGCCCGCCCGAGGGTGCCCGGCCGATGGCGCGGCTTGCCCGCTTGCGCGGCGGCAGCCCTCTTGGCTGCCTGCGGCGGCGCCGAGCAGGGCGCCCAGGACGAGGAAGCCGGCGCCGGCGCGCGGGCGCAGGCGCTCGGGGCCCAGACGTCGCGCACGGGCGACCCCTTCGCCGGCCTGTCTTTCACGCCCGACGCCCAGCAGTCCGACGCCGTTCGGCTGGCCCAGCAGGCCAGCTTCGGGCCCAACAGCGCGCTGATCACGGCCATCGAGCAGCAGGGCCCGGCGGCGTGGGTGGCGGGGCAGATCGCCGCCACCGGCTCGGTCTACACCAGCGGCAAGGGCGACAAGATCCACAAGAACACCAGCGGCCTGTTCTTCTGCGACACGGTTGACCAGAAGGACAACCCGTACTGCTGGCGCGACTGGTATTCGCCCGACCCGCTGGCCTGGGACTTCTACCGCAACGCGATCGAGCAGCCGGACCAACTGCGCCAGCGCACGGCCTTCGCCCTGCAGCAGGTGTTCGTGATCAGCGGCTACGCGGTCTACGGCACCTACGGCTGGCGCAACTACCAGAACATGCTGCTGGACAACGCCTTCGGCAACTACCGCGAGCTGCTGCGCCGCGTGGCGCTCGCGCCGCTGATGGGCCAGTACCTGAACAACGTCAACAACGACAAGGCCCTGCCCAACGAGAACTTCGCGCGCGAGCTGCTGCAGCTGTTCTCCATCGGCGCCTGCCAGCTGCAGGCCAACGGCAAGCTGCCCGGCGGCCGCTGCAAGCCGACCTACAACAACGAGATGGTGCGCAACTACGCCTACGCGCTCACCGGGTGGACGTATCCCAAGGGCGGCAAGACCTGGTACGGCTGCTGGCCCGAGGGCGCCAACTGCGAGTACCTGGACGGCGACATGGTGCCCGCGCCCAAGCTGCGCGACGACAGCCGCCGGGCCCTCTTGTCCGGCGTGGTGGTGCCGGCCGGCACCGATGCCAAGAAGGCGCTGGCGCTGGTGCTCGACAGCCTGATGCAGCACCCGAACATGGCGCCCTTCGTGGCGCAGCGCATGATCCAGCACCTGGTCACCAGCAACCCGGCGCCGGACTACGTGGCGCGGGTCGGCCAGGCCTTCGTCGCGGGGCAGTTCACGAGCGGTGGCCAGACCTTCGGCACCGGCCAGCGGGGCGACATGGCCGCGGTCGTGGCCGCCGTGCTGCTGGACCCGGAAGCCCGCAGCGACCGCTGGAACACCGCCAAGGGCGGCCACCTGCGCGAGCCCATCCTGGAGATGACCGGGGCGCTGCGCGCGCTCAACGGGCGCACCGACGGCGACGCGCTCATCTACTGGTGGGGCCCGGTGCTGCGCCAGCCGGTGTTCTACCCACCGTCGGTGTTCAGCTTCTACCCCAGCGACTACCCCGTGGCCGGCAGCACGCTGGTGGGGCCGGAATTCGGCATCCACAACGCCAACGCGGCGCTGCAGCGGTTGAACTACCTGACCTACCTGCTGGACTGGGACGGCTCGGACCCGAACCCCGACACGCCGCACGCCATCGGCACCAAGGTGGACCTGAGCGCCTTCCTGGCCGACGCCAAGAACCCGGCGCGCCTGGTCGACGGCCTGTCGATGATGACGCTGGGCCGGCGGCTGGATGCCGCGCCGCGCGACAAGGTGCTGACCGCCGTGTCGTGGTGGACGGCCGCCAACGACCCGGACAACTGGCAACTCCACCGCGTGCGCACCGCCGCCTTCCTGGTGCTCGGCTCACCCGACTACCAGGTCCAGCACTGAACCGGGGGCCGACCATGAGCAAAGACTTCACCGTGGCCGCCGACCGGCCCGCCAGCGCCCTGTCCCGCCGCGCCTGGCTGCAGCGCAGCGGCGGCCTGCTGGCCAGCGCCCTGGGTGCCGCCACGCTCGGCCAGCTGGCCCTGGGCACGCGGCCCGCCTATGCGGCGGACTACAAGGCCCTGGTCTGCGTGTTCCTCTACGGCGGCTGCGACAGCATGAACATGGTCGTGCCCACCGACGCGTCGCGCTACGCGCAGTACGCCGGCGTGCGCCAGGGCCTGGCCTTGCCGCAGGCCAGCCTGGTGGCGATGAACGGGTCGACCTACGGCCTGCACCCGTCGCTGTCGGCGCTGCAGCCCTTCTGGGACAGCGCCGCGCTGGCACCGGTGTTCAACCTCGGGCCGCTGTACCAGCCGCTGACCAAGGACGAGTACCGCGCCTTGCCCGACGGCAGCCCGCTGGTGCCCGATGCGCTGTTCTCGCACTCCGACCAGCAGATCGAGTGGGAGACCTCGACCACCGAGTCGCAGGCCCGCACCGGCTGGGGCGGCCGTGCGTCCACGGTGCTGGGCACGATCAACCCGGTGATCTCGCTGGGCGGCAACGGCCGCTTCGGCGTGGAAGAGCTGCGCACGCCGCTGGTCTTGCCCGGCCCCGGCGAGTATTTCGGCGCCTACGGCATCGGCCCCGACGACATGGGCTGGGACCCGGCCCGCCTGCGGCGCGAAGCCATCGACGCGTTGTACGCCCAACCGCAGCGCCTGGTGCTGGGCGACGCCTACCGCAGCCAGCAGGCCACGGCGTTCGAGATGTCGGCCCGGCTGGCGGACATCGTCGCCTCGCTGCCCGGCGACGCCAATTCCTCGCCTGAGATCGACGCGGCCTTCGCCCCGTTCATCGTCGACGGCAAGGTCGTCGGTGCCCTGGCCCCGCAGCTGTACCAGGTGGCCAAGCTGATCCGCTCGAACGCGATCGTGCAGGGCAATCGGCAGGTCTTCTTCGCGCAGCTGGGCGGCTTCGACACCCACAGCAACCAGGTGGCCGACGGCGACCCCACGCAGGGCACGCACGCCGCGCTGCTGCGCACGCTGGGCGACAGCCTGGCCGCCTTCCAGCGTGCCCTGCAGAACCTGGGGCTGGCACCCGCGGTGACCACCTTCACGCAGAGCGACTTCGGCCGCACCTTCGCGCCCAACTCCACCGCTGGCACCGACCACGCCTGGGGCGGCCACCAGCTGGTGCTGGGCGGCTCGGTCAAGGGCCGGCAGACCTATGGCACCTACCCGACCCTGGAGCTGGGCGGGCCCGACGACGTGGGTGTCGACGACTGGGAGCAGCAAGGCCGCTGGATCCCGACCAGCAGCGTCGACCAATTCGCGAGCACGCTGCTGGGCTGGTTCGGCGCCAGCAGCGGGCAGCTCGACGAGATCCTGCCCAACCTGGTCAACTTTGGCGATCGGCGGAGCCTGGGCTTCCTGTAGCGCGCGTCACCACCACGTGCATCGCAGCGCCGCTGGCGGCGTGCCCGGTGCACTGGTAGCCCAGCGCGGGCAAGTCCAACCCCGCGAGCAGGGGCTCGCCGCGGCCCAGCAGCACCGGCGAGATCGCCAGGTGCATCTCGTCGATCAGGCCGGCCTGCAAATACTGGCGCACGGTGGCGGCGCCACCGCCGACGCGGATGTCGCGCTCGCCCGCCGCGGCGCGGGCCTGTTCCAGCGCGGCGTGGATGCCGCCGGTGACGAAGTGGAAGACCGTGCCGCCTTCCATCTCCAGCGGCGCGCGCGCATGGTGGGTCAGCACGAAGACGGGGCAGTGGTAGGGCGGGTTGGGGCCCCACCAGCCCTTCCAGTCGTCGCCCGCCGGCCAGGGCCCGCGCACCGGGCCGAACATGTTGCGGCCCAGGATCCAGGCGCCCAGGCCGGCCATGCCGCGCTCGGCGAAATCGTTGTCCACGCCGGTGCTGCCTTCACCACCGTCGCCACCGCCGCCACCGTGCATGCGCTGGAACGAGCGCGTCGGAAAGACCCACTCGTGCAAGCGCATGCCGCCTTCGCCCATGGGCTGCTGCAGGCTCTGGTTCGGCCCGGCGCCGAAACCGTCGACGGACATGGAAAAGCATTGGACCTTGAGCTTGGACATGGGGCGGGTCTCCGGGGCGAGGGGTTGTCGGGATGGTAGGCGTTCACCACCTTCGACGATCGGCGCGACGCCGGATCGACACCGCCCTCGGCCGCGGGCCTACAGGTTCACCGAGGCCATGCCCGCGGCCGGGTAGCGGCTGCCAGCCACGGCGTGCTCGGCCAGCAGGGCGTCCAGCCGGCGGCGGGCTGCATCGTCCAAGGCCAGCCGGGCCGCGCCGGCGTTCTCTTCCAGCCGCGCGATGCTGCGGGTGCCGGGAATGGGCACGATGTCCGGCCCGCGGTCCAGCAGCCAGGCCAGCGCGAGCTGGGCGGCGCTGCAACCGCGCTCGGCGGCCAGGGCCTTCAGCGCATCGGCGAGCACCAGGTTGTGGGCCAGGTTGTCGCCCGCGAAGCGCGGGTTCTGGCGCCGCCAGTCGTCGGCGGCCAGGTCGTCGGCGCTGCGGATGGCACCCGTCAGGAAGCCGCGGCCCAGCGGGCTGTAGGGCACGAGGGCGATGCCCAGCTCGCGGCAGGTCGGCAGGATTTCGGCCTCGACGTCGCGCGTCCACAGCGAGTACTCGGTCTGCACCGCGGCGATCGGGTGGACCGCCGCCGCACGGCGGATGGTGGCGGCCGACGCCTCGGACAGGCCCAGGTGGCGCACCTTGCCGGCCTTCACCAGCTCGGCCATCGCACCCACCGTCTCCTCGATCGGCACATGGCGGTCGACGCGGTGCTGGTAGTACAGGTCGATGTGGTCCACGCCCAGGCGCTGCAGGCTGTCGTCGCAGGCGCTGCGCACGTAGTCCGGCCGGCCGTTGACGCCGAGGAAGGCGCCATCGGGTGCCCGCATGTTGCCGAACTTCGTGGCCAGCACCACCTCGTCGCGGCGGCGGGCCAGCAGCTTGGCGAGCAGGCGCTCGTTGGCGCCGACGCCGTACATGTCGGCGGTGTCGAGGAAGTCGATGCCGAGGTCGAGCGCGCGGTCCAGCACGGCCAGCGAGGCGGCCTCGTCGGCACCGCCGTAGAAGTCGGACATGCCCATGCAGCCCAGGCCGAGGGCGGACACGCTGAGGTCGCCGCGTCCGAGGCGGCGGCGGGGGAAGTCGGGGGTCGGGGAGTTGGTCATGGTGGGCTCCTTGAAGCCTGTCCGGCGGTGGACATGGCAAGCCTCCAGTGTGGGACCGCGAGCACCACGGGCGGTAGCCGAAAGCTGGTCGATGCTTGCCTGATCCTCCGCCGCAAGCCGGGAGTGAGGAAAGTCCGAGAGCGCCACCGCCGGCGGGCGCGTGCCCCCGGGCTGCCAGGGGCTTGACCGCGCCCCTACACTGCGGCTGCCCCGATGAAGGAGTGCCCCGCATGAACCGGCCCGAGCCCCGCGTCTTCCGCTACTACGACCTGATCATGGCCGCCTTCGTGTGCGTGCTGCTGTGCTCGAACCTGATCGGCGCGGCCAAGGCGGCGCAGGTCGAGCTGCCGCTGTGGGGCACGGTGACCTTCGGCGCGGACCTGCTGTTCTTTCCGCTGTCGTACATCTTCGGCGACATCCTGACCGAGGTCTACGGCTACGGGCGCGACCGGCGCGTGGTCTGGGCCGGCTTCGGCGCCCTGGTCTTCGCGGCCTTCATGGCCTTCGTGGTGGTGCAGCTGCCGCCGGCGAAGAACGCCTTCATGGACGCCTACCAGGGCCACATCGAGGCCGTGTTCGGCAACACCTGGCGCATCGTGGCCGGCTCGATGATCGCGTTCTGGTGTGGCAGCTTCGCCAACAGCTTCGTGCTGGCGAAGATGAAGATCCTCACCGGTGGCCGCTACCTGTGGGCGCGCACCATCGGCTCGACCATCGTCGGGCAACTCGTCGACACCGGCCTGTTCTTCTACATCGCCTTCTACGGCATCTGGCCGCAGGAGCAGCTGGTGGCCGTGACCATCACCCAGTACCTGTTCAAGACGGGCTGGGAGGCGCTGATGACGCCGATCACCTACAAGGCCGTGGGCTTTCTCAAGCGCGTCGAGGGCGTGGACCACTACGACCGCGACACGAACTTCACGCCGTTCACGCTCAAGATCTGATGCTTCGTCGCGCCGCCACGGGTTTCCTGCGGCATCCTTATGCGACGCTAACGCCTAACGGATCAGATTGGGTGTCCCTTTACCACCAAGGAACACCATGGACATCGTCGCGAGACTTTCCGAGTACTCGACGGCGCTTGCAGTCTTTCTCGCCGCGCTGATCGCGTTGGCCCTGTACAAGCAGATCTTCCGCCTGTTCGGCATCCTCATCGTGCCCGACGACTCGATCGGCACGGTGACCAAGAAATTCGTCCTCTTCGGGGCCCACCGCGAGCTGCCGCCGGGGCGCATCGTCGCCGTGCTCGGCGAGGCCGGCCTGCAGGCGGACACGCTGGCGCCGGGCCTGCACTTCTTTCTCTGGCCGTGGCAGTACACGGTCGAGCTGGTCAAGTTCACCGTCGTGCCCGATGGGCACATCGGCGTGGTCGAGGCGTGCGACGGGCTGCCGTTGCCCGACGGCCGCGTCGTCGCGCGCCACGTCGACTGCGACTCGTTCCAGGACGCGCGTGCCTTCCTGGCCCATGGCGGCCAGCGCGGCGTGCAGATGACCGTCGTGCCGCCGGGTTCGTGGCGCGTCAACACGCTGCTGTTCACCATCGCGCTCGAGCCGATGACGGTGATCGAGCCAGGCAAGATCGGCATCGTCGAGGCGCGCGACGGCGCACCGCTGTCGGGCGGCCGCGTGATCGGCCGTCGCGTCGACTGCGACTCGTTCCAGGACGCTCAGGCCTTCATGGCCAAGGGCGGCCAGCGCGGCCCGCAGATGGGCATCATTCCGCAGGGCAAGTACCGGATCAACCCGCGCCTGTTCAAGGTCACGCTGGCCAGCGTGCTGGACGTGCCCGACAACCAGCTCGGCATCGTCACCACCCGCGAGGGTGCGCCGCTGGCCACCGGCGAGATCGCTGGCTCTGAAATCGCGGGGCACAGCCTGTACCAGGACCCACAGGCCTTCGTCGACGCGGGCGGCACCAAGGGCCTGCAGGAACAGGTGCTGCTGGCCGGGCGCTACTTCATCAACCCGATGTTCGCGACGGTGGAAATCATCGACATGACCGAAGTTCCGATCGCTTCGGTCGGCGTGGTGGTGGCCTTTGTCGGCAAGCCTGGCCACGATGTCACCGGCGCCGAGTTCCGACACGCGAACATGGTGCGCCGCGGCGAGAAGGGTGTCTGGGTCGACGTGCTCGACCCGGGCAAGTACGCCATCAACACCTACACCCACAAGGTGCGCGTGGTGCCCACCGCCAACGTGGTGCTCAACTGGGCCACCGGCAAGACCGAGGCGCACAGGCTCGACGTGAACCTGTCGACGATCACCGTGCGCTCGGCCGACGGCTTCACCTTCAACCTCGATGTGAGCCAGATCATCCACATCCCCCGCAACGATGCGCCCAAGGTGATCGCGCGCTTCGGCAGCATGGAGGCGCTGGTCACCCAGGTGCTCGAGCCCACGATCGGCAACTACTTCCGCAATGCGGCGCAGAACTCCGACGTGATCGACTTCCTGAAGAAGCGCAGTGAGCGCCAGGCCGAGGCCAAGGGGGCGATCGCGCGGGCGCTGAAGGAGTACGACGTCGGCGCCGTCGAGACGCTGATCGGCGACATCGTGCCGCCGGCGGACTTGATGAAGACGCTCACCGACAGGAAGCTCGCCGAGCAGGAGAAGGTCACCTTCAACACCCAGATGGAAGCGCAAGGGGTGCGCCAGCAACTCGAGCAGGCCACGGCACTCGCGAAGACCCAGGCGCAGGTGGTGGACGCCGAGCGCAAGGTGGCGATCGCCGAGTTCGCTGCGCAGGCCGCGGTGAAGACGGCCGATGGTTCCGCCCAGGCCAAGAAGATCAACGCCGCGGCCGATGCCGAGGTGACGCGCGTGACCGGCCAGGCCGAAGCCGGCAGGACGCTGGCGGTGGGCGAGGCCGAGGCCGCGGTGATCCGCCAGAAGATCGACTCGATGGAATCGGGCAACTACGCGGTCGTGCAGGTGGCCCAGGCGCTGGCCAACGCCGGCGTGCGGCTGGTGCCCGATGTGTTGGTGGCTGGCGGTGGCGTGCAGGGCCACGGCGGCACGCTGGTCGATGTGCTGCTGGCCAGCCTGGTGAAGGACCGCGTGGCCCCGCCGCCGGCACAGGCGCCCCTGCTGGAGGAAAACGCAGCTAGTTGACTAAATCGTCAACTATTAACAGAATGGCTCAACAACCCCTTACAAGGAGCCGTGATGAAGCCCACCCCGCCCGACTGGCCGCGCATCTCGTCCGGCCTCTCGTACCGCGACGCCGCGAAGGCGATCGACTGGCTCTGCGAGGCCTTCGGCTTCGAGGTGCGGCTGAAAGTCGAGGGCGAGGGAGGGCGCATCGAGCACAGCGAGCTGACGTATGGCGGCGGGCTGATCATGGTCGGCCAGGAGCGCGACGAGATCGCGCGCTTCGGCACCAAGATGATCAGCCCGATGACCGCCGGCGGCGTGACGCAGTCGCTGATGGTCTACGTTGACGACGTGGACGCGCATTGCGAGCGCGCCCGCGCCGCCGGCGCGCGGATCATCAGCGAGCCGGCGGTGCACGACTACGGCGACGACTACTGGGCGGATAGGAGCTACGGCGCGCTCGACTTCGAGGGCCACATGTGGTGGATCAGCCAGCGCATCCGGGGCTGAGCGCATGAAGGCGGAAGACGCCGCGCTCGACACCGCGTTCACCGCGCTGGCCGACCCGACGCGCCGCGCGGTGGTGCGCTTGCTGCGGCGCGGCCCGCTGCGCGCCGGCGAGCTGGCCGAAGCACTCGACTTGACGCCACCCGGCCTCAGTCGCCATCTGCGCGTGCTGCGCCACGCGGGGCTGATCGACGACGATGAGCCGGAGCACGACTTGCGCGTGCGCCTGTACCGGCTGGAGCCAGCCGGCTTCGCGCCGCTGCGCGACTGGATCGACGACTTGGAAGCCTACTGGGGCGACCAATTGGCGGCCTTCAAGGCGCACGCCGAGGCCACGACCCGGCCTAAGCCGGCCCCGCCGGCCCGGGCTGCGACACGGCCCGCCGTGTCCAAGAGGCGGCGATGAGCGCGCCCAGCGCTGCGCTGCCAGGCGACCGCGCGCGGGCCATGGTCGGCGTGGCGGTCGAGCCTGCCGTGGCCTTCGCGCTGTTCACCGAGCAGATGGACCTGTGGTGGCGGCGCGGCAAGCGCTACCGCATCGCCGAGGGCGACCGCGGGCTGATGGCCATGGAGCCAGGCGTCGGTGGGCGGGTCTTCGAGTCCTGGCACGACGCAGGCGGCGCCGAGCGAGTGCGCGAGATCGGCCGTGTGCAGGTGTGGGAGCCACCCCACCGCCTGGTGTTCAGCTGGCGCGGGGCCAACTTTGCGCCGGGCGAATCGACCGAGGTCGAGGTGCTTTTCCAGCGCACCGAATCGGGCGGCACGCAGGTCAGCGTCGAACACCGGGGCTGGGCCGCGCTGCGGCCAGACCACCCGGTGCGACACGGTCAGGACACGGTGGCCTTCGTGCGCATGATGGCGCTGTGGTGGGGCGACCTGCTGACCAGCTTCAGGCTCAGGGGCGCGCCACCCACGCCGCCACCTGGGCCGCCGGCATCGCCCCGCTGACGCGGTCCACCTCGCGGCCGGCACGCAGCTTGACCAGGGTCGGGATGCTGCGGATGTTGTACTTGGCGGCGGTACGCGGGCTGTCGTCGCTGTTCACCTTGACGAACAGCGCACGCCCCTTGAGCTGGGCCGCGGCCTGTGCGAACTGGGGTGCCATCTGGCGGCAGGGGCCGCACCAGGGCGCCCAGAAGTCCACCACCACCGGCAGCGGGCTGGCCAGGGTGACACGCTCGAAGTCGGCGTCGCCCAGCTCGACCGGGCGGCCCGGCAGCAGCTCGGCCCCGCAGCGGCCGCAAACCGGGTCGTCGGCCAGGCGCGCCACCGGCAAGCGGTTGGTGGCGCCACAGGCGGCGCAAGGGACGTGGGCGGGGTCGGCGGTGGAACTCATTTTCCGCACGTGGGTGCGGCACCCGGTATATCAAGTCAGGCGGGCGCGGATTCACGCAGCCGCTCGCCGATCGCGTCGCCCACGTGCTGCATGAAGACGCGCACGCGCGCGGTGTCGCGCAGGTCGGGGTGGGTGAGCATCCACACCGGCACCGTCATCTCGGGGATCACCTCGGACACGGCCACCAGCTCCGGGTGGTTGCGCTCCATGAAGCAGGGCAGCACCGCCACGCCGATGCCGGTCTGCAGCATGGCCGCCGCCGCGTTGAAGATGTCCACGCGCACCTTCACCCGCGAGGGCAGCAGGTGCTGGCGCATCCAGCGGTCGTAGACGCGGCTGCGCGCATCGCGCTCGAAGGCGATCCACGGTGCGTCCTTGATCAGCACGGGCAGCGGCGTCGGGCCCTGGGGCAGGCCGGGGGCGCCGCGCAGCGCGTAGACGCGGCAGGGCGCGTCGCCCAGCGGGCGGCCGACCAGGTGCTCGGCCACCTGGCTGGACAGGCGCAGCGCGACGTCCGCCTGGCGTTGCGACCAGCTGGTCGAGCTTTCTGCGCTGCGCCGGGCCAGGTCGACCAGGAAGGCGTTCTCCATCACCTCGACCTCGATGCCGGGGTAGTCCCGCGCGAAGGCCGCCAGCGGGCCGGGCAGCAGGTGCTCCATGACCACGAAGGCGGTGGTCAGGCGCAGCTGGCCGGTCAGCTCGCGGTCGCGGCCCAGCACGCGGCGCTCGATCTCGTCGGCCTGGTCGGCCATGCGGCGCGCCTGCTCCAGCAGCAGCGCGCCGGCCTCGGTGGGCTGGTAGCCCTGGCGCTGGCGTTCGAACAAGCGGGCGCCGAGGCGCGCTTCCAGCGCATCCAGCCTGCGCAGCACCGTCGTGTGGTTCACGCCGAGCTGACGCGCAGCGGCCGCCAGCGAGCCGCCCTGGCCGATGGCCAGCGCGTAGCGCAGATCGCTCCAGTCCAGGCCCGACATGGGCCGAGTATCGCCCTTCCGTGCAAGTTTGCAAACTCGTTGTGCATATCGTTGCATTGCACGCAAATCTGCTGCGAACTACATTGGTTTCATCCGAAGCCGATTCGGGTAAACACTAATGATCACGAGCACCCCCACCGCTGCGCGCCCCCTGCAAAGCCTCGACGCCTGGCCCGGCGAGAGCGCCCGGCCGCCGCTGCGCCTGCTCGAGGCGCGCAGCCCGGCCCGCCGCACCGGCGAGCCCACGGCACGCCCGGGCTGGAAGGCCGGCTGGCTGCAGCGCCTGCGCCAAGCGCTGAAGTAGGCGCGCCCCGCTCTCGCCCGGGGCGGCATGGCGGAATAATCCGCCACCGCCACGCGTCTACCCTGGGTGAGCGCCCCCGACCCTTTCCGCCAGCAGTTGCTCGACGCCTTGCCGCGTCTGCGGCGCTACGCGCGCTCGCTGAGCTTCGAGGAGCACGCGGCCGACGACCTGGTGCAGGCCACGGTGCTGCGGGCGCTGACCCATTGGCACCAGTTCGACCAGCGGCGCGACATCCGCGTCTGGCTGCTGTCGATCGCCCACAACGCCCACCTCGACCGGCTGCGCCGCGAGCGCCGCTTCACGCTCGTCGAGCCCGAGCAGCTGGAGGACATGGCCACGGGGCCCGACAGCAGCGAGCAGGCCGGCCTGCGCATGGACCTGCTGGCCGCGCTGGCGCGGCTGTCGCGCGACCACCGCGAGGTGCTGCTGCTGGTGGGTGTGGAACAGCTGAGCTATGCCGAATGCGCCGAGGTGCTGGGCGTGCCGGTGGGCACGGTGATGTCGCGCCTGTCCCGCGCCCGGGTGGCGATGCGGGCAGCGCTGGACGGCAGCCCCCGGCCGCAGCCGGACAACCAGTCGCGCAGCCTGCGGCGCGTGGTGTGATGCGATGAACACGACGACGAATGACCCCCTGCGCCCCGACGACGAGCTGCTGAGCGCCTGGCTGGACCACGAGCTGGACGAGACCACCGCGCTGCGCGTGCAGGCCTGGCTGCAGCAACACCCCGAGGACGCCGCCCGCGTGCGCCTGTGGGCGGCCGACCGCGACGCACTGCGCAGCCGGCTCGACGCCGAGCTGGACAACCCGCTGCCGCCGGTGTGGCGCGAGCGGGTGTTCGCCGAACCGGGCGGCGGCTTGGCGCCCTCGCTGGCGGGCGGGCGCCCCGGCGCGGCCTGGTGGGCCAGCGCGGCCGTGGTGGCCCTGGCCACGGCGCTGGCGGGGGGCGCTGGCGGCTGGTGGTGGGCGCGCCACGAGGCGCCTGCCGGCCTGGCACTGCAGCGGCCGGCGGGCGGTGGTGACACCGCCGAGCCCTGGCCGCGGTTCGCCGCGCTGGCGCACGCCGTCTACGTGCCCGAGCGCCGCCACCCGGTCGAGGTGGCGGTGGAAGGCGACGAGGCGGCGCAGCGCGCGCAAGAGGCGCACCTGTCCGGCTGGCTGACCAAGCGGCTGGACGTGCCGGTGAAGATGTTCGACCTGCGCGACCAGGGCTTCCGCCTGGTCGGCGGCCGCCTGCTGCCCGAGGGCAGCGGCCCTTGCGCGCAGCTGATGTACGAAGACGCAGCGGGGCAGCGGGTCACCGTCTACCTGCGCCGGGCCGTGAACGGCACGTCGGCGGCCTCGGCACCCGCGGCCTTCCGCTACGAGTCGGTCCAGGGCCTGAGCCTTTTCTACTGGGTCGAAGGCGCCACCGGCTACGCCCTGGTCGGCCCCCTGCCCCGCGACCGCCTGCTCGCCCTCGCCGAGGCCATCGCTCGGCAGGAGTGACCCCGCGGGCCAGCACTGCTTTTGCCGGCACTGCGCAGCAACTGCCGCTTTCAAGTGGCGTGCGCGGATCCGGCTTGGCCGGTCCGCTGCGCGGTCTTGCCGACCGCGGCGGGCCAGAGGCCCGCCCCTTCGCCAGGCATGAAACGTCCACAGGACCTTTCATGTCCGGGCTCAGCCCCCTCGGGGGGCAGCCCCCGGGAGGGGGCGTGGGGCCCTATCTTTCCCTGAAGGACTCCATCGGCAACGTGACCGAGTAGTCGCTGGCCGTCGCGCCGCCGCTGCGGGTGTTGCCGGCAACGGGCGCGGCCGCGGCGGCGGGGTTCGGGGCGGCCGGCGCCTGGCTGGGCGCCACGGGCATCGGCCGCGTCACGCCGCTCGCGCCACTGCTGAACACCGCCGCGCCGGACGAGGGGCTGCCACCGCCGCGGCGCAGGCGCTCCAGCTCGCCCTCCACCGCCTTCAACTGCTCGGCGTGGTTCTTGTTGAGTGTGTCGACCTGCTCGACCAGGGTGTTCATCAGGTGCGAGAGCTCGCCGGCATGGGCTTGGCGCAGCTCCTCCATGTCGCGCTCGTGGCGCAGCCGGTCGGCCTGGCGCTCCTGTTCGCGCTCTTGCATCTGCCGCGAGTTGGCTTCGGCCACCGACTTGAGCTGGGCCGACAGCTGCAGGTTGGCCGCACGCAGGCGCTCGAGCAGGCGCTGCTGCGGCGTGCCGCTGCCGGCAGCGCCCGTATCGGCGCCAGGAGCGGCGCCGGCGGTCAGCACAGACGCCGGGCCCAGGTCGGTGTCGCGCGCGCTGCCGCTGGCGGCGCCGCGCCCGCGGCGCAGCTTCACCGCACCCAGCACCATGCCGAGCGCGAGCCCGATCACCACGGCCACCAGAGGCCAGATCCAACCTGAAAAATCGCTCATCTCGTGAATCCCCCGCTGCCGCACCGCGGCCGTCGGGGCACCGGTTTTCGACGCGATGATTGTGAGGCCAATGCGCGGGCGGCGCCATCCTCGCGTCACCGGGTGTTGCTGGATGGGTCGGCCGGTGTGCACGCGGTCACGGCGAGCGAACACACGCCGCCGCCCCGGCGGGCGGCAGATCGACTATGCTCCACCCTGGTTTCGACGTGACGAAGCTCAAGTTGATTTAACCATAAATCAGCGGAGGCGACGCCGGAAGTGGGCTCGGGCCGCGACACGCGCCAGCGTGGGGCACCGGGCAGGTCGACAGGGCAACACAAGGGTTTGGACAGTTTCATGAAGTTCACCGACGGGCAGTGGCTGCTGCAGCCCGGGGTTTCGGCGCACTACGCCGCCGAGGCCTACGCAGTCGAGGTTCGCGACGACCGCCTGGTGGTGCTGGCCACCACGCGGCCGATCAAGCACCGGGGCGACACCCTGCAGGGCCCCACGCTGACCGTGACACTGAGCTCGCCGCTTGAAGGCGTGGTTCGGGTCAGCGTCGAGCATTTCAGCGCCTCGCAGCCGCCGCGGCTGCACGTGCCAATGCCCGGCGCGTCGCGGCCGGCCGTGCACGTGGAAGAGACGCCCACCCATGCCACGCTGACCAGCGGCGCGCTGTCGGTGGACGTGCGCAAGGGTGAGGGCTGGCAGCTCACCTTCCGCGAGGGCGCGCGGGTGCTGACGCGAAGCGACTGGCGCAGCCTGGGCTACCTGCAAGGCGCCGGCGGCGAGGCCGGCAAAGGCCCGCACCTGCACGAGCAACTCACGCTGTCGGTGGGCGAATACGTCTACGGCCTGGGCGAGCGCTTCACGCCGTGGGTCAAGAACGGCCAGGTCGTCGAGAACACCAACAAGGACGGCGGCACCGCCTGCGAGCAGGCCTACAAGAGCGTGCCCTTCTACCTCACCAGCCGCGGCTATGGCGTGCTGGTCGACGAGGCCGGGCCGGTCTCGTTTGAGGTCGCCTCCGAGAAGACCGCCCGCGTGCAGTTCAGCCGCGAGGGCGAGAGCCTGGCCTACTGCGTGATCGCCGGCCCGACCCAGAAGGACGTGCTGCGGCGCCTCACCGCGCTGACCGGCCGCGCCGCCCTGCCCCCGGCCTGGACCTTCGGCCTGTGGATGACGACCTCGTTCACCACCCAGTACGACGAGGCCACGGCCACGCATTTCATCGACGAGATGAAGCGGCGCGAGCTGCCGCTGTCGGTGTTCCACTTCGACTGCTTCTGGATGCGCGAATTCCAGTGGTGCGATTTCGAATGGGACCGCCGCGGCTTCCCCGACCCCGCGGGCATGCTGGCACGGCTGCACGCGCGCGGGCTCAAGGTCAGCCTCTGGATCAACCCCTACGTGGCGCAGAAGTCGCCGCTGTTCGCCGAGGGCGCGCGCGAGGGCTACTTCCTCAAGCGGCCGAACGGGCTCACCTGGCAGACCGACCTGTGGCAGCCCGGCATGGCCATCGTCGACTTCACCAACCCGGCGGCCGTGGCCTGGTACCAGGGCCACCTGCGCCGGCTGCTGGCTGAAGGCGTGGACTGCTTCAAGACCGACTTCGGCGAGCGCATCCCCAGCGAGGGCGTGGTCTACCACGACGGCTCGGACCCGGTGGAGATGCACAACCTCTACGCGCTGCGCTACAACGAGGCGGTCTACCGCCTGCTGCAAGAGGTGCGCGGGCCGGAGGAGGCCGTCGTCTTCGCCCGCTCCACGTATGCGTCGGGCCAGCGCTTCCCGGTGCACTGGGGCGGCGACTGCTGGTCCAACTTCGAGTCGATGGCCGAGAGCCTGCGCGGCGGCCTGTCGCTCACCAGCTGCGGCTTCGCCTTCTGGAGCCACGACATCGGCGGCTTCGAGGGCAACCCGCCGCCGGCCGTCTACAAACGCTGGATCCAGTTCGGCCTGCTGTCGTCGCACAGCCGGCTGCATGGCAGCAGCTCGTACCGGGTGCCCTGGCTGGTCGACGAGGAAAGCTGCGACGTGCTGCGCGCCTTCACCCGGCTCAAGCACCAGCTGATGCCCTACCTCTACGCCCAGGCCATCGAGGCCTGCGAAACCGGCGTGCCGATGATGCGCTCGATGGTGCTGGAGCACCCGCAAGACCCGGCCTGTGCCACGCTGGACCGGCAGTACCAGCTCGGCGGCGCGCTGCTCGTGGCGCCGGTCTTCACCGACAGCGGCGAAGTCGAGTTCTACCTGCCCGAGGGCCGCTGGACGCATTTGCTGAACGGCCAGGTGCGCACCGGCGGGCGCTGGTACCGCGAGGAGCACGGCTTCCTCAGCCTGCCGCTTTACGTGGCGCCGAACACCGTGCTGCCCTGGGGCACCGAGACAGAGCGGCCCGACTACGACTACGCGCAGGGCGTGGCGCTGCGCGTGTTCGCGCTGGACGACGGCGCCAGCGCGGGCTTCGTGGTGCCCACGGCACAAGGCGGCATGGCGGCCCGCGGCGCGGTCGTGCGCGAAGGCGCGCACTACATCGCCACGGTCACCGAGGGCGCGCTGCGGGGCTGGTGCCTGGACGTCGACGGCCGGCGCAGCCCGGTGCTGGCCGAAGGCAGCCTCCTGCGCTGGTCCGCCGGGCCCGCGTAGCATCGGCGGCATGCGCCTGCGAGCCACCACCTTGAGCTTTGCCGTGGCCGGCCTGGCCGGCGCGGCGCTCGGCGCGCCGGCCGGCTGCGGGCCCGACGCACTGGGCACCGCGCGGACCTTGACGCTGCCGCGCGCCGCTGCGGCCTATGGCACGGCGCAGCATGCGCCACTGCCGCTGGCCGCCGGCGAGGTGGTGCTCAGTTTCGACGACGGGCCCGCGCCGGCGTCCACGCCGGCCGTGCTGAAGGCCTTGCAGGCGGAGTGCGTACGGGCGACCTTCTTCATGAACGGAGAGCCGCTGCTGCGGGAACCGGCGCTGGCCCGGCAGGTGCGCGAGCTCGGGCACACGGTGGGCATGCACGGCCACCAGCACGCGCACTTCGCCACCCTGCCCGCCGCCGAGCAACTGGCCGACCTGGCCGCGATGCAAGCCGCCTACCGGCAGGTCTTCGGCACCGAGGCCCCGGCCTACCGCTTCCCCTTCCTCGAAGAAACACCGACCCTGCTCACCGCCCTGCAGGCGCAGCGGGTCACCGTGCTGTCGGTCGACGCCGGCATCGACGACTGGCTGCCAGACCAGACGCCCCAGGTGCTGGCTGATCGCCTGGTGCAGCGGCTGCGTGCCAGCGGCGGCGGCATCTTGCTGCTGCACGACGTGCAGGCGCAGACCGCCGCGGCCCTGCCCCTGCTGCTGCGGGCGCTGAAGGCCGAAGGCTGGCGCGTCGTCCACCTTGACTGGGCCGCGGCTCCCTAGCGGCAGGCGCCGCGGCCCGCCCGCTCAGCGCCGCGCTCGGCTGTGCACGTCGAAGAACACCGCCGCCAGCAGCACCAGGCCCTTGATCACCTGCTGGTAGTCGATGCCGATGCCGAGGATGGACATGCCGTTGTTCATCACCCCCATCACGAAGGCGCCGATCACCGCACCCAGCACCTTGCCCACGCCGCCCGACGCCGAGGCGCCGCCGATGAAGCAGGCGGCGATCACGTCCAGCTCGAAGCCCTGGCCGGCCTTGGGCGTCGCGGTGTTCAAGCGGGCGGCGAACACCAGCCCTGCCACGGCCGCCAGCACGCCCATGTTGACGAAGCTGGCGAAGGCCAGCCACTGCGTCTTCACGCCCGACAGCCGGGCCGCCTTCTCGTTGCCGCCCAGCGCATACAGGCGCCGGCCGACCGTGGTGCGGGTGGTGACGAAGTCGTAGAACAGCATCAGCAGCGTCATCACGACCAGCACGTTCGGCAGGCCCTTGTACGAGGCCAGCCGCCAGCTGAAGGCGATGATCGCCGCAGCGAACAGCAGGCCCTTGCCGACGAAGAACGGCAGCGGCTCGGCGTCCATGCCGTGCTGCAGGCAGCGCACGCGGCGCCGCCACTGCACGGCGAGCAGCACCGCCGCCGCCGCGATGCCGGCCAGCAGCGAGCCGCCGTGCAGCGCCTCGCCCTGCCAGCCGTCGGGCACGAAGCCCGAGCTCAGCAGCTGGAACACGGGCGGGAACGGCCCCACCGACTGGCCTTGCAGCAACGCCAGGCTCAGGCCCTTGAACACCAGCATGCCGGCCAGCGTGACGATGAACGACGGGATGCGGCAGAAGGCGACGAACCAGCCCTGCGCCGCGCCGATGGCCGCGCCCGCGGCCAGGCAGGCCAGCGTGGCCGGCAGCACCGGCCAGTCCCACTGCACCATCAGCACCGCCGCCAGCGCGCCGACGAAGCCGACCACCGAGCCCACCGACAGGTCGATGTGGCCGGCCACGATGACCAGCAGCATGCCCAGCGCCATGATGACGATGCAGCTGTTCTGCAGCACCAGGTTGGTCAGGTTCAGCGGCTCGAGCAGCGTGCCGTCGGTCAGCACCTGGAACAGCACCATGATCGCGGCCAGCGAAGCCAGCATGCCGTAGTCGCGCAGGTGCGCGGCCAGGGCCGCTCTCAGGGCCCCGGCCGGGCCGCCGGCGGGCGCGGCCATCAGGCGGCCTCCGCGGTGACGATGCAGTGCATGATCTTCTCCTGCGAGGCGTCGGCGGCCGCGAACTCGCCGACGAAGCGCCCTTCGTTCATCACGTAGATCCGGTCGCACAGGCCCAACAGCTCAGGCATCTCGGACGAGATCACCAGCACGCACTTGCCTGCTGCGGCCAGCTCGGCGACGAGGCCGTAGATCTCGAACTTGGCGCCCACGTCAATGCCACGTGTGGGCTCGTCCAGGATCAGCACCTCGGGGTCCGTGAACAGCCACTTGGCCAGCACCACCTTCTGCTGGTTGCCCCCCGACAGGTGGACCACCGGCTGCGACACGCCGGCGCAGCGGATGTGCAGCTGGCGCCGGTAGCCCTCGGCCACCTGGTGCTCGCGCCCTTCGTCGATGACCGCGGCGCGCGACACGGCGCCCAGCCGGGCCAGGCTGATGTTGCACCGCAGGTCCTCGTCCAGCACGAGGCCGCAGCCTTTGCGGTCTTCGGTGACGTAGGCGATGCCGTGGGCGATGGCCCGGCCCACCGTGCTCACGTCCACCGCGCGCCCGTGCAGCCGCACCTGGCCGCTGATGCGCTGGCCCCACGAGCGGCCGAACACGCTCATCGCCAGCTCGGTGCGGCCGGCGCCCATCAGGCCGGCGATGCCGACGATCTCGCCACGGCGCGCGTGCAGGCTCACGCCCTTGACCACCAGCCGGCCGGGGTGCTCGGGGTGGTGGACCCGCCAGTCGACGATCTCGAACACCGTCTCGCCCAGCGCCGGCGCGCGCCGCGGATAGCGCTCGGCCAGGCGGCGGCCCACCATGGCCTGCACGATCTCGCCCTCGTCGGCCGGCCGCTCGCGGCAGTCGACATGGGCCACCGTGCTGCCGTCGCGGATCACCGTGATGCGGTCGGCCACCTGGGCGATCTCGTGCAGCTTGTGCGAGATCAGGATGCAGGCGATGCCCTGCGCCTTCAGCCCGAGCAGCAGCTCGAGCAGAGCCGCGCTGTCGGTCTCGTTCAGGCTGGCCGTGGGCTCGTCCAGGATCAGCAGCCGCACCTGCTTGGACAAGGCCTTGGCGATCTCCACCAGCTGCTGCTGCCCGACGCCGAGCTCGCCGACCAGGGTGCCGGGCCGCTTGTCCAGGCCGACGCGGCGCAGCAGGGCCCGAGCCTGCGCGAAGGCCGCGAAGGCATCGATCACGCCGGCGCGCGCCGGCTCGTTGCCGAGGAAGATGTTCTCGGCGATCGACAGCAGCGGCACCAGGGCCAGCTCCTGGTGGATGATGACGATGCCGGCGCGCTCGCTGTCGGCCACGCCGGCGAAGCGGCACTCGCGGCCGTCGAGGTGGATGCTGCCCTCGGGGTCGCCGTGCGGGAACACGCCGCTCAGCACCTTCATCAGCGTGGACTTGCCGGCGCCGTTCTCGCCCACCAGCGCGTGGATCTCGCCGCCCTGCACGGCCAGGTTCACGTCGGCCAGCGCCGTCACCCCGCCGAAGCGTTTGGTGATGCCGCGCATCTCCAGCAAGGGGGCCCCAGCGCTCGCGCTCACTTGAACTGCGACGCCTGGTAGTAGCCGCTGTCCACCAGAACGGCCTGCCAGTTGGACAAGTCCACGCTCACGGGCTTGAGCAGGTAGGCGGGCACGAGCTTGACGCCGTTGTGGTACGTCTTGGTGTCGTTGACCTCGACCTGCCGGCCGCCGAGCATGGCGTCGGCCATGGCCGCGGCCACCTTGGCCAGCTCGCGCGTGTCCTTGAACACGGTGGCACTCTGCTCGCCGCGCAGCATGGACTTGACCGAGGCCAGCTCGGCGTCCTGGCCGGTGACCACGGGCAGCGGCAGCTTCGGCCCGCCGTAGCCCACGCCCTTGAGCGACGACAGGATGCCGATCGACAGGCCGTCGTAGGGCGAGAGCACGGCGTCGACCCGCGCGTTGCCATAGTAGGCCGACAGCAGGTTGTCCATTCGCGCCTGCGCCACCGCACCGTCCCAGCGCAGGGTGCCGACCTTGGCGATGCCCAGCTGCTTGCTGCGCACCACCAGCTTGCCGCTGTCCAGGTAGGGCTTGAGCACCGACATCGCGCCGTCGTAGAAGAAGTAGGCGTTGTTGTCGTCCGGCGAGCCGCCAAACAGCTCGATGTTGAACGGCCCCTTGCCCTGCGCGAGCCCCAGCTTGTCGACGATGGCCCGGGCCTGCAGCACGCCGACCTGGAAGTTGTCGAAGGTGGCGTAACAGTCGACGTTCTTCGTGCCCTTGATCAGCCGGTCGTAGGCGATCACCTTGATGCCGGCGTCGGCCGCCTTCTGCAGCACGCCGGACAGGGTGCCGCCGTCGATGGCGGCGATGACCAGCACCCGCGCCTTCTTGGTGATCATGTTCTCGATCTGCGCCAGCTGGTTCGGAATGTCGTCGTCGGCGAACTGCAGGTCGACCTGGTAGCCCTTGTCCTTCAGTGCCTTGACCATGTTGTCGCCATCGGCGATCCAGCGCGCCGTCGACTTGGTCGGCATGGACACGCCGATGAGGCCCTTGCCCGACTGGGCCCGGGCGACGTGCCCGCCCAGCAAGGTGGCGGCCGCGGCGGCGGCGAGCGCGGCGCGGCGGGTGGTGGAAAAGGGCGTCATGCGGGCTCCTCGTCGAAAGGGGTGGCGCGGCCGGCGGTTC